>JAJZNC010000054.1 GCA_021848045.1 archaeon
TCAGGGAGGTCTGCCTGGATGTTGTACCAGGAGGTCGGGAGGTCGTCCTGCTTCAGGAAGGTGGCACGCTCCTTGGGGGCGCTCATGACGGGTCGCGGACGGCCCGATGGGCTATTAACCGTTCTTTGGTGCCCGCCCGTCTCCTCGCACGGGTTCCAGCCCAAGAGGGAAGCGACCGCCTCCCGGCCGGGCGCCTTCGCCCGACCCCGGCGGGGGGTCTGGACCCGCCCCTTTCCGTCACTGTCGAACAGGGTGGTCGACCCTCCCTTAGGCAGACGAGGGAGCCGGCGTCCTCCATCGCCTCGAGGCCGGGGGCGACATCCAGGGGCGCACCGAAAATCCTAAAGCCGAACCGAGACCGGGCACCCCTCCTTGAGACTGGTCCTGGCCGGCTTCGGGGTGGTCGGGCAGAGCTTCGCGAGGCTGCTGATGGCGGAAGGGCAGGAGCTCGCTCTCTCGTCCCGCAGGTGGTGGGGATAATGGACAGGTCAGGGTGGCTCATCGACGAGCACGGGATCGACCTGAGAAAGGCGCTAAAGGCGAAGAAGGAGACCGGGAGGGTCTCCCCGAGGGTGCACGACGCCCCCTCCGCCGCGGTGATACGCGACATCGAGGCCGAGGTCCTCATCGAGGCCACCCCCACCGACTTCAAGACGGGAGAGCCGGGCTTCTCGCACATGAAGGCGGCCTTCGAGAGCAGGAAGCACGTGGTGACCTGCAACAAAGGTCCGCTCGCCCTGGCGTACTACGCGCTACACGAGCTGGCTAGGCACAACGGCGTCCAGCTCAGGTTCAGCGGCGCCGTTGGGGGAGGGACGCCCGTCCTCGACTTTGGGAAGACCTGCTCCACGGGGGACAGGCTCATCGGGATAAGGGGGATACTCAACGGCACCTGCAACTACATCCTCACCCGGATGGAGGGCGAGGGGGTGGCCTTCGAGGCGGCTCTGGCGGGCGCGCAGAAGGAGGGATACGCCGAGGCCGACCCGTCCCTGGACGTCGACGGGTTCGACACCGCGGTGAAGCTCGTCATCACCGCGAACCACCTCAAGCTGAGCAAGGCCGGGATCAAGGACGTGAAGATAAGGGGGATCCGCGGGATCTCCTCCAAGGAGGTGACGAAGGCGAGGAGGGAGGGCAAGGCGGTGAGGCTCATAGCCTCCGCGTCTGCCGAGTCGGGGCTGGTGGTCGCCCCTACCATTGTGGAGCGCGAGCACCCGCTATGCATAAGCGGCGCGAACAACGCCGTGGAGTTCGACTGCGAGTACTCGGGCCCCAAGGTGATAATAGGCAAGGGCGCCGGCGGGCCCGAGACTGCGTCCTCGCTGCTGAGGGACCTCCTCGAGGTCCGCGCGAAGATCGACGGCCAGCCCGGGTCCCGCCCTGCTTGGAGGGCGGCGGGGGCAGTCGGGGGGCCGGCCCGATGAGGATAGTCATGAAGTTCGGGGGCACCTCCGTGGCCTCCGCCGAGCGGATCAAGAACGTGGCAGAGCGCGTGAAGGGGAGCGGGAGGGGCCACCAGGTGGTCGTGGTCTGCTCCGCGATGGGGGACGTGACGGACGAGCTGCTGGCGCTCTGCGCCGACGCCTCCAAGGGGATGGAGAAGCCGGTCGAGGAGCGGCTGGCCTCGGTCAGGGAGACCCACCTGGCGGCCCTCGCGGCCGCGGTCGGCGACAAGGAGGTGAGGAGGAAGGTCCAGGGGATGCTCAACCTCACCCTGAGCCAGCTCGAGAAGCTCGCCAGGGGGAGCACGGTCCTGGGCGAGCTGACCCCAAGGTCCAGGGACGCCATCCTGTCCTGCGGCGAGAGGCTCTCCAACCCGATCGTGATGGGGGCGCTCATCGAGAAGGGGGTGGACGCAGTATTCTTGACGGGAGGGGAGGCGGGGATAATGACGGACGACAGGTTCGGGGACGCGACCCCCCTCCTCGAGGTGACCAAGTTCCAGGTGAGCGAGAAGCTCTCGCCCCTCCTCGCCGAGGGGAAGACCCCGGTGGTCACCGGCTACATAGGGGCGACCCAGAGCGGGGACACCACGACGCTGGGCAGGGGCGGCTCAGACTTCACCGGGACGCTGATCGCATCGGCCGTCGACGCGGACGAGGTCTGGATCTGGAGCGACGTCGACGGGCTGATGACCGCGGACCCGAGGCTGGTCCCAAGCGCGAGGGTCCTCAGGGAGATATCGTACGAGGAGGCCGGCGAGATGGCGGTCTTCGGCGCCAAGGCCCTCCACCCCAGGACGCTCGAGCCGGTGGCGGAGAAGGGCATCCCCGTGAGGTTCAGGAACACCTTCAAGCCCGACGACCCGGGCACGGTCGTCAAGAGGAACCCCAAGCTCTACTCGAAGAGCGTGGTCAAGGGGGTGGCCCTGGTCAAGGAGGTGGCCGTCATCACCGTGAGGGGGGCGAGCATGGTCGGCAAGCCCGGGAGCGCGGCCAGGATCTTCGACGTGATGGGCAGGAGCGGGATAAACGTCCTGATGATCTCGCAGAGCGTGTCTGAGTCGAACATCAGCCTGGTGGTGGCGCGGTCGGCCATGGAGAAGGGGGCCAACGCGCTCGAGCTGGCCCTCCTGGGCGATGGAGGCTACAGGCACATCCTGACGGAGGGGGACGTCAGCGCGGTGGCCGTGGTGGGGGGCGCGATGAGGTCGACAAAGGGGGTGGCCGCCACCGCCTTCGGGGCGATCTCCGCGAAGGGGATCAACATCAAGATGATAGCGTCGGGGTCCTCGAACCAGAACCTCTCGCTGATAGTGGCCGAGAAGGACGCCAAAGACACGGTCAGGGCGATCCACTCGGCGTTCCGCCTAGACAGGCTGAACTCGTAGCCTCCCCTCGCGGGGGGCTGCGCCGCTCAGTCCTTGTCCGGGAGCGCCTCTAGGGTGTCGATCAGCTTGGGCACGAACTCGTAGAGGTCCCCGACCACCGAGTACGTGGCCGCCAGGAGTATAGGCGCGTTCGCGTCGGGGTTGACGGCGAGTATCTTCTTCGCCCTGATCCCCGCCCTGTGCGGGGCGGAGCCGCTGACGCCGAGCGCGATGTAGAGGTCTGGGCTGATGAGCGTGCCCGTCTGGCCGAGCTCGTGGTCCCTGTTGATTATCCCCTCGAGAGCCCTCACGTTGGCCATGACAAGCCCCCTGGACGCGCCGATCTCGGTCTTGAGGCCCCACTTGCGCTCGATGAGCTCCTTCAGCTCGGTGGCGAGCTTGTACGCCTCGATCGGGTTCCTGGGCGAGCCGTCCGCCCCCCGCAGGATCCCCAGCCCGAGCCCGATCACCACGCTAGCGTGCTCCAGGTCTACGTTCGACTTTGGAAGGTCTACCAGCTCCTTCACCGTGAGAGCGTAGGACTTGCCCGGACGGGGGAGGGGGAGCTTCTCTATCTTGCTCCTGGCCCTCCTGGAGGGGTCCCTCTGGAGGGGCGGGAAGGAGCCCGGCTTTAGGGTCGCGACCTGCGGCCTGTGCCTGGGGGTCCATATCTTCGCGACCCTGCTCCCAAAGTCCGGCCTGACCTGGGTCATCGTCTTGGGGAACATCTCGTTGAACTTGGGGTTGAAGTAGTCCTGCACCTCAAAGTCCACGTTGTCGGTCGCGAGCCCCGAGTTGACCCTGTACGCGAGCCGCGCGGCCAGCTCCCTACCGAACTCCGTGGCGAGGAAGATGATCGCGTAGGGCTTGCGCTTCAGGATCATCGACTCTAGCGTGTCGATGATCCTCATGGTGTGGAAGGTCCTCAGCGCCGGGTCGTCGACGGCCAAGACGACGTCTGCCCCGTAGTCTATCGCCTCCTCGGGTAGGCCGCGGAGGTTGCTCCCGAGGAGCAAGCCCACGAGCTTCTGGCCCACCTGGTCGGCGACCTTCCTCCCTGCTGCCAGGAGCTCTAGCGAGTCGTTCGAGAGGCGGCCGTCGCTCCTCTGGAGGAAGACCCAGACGTCCCTGTACTCGGCGAGGTTGACCTTGGCAGAGGTCGTGGCCGGAGCAGCCGTGCTCATGCCAGCAGCTCCTCTCCGAGCATCTTCATGCTGAAGGGCGTGAGCGCCCCCTTGGCTACGAGCTCGTCCTTGGTCGCCTGCGGGAGGGCGTCGGCCACGTCGCCCGCCTTGAAAGGGCCGTAGTCCTTGCCTTCGATGGTCATCTTATCGGCAGCCCTGGTGAAGACCAGGCTCTTGTCCAGGGTCTTCTGCCCGGACGGGGCGCCCATGAGTATCGCGGGGCCGACGATCACCGCGGAGCCGGCGAACCCGAGCCGGGCGGGGTCTGCCGCGAGGATGTCCGCGGTCCACTTCATGGGCTCCTTGACCTTGCCCTTGTAGTAGTTCTCTATCACCCGGTTGAAGTCCACGGACTGGATCTTCTTTGGCACGTACTCGGGGGCGAAGGTCATCAGGCAGGGCGCCTCGATCTCCAGGCGCTGGATCATCCTGCCGATCCGCCTCCCTGCATGGATCCTGAGCGAGTCTGGGTCGACGTCGAGCTCCTCGACGTAGGTCGCGTGCGGGAGCTCGATCCCCATCTTCTGGGAGACCACCTCTGCGACCTGGGGCCCCACGCTCCCGGTCTCGCCGTCGGTCGTCCGGATCCCGGCGACTATGACGAACTTTGTGACGTTGGCCCTCTCGTTGCGCAGGCGCACGGCCGCCTCCTCGCGCGAGAGGTTGCCCTCGACGAGGTGCCCGATGATCGACGTCCTGGTCCCCGGCTCCTCGTTGTAGACCTTGTTGGGGAGCATGTTCTGGTCGTATAGCTCCCTCGCCTTGGCCTCTATCTGCTGGATAGAGGCGGTCCCCGAGATGAGCTCGATGAGCTCGTCGAACGGGGCGACGTGCTTCTCGTATATCTTGAAGACCGCGTGCCCCACTGCGTACGAGGTGGCTACCGTGTCAGAGCCGGCCAGCTTCGGGTCGCTGAGGATGATCTCCTCGTCCACCCCGGTGGCCTCCGCCCCGTAGAGCGGCGTGAGTATCGGCTTTAGCCTGGCGTCGGGGCCCATGCTGAGGGTGACAATCTTCCCGCCTACCCGCCGCTTTAGGTAGTCTGCGGCCTGTACTGCCGTCTCGTCGTTGGGATTGACCACCATCTCCATCGCGTCCCTCTGGACGATGTTGTCGACCCGGACGACCTTGGCCGTCCTCGCAGGGACGCCTTTCACCAATGCGATTATGAGCAATGCCGTCCACCGCCAACACTCCGACCATAAAAGTATTGAGGGGATTCAGTGTCTGCGAAAGAAGATTTCGACAATCTGCTCAAGGCATGGGCTCGCGCCTAGAAGACCGACTGGATCGCGGAGATCCCCTGCCTGATGGTCTCGGCCCCCTTCTTGAACTGGGCGCTCTCCTTCTCGTTGAGGTCCAGGGAGAGGATCTTCTCGACCCCGTCGGCGCCGAGCACGAGCGGGACGCCGATGCAGACGCCCTCGACCCCGTACTCCCCCTCCAGGTAGGCGGACGCGGGAACCACCTCCCTCTTGTCGAGGGCGATCGCCCTGACCATCCTGAAGACCCCGTTCGCGGGGGCGTAGACCGTGGCCCCCTTCTTCGAGATGACGTCTATCGCGACCCTCCTGGTGGTCTCCATCGCGAGCTCGACCTGCGTCTCGTCCATGAGCTTGGTCAGGGGGACCCCTCCGACCGTGGTGTACCTAGCGAGCGGGAGCATGCTCTCGCCGTGCTCGCCGATCACCAGCGAGCTCAGCGAGGAGTGCGAGACATCGAGCATCGCCGAGACGGTCGACTTGAAGCGCGAGAGGTCCAAGAGCCCCCCCATCCCGACGACCCTCCCTTTGGGGAAGCCCGTCCTCTTCAGTACGACGTAGTTCATGACGTCCATGGGGTTGGTCACCGTGAGCGCTATCGATGATGGGGCGTGCTTTGCGACCTCCTTGGCCACGGCGGCGACTATCCCCGCGTTCCTCTCGAGGAGGTCCATCCTCGTCATCCCCGGCTTGCGCGCCATCCCGGCCGTGATCACCACCACGCTGGCGCCCTTGAGGGCGGAGAAGTCGGTGGAGCCCTTCACGTCGACGTCGACCCCCGTCTCGGCGATCTTCTGGGAGATGTCCATCGCCTCCCCCTCTGCGAGGCCCGGGACGATGTCCACCAGCGTGACGTCGTCGACCCCCGCCGAGGCGACCTCGAGCGCAGCCTGGGCGCCTACGCGTCCAGCCCCAAGGAACCCTATCATGTGCCCCTGACGCGCACGCACCCCGGCGAGAGTAAAAAAGGTAGCAGTCAGGCGCGCCTAGAGCCGGAGGCCGTACGACTGGGCAAAGTCCTCGAACTGGACGTAGGTCTGGAGGAACCTTATGCCCTTGTCGCTTATCCTGTACTTTGCGTTCCTCTCGAGGGTCTCCTCGAGGAGGAGGCCTGCGCCCACCAGCTCGACGATCAGCTTGGTCATCCTGCTGTAGGAGACGTTGCCGCGCCTCAGGAGCGTGGTTATCCCCACGCCCTGGCCGTCCTGGTTGAGGTCCCTAGCGGTGGCCAGGATGTCCGCGATTATCTTCCCTTGGGTCCTATACTGGGGCATTCAAGACCACTCCCTGCTTCCTGAAGGAGAACCTGAGGACGGGGATGAATAGCGCAATCAGTCCAACTTCCCTCATCAAAAGCTGCAACAATGTTAACAATGCCATGTCTGGGGCGGCGAGCGAGACCCACCACCCCGCGGCAAGGAGCCCCAGGCCCGTGGCGATGAAGAGCGTGTTGGGGTTCTTCGTCTTGCTGTACGAGAGCGCGGTCTCGAGGACCCCGTAGAGAATGAAGTAGAACGAGAGGCTCCTCAGGACGGTCTCGACGCTCGTCTGGCTGACGGCGAAGATCGGGATCAGGACCAGGAGCGGCCCTAGCCTTCGCGAGAGCACGACGTCCAGGACGTGCGAGAAGGCGAGGAAGAAGTACCCCACGGTCTGCAAGAACATGGCCGCGATGAGGATGGTCGCCAGGGAGACCTCCAGGACGGGGACGCTGGCGAACGCGCCGACACCCTCGAGCCCCTCGAGGACGAACCCCGAGCCCAGGAAGACGAAGGCCGCGGCGAGCCTCAGCATGGAAGAGCTCGCCGTCTCCCTCACGCCCTTGTACGCGACCAGCGCGATGGAGAACGCGACGAAGGCCCCGATGAACTGGAGGGCGTTCTCGAAGGTCGCGAAGTCTGAGGCCACTGCTCTGACCTTGGGCCGAAGTCCCCCGATTCATATAAAAACTTGATGCACGAGGAATCGTGTACGGAGGAGGGCGCCCGTGCACAGAGTTGAACCTTCCAGGGGCTTACTTTTGCACAAACCTTAAATGCTTGCAAAATATTTGCAACATTGGCCAAAGCCCCTCCGGTGTATCGTTTGTCATCTGAAAGAGATTTCTCTAGGCTGATGAAGTTGCAACGGGCGCTCGACAAGTGCCCGAGGTGCGGCAAGGGCCCGATGGTGGTCGACAACGCGGGCGGCGAGCTCGTCTGCAGCAGCTGTGGGTTCGTCGTGAAGGAGAAGATCGAGGAGACGGGGCCCGAATGGCGCGCCTTCTCAAAGGAGGAGAAGGACGACCGCTCGAGGGGAGGGATACCCACCTCCATCGCCATGCACGACATGGGCCTCGCCACGGTGATCGGCGGGCTGAACAAGGACGCCTCGGGCAAGTCCCTGTCCGCCTCGATGAAGGCCACCGTCGAGAGGCTCAGGACCTGGGACAGCAGGAGCCAGGTGCACGAGCCGATGGACCGGAACCTCAGGCAGGCGTTCAGCGAGCTTGACAGGCTCTCAGACAAGCTCTCGGTCTCAGACGCGGTCGTCGAGAAGGCGGCCTACGTCTACAGGAAGGCCCTGGAGCGCGGGCTGGTGAGGGGGAGGTCGATCTCGGCGATAATCGCCGCCTCGCTCTATGCCGCGTGCAGGGACAGGGAGACGCCGAGGACCCTGAAGGACCTCGCGGTGGTCTCCAACGTGAAGAAGAAGGACATCGCGAGGTGCTACAGGCTGCTCCTCAAGGAGATGGACATCAAGATGCCCGTCGTCGACCCGACAAAGTGCGTCTCGAGGATAGCCTCCAGGGCTAGCCTCTCCGAGAGGACCAAGAGGCGCGCGCTGGAGATACTGAAAAAGGCGGAGGAGGCGAGGATATCGGCGGGCAAGGACCCGATGGGCCTGGCCGCCGCGGCCCTCTACGTCTCGTGCACCCTCGAGGGAGAGGACAAGACGCAGAGGGACGTCGCCGAGGCTGCGGGGGTCACAGAGGTGACCATCCGCAACCGGTACAAGGGGCTAAGGTCCGCGCTAGGGATCTAGCGCTGGGACCCCTAAACGGACCAGGACCGGGGACCCGGCTGCGCAACCCGTGATACGCTCCCGGCGCCCGTGTGCCCCGCCGCTTTCCGCTCGACCTAATGCGCCTCGCTCGAATCCAGACCTAAGAGCCTACCTTTCACATGATACTGGTCACGGTTGCATCATGCGGATTCCAAGTCAGTGCGGGGCCGGGCGGACATCGCATTCACGGGATCAGGGGGCTCAGGCGGTCGGCGAGTCCAAGCCTGGGCGGGAGCGGCGGGCAGACCGCTTCGCTATCGCCAGGGCGACCACGTAGGTCGAGGGGACACCCAGCAGGAAGATTATCTCCACGGTCGGGATTATGTCCAGGTAGCTCCCGGTAGCGGAGGTCCACGGGACGCCGTAGACCCCCTGGCCCAGGAAGGAGAAGACGCTGCCCACGTAGTTGACGGACCAGTGCAGGAGTATGTTCGCCGAGAACCCGTACTTGATGTACAGGTATCCCAGGAAGAGGCCCGCGAGGGCCGCCTCGCTGATCTTCCCCGGGCCCCAGCCCGACCCCGACGCGTAGTGCGCGTAGCCGAACAAGAGCGACGAGATCCCGAGGAAGGTGTAGACGACCGGTTTGAGCGCCCTCACCTTCAGCGAGTCGTACTCCCGGTCCGGGAAGATCGAGGGGGTCGCGTCGCTGAAGCTGCGGACCGCATCCCCCTCCTCCTCGTCTGTGTCCCAGACTGACGAGGGCCTCCAGAGCGCGCGAAGGACCATCCCTCGCGGGGCGCCCCTGAGGATGAAGAGCGAGATGACGAGGACGGGGACCCCTATCATTATGACCCTGAAGGTCGTCTCCTCGAGGACGGGCGCCAGCGTAAAGTCCAGGAAGAGCTCGAACGGGTCGCCGGTGATGTTGCCCGTGGAGATCCCGGCGTTCGTCTGGAAGGTGTCTACCACGAACGTGAGGAAGCTCGTGGCCCCGAGGAGCACCATCATCGCCGCGAGAGGGTTCCCGAAGAGCGCGCGATAGTCGTCGGGGAGCGCGCGCCGGAGCGACCCGAAGAAGCCCGTCCCCTGGCGCGCGGCGAGGACGAAGAATGCCAGGTAGATCGCGGTGAGCCCTACGAAGTAGGCGCCCAGGCTCCCGGGGATCGGCACCCCGAGCGTCCCGAAGACCAGGTCGAGCTCGACCCCCGCGATGTCCGTGGAGGCGGAGTATTTGCTCGAGAGGTGCGTCCCGAAGACCGTGTAGAACCCGACCGGGAAGGAGACCACCATCATGGCGAAGGTGAATACGAGGACCGCCACGAGGAAGTACATCCAGCTGGACCTCGGCGTGACGCCCCCCTGGGCGGCGGGCGGCGAGGACAAGTGCTACGCGTCTCGCACGCGGCGGGCCGCCTCGTCCTCGCCGCGCCTGTCCTCGAGGTAGACGTACCCCTTGTACCCGCACTTTTCGCAGTAGTAGTCCTGCGGGACGAGCCACCCTCCCAGCTCGCTCCCCTTGGTGAGCGGCGAGAGGCAGTTCACGCAGAGCTTCGTGACCGGCTTGCTCGGGTTCCTCCTCACAAGGCGCGGCATCCCCTCGTCAGAGTCCTGGGAAGAGGCCAAGGTGCCCTTGAGCGACGGGCTGCCTCTAAAAACGCTTCCCCGCGGTCAGGGGACCCCGGCCGACCGGACGTACGCGGCGTCCTGAGACGGCGCGGTGAGACGGGGCGGCCGCTGGCCCGCGTAGCCGGCGAGCAGGGCGATTCTCAGGGCCGGCAATCGTCTACCCCACTTAATACCGCGGACCGCTCTGTTCCAGTCATGTGAAGGAATTGGCAGCTCATAGGAAGGGATTGACGTTGGGCATGGCTGCGATCGGGGGGCTATTCTTGTTCTCCTTTGTTGCAGCCGGCCTCGCTCTGCCCGCGACCGGGCAGGGAGCGACGACGGCGAAGACAACCATCCCAGGCGCGGCCTACGTCGGGGGCCACGACGCCGAGGCGGCGACGGTCAACGCAGCGGCCTTGACCGGCACCCACCTACCCATCTACGCGGCCAACCGCCACCTGCAGACATTCGGACCGCAGGGGACGTGCTCGTGGCTCACCATAGAGCAGAACGAGAACGAGTCTGCGAACGCGCCGCTTGACCCAGACGACGTTGTGGGCGCGGCAGCCTCGTCCGGAATCGGGGTGCCGGTATACGCGGCAAACAGCTACCTCCAGGCCTTTGGGCAGCAGGTCGTCCAGTCCTGCCCCATCGGGTATCCGTGATCACCGACAGGCCGAGCACGGGCCGCCATGGGCTCGCGCCCGGCCACCGCCGTCCCGCCGAGCGCGGTTCGAGGGTGCGACCGTCCGGGAGGTGTGCTTCCGCGCTGCGGCCCGGACCCGCCGACGAAGGAATCCCTTTTAGCGGAGCGGCACCGTCAGCAGGACATGTCAGGGGACCTCGCCTCAGCGAAGGGAGAGGTGTGCTACTGCGGGACCAGGATGGTCGAGATCCAGGCGTGCAAGTACAGGTGCCCCAACTGCGGCGCGCTCCTCGACTGCGAGGACGTGTCCGGCCTCCCAAAGTGAGCCGACCAGTCCGGGCGCGCGCTTATAGCCGCCCCCAGGAGAGCCACCCGAAGATAGAATGCGAGCCGCGCTTGTAGGCCAGGCGGGAGGCGTCCGTGTCGAGGACGTCCCCGACCCATCCCCCGCGGCGGGGGAGGTCCTCGTCAAGCTGAGGTGCTGCGGGGTCTGCGGGACCGACCTCGAGAAGGTCCAGGGCGTGGGGATCACCTCCAAGATACTGGGGCACGAGTCGGTGGGCGAGGTGGAGGAGGTCGGGCGCGGGGTGGAGGGCGTATCGAGGGGGATGAGGGTCTTCGCCCACCACCACGTCCCCTGCATGGAATGCTCGCTTTGCAGGAGGGGGAAGCCGACCTACTGCGCGGAGTTCGCCAGGCACAACCTCGTCCCGTGCGGGCTGGCCGAGCGGTTCGTCGTGCCGCGGTACAACGTCGAGAGGGGTGCGGTCCTGGAGCTGCCCGAGAGCCTCGGATACGAGGAGGCGAGCTTCATCGAGCCCCTCTCGTGCTGCATCATGGGCCTGGCCAACGCCAGGGCAGAGTCCGCGAAGACCGCGCTGATCTACGGCGCGGGCCCGGTCGGCCTGATGATCTTCAAGCTCCTGAGGCACCACGGCCTGGAGAAGGTCGCCGTGGCCGACGTGAGCGAGTACAGGAACGCGTTCTCGAGGAAGCTGGGCTGCGACCTGGTCTTCGACGCCTCGAGCAAGGACGAGAGGGACGCGGCCCTCCGCGGCGCCATGCCCTACGGCCCCGAGCTCGTCGTGGTCGCCACAGCGAGCCCGGTCGCCTTCGAGGAGGCCACCAGGCTCGCCTCGAGGGGCGGGACGGTCCTCCTCTTCGGAGCGCCCAAGAGGGGCGCGACCGCGACCATCGACCTGGCCCGCCTCTTTCTCGGGGGCGCCTCGGTGGTCACAAGCTACGCCTCCAGCGAGAGGGAGACGCAGGCCGCCGCCAGGCTGCTGGCGGACGGCGCTGTCACGGTGACCGACCTGGTCACCCACAGGTTCCCGCTCGCCGACTCCGAGAGGGCGTTCGCCGCGGCGGCGCAGCAGCAGTGCATGAAGGCGCTGATCACGGACTGAGTGGCATGGCCGGGCGACCGCGGTCCCAAGAGCGTCCGGAGGGGGCGACGCCCGACCCCAACACCCAGACGATACTGAGCGTCCTCAAGACGTACCCGTCCAGCGAGGTAGCGATCATAGGGTGCCACGCGGCGCGGATGAGCAGGAAGAACTGCGAGTACGACCTCCTGGTCGTGAGCAAGGACCCGACGCCCACCAAGTACGCCCGCGCCGGCGACTTTTACGCCGAGATAGTCTTCAGGTCGGAGAGGGACGTGCGCACGCCCGAGACCGAGCTCGCGACCGCCCTTGCCAAGGCGACCGTCCTCCGGGACGGCTCCCTCCTCCTCGCGGGGGCCGTGGCGAGCTGCAAGCGGAGGTTCAAGGAGAACTGCACAAAGGCCGCGGAGTCCCACCTCGCCTCGGCGCTAAAGGCCCTGGGGCGGGTGGACGAGCTGGTCGCCCGCAACACGCCCGAGGCTGACTTTTGGCTCACGGCAGCGGCGAACGACCTCGGCGTCTCCGAGGTCTTCTCCGGAATGCAGGTCCCGTCGCCGAGCCACATCTTCTCGCAGATGAAAGGCCTCTCGAAGAGGAAGACGGTGAGCTTCCGCGAGTGGACCGAGGCGTCGGGGTTCAGGCTCGCGTCCAGGGCGTCGTGCGAGAACAGATTGGAGACCCTGGGGGTCCTCTACGACGTGCTGCGGACCACGGCCATGGACCTACCGATGTCCCTCCGCTTCGGCAAATACAGGTCTGAGGACGCGATGGCGGTCGTCCGCGGCAAGGCCGACGAGCTTCTCCAGTCGCTCGAGACGATAGAGTGCTACTCGTTCCTCGGGTATGAGGTGGTGAGGACCCTCCTCGACCTTCACTCGCTTCACTGCTACGGTCTCAAGAAGGAGCCCGACTACTCCGATGTGACGGGGGAGCTCACAGCAGGTCCCGACCGGCTGCTCTCGGAGGAGCTGCTCAGGGGGATGGGGATAGTGAGGACCGCCGAGCTGGTGAGGGCGGGAGCTGACTCGCTGAGGACGGCCGTCTCGTCGCTGGCCACGAAGATGTGAGGGCGATGTGCAGGGTCTGCGTCGTCAGGGGTGACGAGCTCCTGAAGTACTCCTTCCCCCGGCCGCACCCGTTCAGCTCCGCGCGGGTCGAGGCGTTCTGGGCGGAGCTGTCCCGCCTGGGGCTTGGCGAGGCGACGGTCGAGCCCGAGAGGGCCGACGAGCCCACGCTCGAGCTCTTCCACGAGCGCTCGCACGTCGAGTTCGTCAGGAGCGCGTCGACGCTGGGCTACGGCTACCTCGACGAGGGGGACACCCCGGCGTTCGAGGGCGTCCTCGAGGCGGGGGAGCTCGCGGTCGGCTCGACGCTCGCGTGCGTGGAGAGGGTCCTCTCGGGGGAGGCCGACCACGGGTTCAACCCCGTGGGAGGGCTGCACCACGCGCGAAGGGACAGGTCGGCGGGGTTCTGCGTCTTCAACGACATCGGCGTGGCCATCGAGCTACTCAGGGGTGCAGGGATGAGGAGGGTGCTCTACGTGGACATCGACGTCCACCACGGGGACGGGGTCTTCTACCCCTACGAGAGCGACCCCGATGTGCTCGTCTTCGACGTCCACGAGGACGGTCGGTTCCTCTATCCGGGGACCGGCCGGGCCGAAGAGTCCGGGAAGGGAGAGGCGGCGGGTACCAAGGTGAACGTCCCGCTCGCCCCGGGGGAAGGGGACGAGGCGTTCGCCAGGGTGGCCCCGCGGCTGGCGAGGTTCGCCGAGGAGGCGAGCGCGGACTTTGTGATCCTCCAGTGCGGGGCCGACGGCCTGGCGGGAGACCCGCTCGGAGGCCTCGCATACTCTCCGCGGGTGCACGCGGAGGTCGCGCGGATCCTTCACGCGGTCGCCCACCAATCGTGCGGCGGCAGGATGGTCGCGCTCGGAGGAGGCGGTTACGACCCTGCGAACTGCGCCGCGGCGTGGACGGCGGTGGTCAAGGAAATGTGTGAAAACCATGAAAACGCAAATCGGTGAGTTTCTATGAATATTGTAATATCCAAGTGCATATTATGGAAGTCTGATATCTACCCTTAAGAGCCAGTGCATATTACAATATTTGCGAGGAGCATGAGCAACGGCATGCACCAAGAGTCAAGGGCAAGGACTGCAGGTTGCAGTTTTTGCGGAAAGACCCTTGGTAAGGAGTATTTCTTCACGTGCCATGTCTGCGGCGCGACATATTGTTACATCCACATGTACAGGCACGGAAGAGCTCACAGGCTCCAGTCTGCCGCTGCGCCCCTGGTTTCAAAATAGCAACGGCTGCAAACGATTTTCATTTCTTTTGCGGCTCTTCGCGCATGGCCTTGGCGGCGGCGCGCACAGACTTCACCACGTTCTGGTATCCGGTGCACCTGCAGAGGTTGCCTGAGATCCCGAGCCGCACCTCTTCTTCGGTCGGGTCAGGGTTCTCCTTCAGGAGCCAGGCCGTCTGCATTATGAGCCCGGGGGTGCAGTAGCCGCACTGGAGGCCGTGGTTCTCCCAGAAGGCAATCTGGATCGGGTGGAGCCCCTCTGCCCCGCCGTTGAGCCCCTCGATCGTGGTGACCTCCTTGCCCGCCGCCTGGACCGCGAACATCGTGCACGACTTCACCGACCTGCCGTCGACGAGCACAGTGCAGGCGCCGCAGTTTGTCGTGTCGCAGCCGATGTGCGTCCCGGTCAGCCCGAGCGAGTCGCGGAGGAAGTCGACCAAGAGCAGGCGCGGCTCGACCTCCTTCCTCTGGCTGGTGCCGTTGACCTTGACCTCCACGAGCGTCATCCCTTGGCCCTCCCTGCGGCCAGCTCGAGCGCTCGCCGAGCGAAGACCCCGACCATCTCGCGCTTGTACGAGGCCGAGCCCCTGAGCGGGTCGTCGCTGGGGGAGCACTCCGCGGCGGCGGCCGCGGAAGCCTCGAGGATGGCCTCCTTCGTGACCCGCTTCCCGACGAGGAGGGCCTCCGCCCTGCCTGCGCGCAGGCTCTTGGGCCCGACCGCGGTCAGGCCGACCCCGGCGTAGGTGCAGAGCCCGCCCTCGATCCTTAGCTGGACTGCCACGCCCACGGTCGCGAAGTCCCCGACCTTCCTCTCCAGCTTCAGGTACGCGCCGCCCTCCGTCCCGCCCGCCGAGGCGGGGACGGCGACCCTAGTGACCAGCTCGTCCTCCTCGAGCGCCGTCGTGAACGTGTCGACCAGGAAGGAGTCGATGGGTATCTCCCGCTCCCCGCCCCTCCCCGCGGCGGTGACGCTCCCCCTGAGCGCGAGCATGACCGCGCCAAGGTCCCCGCTCGGGTCAGAGTGGGCGAGTGCTCCCCCTATCGTCCCCATGTTCCTCACCTGCGGGTCCCCGATCATCCCCGCGGCCTCCGCGAGTAGCGGCGCGCGCCTCTTAACGAGCGGGGACGTCTCGACGGTGTGGTGGCGGGTCAGAGCGCCTAGGACGAGCGAGCGCCGGTCCTGCGACTCGGCGACGTCTCCCAGCCCGCGAATCCCGTTGATGTCGACGACGTACGAGGGGGACGCCAGCCTCAGCTTCATCAGGGGGATCAGGCTCATCCCGCCGGCCACCACCTTGGCCTCGCCCCGGTGCTCGCCGAGGAACCGCACCGCATCCTCCACGGAGCCGGGTGCAAAGTACTGGAAGCTTCTTGGAAGCATCGCCGACGACCCTGACGATCGCGACCGTTCCAGTTATAGTCTTTGCCGTGGGTCAGCGGGCGGTCCCAGTACCAAGCTCGCCGCCCACGGCCTCTAGGAACGCGGCGTGCGGCGCGTGCTTGCCCCGAAGGGTCGCGATCACGTCGGCCATGATGCTCACGACGACCTCCTCCGCGGTGACCGCCCCGATGTCCACCCCGACCGGGGAGTGGAGGGAGAGCAGGAACGCAGGGTCTACGCCCCTCTCCCTGAGCCTGGCCACGTCACCCGAGGCCCTCGCAAGGCTCGCGAGCAGCCCCACGAACTTTAGCTTCCTCCTGGAGAGGACCTCGAGCGTCGCGACGTCCCTCTCTCCCTTGGTGAGCACCACGACCGAGTCCGACTCGGCGAACTCGAACCGCTCGAGGTCGTAGTCCAGGTCGGTGATCAGGACGTCTGGGTCCTCGGTCAGCACGGGGCTGTGGTCTATCACGACGGTCTCGAAGCCCGCGGCGTTCCCCATCTTGACCAGGCCGTCCTCGACATCGTCCCGCCCGCCCTGCCCTATCAGGATGAGCCTGTTCGCGGGAAGGTATGGCTCCACGTAGACCTCCATCGTCCCCCCGCAGTTGGTCTCCACGTACACCTCGTCGGGGTCGCGGTTCGCGAGCGCGCCGTCCACGGCCGCCTCTGCGTCCTCGAGGTGCACCTTGACGAGCCTGGCCTTTCCCGTCCTGAGGGCGTCCTGGGCCATGGACGCCACCACCGACTCCGGGCAGACCCCGCCGATGGTCCCGAGCACCACGCGGCCCTCCTTGGAGACCACCGCCTTGAAGCCTGGCTTGCCCAGGGAGGACCCGTGAACCCCGACCACCGTGGCAACCACGAACGGCTCCCCCCTCTCCGCAAGGTGGTCGATGAACCGCGTGAACTCGCGCTGCTTCAAGGCTGGTACTTTCGCGGGCGTTTCGATATTTATCACTTTGCGATAGCACGGTTCTCTCCTATCGACGGGCGAGGCCAGCGCACTTCCCGCCAGGGGTGAAGGAAGGCGAATTCTTGGCTGAGGTTGTTCCATACTGCATCTGCGGATACAAGGGCGGGAAGAATTAAATTGACCCATAGAGAGAGAACGAGCGCCATGGGAAACACGTCATGGCGCAAAGTACTCCGGTACTCAGGAATCGCCGCATCGGCAGCGGGAACGCTGGCTACCCTATGGGTCATCGTTGTGATTTGGCTGAACCGATCGGATTGTCAGGGAGGTCTTAGTCCAGCCCCCAACCAAGGTTGCGGATATGTTCCACAGCTGGAACTCTTCGGACCAGCCGGCTGGTTTTCGACCTTGCTCCTCGGATTGTACCTGATTTACCTCGGCGCTGGCGCCCTAGTTCTAGGGTGGTTATTGCGGCGAGCCTAGCCGTTGCTTCTCCCCGCCAGATGGCCCTGCCAGCAGCAGCCTGTAGCGGCACGCCAGCCCGTCGCTCCGGGGCTTCCGACAAGAGGTATCCGCGAATCTGGCTCCGTAGATGAGGTAGCAAAGTCCCCGTCGCGGATGCTGTTGCGTCTTTTGTCACGAGCGAAATATATCCCAAGAGAGCCTTGAGTGATAGACTTAATTGAGCACAAGTCTAGTCCTAGTTGGCTTGTCCGGCGAAGAAAAGCCGACACTCGAAGACCTAACCGACGAGAAACAGCATATCAACATCGGAACCCTAACCGCCAAGTTCAAGCTCCAACCAATAGCCAATTCATGCGAAACAACATGCATCACAAACATTCTCCACGAATTGTCTGATAGGTTCAAGCATCCTGACCTCCATTTTTCGGAGGCCGCGATAAACGAAGCCTGCGGATACAAGGCACCTAGGGGCTACAACACGAGGAAACTGATACCGGGTCTCAGAGATATTCTCCGGCCCCTTGGATGGACGCCTTCTCAAGAATCAAGGGTAGGCCATACGAAATTGCGCCGGGTTCTCATAAACAAGGACTTGAGCTATCCATTGGTTAGCCTCTCGGAAGAATACATGCGCGAAGTCCTCGACCACCGGACCGGGAATTTCGATGACCATGTCGTCGTTCTCTTCCGTGCTTCCGGGCAGTGGACGGTTGTTTACGACCCGTATGGGTTCGGTTCCCCGAAGACCAAAGAAAAGTTCCGGACATATGGAGCGGGGATAATCCCTATTCGCACCACCGACTTTATCAGATACTGGACGCATACAACCTTAGCGACGAAGTGGATGTTCTGGATAACCAAATGGAGCCCGCCGAAGCGGCCTGCTCCATTAGAATCATATAGTGAAGTTCAGAAGGCTGAGAACACGGTGGTAGCCGCTTAAATGTCACTACGTCAAACTGACAGAGAGCGCCTCAAACCTCTTCTGTCACACCTCAGACAACGCTTTGGGCCTTACGTATTCATTTCGGGATATGAACAGGACACGAAGACGGTTTCTCTGGGCATCGAGATTCACGAGATGATTGTAGACCACAGCAAAGAAGACAAGTCAACAATGAACTATATCTCGATTGAAGATGTTGCATCGCTTACATGGTCTCAACCTAGTGGGAAGGTCAAGACTTCCGGCCTCACACTTCCTCAATTCACCAAGAAGGTTGAGGAAAGATACACGAGTATTACCGAACGGTCCCACAAGGCCCTACTGCCATCTCTTTACAAGAAACTGGTGACCATTCCCGATGTAGATGTCAACATGAGGCCCCTACGGAAGATACTGGTTGGAATTACTCGGAATGGAAAATTTTCGCCGGAAGAACTCGGACGACCACCAGAAAAGGCGGAACAAGTCCACAACTATTTCGTCCTCTTGTCGGACCTTCATTACATCAAGAGGGAGAACGGCGGTTATGTCGCTGGACAGGGAATGAAGCATTTGGAAGCGACCGAGCTTGAACCATACCAACTCTACCAGCACATTCTTGCCGATGTCCTCAGAGAATACAGTCCTTATCTCAAAGAGGTGATGCGGTGGACAATGATTACGCCTTTCCTGAGGTGGTGTCACTCATACTATCGTCCGGCATTGTCAGCTAACTCTCTATTGCAATTGGAACAAGGAGAATTGAATTCATACTACACCATGTTCTACGGGCCTTGGCATGTAAGTCACGATGAGTCTCAGATAGACTCGATAGTCCAAGCGAAGATTCTGGCCTACCCGAAAGGTCAGCCATTCATTCATGGCTATCAGCCAATACTTGACGAATACCTAGAAAACGCGAGGAAAGACCCTATGCTTGATACGGTTCTCTTCCCAAGAGGGAATTAGCTACTTCGAACTGAGTCGTTCCTTAATCTTCCGTTCCCACTCGTCATGTCTGATCATTCCCTTCTCTTCAAGAACGTCAACAAGGGAAGAGAGCATTAGGTCCATCATATCGACTTCCTCCCTAATGCCCTCTATCTCTTTGGACTCTTTCTTCTTGCTCATTCCTTCTTGTCCCCTCGGATGTATCCCTTCTCGCTAAGGTAAGCTATGACGATGGTTCGAATCGTGTCCGACCTTCCTTCGCCGAGCTTTCCCTTTAGCTTGTCTACGGTGTCCATGATTTCGTCGGGTAGGCTTACGAGTGCTCTTTCCATTCTACTTCACCATTATCTCCGGTGCGACCTCTTGAGCTATCGGGCGATCAACCTTGGCCTCGTGCTGAGTCGCTTTCTCAATCAGTTCGCTCCATCCGTTTGTAATCTCAATTCCCGCCTTCTGAGCTGGTGTCATGCCAAGGGTTTGGTGCTCGCGCACATAGTTGTAGTTGACCACATATCCATCGAGAATGTTCTTCGCGGTCTCGCTGGTCTTCAATCCCCTCATTGGTCTTGTCCTTTCCTTTAGAGTCTCGTGAACCCTTTCTACGATGTTGTTGGTCTGCCTTGCCCTTATGCCGACTCTTTGGACGAACTCAACCTTATCGACCTTGTATCGAGAGTAGAAGACCCGATTGAAGGCGCTCTGATAGACGTAGCTTCCGTCCACGAAGACCGCTCTCGGCCTCTGCTTGGTGTTATCCAAGCCCTTCTGGAATACTGCCACAGTGTCCTCGAAGGTTCGCGAACCCGACAAGTGCGTGGCAACCAAGAACTTAGTGTCCTCGTCAATCATTTCCCATAACCATTGGTCTCGCCCTTCGCACTTGATTACCGTCTCGTCCTCGTGCCACTTTCCGCTTGTCTGAGGCGTGTGGGCCTTGATTACGTAAGCGTTGACCAGCTTCGAATACTTCTGGACCCAGTGCCAAATCGTCGCTTCATTGACCTCTTCACCAATTAGCCTCTTGAGTTGCCTCTGAGTCTTTCTGACGCTCAACCCTTCGAAGTAGAGGTTGAGGGCCGCGATTATCACGTGCTTGGCAACCTTCATGCGACTGAATTGCTGATTGTCAAAGAACCTGTGACCGCAATCCTTGCACTTGTAGACTTGCTTCTGAGCTACGCTACCATTCTTCACGACGCTTTCCGAGCCGCAGAACTTGCATTCCATGTTATATCGCGCGTATATCCCATACGATACTATACTATTTATGTCTTTAGAGATATACTCAGACGGGTGCTTATCCCTTCATTTCGGGGGACAAACGCTCTTGAAGAATGCCCCCACTTCCCGTTTGTTGGCAATGCAATTTAACTTAGCCGTGACAAAAGACGCAACAGCATCCCGTCGCGCTACGCTTAATTACTTCGCCAGGTCCCGCGTGGACACCGAAAGAAACTGCGGTAGGAAGTGATAACGGATGAGTTTCGGACAGCGTGGAGGCGGGTATGGAAACCGCGGAGGCTTCGGCGCGAGGGAGAGCAGGTTCGAGTCCTTCAAGCCCAAGCCGGTCGAGGTGGGGAAGGTCTACGACGTGACCATATCAGACATCAGCAGGCGCGGAGACGGCATCGCGAAGATCGACGGCTTCGTCATCTTCGTCGCCGGCGGGAAGCAGGGCCAGTCTGCCAAGGTCAAGGTGACCCAGGTCTCCAACCGGTACGCGATGGGCACGGTCGTGGAGGCGCCAGGCGCTTCAGCCCCGGGGATCTCTAACGAGGAGGAGGTCGCCGAGATAGCTGAAGAGCTGGAAGAGTCGGACGAGTAGGCGGCCGCACCCGCGAAAGGAGGTTGTACCTCGAACGGAGGCAACCTCTCCCCAACATTCTTGCTGGCATCGCAAAGCTACATATCGAGACCCCGTCACGGGCCCTCCCGTGATCGAGGTCTTCACTGACGGGAGGGCGGAGCCGAACCCGGGGGTCGGGACCTTCGGCTACGTGGTCTACGAGGGCGGAAGGCGGGTCCACTCCTCGCACGGCCTCGCCGGCGAGGGAGTCACCAACAACTACGCGGAGTACTACTGCCTCGTGAAGGCCCTGCAATACCTCTCCCCGCGCAGGGACGAGGAGATCAAGGTCTTCTCGGACTCTGCGCTCCTCGTCAACCAGATGAAAGGGGCGTGGAGGTTCAAGGGAGGGCCCTACGGGGCGAAGTACCGGGAGGCCAAGGAGCTGGCCGTCAGGTTCACTAGGCTCGCCTTCGAGTGGGTCCCCAGGGAGCGCAACTCAGAGGCGGACGAGCTCACCAACATCGCGTTCGCCGAGGCCCGCTCGATGGCTCTCCGCGAGCCCAAAGGATAATAGGCCGGGGGGGCCGGAGCGCTGCCCGACCAGCAATGGACTATGGACTGAAGAACAGGATCTCCAGGATGATAAGGCCGTCTACCGGCCGCTCCGTGATGCTCGCGTGCGACCACGGCTACTTCATGGGGCCCACCCGGCGGCTGGAGAACCCGAGGACCACCATCGCGCCGCTGGTGCCCTACTCGGACGTCGTCTCTGTCACGCGCGGGGTCCTTCGCGCCTCCGTCGACCCGGAGTGGGACGTCCCGATCCTCCTCAGGGTATCGGGCGGGACGAGCATCCTGCAGGACGACCTGAGCAACGAGGGGATAACGACCTCGATGAAGGAGGCTGTGAGGCTCAACGCGACGGCGGTCTCGATATCGATATTCGTGGGGGCGCCCAACGAGAAGGAGACCCTGCTCAACCTCGGGAGGCTGGTCGACGAGGGCGAGGAGTACGGGATGCCGGTGATGGCGATAACCGCGGTCGGGAAGGAGCTCGAGAAGCGCGACGACAGGTACCTTTCGCTGGCCTGCAGGGTCGCCGCCGAGCTCGGGGCGCGCATGGTGAAGACGTACTACTGCGAGGGCTTCTCGAGGGTGGTCGACGGCTGCCCCGTCCCCGTGGTGGTGGCGGGCGGCCCGAAGCTCGACACCGAGGCTGACGTCTTCAGGCTCGTCCGCAGCGCCATCGAGGAGGGCGCGGTAGGGGTCGACATGGGCAGGAACATCTGGCAGAACGACCACCCGGTCGCGGTCATAAAGGCGATCGACGCGATCGTCCACGAGGGCGCCACCGAGAAGGAGGCGATGGGCCTCTTCCTCGAGTCCAAGGCAAAGACCCAGGAGCTCGCCAGCCCAGCGGCCGGGCGCCCACAGCGGTCGCGCCGCTGAGCCGGGCCGCCTCCCTAGGAGCCGTTCCTGCAGGTGGGCGTAGAATTGCTGGGCGTGGGCGTGGTCGGGGCGGGGAGGATGGGCGCGATGCACGCCCGCAACGTCGCCAAGAAGGTCCCGGACGCCCGGCTGGTGGCCGTGGCCGACACCTCTGAGGAGGCTGCGAAGAGGCTCGCCGCAGAGTGCGGCGCGGCGAACGTCTTCACCGACTACCTCCGGCTCGTGGAGAACCGCGAGGTCCAGGCCGTGGTGATAGCGACCCCGACGGCGCTGAAGCCGCAGATCGTGAAGTTCGCCTGCGAGGCAGGCAAGCACGTCTTCTGCGAGGAGCCCGTCGCCACGACGCTCCAGGACGCCCAGCAGGTGGTGAAGTCCACCCAGAGGTCGCCCGCAAAGTTCCAGGTGGGGTACCAGAGGAGGTTCGACCCCCTCCACCTGGAGGTGAAGGGGGCGCTCGACTCGGGCGACCTGGGGAGCGTGGTGATGCTGAGGTCTAACACCAGGGACCCCCTCCCCAACCCCGCGCAGTGGCCCGACCTCAAGGCGAGCGGAGGGATATTCTTCGACACGTGCACGCACGACTACGACGTCGTGCGGTGGCTCTGCGGGAGCGAGGTGAGCAGGGTGGAGGCGGAGGGGGCGCCGCGCTCCCAGCCCGACCAGCACACGGCGATCACCAACCTGTACCTCGCCAACGGCGTCGTGGCGCAGGTGGACGCGAGCAGGATGTCGAGCTACGGGTACGACGTGAGGGTCGAGGTCCTCGGCACCAAGGGCGCGGTCTTCACGAGCCCCGCGAGGCCCGGGGGCGTGAGGCTGCTGAAGGGTCCCCAGGAGGCTCCGCGCGCGTACTCCTGGTACGAGGACAGGTTCGAGGAGGCCTACCTGCTGGAGATGCGCTCCTTCGTGGAGTGCGCGCTGAAGGACCAGGAGCCCAGGGCGGCGGCGCTGGACGGCAAGGCCGCCGTCGAGGTGGCCGCCGCCGCGAGGAAGTCGATGCTCGAGGGCAAGGCGGTCAACCTCCCTCTCTGAGCCCTAGCGCCGCAGCCCGGCGAGCGAGTCCGATAGCCCGGCGAGCACTGCCGAGATCGCCTGCGGGGTCGCCGAGGTTCCCATGTGCCCGATCCGGATTATCCTTCCCTTCAACTCGTCGAGGCCGTCGGCTATCATTATGCCGTGCCGGTCGAGCAGCGCCCGCCTCAGCGGGCCTGACCACGCCCGGCCCACCTTGGCCACAGAGACGGTGTTCGAGAGGAACCTCATGTCGGTGAACACCTCGAGGCCGAGCCCCTCCAGACCCGCCCTCAGACTCTGCCCCGCCTCCGCGTGCCTCTTGTACCTGGCCTGGAGCCCCTCCGCGAGGGCCAGGTCGACGGCCTTGCGCATCGCGACGATCACCGAGGTCGGCATGGAAGAGGGGTACGGGTGCCCCCACGACCCGTCGACGGCGATCGCGTCTCGCCAGGTGTTGAGGTCGAGGAAGAGGCTGTGGATGCGAGCCTTGTTCGACCTCGCCGCATCCCAGGAGGCAGGCCCTATCATCACCGGCTGCGCCCCGAAGACGCCGCCCAGCGCCTTGCTCGCGTACCCGATGACATAGTCCGCGCCCCACTCGTCGGCCCTCACCTCCATCCCCCCGAACGTCGAGATCGCGTCCAGGACCGTGAGGACCCCCCGCTTCTTGCAGACCCTGAAGATCTCGGCGGGCGGGGTCGCGGCGCCGGTCGAGGTCTCGGTGTGGACCAGGAAGAGCGCCTTGCCCGCGACGTCCTTGTGCGAGTCGAGCGCCTCGGCTACCTGGTCTGGGAGGGGGCCAGACCCGAGCTCTGAGCGGATCGCCACCGCCCGCCCGCCCACGGCGCGTATCATCTTGGGGATCATCCCGGAGAAGACCCCGTTGAGGCAGACGAACCCAGTCCCGCCTCGCCCCACCAGGTTCACCACCGAGGTCTCCACCGCGACCTGCCCCGGGACGGGCATGAGGACGACGTCGTTCCGGGTCCCGAAGACCTTCTTCAGCCTGGATGTGGTGTCGCCGTAGATGCCCTTCCACTCCGCCCCGTAGTGAGGGAGCACCGGCTCCGAGAGCGCCTTCAGCACCTCCGGGTCGGGCTGGGAAGGCCCGGGGATCATGAGCAAGGGGTCGTTCGCCCGTCCCGGGGCCGGACGCTATTTAAGGCCGCAGCCGGCCGGTCAGGTCACCTTTAGTCCCCGGTAGGCCTGCTTGACCTCGTCAACCGAGGCCTCGTCCTCGAGGGTGGCCACGTCCCCGAGGGGCTTGCCCTCCGCGACGGCCTTCACCAGCCGCCGCATTATCTTCCCGCTCCTGGTCTTCGGGAGCCTGTTCACGAAGTAGACCTGGGTGGGCTCTGCGATCGGCGAGAAGCCGTTCCTCACCCAGAGCCTGACCTCCTTCCTGAGCTCCTCGCTGGGCGCGAACCCCTCCCTCAGGACCACGAACGCTATGGGGACCTCCCCCTTCACCGGGTCAGGGATGGCGACCACGGCCGCCTCGGAGGCGGCCTTGTGGGAGACTATCGACGACTCGAGCTCGAAGGTCCCTATCCTGTGGCCCGCGACCTTGAGGACCTCGTCCGCCCTCCCCGCCACCCAGATGTACCCGTCCTTGTCCTTCACGGCGTAGTCCCCGCAGTAGAAGTAGCCCTTCGCCGAGAACCTCTCGAAGTACTGCTTCGCGTACCTTTCGGGGTCGCCCCACATGCCCGTGGGTGGGCCGGGCATCCCCGGCCACCTGTTCCTTATCACGAGGAGCCCCTTCTCCCCCGGCCCGACCGGCTGGCCGCCCTCGTCCACCACGTCTGCGTCGACCCCGGGGATCGGGAGGCCGTTCGTCCCGGGCTTCATCGGGAGGAGCTTCAAGCCCGGGAGGTGGCTCACCATTATCCCGCCCGTCTCGGTCATCCACCACGTCGACCCGACCGGGCACCTCCTCTCCCCCACGACCTCGAAGAGCCAGCGCCACGCCGAGGGGTTGATCGGCTCCCCGACGCTGTGGATCAGCCTGAGCGAGGACCGGTCGTGCTTCCTGACAAAGTCCTCCCCGAACCTCATCTGCATCCTGGTCGCCGTGGGAGTGGTGTAGAAGACGGAGACCCCGTACCGCTCTATCACCCTCCACCACCTGTCCGGCTTGGGAAAGTCCAGCGTCCCCTCGTAGACCACCTCCGTCGCACCCTCGATGAGGGGGCCGAAGACGACGTAGCTGTGCCCGGTCACCCAGCCGATGTCGGCGGGGCACCAGTAGACGTCGCCGTCGTTGATGTCGAACGCCCACTTCATCGTGGCGTGGAGGAGGACCGCGTAGCCCCCGTTGTCGTGTATGAGTCCCTTGGGCTTCCCCGTGGTCCCCGAGGTGTAGAGCACGTAGAGCGGGTGCTCGCTCTCGAGGGGCTCCGGGGCGACCCGCGCCGAGGACGGGACCCCCCTCATCAGGTCGTCGAACCAGTAGTCGCGCCCAGCCTTCATCGGCGTGTCCGGGGCGCCCGTCCTCCTCACGACTATCACCTGGTTGACCGTCCTGGCCTGCTCGAGCGCGTCGTCGGCTATCTCCTTCAGCCCGACCTGCTTCCCCCTCCTGTTGAGCCCGTCCACCGTAACCAGGAGCTTCGCCCCCAGGTCGCTTATCCTCGAGGCCAGCGCCTCCGCGCTGAACCCGCTGAACACGACCGTGAAGGTCACCCCCAGCCGGGCGGCCGCCAGGAGGAAGATAATCGCCTCTGGGACCAGGGGCATGTAGACGGCCATCCGGTCCCCCTTCTTCATCCCGAAGTTGTTCCGGAGGAGGAACGCCAGCCTGTTCACCTCCCTCCACAGGTCGTAGTAGGTGTACTTCCTCACCTCGGCGGGGTTCCCGTCCTTCCCGACCGGCTCGCCCTCCCAGATCAGGGCGAGCTTGTTCCTCCTTGGGCCCGCCACGTGCCGGTCGAGCGCGAGCTGGCTGAGGTTGAGCGCGCCCCCGGCGAACCACTTCGCCACGTTGGGGTGGTCGCCGTCGCTGAGGACCGAGGTCCAGGGCCTCTGCCAGTCGAGCTCCTTCGCGAGGGACTCCCACATGGAGAGCGAGTCCCTCACCGACGTGGAGTGCGCCCTGCGGTAAGCGTCCGGGTCGACCCTCTCGCCCCTCCACGACTCCAGGTGGACGATCTCGTCGAACGGGAGCGACTCGCCGAGTATCTCGGGCTCTCCGGTCATCCGACTTCCTTTGCCCCCGTCTCCCGATATTAAGGGTTCCACGGCAAGCTATATCATGCGGCGGGCGGTGGCCCGCCACCATGGCTGCTTCGGCCGACGGCGACACGGCGCTCCGGCTGGAGTCGCTGGTGAAGTCGTACGGCGACGTGAAGGCGGTGAGGGGGATAGACCTCACCCTCAAGAAGGGCGAGATACTCGGGCTGCTGGGTCCCAACGGAAGCGGCAAGTCCACCACGATGAAGCTCGTCCTGGGGATCCTGAAGCCCGACTCGGGGGAGGTCTTCGTATACGGCGAGCGCGAGTCTTCTGCACCCCCTGGGTTCAAGAGGCAGCTCGGCTACGTCCCGGAGACCCCCCAGCTCTACGAGTTTCTCACGGGGATAGAGTACATCGACTTCGTCTCGGAGATGTACGGGGTCCCCGCCAAGGAGCGTAGCGAGCGCGTCTCCCACTTCCTGGAGGGGATGCAGCTGGCGGGGCACGAGAACGAGTTCATCAGCGGATACTCTCAGGGGATGAAGCAGAAGGTGGCGATAATCTCGGCCCTCGTCCACAAGCCGAGGATACTCGTATTGGACGAGGCACTGAACGGTCTAGACCCGAGGTCGGCGAGGGTGGTGAAGGACCTACTCAAGGAGCTCGCCAGCGAGGGCGTCGCCATACTCTTCAGCACGCACGTCCTTGAGATAGCGCAGGCGCTCTGCGACAGGGTGGCGATAGTCTACGAGGGGAGGATCGTCGCGGAGGGGAACATGTCCGAGCTCAGGCAGACGGCGGGGCTGCCCGGCTCGACCTTGGAGGAGGTCTTCCTCAAGATGACGGGCACGGACGACATCGGCGAGGTAGTGAGGGAGCTCTCGCGGTAGCGGCTGAGGGCGGATGGTCAGCCTCTCCAAGGTCTACGGGATCGCGCTCGTCCTCGCAAAGTCCCAGATAAGGGCAGGCCGGGGAGGCAGGGGCGAGAGCTTCTTCAGGAACGTCTACATCCTCGCGGTCGTCGACGCGGCGCTCTTCGCGGTGAGCGGTGTGATAGGCTACGCCATAGTGAGGGCGGTGAGGTCGCTCCCTCCCGGGCAGGCGGCCCCCCTCCTCACGGCCATCAGGGAGTCCCTCGTCTTCGTCCCCGCCCTGGTCCCGAGCGTCGTGCTCGTGGCGGGGGTGCTCTTCGAGCTGAGCGCGTCCTCGAAGTTCGCCTCCAGCGACGCGATAAACTGGCTCCCCGTCACCCAGGCGGAGTACGTCGTCGCCTCGACCCTCTCGATAGCGTACACGTACTCGGTCGTCCCGTCGCTGGTCATGGGGCTGACGCTCTACCCGGCGGCCTCCCTCGGCTACGGCCCGACCTGGGTAGAGATGCTCGCCCTTAGCTGCGTCTCCCTCCTCTACGGCGGGGCGATAGTCGAGATACTCAGGGCGGCCATCAACAAGGTGAGCACGGCTGTGATGAGCCGGGCGAGGCGGGGGGCGCTCGTCCTCAGGCTCGCCGGGACCATCGGGGTCATACTGGTGGTGGAGCTCGTCTTCAACTTCGTCTTCCTCCTCGACCTCGTCGGGAGCTTCACCTCGACCCTGGGGCGGATGGCCTTCCTCCCTGTCCTCTGGGCATCGGCGGCGGTGTACGCGAGCGAGGCCGGCCAGGTGGCGCAGAACCTCGTCTTCTCTGCGGGGACGGTGGCCTTCGCGGCCGCGATGCTCTGGGTCGCCGTGAAGGTGCGGTCCAGGTACTGGTCGCCCTCCTCGTCCCCCGCGAGCGTGACGCTCCGCGGGTACACGCCGGGCGTGGGGGTGCCCCTCGGCCTCTCGCTCTTCGGACTGGACGAGGCAGAGGCCACGATCGTGAGGAAGGACTTCAAGGGGCTCACGAGGAGGCGCGAGCTCCTCCAGTACTTCGCGATCCCGTTCGTGCTGGCCATAGTCTTCGTCTTCGAGATATTCTACAGCCCAGGAGGAGCCCCTCAGTCGTCGCAGGCGGCGGCCGCTAACGCGCAGCTCCCCACGTGGTTCGTCGGGGGGCTGTTCGGCCTCATGGTCTCGTCCATAGGATTCGGGACGGAGGGGAGGTCGTGGTCACTCCTCTACTCCCTCCCCGTCACGGCGAAGCAGGTCCTCCGCGCGAAGCTGTTCACGTCGATGTCGCTCGCGATGGCGGCGACGTTCGGGATATTCCTCCTGGTGGCCGTGGTCTCCCGCCCGCCGCCCCTGGTCGCCGCCAAGGACATCGCCCTCGCGGTCGCGATAACCGCCGAGGAGGTCTGCCTCGGGACGGCCTTCGGCGCGAGGTACCCGGACTTCCAGGAGAGGCCGAGACCGAGGTTCATGGACCCCTTCGGGATAATCTACATGATGATAGCCGGGATGACCCTGCTCATCGTCACCGCGCTGCCCTCCATCGCAGCAGAGGCGCTCCAGTCCGTCCGGGGGGTGGGGGCTGAGGCCGACCCGCTCTTCTTCGCCTCCCTGGCGCTTGCGGCTGCCGTGGTCGGGCTCGCCTACGCGTGGGCGAGCCGCGAGACGCGGAGGCTCTTCACGGAGTTCCCCGGGTGAGCCCGGCAACCTTTATTCCCCGAGAGGGCGACAGAGCCGCCCGGACTTGAAAGACGGCGCCTACGGCTACGACTCGTACCTCTCCCCCTTCACCTGGCGCTACGGCAGCGAGGAGATGAGGGGCCTATTCTCCGAGACCGAGAGGAGGGCGACCTGGAGGAGGGTCTGGCTAGGCCTCGCCGAGGCCGAGGCGGCGATGGGCCTCATCTCCAAGGGGGAGCTGGAGGGCATCAGGAAGAGCTCCGGGAGGGAGAGCGTGGACATCGGAAGGGCCCACGAGATCGAGAAGAAGATCAGGCACGACCTGATGGCCGAGCTGAGGGTCTTCGCCGACCAGGCGCAGGAGGGCGGGGGGAAGCTCCACCTGGGGGCGACCTCGATGGACGTCGAGGACAACGCCGACGCGGTGATCTTCGGCAAGGCGCTCGACATCGTCTCCGGGCGCCTTACCGGGTGCCTCGAGGCGGCCGCGGTGCTCGTGCGCCGCCACAAGGGCACCATATGCATGGGGTGGACCCACCTGCAGCCCGCGGAGCCGACAACCCTGGGGTACAGGTTCGCCAACTACGCCCAGGACCTTGCCATGGACATCAAGCTCGTGGGCCTCGTGCGGAGGGAGTTCGTGAAGGGCAAGGGCGTGAAGGGAGCGGTGGGGACCTCGGCCAGCTACAAGAAGCTCCTGGGCACGGCAGCCAGGGTGAAGGGCCTCGAGGAGAGCGTGATGTCTGGCCTGGGGATAGGGGCGTTCGAGGTCGCGACGCAGACCTACCCGAGGAAGCTGGACCTCCTCGTCCTGTCCGCCCTCGCGTCGGTCGCGGCGTCCTGCGCGAAGTTCGGTCTGGACCTCAGGGTGCTCCAGTCCCCCGCCTTCGGCGAGCTCTCGGAGCCCATCGAGGAAGCCCAGGTGGGCTCCAGCGCGATGCCCTTCAAGAGGAACCCGGTCACGGCAGAGAGGATGTGCTCGCTGGCCAGGATTGCCTCGGTGATGCCCCTCGTCGCGTTCATGAACGCCTCGAACAGCATCCTCGAGAGGACCCTGGACGACTCGGCGGCGAGGAGGGTCGCGGTGCCGGAGGCGTTCCTGGCCGTGGACGAGTGCCTCGCTATCTACGACAGGCTCCTCCGGGGGATCCGCGTCTATCCGGCCATGATAAGGAGGAACCTCGAGAGGTTCGGCGCGTTCTCGGGGACCGAGGCCGTCATGATGGAGATGGTCGCCAAGGGGGAGGACAGGCAGAGGGCGCACGAGCTGATCAGGGTGAAGTCGTTCGAGGCGTGGGAGGCCGTGATGAAGGGGGAGCCCAACCCGCTGGAGGGGCTCCTGTCCCGAGAGAAGGGCGTCTCCTCGAGGGTCCCGAGGAAGAGGCTAAGGGCCCTGATGGACCCGTCGACGCACACAGGGCTCGCCGAGGAGGCCTGCGAGGAGTTCCTCGAAGGGGTGGTCTCGCCCATCCTCGCAAAGGGAAGAAAGGCCGGCAGGAGCAGGGTGGAGTACTAGGCCACACGGGTCGCCCCCACGACGACCCCGCGGCCCCTCTTCACGGTCCCGACCCTTCCAGCCTCGAAGCCCGCCCTCCGGTAGTCGCGGACCAGGGCTTCGGCCTCCGCGGGCGGGGCCACGACGCAGAGCCCGACCCCCATGTTGAAGGTCGAGAGCATCTCCGAGTCTGAGAGGCGGCCCTCCCTCTGGAGGAGCCCGAATATCGGCGGGGCGCCCCCCGCGGGGAGCTCGATGGAGAACTCCAGCCTCCTCTCCCCGACCAGGCGGGTGAGCTTGGCGAAGGCCCCGCCCGTGATGTGCGCGATCCCGTGGACCTCGCGCCTCTTTAGCGCCCGGAGCGTCGGGCGCACGTAGATCCTGGTCGGCTTCAGGAGCGCCTCGCCGAGGGTCTCCCCGAGCTCCTCGACTGGCTCGTCCATGGGCATCCCCTTCACTATCCTGCGGGCCAGAGTGTACCCGTTGGAGTGAAGCCCGGAGCTCGCGACCCCCACCACCGCGTCTCCCGCCCTGATCGAGCCGCCGTCTACGAGGGAGGCCGCCTTCACGACCCCCACGCCCATCGAGACGAGGTCGAACCCGTACCCGTCCACCCCCTTCAGGAGGTCGCCGACTATCGCGGTCTCTCCGCCGACTATCGCCGCGCCTGCGTCCTGCGCCCCAGCGACAAGCCCCCTCGAGAGCTGAGCCACCAGCGCGTCGTCCTCCCTCTCGAGGGCCATGTAGTCGAGGAGCGCGACGGGCTCGGACCCAAGGCAGATGAGGTCGTTGACGGTCATAGCGACGCAGTCGATGCCCACCGTGTCGAACTTGCGCATCTCCTGGGCGAGGAGGACCTTCGTCCCTACGCCGTCGGTGTGGAGGGAGAGCAGCCTCCCGCCCCCGATGTCGATGAGCCCCCCGTAGTGCCCTATCGCCAGCGCGGGCTTCCCGAACTTGCCCCTCCGGGTCCTGAAGGTGGAGGCGAGGACGGCTGCGAGCGAGCCCTGGATCGCCCTCACCTTGGCGACGTCCACGCCAGCTCGCGCGTACGCGCCCTCCCTCGCTCCCTCGTCCAAGGGGTCGAGTCCCCCCGCCCTAGCCCGAGAGCCTTCGTCCCGTTATGCTCTCGTAGACGCGGACGTAGCGCCCGCTGACCTCCTCGACGAGCTCCTTCGGGAGCTCGGGCGGCGGGGGGACCGGCTGGCCTGCCTTCCGGGCGGCGTCGAGCCTGGCCTTGTACCCCGTAGACTGGAGCCAGTCCCTGACGGGCTGCTTGTCGTAGCTCTCCTGGGTCTTGCCTGGCGAGTACGCGGCAAGGGGCCACATCCTGAACTCGTCGGGCCCTATCGAGTCGGCCATGAGTATCCTGCCCGCCGGGTCCTTGCCGAACTCCAGCTTGAGGTCGGCGAGTATGAACCCAGCGCCCTTCGCCCTATCCGACATCTTCTCGTAGACGCCTATCGTCGAGGCCTTCACCTCCTGGAGCTCCTTCGAGGACATCAGCCCCTGCTGGACTATCTGGGCCTCGGTGAGCGGCTCGTCGTGCACCTCAGACTTGGTGGTGGGGTCGAAGTAGGGGGCCGGGAGCTTGGAGGCCAGGACCTTCTGGACGGGGAGGGTCACCTCGCCCTTGCCCAGCCTCTCGAAGAGGCTCCCGTAGAGGTAGCCCCTGACGATGCACTCTACCATTATCATCTTCAGCCTCCGCACGACCATCCCGTCAGCGCCCTCGAGGCGGACCATGTGGTTGGGCACGCCCAGCGTCTCGAACCAGTACGCCCCCATCTTGCACAGGGCCTCCCCCTTCCGCGGGATGGGGGTCGGGAGGACGACGTCGAAGGCGGAGACCCGGTCGGTGAACTTGAACAGGAGGTGGTCCGCGTCCAGCTCGTAGATGTCCTTGACCTTGCCAGAGCGGACGAACTTGCCTTTGGGCCCGGGTTTCACGATTGCCCGGGGGATAGGGTTTCGTATTTGAGCGTTGTTCAACGGCCGGGGAAGCGCTGGACACGGCGACGCGAGGAGAACCGGCGGGGCCAAAGGCGGCCAGGCCCGTGCTGAGGTACGCGCGGCCGGTCTGCGAGATGGCCTCAGGCGGCGCTGGGGCCTAGCGCCAGGCCTGCCGCATCTTCTCTATCTTTTCTCTCACGGACGGGTCGGTGATCGCCACTATCTCGGCAGCGAGGATCCCAGCGTTCCTCGCGCTGTCGATCCCAACGCACCCGACGGGGACCCCGGGGGGCATCTGCACGATCGAGAGCAGCGAGTCCAGGCCGTCGAGCTTCGCGTTCACGGGGACCCCTATGACGGGCCTCACCGTCTGCGATGCGATCACCCCGGGGAGGTGGGCAGCCAGCCCGGCTATCGCGATGTAGACTTCGGCGTCAGAGCCCTTGAGGAACCTCTGGAGTCCCTCGGGGTTGCGGTGCGCGGAGAGGAACTGGACCTCGTGAGAGACGCCGAGCTCCGTCAGCGCCTTGACGGCGTCGTCCACGACCGCCTGGTCGCTCTTGCTTCCTGCGACTATCGCCACCTTGGTTTCTGCCATTGTCTCGCTGCTCGGCCTCCCCGCCACTCCATTTGAATGCTTCCTCGCGCGGCGTCGCGGCGCCCCTAGCCCCTGGGCGGCCTGACTACCCTCCGGTCGGTGACTATGACGTCCAGGGGGACGTCGTGCCTCGACTCTGGGACGTCCGGGAGGCGCTGGGACTCGAGCGCCAGCCCCACCTTGAGGACGTCCGTGCCCGCGAGGGCGCGGTCGAAGTATCCCGCCCCGTATCCAAGGCGGTGCCCCCTCTCGTCCCAGGCGACCAGCGGCACGAGCACGAGGTCCGCCTCCGCGATCGAGACCGGACGGAGGCGGTCTCGCCTGGGCTCCAGGATCCCGAACGCCCCGGGCGCGAGGTCGTCCTCGAAGGAGGCTATCTCTGAGAAGCCGAGGCGCAGGGTGCGGACGTCCGTGGAGACCACGGCGACGCGCTTCCCCTCGGCCAGCGCCCTCTCGATGATCGGCCTGGTCTGGACCTCGTCGTCCTTTGCGCAGTAGGATATCAGCAGCCTGGCGCGGCGGTACTCGTCGAGGGCGACCAGGTTGGCCTCGACGCGCGAGCTCAGCTCCGCGAGCTCGGCCTTCCCAATCGAGCGCCTCCGCTTGAGGGCGGCCGTCCTGAGCTCGCTCTTGCGATCCCTGGGGCCACCGCGCCCCCTCAATCACTTCAGCACCCCTGCGTCACTGAGCCCGTTCTGGAGCGCGGCTGCGATGAGCGTGTTCTCGATCAGCATCGCGACCGTCATCGGGCCGACCCCGCCCGGCACGGGGGTGATCAGCGAGGCCTTTTCGGAGACCTCCGGGAAGTCGGCGTCGCCCGCGAGCCTGCCGTGGACCCTGTTCATGGCGACGTCGACCACCACGGCGCCCTGCTTCACCAAGTCCCTGGTGACCGTGAACTCGGGCCTGCGGCCGACGGCGGTGACCAAGACGTCTGCCTGCCTGGTGAGCGAGAGGAGGTCGGTCGACTTTGAGTGGCAGATTATCACCGTCGCGTCCTCCGCGAGGAGGAGGTGGGCGAGCGGCTTTCCTACGAGGGCGCTCCTGTTGATTATCGCGCACTTCGCCCCCGCGAGGGGGACCTTGTAGTGACGGAGAAGCTCCATCACGCCCTTGGGGGTGCAGGGGACGAGCAGGTCCTGGTTGTAGATCAGGCGCCCCATGTTGGCGGCGGTGAGCCCGTCCACGTCCTTCTCGGGCGCGATGAGCTCTATCACCCTCCGGGAGTCCAGGTGCGACGGGAGAGGGAGCTGGAGGAGTATCCCGTTGACCGACCTGTCGGCGTTGAGCCGCCGGATGAGGAGGGCGACGTCCTCCTCGGGCGAGGTGCCGGGGAGGTGGTACGTCTCGAGCGCCAGACCCACCTCCTGCCCCGCCTTGTGCTTGCTCGCGAGGTAGACCTTCGAAGGGGCGTCGTCGCCGACGAGGACGGTCGCGAGCTTGGGCTGGACGCCCGCCGCCTTCATCATGGCGGCCTCCTGGGCGAGCCTTGCCTTGATCTCGGCTGCGAGCGCCTTGCCGTCCATGAGGGTGGCGGTCATCTCCGGTCTATCACCACTCTCCTTCCCTCGATTTTTAGCCTTCCCTCCACGAAGAGCTTGACCGCAAGGGGGTAGATGCGGTGCTCCTGCGCGAGTATCCTGGCCGCGAGCGTCTCCTCCGTGTCAGTCGGCTCGACCCTGACAGCGGCCTGGGCCACGATGGGCCCCGCGTCGACCTCGGGGACGACGAAGTGCACCGTGCAGCCGGCCACCTTGACGCCGTGCTCCAGCGCCTGCCTCTGGGCGTCCAGCCCCGGGAAAGAGGGCAGGAGCGAGGGGTGGACGTTCATCAGCCTCCCGCCGAACCGCTTCACGAACCACGGGGAGAGGAGCCTCATGAACCCGGCGAGGAGGACCAGCCCCTTGCCCGGGGAGACCCCCGCGGCCTCCAGCGCCGCGGCCAGCTTCTTGTCGTAGTCCTCGCGGCTGGCCGCCCCCTTCGGGTCGACCCAGACGGCCGGGACGCCGCGCCTCTCCGCGACTTTGAGGGCTCTCGCACCTGGCCTGTCGCTGAGCACCACCGCGACCCTGGCGCCCCCGACGCGGCCGGCCTCGACCGCCCGCAGGATGGCGAGCATGTTGCTCCCCCTTCCGGAGACGAGGATCCCGATGCTGCAGGGATGCCGGGTCGGCAAAGCCCTCAGGCCTTCGAGCCCTTTGCGCGCTCCGGGAGGGTGAGCTTCGAGTAGTCCCCGTTGACGCACGCGTAGCAGAGGCTCTCCTTCGGGAGCCCTATCGCGGAGGCGAGCCCGTCGATGTCGTTGTAGCGGACCTCGTCGACCCCCAGCGACCGGGCGACCTTCGCCCCTATCGCGTCGACGTCGGTCTCGCCGCGCGCGACCCTGTACGCCAGGAGCTCCTCCCTGTTGGGGAAGTCGACCCCCATGTAGCACGGGTGCATGATGGGGGGGAAGGTTATCGCCATCTTGATGCTCTTCGCCCCGGCGGCTCGGAGGGCCTCCACGATTATGTCCGAGCTGGTCCCCCTCACCACGCTGTCGTCCACGACGATGACGTCCTTCCCCTTTATGGTCTCCTTGATCGGGATGATCCTCTTGACGACCTCCTCGCGCCCCCCCTGCCTGGGCTCGATGAAGCTCCTCATGCTCCCCTTCCTGCGGTACCGGTCCTTCATCAGCCCCTCGTCCAGGGGGATCCCGCTCTCCGTCGAGTACCCCAGGGCGGCCGGCCTCGCCGAGTCGGGGACGGGTATGACGACCTTCCCCTTCATCGCCTTCCTGCGCGCGAGGATCCGCCCCACGCTCTTCCTGGCCTCGTAGACGTTGACCCCGTTTATCACGGAGGACGGGTGGGCGAAGTAGGTGTACTCGAAGGAGCAGTGCGCGGGCTCCATCTTGGGGGCGAACCTGAACGACTCGAACCCCCTCTTCGGGCCGCCCAGCCGGATCATCTCGCCAGGCTCGACGTCGCGGACGAACTCGGCGTCGACGGCCGCGAACGCGCAGCTCTCCGAGGCTGCGATGTGCGTCCCGGACTTTTTGTGGAACCCTATGGAGAGGGGCCTGTAGCCCCTCGGGTCCCTCACGGCGAACACCTCGCCCCGCTTGTTCAGTATCGCGAGCGAGTACGCCCCCTTGACCTCCTTGGCGAGCCTCTCGAGCGTCCAGAACCAGTCGTTCTCCTCCCGGAGGATCTGGAGCAGCCTCTGCCCCACGACCTTCGTGTCCGTGGAGCAGTCGACGCTGGCGCGCTGTGACAGGACCGTCTTCTTCAACTCCTCGCTGTTGAAGATCGTCCCGTTGTGGCCCATGCTGAACTCGTTCCCGAACTGGATCGGCTGGGCGTTGCCGAGGTTCGAGCGCCCCTTGGTCGAGTACCTTACGTGCCCTATCCCCGACGGCCCCTTGTACTGGGCCAGCTCCCGGGCGAAGTTCACCCAGTTGAAGGCCAGGCCCATGCGCTTGAAGGCGGGCTTCCCGGCTACGGCCACCCCCCAGGACTCCTGCCCCCTGTGCTGGAGCGCCTCGAGGGCCTTTAGAATCTTCTGGACCACGTCCGTCCCCCTTGTGGAGTACGCGCCCACAACGGCGCAGGCCTCCTTGGCTCCCATCTAGTCCATCAGCCTCGGTATGGCGCCCTCCCACGTGGAGAGCATCGAGGCGACGGGGACGCGTGCCGCCCGCCTCCCTGCGGCGGAGAGCTCGAGAGCCGCGCCCCCGACCCTGCCGATGACCGCGCCCGCGACCCCCGCCCTGCGGAGCGCATCTGAGACTCCCGAGGGGTCGCTCGCCGAGACCACGAACCTCCCGTGCGACTCGGAGAACGCGGCCTCGAGAGGGCCTCCGTAGGCGCCGGCGACCCTGGAGAGGTCGACGGACGCCCCCAGACCCCCCGCCATCGCCATCTCGGCGAGCGCCACCGCGAGCCCTCCGGACGAGCAGTCGTGGACGGCGTCCACCAGCCCCGAGCGGGTGAGCGCGAGGACGGCGTTGCACGTCCTCAGGTCGCTCCCCGGGTCGACCGCGGGGCGGGCGGTCGGCGCGACCGTCGGGAACCTGGAGCAGAGCTCCGAGCCCGCCAGCTCGGGGCGGGTCTCCCCCACGAGGAGGACGGAGTCCCCCTCCCGCTTGAAACCCGTGGTCTTCAGCGCCTTCTCGTCGGCGGCGAGCCCGACGACGAGGGCTATCGGGCTGGGCTTTATCGCTCGCCCGGTCGCGGTGTCCTCGTTGTAGAAGCTCACCTTCCCCCCGACTACCGGGAGCCCGAAGGCCTTGCAGTAGTCGGCCATCCCCCTGAGGTTCTCCCGGAAGGCCCAGTAGACCCCTGGGTCGGAGGGGTCCCCAGACTGGAGGTGGTCGAGCATGGCTATCGGCTCGGCCCCCACGGAGACGACGTTCCTGCACGCCTCGGCGACGCACCCAGCCGCCCCAGCGTACGGGTCGAGGGCGACCTGCCTGCTGTTCCCGTCCCCCTTGATGGCGAGGAACCTCCCGTTCGGGAGCCTCATGACCGCCGCGTCAGCCTGGCCAGGCTTCACGACCGTCCTCACGCCCACCTCGTGGTCGTACTGCTGGTAGACCCACCTCTTGCTCGCCACGTTCGGCGAGGCCAGCACACCGAGGAGGGCGTCGCCCAGGGCGGGTGGCGGGCCGGCCCTCTTCCCGGAGGGCTTGGACCTGGGCGCCCTCGATGGCCACGGTATGAGCGGGGCCTCGGTCACGAGCGATGCCGGGAGGTCCGCGACCACCCTGCCGCCCCACCTGAGCACGAGGTTCGGCGTCGACGTCACCTTGCCGATGACCGAGTACGGGACGTCGTACTTCTCGAGGACCGAGAGGACGTCCCTGCCGCCGTCCGGGGGGAGGACCAGGAGCATCCTCTCCTGCGACTCTGAGGTCATCACCTCGGTGGGGGACATGTCGTCCTCGCGGAGGCGGACCCTCTTCAGCTCGACGTCGACCCCTGTCCCTCCCTTGGAGGCCACCTCCGAGAGCGCGGTGGAGAGCCCCCCGCCGCCGAGGTCCTTCATCCCCCGTATGTCGGCGCGGTTCTCGATGGCCTCGAGGAGCGAGTCCAGCAGGAGCTTCTTCATGAATGGGTCGGGTACCTGCACGGAGGACCTTTCGCTCGCCGCGTCCTCCTTGAGGTTCTTGGAGGCGAACGTGGCCCCCTTTATCCCGTCGCGGCCCGTGCTCCCGCCGATGAGCACGAGCACGTCCCCCGGAGCCTTGGCCTCGCCCAGGATGAGGAGCCCCTTCCTCCCGACGCCGACGCAGGCGACGTCGACCAGGCAGTTCCTCTCGAACGACCCGTCGAACTCCACCTCCCCGGCGACCGTGGGGATCCCGGTGCAGTTGTGGGTGACTATCCCGCCGGAGGTGATGTAGTTGTGGGTCCCCTCGACCTCGAAGTTGAAGACCCGAAAGTCGCCTTCGACGACCTCCAAGGAGGAGACCTTGACGGCCGCGAGCCTCTCCATGGAGATCCCGCGACGGCGCTCCGTCGAGCTCGGGACGTGCAGGGCGGACCGCGCCCCGGCTCCGACCACCAGCCCTATCGGGGGAACCTCCTTCGGGGCCTCGGCCATGGCCCCTCCGGCGACCGAGAGCTCGCTGAACCACGCCTCGGAACCGGCCCGGGACGGGGCAGAGCAGCTCGGCACGTGCCCGAGGGCGTGAAGGAGCAGGAGCACCTGCTGGAAGAGGGTCGGGCTCGCGCTCCCGAACCGCACCTCGAGCGAGCGAGACGCCCCCGTCGTGAGCCGCCCGTTGCCCCTCACGATCCCTTTCAGGACCTCGATGCTCAGGCCGATCGGGCGCTCGTAGAATACCGACGGGATCTTCTTGGTGTACCGGTCTAGGCCCGCCTCGAGGACGTGGGTGAAGAACCGTGCCAGGGCGGTCGACGAGACCTCGACGAAAGAGGAACCCGCCTCGAGGCGCGTGCTGTGCCTGATCGAGAGCCGCTCCAGGATGGAACAGACCCTCTGGACGTGCTCGAGCTCGTCAGACCCGAACGTCCAGGTCACCTTCAAAGCGCCCCCCGCGGCGGCCTTGCCGGCTCCGCGGTCCACCCGCCCTCCGGACAGGTAGTACCCTACGAGCCGCGACAGGTCGTCGTCGAGGTCCACGGCCGCCGGCACCGTCGTCGCCCCTCCTCGTCGAGCGCACAGCAGCAGCTTGTCCCTGGGAAGCCTGAGCGTGGAGGTCGACTCCACCGAGAGAAGGGTCTCCAGGGGGATGCGGTTCGTCCTGAAGTAGCGAGACCTCTGCGAGGCGCTCACGCCGGCGCGGCGCAAGAGCGGGTCGAGCTCATCCTTGAACTCCCTCAGGGTGTTGCCCCTTGTCGTCACGGCTATCCCGTCGGCCGCGCCCTTCTTGCCGAGCTCGTCGACGAGGTCTATCCCCTCCGGGGCTAGGGCTTCCCTCGGGTAGGGAAAGTCTCGCGCCAAGGGCAAGGAGTCTCCCTCTTTCAGGCTCTTCGCCTCCGTGGTCTCGACCTCCCCATCCCTGAGCAGGAACATGGGGTGGTCAGGGGTGACTAGGATCTGGCCCCCGGAGTCGGTCCTGATCTTGACCATCGTGGTCGCCTTGGCCTCGTAGACCCTCGAGACCCTGCGGAACTGTGCTTCAGAACTCGCAAAGTCGAACGAGAGCATCCGAAGCCCTCCCAGGGGCTTGCTTATGACCAGCCCTCCTTCGCGGAACTCTCCCGCAAGCCGGCCCGCCGCCGCCAGGCCCTCGACCAGCTCGAGCGCCGTCCCGACCCGCACGCCTCCCGAGTCGGCGAAGCAGACGGTCTCATCCTCAGACAGGCAGTTGCCGTAGTCGGCGATCCCTCTCACGACGTTCTTCAGCAGCCAGCGCGAGTGTCCGCTCTTCTCGATGTCTCCGAACCGCAGTATGTCGACGAGCGCGATCGGCCGGCTCGCCACCGAGAGGATGTCTCGCAGGACCCCGCCTATCCCCGTGGAGGCCCCCCCGTAGGGGTCGACGGCCGAGGGGTGGTTGTGGCTCTCGATGTGGAGGGTCACGACGTGCCCGTCGCCGACGTCCACGACCCCGGCGTCGTACCCGGGGCCCAGGACCACCCGCGGCCCGGTCGTCGGGAAGAGCTTGAGGAGCCCCCTCGAGGACTTGTAGCTGCTGTGCTCCGACCACTCGGCGTCGATGATCGACCACTCGGTCTCGTTGGGCTCCCTCCCCAGTGACCTGCGGACGACGGCCATCTCCCCGGGGGAGAGCCCCAGGCCGAGCTGCTCCGCCTTCAGGCCCTGTCCCTCCTTGCGGGCCCGGCGAGGAGCGAGGAGAGCACCATCGCCCCGTGGGAGGTCCCGAACGGGCTAAGCAGCGCCTCGACCGCCCTCTCCGGATGAGGCATCAGCCCCACCACGTTCCCCTCCTTGTTCCTGAGCCCGGCTATGTTGTGGAGCGTGCCTGTGGGGTTGCTCGCGGGGGTCGGCCTGCCCGACCCGTCGCAGTATCGGAAGGCGACCAGCCCGTCACGCTCCAGGCGGGCCAGCTCCCCGCGCTCGAGGTAGAACCTCCCCTCGCCGTGGGCGATGGGGAGGTCGAGGACCTGCCCCGCTTTCAGCGAACGGGTGAAAGGCGTCCCCGTGTCCTCGACGCGGACGTGGGTCCACTTGCAGACGAACTTCAGGGTCGAGTTCCTCAGGAGGGCGCCCGGAAGGAGGCCGGCCTCGACCAGTATCTGGAAGCCGTTGCACACCCCGAGGACAGGCGTCCCGCGCTCCGCCAGGCGCCTGACCTCCGCCATTGCAGGGGAGTTCGCGGCGATCGCGCCTGCCCTCAGCCTGTCGGCGAACGAGAAGCCCCCCGGGAGGACCACGGCGTCCCAGCCCCCCCTGCCCAGCGACTCGTCCTCGTGCCAGACCAGAGCCGGCTCGACCCCCCTGACGAGGCGGAGACCGTGCACCATGTCGAGGTCGCAGTTGCTGCCGGGGAACCGGACGACCGCGACCTTCATCGACCTGGTACCTTACCAACCGAGACCTCGCAAGAGTGAGCAGCCGGGTTGAATATCCTCAGGTCGTTGCACATCTTCTCGACCAGCCTCTTCGCGGAGTCGGCGTCGGGGGCCACGACGGTCACCCGGAGGTACTTGCCTGCGCGTATCGACTCCACCTGCTCGAAGCCCGACTTGGAGACCAGGTCGTGCAGGATGGTCTCTCCTTCGGGCTCCCGCACGCCAGCCTTGTTGGAGATGACCACGCTCACCTCGAACGTTCGACCCTTAGGCGTAGTAGACGCCAATTTTTCGCGTCTATTTAAGTCGGATTTGGCACGCCCTTGTTAAACCGGCCGCCCACCGATACGGGGAAATAGCCACCGCCGTGGGGAACTGCCTGGTCATGGATCCGTCGGGGGACGTCGAGGTCAAGACCGCCATACTGAGCGTGGCGGACAAGTCTGGGCTAGTGGATTTCGCCCGGGGGCTCAGGTCGTTCGGCGTGTCCCTCCTGGCCACTGGAGGGACGTACACCTCGCTCAAGGAGGCCGGCGTCGATGTGAGGAGCCTCGGCGAGGCGATGGGGCTCTCGGAGGCGCTCTCGGGGAGGGTCAAGACCCTCCACTCGAGCCTGTTCGCAGGGATCCTCGCGAAGCGGGACGACCCGGGACACATGCGCGAGCTGGCGGCGATGGGCGTCACCCCCATAGAGATGGTGGTCTGCAACTTCTATCCATTCGAGAAGGTCTCGAAGGACCCCGGCGCGACGGAGGAGGGGGTGGTGGAGAACATCGACATCGGGGGCCCCTCGATGGTGAGGGCGTCGACCAAGAACCACCTCTACGTCACCGTGGTCCCCTCCCCCAGGGCGTACCCGGAGGTCCTCGAGGAGATGGCGAAGAAGCGGGGGAGGGTGGGGATCGGGCTCCGCAGGAGGCTCGCCGTGGAGGCCTTCGCCACCACCTCGTCCTACGACGCGGCGATCTACAACGAGCTCCGGAGGAGGTTCTCCCCGGAAGACAGGTTCCCGGCGAGGTTCGTGCTCTCCGCGACGAAGCGCCAGGACGCCAGGTACGGTGAGAACCCCGACCAGAGGGCGGCCATCTACTCGGTGGACGGGGCACGCGGGATGACAGAGTGGAAGCAGCTCTCGGGGGATTCGATGTCGTTCAACAACTACCTGGATGTGGGGAGCGCGTACGACATCGTTGAAGGCTTCGAGGACCGCCCTACCGCGGCCACGGTCAAGCACGGCCAGATCAGCGGCTTCGCGTTCGCCCCGACGATAGCGAGGGCGTACGAGCTCGCCCACGCATCCGACCCCGAGGCGGACTTCGGGGGCACGGTGGTGCTGAACAGGCAGGTCGACGCCGCCGCGGCGCAGCTGATCGGGAAGAACGCTGGCAGGGCAGACGCCTCGGTCTACACGGAGATACTCATCGCCCCGGGGTACGAGGAGGCCGCGGTGGAGGCCCTGAAGGCGAAGCAGACGAAGAAGATCCGCCTTATCCTCGCAGAGGAGCGCCCAGACTACGGGTACGACCTGAGGGAGCTCGAGGGCGCCATCCTCCTCCAGGAGCCGGCGGACTATCGGCGGCGGCTCGACCGGGCCAGCCTCACGTTCCCCACGAAGGCGAAGCCGGACCAGACGACCCTGCTCAAGCTCCTCGCCGCGTGGGAGGTCGTCAGGCGGGTACAGTCGAACGGGATAGTCGTCGCTGACGGGACGGCGGGCGGAGCGGACATCTCGGAGTTCTGGACGCTCGGGGTGGCGAGCTTCAGGAAGAGGAGCGGAGCGGTGAAGATAGCCCTCGACAACGCGGGCGGGAGGGCCAGGGGAGCGGTGTGCGCCTCGGACGGCTTCTTCCCCTTCAGGGACAACGTCGACCTGCTGGGGAGGGCGGGCGTGAGGGCGGTCATCCAACCCGGCGGGTCGATAAGCGACGACGACGTCGTGGGGGCCGCCGACGAGCACGGCATCGCCATGGCGATGACCCACACGAGGGCGTTCAAGCACTAGGGGCTGGGCATGTCCTCCGGGAGCAAGGCCGCCCGCGCGCTGCTCTCGGCGCTCGTGCTGCTCGGCGTGGCGCTCGCGTCGCCCGCCCACGCCGCGGGCTACACGGTGTCCGTCGCGACGGACATGCCGTCGTACTCGGGCGACCAGCCGATAGTGGTTACGGGGACGGTCTCCCCCCCTCCGGGCGAGGGGACTGCGGTGATAGTCTCGATAACGAACTCGGCGGGCGCGCTGGCCGACGTCTACGAGGCCGTCCCGGACCCCTCGACGGGGGCGTTCTCCGTCACCAGCCATCCCGGCGGCAACCCCGCCTGGACGAGCGGGACGTTCACCGTCAACGCCACGTGGGGCGGGGACGGCTCGTCCGCGACCTCGGCCGTCACGTTCGCATACGCCGCCCCGCCCGCCGCCTCGTCCTCCGCTTCGTCGTCCACCGCGTCGAGCTCGAGCAGCTCGGCCGCCTCGAGCGCGACCTCGTCCGGCAGCAGGTCCTCTTCGAGCACGTCGACCGCGAACGCCCCGGAGTTCCCCCCGCAGTCCCTGGCCTGGTTGACCCTCGCCGCGCTGGCGGTCGCCGCGCTCGCCTCGGCGAGAAGGGCCGAAAAAACGCATTAAATACAGCCCCGGGCTGCGCCAGCCTCTCGACATGAAACCCGACGAGCTCATGCGGACGCCCGCTACAGAACTCCTCACGGAAGCAAGCACCCTAAAGTCCACCGACCCGGTCTCGAAGGCGATCGGTCTCCTCAACGAGTCGGGCCTGATGGAAGCCTTCGCGGACGACGGAGAGGGCACCACGTGGATCGTCACGATGCGCGACCTGCTCAACGTGGACAGCCTCGACGCCAAGATAGCCTCGGTGATGCACAAGGTCCCCCGCCTGGGCCCGAACAACAACGTCAGGGACGCGGCGGCGCTCATGCACGAGTTCAGGACGCGCTCGATGCCGATATACAGGGACAGGAAGCTCATAGGGCAGGTCACCTCCCCGTCGATCGTCGCGAGGCTCCTGGAGTCGGAGATGCCAGGGAAGATCTCCTCGATAATGAGCCCGGGGCCGGTGTGCCTCGACGTCTCCGACCCGGTCTCCAAGGCAAGGGAGGCGATGATCAAGAAGAAGGTAGACCAGCTGCCGGTCACTCGGAAGGGAGAGCTGAGCGGGATAGTCACCTCTGCGGAGATAGTCTTCAACCTCCTCCCGAAGACCGCCAGGACGATGAAGGGCGGGCAGAGGACAGGAAGGTACGACGAGAGCCTGGGGACGTTCGCCGAGACGGGAGTCACCACCAGCGAGATCACCGCCTCGCTCAGGTCTGTCTACCAAGACATGTCGAAGCGCGGGTCGAACTACTCGGTGGTGGTCGGGCCCGACGGGGTTGAGGGGATAGTGACCTACCGCGACTTCCTCACGGTCCTTACGAGGAAGGTCACGAGCTCGTCGATCCCCATGTACATGGTAGGGCTCCCCGACGACCCGTTCGAGGCGGAGACCGCCCGCAGGAAGTTCCAGGGCGCGGTGGACCTCCTGCGCAGGAGCGTCCCCGACATCTCGGAGGCCAGGGCGGTGATCAAGATGGGAGAGACAAAGGCCCCGAAGAAGCGGTACGAGGTCAAGGTCTTCCTCGCCCACCCGAGGGAGAGGTACTCCTACAGCGTCAGGTCCTACGGGCTGGCGGACGCCTTCGACGAGGTCAACCACTGGGTGAAGGAGGTGGTCTCGAGGTCCAGGCCCCGCAAGGGCAGGGGCCACAACGCGCGCTCGTACCCCGAGGACTTCAAGCCCGAGACGGCGCCGGGCTAGGGCGGCGAGCGGAGAGTCTGGTGTAGGGAATGTCGGAGCCGAAGCCGAGGTCCCTCCTCTCGGTCTCGGACATTTCGGCGCGCGAGCTCTCCGGGATGCTCGAGCGGATGAAGTCCCTGAAGCCGGCGATCAGGAGGCGGGAGCCCCTCACCGACCTCAGGGGAAGGATGGTCGGGCTGCTCTTCGAGAAGCCGTCGACGAGGACCAGGACCAGCTTCGAGGTTGCCACCGCGAGGCTGGGCGGATTCCCCGTCTACCTCGCCTCCGACGAGCTCCAGTCCAGCAGGGGGGAGCCCGTGAAGGACACCGCGAGGATACTGGGCGGGTACCTCGACGTGATAGTCGGGCGGGTCTACTCCCACTCGACCCTCGTCGAGATGGCCGAGCACTCCGGGGTGCCCGTGCTCAACGGGCTGAGCGACCTGGAGCACCCCACGCAGGTGATCTCCGACCTCTTCACCATCGCCGAGACGAAGGGGAAGCTCCGGGGGCTCACCCTCGCCTTCATCGGGGACGGCGGCAACGTCTGCAACTCGCTGCTCCTGGGCGCGTCGCTGGTGGGCATGAACATGGTGGCGGCGTGCCCCCCAGGGTACACCCCCGACGAAGAGGTCCTGAGGAGGGCGGAGGAGAACGCGAGGCGGTCTGGCTGCACGGTCAGGGTTGTGGACGACCCGAAGGAGGCGGCGGTGGACTCGGACGTGGTCTACACCGACGTGTGGGTGAGCATGGGCGAGGAGAAGGAGACCAAGAAGCGCCTGCGCGCGTTCCGGGGGTTCCAGGTGAACTCCGAGACGCTCAAGCTCGCCTCGAAGGACGCCGTGGTGATGCACTGCCTCCCGGCCCACCGCGGGCTGGAGATTACCGACGACGTAATCGAGGGGAAGCAGTCGGTTGTCTGGACGCAGGGGGAGAACAAGCTCTACGGGGCGGCGGTGGCCCTCGGGTTCGTCACGAGCTGAGCGCGGCGGCGCCCGCCGGGAAAGCATATCTATCCACCACTCTCGCGGACGCGACGGCAACCCCCGCTTGAAGATAAGAGACGCCCTCCCACACGTCTTCAACAGGGCGTACCCCGTCCTAGACCCGAAGATGCCGATGCTCCCCGCGGTCTCGATGCTCAGGTTCCAGGAGATCGACGGGCTCCCCCTGGTGATAGACACCTCGGCCTCCAGGCCGAGGGCGCTCCACGGGTACTCGCTGCTCAGGAGGCTCCTGGCCCTGGGCCAGGGAGGGTTCTGGAAGTTCATCGAGAGGCCCTGCGAGGACGCCGCCCAGAGCATCGGGAGCGTCTGGGCGGACGAGAGCCTGGAGAAGCTCTTCGACGTCTTCCTGAAGGAGAGGTTCGGGTTCGCTTGGATAGCAGACACCGAGAAGACGGGGGTCCCCGTCAGCCTCGCAGACATCATAGAGCTCTACAGGACGGGGCTGATCGAGAGCGACCTCCAGGTCAAGGACGTGGGTTCGCCGATATTCGCGCTCCCCGGGATGACCCCGCTAAGGAAGGCGCTCCTGTTCATGTTCAGCCACAGGTTCAGGAGGGTGTTCCTCTCGGTGGGGGGGACGTTCGTCTCCGACCGCAGCATAATCAGCCACGTCTTCAGCCCCGCGGTGCTTCACGACCTCGCGGCGAACCCCGACGCGCTCCTCGAGATTCCCATCGCGGAGGTGGAGAAGACAAAGTCCAAGCGGGTGCCCGGTAGGACCACGCTCAAGGCGGCGGCCAACACCCTGGGCGGGGACATCGGGCAGTGCCTCACCTCCAGGGGCGCGGTCATCACGCCCTGGGACATCGTCATGAAGCCGTGGGAAGCGAAGAGGCTCACGATAAACGGGTGAACGAGAAGGCCAGTGGGAGTCGCCAGCAGGGTCGGGCGTGCAGATCGAGAACGTGGGCCGGAAGGGATGCGATTCAGCGAATCCTTTTCTGGACGCCGATATAGGCAGTAGCGCCTATATAGGCGGCTCCGCCTATAGGTGCGAAGGTCACAGAACCTTGCAAGAACCGCCATTCATCGTCGGCAGACCGGTTACGGGTGAGTATTTCGTCGATAGAGAGGAAGAACTTCGACGTCTCTCGTGCCTTGTTCAGGGCGTCCAAGAGGGCGCTTCGAGCAACTCAGCGCTGATTGGTTTGAGGAGAACAGGAAAGACCTCCGTCTTGGAGAACCTCGAACTGAGGCTCAAGGTCAACGCGAGGGTCATTCCAGTTATCGTGAACTGTTACGGAATAGCAACAAAGAGTCGCCTCGCGAAAGTGATTGTAGGCGGAGCCATCGATGGTTACGTCAGGAAGACAGGTGACAAAGCATACCTCAAGCGCCTCGCAAAGACGATTTCGGACGCCGCCAGTTCCGTTGCCGAACGAATCAGCGAAGCGAAGCTCGCCGAGTTTTCCCTTAGCTTGCGCGACAAGAGCACCGAGGAGGACATTCTAATCGAGAAGGCGTTAGACTTCTTGGAATCGATGGCCGAGGAGAAGGACGTCTTCTTCGTAGTCATGCTTGACGAGTTCCAAGATGTAATCAAGTGGGGCGATGGCACGCTGAAGAGGATCCGCGCTGTCGTTCAATCACAGAAGAGGGTATGCTATGTCCTGGCAGGTTCAGCCACAACAGTGATGCGAAACCTAGTGTACGATCGTCGCTCTCCATTCTACAGGCAGCTCGTCGAGGTTCCCATGACGAAACTCGATAAGGAAACCGCAGGCACGTTCTTGGAAGCCAGGTTTGCGGTTGCCAATGTGAAGGCAACAGGTCATGTTATAGAGAAGGTGGTCAGCCTATCGGGAGGATACCCAGATTACGTGCAGCGACTAGGCTTGGAGCTGTATCTTTCCACGGGAGGGGGAGGCTCTCTAACCGAGCAAGGTGTCGACAGGGCGTACGAGGGTATGGTTCTCGGCCTTGACGGGGAGTTCGAGAATTACTTCAGCACCTTCACGCCGTTGGAGCGTGAGATTCTGGTTGCATTGGCGACTGGAAAGATTCAACCCAGCGAAGTCGCAAGAGAGGTCAGAAAGCCAATCTTCAACATATCAAAGACACTAACGAGGCTTGTGAACTACGGCTTGATCGAGAGGCCGATGAAGGGCCAGTACAAGGTCACCGACCCCGTCTTCGCAGACTGGCTAAACAGGCGGTTCAAGACCGTGGCAGGAACATAGGCAGCACCCCCGTATAGGGAACAGCCCATAATGCCTTGCGGCATGCTTGCAGTTTCGGCTCAATATGACTGCTTGTCTCGCGCTCCGATAGGGGTACAGAGATCATTTAGAGCTTAGAATGGGACGGAAGGGATGCGCGCCGCCATCTACAGACCTGTGTGAAGGCTTATAGGTAAGAAATTTACTACGCCTGAGCATGACTGAAGCGTCGGAGCTTCGCACGGTCACAGTATCAGAGAAGGGCCAAGTGGCCATCCCCGTCGACATCAGGAGGAGGCTGAACATTCGAAAGGGCCAGACCCTAATACTTCAAGTCAGCGATGACAAACTGCTGATTGCAAAGTCGGAGGAGGTCTCGAAGAAGATGAGAGACGAGTTTGAGCATCTGCTCAGACTTTCTGAAAGAAGCGCGAAGGAGTTATGGGAGAACGAGAAGGATGCAGTCTGGGACAGCGCTTGAGCCGGGCGAGGTTGTCTTGGTGCCCTTTCCCTTCACCGACCTATCCCAGGTGAAACGTCGTCCGGTGCTCGTTCTCTCGAATCGGCGTCACAACAGCGGTTCTAGGGACTTCATCTGCTGCGGCATGACTTCGAACCTAGCCAACCGGAGAAACTCCGTCCTGCTAGACCCGGCGGAGATGGCCGAAGGATCAATCCCGGTAGAGAGCAGAATAAAGTACGACAAGGTCTTTACCTTGGAGAGGAGTCTGGTGCTCAAGTCACTCGGAAGGGTCTCCTCACAGAAGCTGGCCACGGTCGAGCAGGGATTGGTATCCCTCCTCGGTTAGTGCCGAGGAGGGTTTCGAATTCTGACCAACTCAAGGAGGTCAATGTGCTCGGAAAGCGGGCGATTATATCCCCTGAGGAAATGTTCGATCATGCGATTTCACAGAGTTCGAACTCTTTCGAGGGCGAGCCTACGAATCTTTCAGAGCTCGAACGCTCATCCCGAGGCATTTGAGCCCAAAAACGACCGAGGATGTCGGGCGAGTCCCACCGGCCCGCCGGCAGCAAAGAATAAGGAAATGGGCCGGAAGGGATGCAATGAATGATTTAGGGGAATCCTATGCCAGACTCCGGTCAAGGTCCCTAATGCCAACGGCTGTCAGGTGGTTACTGGGACGCTGACCAGTCAACCCCTAGGGTAGGCTCGGCCGCGAATCCATCGCTCCCTCTGGAATTTGGTGTCCTTCGAAGAGAATCTTGGTCTGGACTGGCTAGGAATCTTTCGACGCGGCTGCCTCTATAGTGGCGGGCAGGTCAGAACGCCATCGGGGGACAGGGATAACACCTGGCAGAGGCCTCCGGTGTAGTAAGTCAGGCTTTCGGTTGAAATCAACCAGCTGTCACCTTGGAGAACATATGAGATTTTGAACCCCACACTGTCGGTGACCACTGTGCCGCTTGGAGGGGGTCCGCCGAGGTAAGAGACTCTGTAGTTGGGGGTGCCGTAGAAGATTAGACGAGAGGTCACGTTCCCGGTGCTAAGGTCGCCCGACATAGTTAGTGAGTACGTTTCGTTCGCGACTGAAAGAGGGAGTTTCATGTCCGAAAAGCACTTCGGACAATCATTCCCCTCGTAGAATTTTGTTATATTCGCGATGCCATCAAACCCACTCGGTGGCATCTCGATTACCGTGGCTTGCAAGGTGGCGTTGGTCTCGTATTGAGCGGCGAGGACAGTCGCGTTCTCGGTCTCGATAGCGCCGATGTGGGAAAGGTAAGCGTCCTTAAGAGCAGTGGTGTGGTCGACAAGTGAAACTGTGGTAATCGTTGACACGCTTACTGACGTCAACATACTCGTTGAGACGATGGTATGCGTTACGGTCGAGGTGTCCGTCGGTGTGAGCGAGGCTCTTATTCCTGATTCGTAGATTGTAGTCGATGCAAATGCTATCGTGAGCGCTACGAAGATGCCCAGAAGCGCTGTCCTAGCGTTCAACCTCTCGCCTGATCGGATCTCCCGAGCTTTTTGAATCTTGCGACACACTGTTCGCCGCTCATGAAATTTCCTCGCCGCCTAATCCGTTCAGAATCGAGACATGAGCGGACAGTCAACATTGCTCTGAGCCTAATCCGTGCGCCGAAGACTGCGCCGATGGCCACTTTCCCGACTAGAATTCAAGAAGCAGACGCAACTGCAGACTAGGAGACATCATAATACTGATAAGCTTCATTGCTAGTGACATTAGTTATTACGGAATTGTAGGTCGCGCTGTCGCCTTCATCGTCCGAGGATGTGGTGATACAAGTAGTTCCACTCGGCGGAACATTGTATGACGTAAACGGCGAGGTGTAGGCGAGGACTTCGTGGCTAGTGAAATCCGTAACCGCGGATGGAATGACCGACTCAATCCGGAAGTCAGTTCCTGAATTCACGACCGCGTAACCCTCATTATCCAGACCGTCGATCTGGCTAGTCACGGCGAAATGACTATACGGCTGGCCTACGCCCGAGGTGTCCTTTGCAATCGACCATTCTTTCAGGACTGTTCCGCTTGAACTGATAATACTGTAATTTGTCCAGATGTAAGTTGAACTCTGGCTGATTTGCCACTCGAATTCGTCCCAACCTCCGGAACTGAAGTTGTAGTTTGAGTTGTAGGAGACCGCTTGAGACAACATCCCCGTGACGGGCGCACTGCCTCCTCCATTGAGGGGTTCGGTGTATGTGATGTTTACGCTTACGATTTCGTACCCGCGAAAGTTGCCATATGCTTCGGTGGCTGGTTCATAGGGGCCATTCCCACCGACATAGTAGTCTTGACCGTCCGCCTGTTCGTCAAACCTGAAGTCACCTGTCCCGTTATTATTGCTATAGGTCTGAGCCTGAGTGCCAACCGCCTTTATTGTCATGGCACCGGTGCTGTTGTCCGGTTCGAATCTAGCTTGGATGTTGTTACCCAAGTTATCGCAGCCGCCTGAAGAATTCTGGCGCCAGAATACAGGGGTGTATGCCGTCACATTCTTGAACGCATGTGCCATTGGCAATGTTCCAATCATCAGAATGATGAAGATCGCGCCCACTACCAGCACAGTATTTCTGCCTCTGTACTTTCTAGAGGCGTTCGTTTGAGAGGACCCTCTGCGAATCGACGGGCAGAAAGACTTGGTCATGACTTTCACCTCATTCACTCCGATACGGTTACCGTCGGGCTTGTTGCAAGCATTGTCTTGTCGTCAAGCTTTGTGACGTAGATGGTGACCTTGTAGGTGTGGCCTGCAGGCACGCCACCAACTACGTAGCAGTTGGTAAATCCGGTCGGCTGGATGTAACAAAGACCTCGCAGGATAGAATGGCCGTTGCTCGTAGTGACGTTCTGACCAGTCGCTGCGTCCTGAACAAATGCAGTGACGTCTACAGGATATGATTTGTTATCAGCGGGATACACATAAGCCGTCGTCACACCTCGCATGATGGTCTTGGTCGATGAATGCACTATGGTCGTCGCGTTACCTTGGATAATGGTCGTAGCCGATGAGGTGTTGTTCGAGGGGTTGCCGGGTGTCTGACCCGAGAACGCGAGCGTTGAATTGACACAGAAGTCGCCGATTCCCCCCGCACACACCTTTGGAGAGTTCGGCGCGAACACTAGCGGGTATGCAGTGGCTGCGGGACTGGAGATTGGCGGGCCGAGAGGACTCGGATGATCGTTGGCATTTGCGGTTAGTGGACTAGTCCCCTGTGAAATGAAAGCCGCGGTGATCACAATTACCCCGACTGTAATAGCGGAAAGAACAATGGAGGCGTGCCATGCCGCGAGGCCGATTCTCTTTCTTTGGCCGAACAGCGAGGTGGTCCTTGATACCGCTGCTTTCCTCCGAGCCATCAGCCTTCGAACACGCATGAATTCGGTGTGTGATGGCCCATGTATTTAGACAGGTGTGCCACAAGATGATGCAAGGTAGCATTTTGTAGCGTCCTCTTTATTTGGAACCAAGCGGATACGCCACTCTCGGTCGAAGATTATCATGTTCGCTAGGGATGCGACCTGGTCGACCTGCACGTAAATGTGACTACGCCTTCCTCAACTGTCACATCAGGCTCGGCTCCTGTGGCTGAGCGTATTAGGTCGGCATGGTACCGCCTCAAGAACGCCGTCCACTTCGGGCCGTGTGGGTGCGTGAAGATCAGCTTGCGACTCTCGCCCAGAAAGTCCCATTCTAATTTGTACCACCCGGAGTAGTCTGAAAGTGGCTCGAAGTAGAACTCGATCAGATTGTCGAGGTTGAATTCAATGCCCCGAGAGGCGAAGCTCCGTCTCACGACCTTTGGCCCGATACTCTTCGCGATGTCCTCCATTTCTTCTTGGGAGGTAATCTGTAACCAGACTCGGAAGAACTCCTCGCTCAGCGGGATTGCCTTCATGGTCTCCAAGATCTTGTCGAACACGTCATGCCTTGCGAGAATCTCGTTGATGTAAGAATTCAGCGTGAGATGTCGACGCTTCGCTTCTCTCTTGAGGCGGCTCCTCAGCTTCGCGGAGATGCGAAGGCTGATGTGGACGAATTTGCTGGAATCGGTAGAATCAGTTTTCACGATGTTTAGGTGTGAGAGTTCTGTAACAGGGTAATGGATTGTGGTTCTATGTTTTGGGACGCTGCGAGGACCTCAGGCTCTTTCAAGGTGAAGAAGCAATCTCAATGCCCGCCAAATGGATATCCTTCGATAACGACTTCTTTGCGCCAGGATAGCCCAATTCTTCCCCCTTCTCTCCTCCCTCCTCGCGAGCCCATAGCATGCAACACCCCCGCGAATCGAGCGAAGCGAGGTGAGCGGCCCCGCTTCGAGGCGGGGTGAAGGCGAAATCCGAGCGGAGTGGCAAAGAGGGGGGAAGCGAAGCGAGCGCAAACGAGCGGTGCCGAAGGCATCGCGGGGGGTGAATTTGCCACGGAGCGAAGGACGAGCCTGAAGGGTGTCGGCTGGTGCAGACGAGCTTCTGATGAGGGGAAGAAGGACTGCCCAATCGATTTATCTATGTCTAGCAGAGAATGATGATTGGATTGGCAAAGACAGAGCAGAAGTACCTCGTTGACAAGGCGACCGTAGAACACCTGGTGGCTATGCTAAGGGACGGTGTGGAGAAGGGAGCCAGCGACGAGGAGATTAGAGAGCAGACTTGGGAGATCCTCGATTCTGGCTACCGCGAGAGGACTGACCAGGCGCTCAGGGAAATGAAAGAAGGAAGAGTCAAGCGATTCAAGAACGCAAAGCAAATGATACGAGA
>JAJZNC010000007.1 GCA_021848045.1 archaeon
CGTGCTCCTCCTCGACGCCGACTCGATAGTCCCCCCAGACGTCATCTCGAAGGGGATCGACGGCATCGAGAAGCACCCGCGGGCATCGTTCGTCTCGTTCAGGTACGGGCACTACAACAGGAACTATAACCTCGTCACCCAGCTCTTCGCCCTCAGCCAGGACATCGGCGACACCCTATCGAAGATGGGCGCGTACCACATCGACGCGCCGTTCTCCCTCCAGGGAGGGTTCGCGCTGGTCAGGACCAAGGACCTCAGGGACGTGGGAGGCTGGACCAACCAGAGGATCGCAGACGACGCGGACATCTCGATCAAGATGTACCTCGCGGGGAAGCGGGGCATCTACCTCAGCAACGTGAAGATAATGGCGGAGGACCCCTCCACCCTCGAGGCCTGGAAGAAGCAGGTCGCGCGGACCTCGCAGGGCTGGTGGAGGTGCATCGCGAACTACAGCAGGGCCATAGTCTCCTCGAGGAGCGTGGGCCTCAGGAAGAAGCTCGGGCTAGTCCTGATGCTGATGGCCCCGTTCACCAGCCTCAGCTGGATCGTGGTGACCTTCCTCTCCGCCCTGGCGGTGGTATTCGGGCTCGTCCCCCCGGCCCACTCGCTCTTCAACAGCCCGGTCTACGTGGCCGTGACCGCCGTCCCGATCGCGGCCTCGATGGCGTCCGGCGCGTGGGCCCTCCGCGTCCAGGGGCTGATGACCGCCAAGAACGTCCTGCTCATACCCGCCCTGGGTTACGCGTCCGGGAGCATGATGACGATGGGGTCCATGGGGTTCTTCTACGGGGTCTTCGACAGGATGGGCTTCTTCTTGTACAGGACGCCCAAGTCAGGGTCCGGAGAGGGGGCCACGAGGAGGTACTTCCACGCGATGAGCTCCGACAGGAACTCCATCGTCGAGGGCGCCCTCGCCATCGGCGGGATAGGCCTGGCCGCCCTGGTCCTGGCGCACGGGGTCTGGTTCCTGTCGCTCTCGCTGCTCTCGTTCGGCGCGTTCACGCTCTGGTCGATGCACCTGCCGCGCCAGCTCAGGCCAAGGCGCGAGTCGTCGGGCGACTAGCCTATCCGACGGCAGTGCCCCGTCCGCTCAGGGGAGTGCGTACGCAAGGGCAACCACGTGGGTGAAGACGTACGCCGGGACCACGAAGTAGACCCACTCGTGGTGCAGGAGCGCCCTCCTCTTCTCCTTCGTGGACAGGGCGTCGAGGGTGAAGTCGACGAGGAGGCAGGCGCCCGCCAGGCAAAGGGTGATCTCCACGCCAGGCCAGAACGCTGACCAGAGGACCCGCATGTAGTGGAGGTAGACCATCGTGGCTACCGCGGCGTAGCAGGCGGGGACGAGCGCCACCACCACCTTGCGGTGGTGCAGGCGGCGCCCGAAGACGTAGAAGGGCTTTGCGATCCCCCTGTGGTAGAGGTAGTCCCCGACCTTGTCTAGGACGAGTGTGGCCGAGACCACTATGAAAAAGCCCGTGACGAGTCCGATCGTTAGCGTTTGTCCCGTCAACTACTGGACGCAGGGGACGTGTCATCCGGCGTATTTTAGCGTATGCGGCTCGCGGGCCCGCCACAATCACAGGCTCGCGAGGAAGCCCGAGATGCAGTCCCTCAACGAGACGAGCAGGGTGTTCCCCACCTTACGGCCGTTCGCCGCGAGCTTCGAGAGGCGCTCGACCCGGAAGTACATCGGCGGGTGCGGGTCGAAGCTGAGCCAGTCGAGGAACCGCGCCCTGTGCGAGTAGCGCTCGACGTAGAGCTGCCTGAACCCGATGTTCGAGAGGGCGGACGCGAGGGTCCCCGGCTCGCCCAGCTTCGCGGCGGACTCGGTGTCTGCCCTCGTCTCGAGGACCTTCCCTATCGCGAAGATCACCGCGAAGACGAGGAGGTAGTAGAACAGCCCCAGGCTGATGAGGACGGGGAGCCAGACGTAGAACCCGCCCACATACAGGATGAAGGTCGCTGCGAAGAGGATGAGCGAGTCCCTTCCCAGGATGTGGCCGAGCTCGTGCCCCACGACGGCAGAGAGCTCGGGGTCGGGGAGGTCCTCGATCGACCCCGCCGTTATGGTGATCGACGACCTCGACGGCGAGACCCCCGTGGCCGCCGCGTTGTCAGCGACGCTGTTCACGATGGTGATCCTCGGGACGGGGAGCCCGAACCTGTCGGCGACCCCCTTCACGATGCCGTAGACGTCCCTCGTGACCACCTTGATCTCGGCGGCGGACGACCTGATCCCCGCCGAGGCCAGCACCCCGTGGATCGCCTCGGCGGCGCCCGAGCCGGCGAGCGCCTCGCGAGTGACCTTGGACTCCAGCCTGTCGCTCACGTCGGAGATTATCGTCTTCGAGAACCTCGCGACCTCCCCCTTCATCTCGGCGGAGACGGGGACGCAGACCATGGTCACGAGAGGCCTCTCCCTGGTGGGGCGGACCTTCCCGACGAGGAGGGCGATCCTGTCGGAGTAGAAGAGCGAGAGCAGCTGTATGGCGAGGACGGCGAAGATCGCGTAGTCCCCGAGGACGAAGAATAGCCCGAAGCTGAGGGCCATGATCAGGAGGTAGAGGTTGGTCATGTTCCCGCTGAGGAGCCGCCTCAGGGCGTCCCCGCCGACCTCGGCGGGGGCGTCGCGCACAGACCCGTCCTCCCCGGTCGAGAAGATGAAGTAGAGGCTGGTGGTCTTCGCCTTCGAGAGGAACATGTCGACCACCACCTCGACGTCGTCGGCCACCCTGGTGCACGCCCTGGCCCCGGCGGCGTCGGAGGGGTCGAGCCCCTGGAACCGGACGGCCGCGGAGGCCGCCGAGATCTCCAGTGCCACCGACTTGCCGCGCAGCGGCTCCAGCTGGCCCGCGTTCGCGGGCGGGGAGAACCCCCACCCTAGCTCCACGCTAGCCTGGTCGCTCGACCACGACTCGGTGTAGGAGCCCCCCTCCAGGGCGTCGAGGTTCGGGTCGAGGTAGTGCTTCTTGACGAACTCCGCCATGCCCCTGACGGCGGGGAGGGTCAGGCCGCCCTGGAATGACATGACCCTGTCCGGAACGGGAGACTCCGCCAAGAGCTGACGTCGGCAGGCGGCGGGCGCCTCTCAAAAACCCGCTGGTCGAATGGTCCCGGCCGTCGCCGGGGGCCCGTGCGACGGGGGGATCACCGCCTCTTGATGAGCAGCGGCACGAAGATCGAGATCGCCATCGTGCCGAAGACCGCCAGCGAGTAGGCGGAGAGGTCGATGATCCCGTTGTCCACCGCGACCGTCGCGATCACTATCCCCACCGCGCCCCGTCCTCCGAGGATTACCGCGACGTCCCGCGCCTCGTCTCCGCTGGCCTTCCAGAGGCTGGTAGCACCCTTGTAGGTAAGCAGAAGGGACGTCGCGATCGACGCTCCCGCGACGACGGCCAGCGCCCCCAGCAAGGGGAGGCCAGCCGCCAGGAGGTTGGCCTCGACCCCCGCGAACCCGAAGAAGATCGGGATGAAGAACCCCTCGTTCATCCTGGTGAACGTCCTCGAGACGCGGCCGAAAGCCTCCCGGCCGATGAGCCCCTCGTGGAGTATCAGCCCTGCGAAGAACGCCCCGATTATGTAGCTCAGGCCGACCGCTTGGAAGAGGTAGGAGACCAGCAGGCCCACCACTATGAGGATGGCGTACGAGACGTTCTCCCTCCTGAGAAGGTGGGAAGCGCTCCGAAGGAGGAGCTGGAACGCCTCGACCTTCGTGTTCAGCAGCCAGTCTATGGCCGCGAAGACCACGACGAAGACGGCGATGAAGGCGAAGATGTAGAGCAGGTTCTGCGCCGACTGAGAGAGGGCGGCGAGGACCACGAAGGCGAGGACGTCGCAGATGATCACCGACGCCAGTATGACCTGTCCCGTCTGGAGTTCCAGGAGCTTGTACTGGATGACCATCGCTGAGACTATCGATATGGAGGGAACGACGACGACCAGGGCGACGACCAGGTCGGCGGTCACGCCGAAGGGGAAGAGTCGGATCGCGACCACGGTGGCCACCACGAAGGGTACGACGAAGCTGGTGAGCGTGGTGGCGGTGCCCTTGATTATGTACTTCCTGATTATCTCCGTCTTCATCTCCAGGCCTATCAGGAAGACGATGAAGAAGATCGCGATGGTCGAGACCCCCTGGGCCTCTGTGGTGTTGGTGACGACGCCGAGCAGGGTCGGCCCGAGGATCAGGCCGCTGAGCAGCTCCCCTGCGACGGCGGGAAGGCCGAAATGCTCGAAGACCTCACCGAGGAAGACCGCGGACGCCAGGACGAGGAGGACCTCGTAGATGATGTCGTAGGGCACTTCCATACGCCCCCATCCCCAGGCTAAAGTCTTGTCGGACTGGCCACTCACCGACCGCTTCGGACCGCCGGCCGTCGTAGCGGCTCCGGCCACGCCGGTCTGGGGCTCGCTCTGCCCCGGCTCGAGGCCCGCAAGCGGACGCCCCGTGCGGGGCGCTCGCGCCCGGAGCCCGGACGACCAGGAACGAGCACGACGGTTGATTTGTGGCGGGACGATATGATTATAACTTCAGCAATTTTCGGTCCGAGTCGTGGCAAAGTCGCTCAGGGAGTGGTCGGTGCCAGTCCTGTTCATCGTGGAGGGGCTGTTCTGGGTCGCGATCGTGGCCCTGGGGGGCGGGGACCTACTCCTCTTCGCCGCGCTCGCCGGCGTGGCGAGCGGCTTGATGCTCCTCGCGAGGCCATCGAGCTGGGTGACGAGGCCTCTCGCAGGGGCGAGCGCCCTCTTTGCGCTGGCCCTCACGCTCTTCCAGCTCTACCAGGCGGCCACCCTGGTGGGCTCGGACCTGAGCACGGTGGGGATCACCAGCGGGGTGATCTTCCTGGTCTTCGCCGGCGTCTCGGTGTTCCTGGAGCTGGAGACGATGGCCCTGCCCACCAGCGCAGCCGCCGACGCCTAGGGCGCGCCGCCGCCCCTCGGCACCTGGTGTATCCTCCTCAGGTAGTACGCGGAATAGGCCCCTATCGCGAAGACGGCCGCGAACCCCCACGTCCCCAGGACGACGCCCCACGGTGCGGGGGCTGGGGAGGCGAGCAGCGTCGAGCCGGGGGGCAGGTGGTCGTAGAGGACCTGGACGCTCGAGTAGGAGCCCCAGAGCACGAAGCTGTAGAGGAGCCCGTACGCGGAGCCGAGCGCGGCGACTATGGCGACCAGCTGGATCGAGGCCAGCTTGGTCTGCGAGAGGCGCGCGACCCTGCCCTCCCACAGCCTGAGGCCGCTGTAGAAGAACGTGACCGAGGCGACCCCAAGGTAGGCCGCGGGCGGGGGGAAGCCCGGGAGGGGCGAGCCCGAGTCGACGAGAGCCCGTCCGGCGACGGAGAGGCCCCCTCCGGCCAGGGCGGCGGTGGCTACCGCGTAGGCGAGGACCGCTGCGACCACGACGCCCGACGCGCCGCAGACCACACGGTAGAGGAGCCGGGTGTTCTCCTCAGGACGACGCAGCTCGTCCATCCGCTCCATCGAGGGTCTCTCGTTAAGCGGGCACCCCTTCACTTAAGGGTTGTCGCGGAGGGCGGCGAGCGTTAATCGCTTAAATGGCGACGGGGGAGGGGAACCGCACACCGGCGACTGGAGATGGACCTGGACGAGAGGCTAGCGCTCGTGAAGCGGCCGCCGACCGAGGAGGTCCTGACAGAGTCCGAGCTCGTATCGCTCCTCGAGAGGGAGGCCCACCCCACCCACTACATCGGCCTCGAGATATCCGGGCTCCTCCACCTGGGCTCCCTCGTCATACTGGGGTTCAAGATAAACGACTTCATCAGGGCGGGCCTTAGGTGCAGGGTCTTCCTCGCCGACTGGCACAGCTACATCAACAACAAGATGGGGGGCGACCTCGAGAAGATCGAGAGGGTGTCCAAGTACTACAGGGAGGCCTTCGGGTTCTTCTGCCCGGGTGTGGAGTTCGAGCTGGGCAGCAGGCTCTACGAGAAGAACGACCGCTACTGGATGGACCTGCTCCGCTTCTCGAAGCAGATCACCCTCGCCAGGGACACCAGGTGCCTCACTATAATGGGAAGGACCACCAAGGAGAAGCTGGACGTGGCCCAGTACATCTACCCGCCCATGCAGGCGACCGACATCAGGGCGATGGACCTGGACGTCGCCCACTCGGGGATGGACCAGAGGAAGGTCCACGTCCTCGTGAGGGAGGTCTTCCCCTCGCTGGGGTGGAAGGTCCCCGTGGCCGTCCACCACCACCTCCTGGCGGGGCTCCAAAAGCCCGAGGGCGCGGGGATCGACGAGGACGCCGAGTCGGACAGGATGGTCTCCAGCAAGATGAGCAAGTCCAAGCCGGACTCTGCGGTGTTCGTGCACGACTCCGCGGAGGAGATATCCAGGAAGCTGGGCAAGGCCTGGTGCCCCGAGAGGCAGGAGGAGGGGAACCCGGTCCTCGACTTTGCGAGGCAGATAGTCTTCCACGAGAGGGCGTCGCTCGAGGTGGTGCGGCCGGAAAAGTACGGCGGGACGGTGTCGTTCGGGAGCTACGCCGAGCTGCGCGACGCCTACGCATCGGGGAGGCTACACCCGACCGACCTCAAGAAGGCGGTCGCGGCTGCGCTCGACTCGGTGGTGGCCCCCGTGCGCGACCACCTCCGTGGGACCAGGGTCTTCGAGGAGGCCGAAGGGATAATCAGGGACGAGGGCAGGGCTGCCGCCGCGCGGTGACCAGTGGTTGAAGTTCATACCGATCAACATCCCCATCCTGGGGAGGGAGGAGAAGGAGGCCGTGATGGCGGTCCTCGAGAGCGGGCTGCTCACGAACGCGAGCTACGAGGGGGGCAGGTACGTCAAGGAGTTCGAGGCCAAGGTGAGGTCTGCCGTCGGGACGAAGCACGCGATAGCGGTGAACTCGGGGACCGCCGCCCTCCACACCGCCCTGGTCGCGTACGGGGTGGGGCCTGGCGACGAGGTGATCGTCCCCGCCTTCACGTTCGAGGCGACCGCGAACGTCGTGCTCGCGGCGGGGGCCAAGCCCGTCTTCGCAGACGTCGGGGAGGACTACAACGTCGACCCCTCCGACGTCAAGAGGAAGGTGACCAGGAAGACCAAGGCGGTCATCCCGGTCGACGTCTACGGATACCCGGCCGACCTCGACGAGGTGAGGGAGGTCGCCGACCGCCACTCCATCAAGGTGATCGAGGACGCCGCTGAGTCGCTCGGGGCGGAGTACCGGGGGAGGCCGGCGGGCAAGACCGACCACGCGGGGTGCTTCAGCCTCTACGCCACCAAGGTGATAACCTCAGGCGAGGGCGGCGCCATAACCACCGACGACGACGAGTTCGCCGACGCGGCGAGGCTGGTGAGGAACCACGGGATGAGGGAGGGGTACGACACCAGCGTCCTGGGCTTCAACTACAGGATGCCCGAAATGGCCGCGGCGGTCGCCTCGGTCCAGATGGACAGGCTCCGGGGCTACGTCGAGGCGAGGACGAGGAACGCAAGGGTCCTCACCGAGACTGTCTCGAAGGTGCCGGGGGCAGAGCTTACCCAGGTCGGCTCCGACAGGACGCACGTCTGGTACCTCTACACGGTGGCGCTGGCGAGGAGGCGCGACGAGGTGATGAAGAGGCTCCGCGAGAAGGGCGTCGGGGCGGCGGTCTACTGGGCGACCCCCGTCAACAGGATGCCCCTCTACGCGCGCCTGGGCCACTCGAAGCCCAGGCTCCCCGGGGCGGAGCGCGCCGCGAGGTCGGTGCTCTCCCTCCCCGTCCACCCCGGGGTCGACGAGGCCGGGATCGCCGTGGTCGCGAGGGAGTTCGAGAAGGCGGTAAGGGGTTGAGCCCCGGAGGCCACAGTCCCAGGGTCGCCGTCGTCGTACCCACCTACAACGAGAGGGAGAACGTCCAGGAGTTCAGGCGGAGGCTGGGGCCGGTCCTCGCTTCGATGGGGGGCGGCGTGAGCGTCCTCTTCGTGGACGACAACAGCCCGGACGGGACGGGCGCGGAGATCCGGAGGATGGCCGCGGAGGACCCCACGTTCTCGCTGCTCGAGAGGGAGGGCAAGAGGGGGCTGGGGACGGCCTATCTCGACGGCTTCGGGCTGGTGCTCAAGGCCAGGCCGGACGTGGTCGTCCAGATGGACGCTGACCTCCAGCACCCGCCGGAGATCCTCCCGACCCTGGTGGCCAAGGCCGCCTCGGGGGAGGCCGACGTCGCCGTGGCGTCCCGCCACGTCAAGGGCGGGAGCTTCAAGGGGCTCAACTGGAGGAGGAGGGCGATAAGCAGGGGGGCGAGCTGGCTCTCGAGGACCGTCCTCGGCCTGGGGGTCAAGGACACCACCACCGGGTTCAAGGCGCTCAGGAGGGAGGCGGTGGAGTGCCTCCTCGCGCACCCGCCGCGGTCCAGCGGGTTCATATTCCAGGTGGAGTCGCTCTACGTGCTCAAGGGCCACGGGTTCAAGATGGTCGAGGTCCCGTTCACCTTCGAGGAGCGCGCCAAGGGCGCCTCGAAGATGGGCGCGGGCGAGATGTGGGGTTTCTTCGTGGGCGTCCTGAGCATCCGGTTCAGGAGATACTGACCGCTCAGCTGGACGGCTTGTCGGCTGGCGGGGGCGAAGCGGCGCCTGCTGCGGGAGGCGGCGTCGCAGGCCCTGTCATCTCGGGCATGGGCTCCGGAGGCGGCGTCGTGGCCATCGTCCAGCCTATCCACCCCAGGATGCCAAGGAGGACCACCACCGCGAGGAAGGCGGTGATCTCCAAGATCAGGGTCGGGTAGAAGTAGAGCAGCACTCCGTAGATGATTATCCCCAAGATGCTCCCGAAAAGGATTCCTCCGCCCAGGGCCCGGTCGTTTGCCATGCTAGCAGAGGGTCGCAGAAGCGAAATTTAACCGTTCTCATGCGAAAGACCTCGTTTCGCGGGGCAACGCAGAAATAGAGCCCCCTCGGCGCGACCACCGAGATGGCAGAGACACAGTCTCCCCAGCCTGGCGAGGCGCCGATAGCGCCCGCGGCAGAGCCGCCGGTGAAGGTCTTCCCGGGGGCAGTCTACGAGTGCGTGAGGTGCGGGACGCGGACCACCCAGGAGGAGCTATCCTCCCTTCCGGAGGTGAAGTGCATCTGCGGCTACAGGGTCTTCAGGAAGGTCCGCCCGAGCGTAGTGAAGCAGATAAAGGCGGTCTGACCCGCGGCCCCCCGCGCGCCTTCACTGATCTAAGGGCTGGAGAGCGAGGCGTCTAGAAGGATGAACTACGAGGACGTGATGAACCTCGCCCAGAGGCGGGGCTACCTTATCAGGTCGGCAGAGGCATACCCAAACACCCCCGCGGGGTTCTGGGACTATGGGCCGCTGGGCGTCTCCCTCAGGAACAGGTACGTGGAGATGTGGCGCAAGAGCATCGTGAAGAGGGACGAGATGATAGAGATCGACGCCGCGCAGATAATGCCCCGGTCCGTCTTCGAGGCCTCGGGCCACATATCCAACTTCACCGACCCGGTCGTGGTCTGCGGCAAGTGCCGCTCGCTCTACAGGCCTGACAAGCTCATCGAGGAGAAGCTCGGCCGCGCGACCCCCGAGAACCTGCCCGACGCGAAGTACGACGAGCTCCTGAAGGAGCACGGGATACGCTGCGCAAAGTGCGGGACCCCCCTGAGCGGGACCAAGCGCTTCAACATGATGTTCAAGGTCGGCGTCGGCCCCCAGGGCGACGAGGCGTACCTCCGCCCCGAGACGTGCCAGGGCATCTTCGCCGACATCCCGTTCCTCTTCAAGACCCAGCGGGTGAAGCTCCCCAAGGGCTTCGCCCAGGTCGGGAAGAGCTTCAGGAACGAGATCGCCCCCAGGCAGGGGGTCCTCAGGCTGAGGGAGATCCTCCAGGCGGAGATCGAGGTCTGCTTCGACCCCGGGGCCACCGCCACCCCCAGGTTCGACGTGGCCGCGGACTACGAGCTCTCCATAGCCAAGGGCGACGTCGAGCCCGTCCCCACCAGGGTCTCGGACGCGATCTCCGCGGGGACGGTCCCCAACAAGCTCGTGGGCTACTACCTGTATCTCATCCAGAGCTTCTACGAGGACGCGGTCGGCCTCAAGAAGGAGGAGATCAGGCTGAGGACGCTCACCGACGTCGAGAAGGCGTTCTACTCCAAGGTCGCCTACGACCTCGAGGTCAGGACATCGGTGGGGTGGCTCGAGCTCGTCGCCTGCAACTACCGCTCCGACTACGACCTCAAGAGGCACTCGGAGGTCAGCGGGACCGACTACACGGTCGAGGTGGACGGGAGGAAGGTGCTCCCGCACATATTCGAGCTGTCGATGGGGGTGGACAGGAGCCTCTACGTGATCCTGGAGAGGGCGTACAGGTCGGAGAAGGACGCCAAGGGCGGCGACAGGGTCTACCTCTCGCTCAGGCCAGGGCTCGCGCCCATACTGGCGGGCGTCTTCCCCCTGGTCTCGAAGGACGGGCTGGACGTGGAGGCGGAGAGGATCTACGAGGAGCTGCGGGCAGACTACGACCTCTTCTACGACGAGTCGGGCTCGATAGGGCGCAGGTACGCGCGGGCAGACGAGGCGGGGGTCCCGTTCTGCGTCACCGTCGACCAGGACACGCTGACCAAGGGCGAGGTGACGGTCAGGAGCAGGGACGACAGGGCGCAGGTCAGGGTCAAGACGGACGAGCTGGGAGACTGGCTCGAGGCGAAGCTCGTCAGCGGATGAGCAGGTAGAGACCCAGCGACCCGAGCGCCCCGACGAGGGTCGCGAGGACGTTCACCACGTGGTTGTCGACCAGCCGCAGCCCGGAGGAGAACCTGGTCGGCTCCCCGCAGTGCTCGAGGTTCTCCGAGGGCTTGCCGCAGACCACGCAGAAGCTCTTCCTCTGGAAGGTCGCCCCCGCGAGGCTGTCTGCCAGCGAGCCCGCCACGCCCCCGGCCACCCCGATGGCGACGACCTGCCCCAGCCCGGCCACGCTCGCCACCCCGAGAGCCCCCGCGACTCCGCCGATGAGCGCGGAGGCGAGGAGGGTCCCGGCCATCCCCATCGCGCTCACCCCCCCTGAGGTCCCCGGCGAGACCGTCCTAGCGAGGTTGGTTATCAGGCGCGGCGGGGACCTGCTCAGGAGCCCCAGCTCGGTCGCGACCGTGTCGCTCGCCGCCGCTGAGATCGCGCCAAGGTAAAGGACCGCGAAGGTGACCCCCCCTCCGAGCAGCTCCCCCAGCCCGAGGAGCGAGGCCACGCCGCCGTTCGCGAGTATGTTCGGCCAGTTCCTCGTCCCGCCCTTCTCCTGGGCGCTCCCGATGCTCTTCTTGTACTCGTAGCGGTACCAGGTGAAGGCAACCCCGAGGACGAAGAAGGTCGCCACCATCACGAACCACCGGAGCCCTCCACCGAGGAGGATTGGGTAGCCCACGGCGAGGCTCGCGAGGAACCCCCTCCGGTCTATGGCCCTGGCGCCTATCGCGACGAGCGCGAAGGCGACCACTATTGCAAGGTCTAGCAGGGAGGCCAGTAGGCCGGGAGTGACCACGATAAGCCGCTTTGCGATGCGGCCCAGCTACGACCTAAAAAGGTTCCCGCCAGCGCCCTCAGGGCTTGGAACGCTCCCTGCCCAGCGTGGAGAGGGACGCGATGATGTCGGCCTCGTCGGCGCTGTGCGAGAGCGCGAGGACGAGGCCCTCCTTCTTGGCGAGGTCGATCGCGAGGGGGTCCAGGTGCTCCGGGCCGTGCACCACTACGACCCGCGGCTTTAGCTGCGAGACCCTGATGGCCACCAGCGGGCTCCTCCCCATCCCCACCTTGGTGAAGATTATCGCCCTCTCCGTTGTCGCCCCGAAGATGCGGTAAAAGTCATAGCCCGAGAGGGCGTAGATGGTCTTGATGCTGTCCACCACGGTGTAGCCGTAGAGGTGGAGCTTGCTCGGGTCCCCGGCGAGGACCTTGCCCTTGACCCTGTGGAGGAGGTCGGCGGCGTTTATCGGCTCCACGAACTCCTTTATCGCGAGGATGGCGGAGCTGTCCTCCCTGGAGAGGAGCTTCGAGGCGACCCTGCCCTGGGACTCGTCCAGGGTGACCATCGCCTCGACGTACTTCCTCACGAAGAGCACGCCCGGGGAGGGCCTCCTCCCGCTCTCGTAGTCGCTCAGCACCGATGGCGAGAGCTTGAGCTGCCTGGCGAGGTTGATCTGCCTTATGCCCAGCTTCTCGCGCCAGGCCTTCAGCGCCTTGCCAGGCTCCTCGCTGGCGACCACCTCGCCGGCGATCTTCGCTATCGACTCCTGGCGCGACGACTCCATCGCGCCCAAAACAAGGCGAATAAGTATTAAACATTTGCCGAAGGGACCGCGACCCTGGCGGCCCTCCTGGCGCAGGCAGCGCGCTCGTGGCGTGACATGTGGATGTAGCAGTAGGTCGCCCCGCACGCCCTGCAGGAGAAGTGGTACTCCACCCCGAGCCTCCTCTTGCAAAAGCCGCAGGCAGCGGCCTTCGCCTCCT
>JAJZNC010000036.1 GCA_021848045.1 archaeon
ACCTGGGCCGCGACGAGGGACCCGAACCTGGTGTCGCCGACCAGGAGGGCGCCGAACCCCTTGGCCCTGGCGACCTCCGCGATGGCCGAGGCCGCCGCGTCTGCGTCGGCCTCGAGCGGCCTGCCTCCCTTCACGAGGATGGTCGCCCCCGCCGGGGGAGAGCCCGCTGCCACCTCGTCGAGCTCGATCGCCGCGGACCCCGTCCCCAGGGCTGCTGCCAGCTCCGCCCCGGCCGCTGCCACCTCCGCTGCGAGCTCGGCGCTCTCGGAGTAGGTGAGCACCACGCCGGTCAAAGGACACCCTCCCTCCCGAGGGCCTCGGCGAGCTTCCTCGCGGCCTCCTCGGGGGTCCCGTCGAGGATCACCCGCTTCCTCTCAGAGGCCTGGACAGAGACGTCCAGGACGCGCGTCCCGGTAGAGGGGAAGTCCGCCCCCTTGAGGGACGAGAAAGGGACGTCCTCGATGGGCTTCTTGCCCGCGACCATGACCTGGATGAGCGTGGGGTAGCGCGGGACGTTTGCTTCGGCAACCATCGAGACCACCGCCGGGAGCCTCGCCTTCACGATCCGCACCCCTCCCTCGAAGCCCTGCTCGCAGGTGGCCGCCCCCCCGGAGGCGTCGAGCTTCCTCGCGTTGGCGAGGAACGGCATCTCGAGGAACTCTGCGACCATCGCCCCCACCTGCCCCTGGTAGGTGTCGGAGGCGCCCTCCGAGCAGACCACGAGGTCGACGGGGGCGAGCCTCCGGACCGCCTGGGCTAGGCAGAACGCCGTAGCGAGCGAGTCGGGGGCGTCGTCAGGCTCGGTCACGATGTGCAGCCCCCTGGTGCAGCCCATCGCCATCGCCTCCTTGATCGCCTTCTTCGCCTCCTGGCCTCCGAGCGAGACCACGGTGAGCGTCCCTCTGCTGGCCTCCTTCTGCCTGACCGCCTCCTCGACGCCGTTCATGTCGAAGCTGCTCAGCTTGGTGGCGGCACCCTTGACGACCGGGTGCCCCTGCGCGTCTGCCCGGAGCTCCGCCTCGTCGATGGCGCTCTTGGCGAGGACCACGATGTTCATCGGCGCGCCCCCTGCGCGGGGCGGGAGCCCGTCACGAGCCCCCTCCGTCCTTCGCCCGCCAGAGGTAGAGCGACGCCACGGTGCTGTAGGGGTGCCACCTCTCTGCGAGCCTCTCGATCTCAGCCCTGCTGGGCAGCTCGGGGAGGCCGTAGACCCTCTTGACGCTCGCCCTTATGCCGTAGTCGTCGACGGGCAGGACGTCGGGCCGCCCGAGCGTGAAGATAAGGAACATGTGGGCGGTCCAAGGCCCGATCCCCTTGACCTCGTCGAGGACGTCGACCACCTGGTCGTCGGGCATCTCGCGCAGAGACGCCAGCTCGAGCCTCCCGCTTGCGACACGGGCGGCCAGGTCCTTGAGGTAGGAGAGCTTCTGCGGCGAGACCCCCGCCCCCCTGAGACGCCTGGGGTCTGCCCTCCCCATGGCCGCGGCCGTGACCCTTCCCCTCGGGAAGAGCGCCCACACCTTCTTGATTATCGAGGAGGCGGCCGAGCCCGCCAGCTGCTGCGAGAGTATCGACTCCACGAGCGACTCGAACGGGTCGCCCTCGGGGGAGAACTCTATGAGTCCCTCGGCCTCGAGGATCGGCCGGAGGGTCGGGTCGCTCCTCTTTACGTGGGAGTACCCGGCCATGAAGGCGGCCCTGTCCCCGAGAGACGGGCGCGGGCCTGGAGACGCTCCCAACCCTAGCCGCCACCCCCGCCCGGGCACTCGTCCCAGATCTCGTCGACCGCTGCCCTCGTGGACCTCGCGAACGACGGGTTCCTCACCCACAGGGCGACCGCGCTGAACGGCTCGTCGTTGGTCCTCTCGGGCACCCCCAGCACCACGTCGCGCCCGTCGGCCACCATCATGTCCAGGACGGGGTGGTCGTAGAACCTCGTCTCTATCCCCAGCCTGGCGAGGAGCCTGGAGTCCCTCTCGCTTATCGGGGGCCTGGAGGGGAGGAGCAGGCGTATCCGCTTCCCCGCCAGCGGGAACGCCTCGAGGTACTCGCTGAAGACGCCCTTCACCCTCAGCGCCTTCCTGACCATGAGCGTGACGTCGCTGGAGGAGCCGAGGATCTCGAAGAACCTCCCGGCGATGGCGTCGATCCCCCTGAGGAGGACGGGCTCTTCTGCGAGGTCGTCCCTGGTGGCCACGACGGGCTGGAGGAGCTCGACGATCCTCTTCATCGAGGCCTCCTTCGACTCCCTGGACCTCTCGAACGACCTCTGGTGTCCGAGGAGGTAGGTCTTGAGCGCTACGCCCGGGCTCTCGGCGACGTAGGCCTCCCCGCGCCTGTGGACGAACCCCTTCGTCTCGAGCGCCCGGAGCGTGTCGTAGACCCGGGGGGCAGGTATCGAAGCCGCCGCTGCGAGGTCCTTCGGCTTCATGGGCGCGGCGACGAGGGCCAGGTAGCCTCGTGCCTCGTAGGAGTTGAGCCCGAATTTCTCCCTGAGCTCGCTCTCGACCTCCTCCATGCGCGTGGGGCCTGGGTCGGGCGGGTAAATTAAATGCGCGAGGCGGGAAACCGTTAAACGGATGGCTGGTTTGTCCAGCCAGGGCCTCAGGGATGGACTCTAGGGGACTCGCGGCGGTGGCGGCCTTCACGGCCCTCTCGGTCGGCTCGGACTACGCCCTCAGCTTCTTCCCGAACATACCGGACGCCAAGCTCGTCGACCCCCTGGTCTTCGCGGTCGCCTTCGTCTACGGCTTCAGGGTCGGCGCGTACGTCGGCGTCCTCTCCGAGCTCGTCTGGGGCACGGTCAACCCGCTGGGGTTCGGAGGTTACATCATCCCCTTCCTCGCCGGCGGCGAGGTGATCTACGCCGCGGCAGGGTGGGCGGCGTCCAGGGCATGGGGAGGGCGGTCGTCGCCCGCCTCGCGGAGCCTCTACTTCGGGTCGCTCCTCGCCCTCTGCGCGTTCGTCTGGGACCTCGAGACCAACGCCGGGACCGCCCTCGTGGCCTTCTGGCCGGGGCTCACGGCCGCGAAGCTCCTGGCGACCGAGGCGCTCGGGATCCCGTTCATGGTGTCACACGAGCTGAGCGACTTCTTCACCGGTGCGGTGATAACCCCCGTGGTCATACGCTACGCTAGGCGCGAGCGCCCCCCCGCGCTGGAGGCGGCCCCTCGCGGTGCCTGAGGCGCCGGTCTTCGTTTAAAGGCGGGGGAGACCGAGGGGCAGCACCGTGGAGACCCCGGTGATCGTCTCGGCGTGCAGGACCCCGATCGGCAAGTTCGGGAGGAGCCTTGTGGGCGTCCACGCGGCGCGGATGGGGGCGGTGGTGGTGCGCGAGGCGATAGCCCGCGCCGGGCTCCGTCCGAGGGACGTCGGGGAGGTGATAATGGGGAACGTCATCTCCGCGGGGCTGGGGCAGAACGTGGCGAGGCAGTCCGCGATCTACGCGGGCGTCCCGGTCTCCGTGGGCTCGGTGACAGTCAACAAGGTCTGCGGGTCGGGGCTCAAGTCAGTCATCCTCGCCGCCCAGGCGATAAAGGCCGGCGACCAGGAGCTCGTGGTCGCGGGCGGGACAGAGAACATGAGCAACGCGCCGTACCTCTCCCGGCAGTCCAGGTGGGGGGCGCAGTACGGCGACGCAAAGCTCGAGGACGCGATGCTGGTCGACGGGCTCTGGGACGCGTACAACGGTTACCAGATGGGGATGACCGGCGAGAGGGTCGCGAGGAGGCATGGCGTGACCAGGAGGCAGGCCGACGAGTATGCCTGCGAGAGCCAGTCCAGGGCGGCGCGCGCCCAGAGGGACGGGAGGTTCGCGGCGGAGACGGTCCCCATGGAGACGGGCAGGGAGGGGGCGAAGCTGGAGGCAGACGAGTGCGTCCGTCCCGACACCACGGTCGAAGGCCTGTCGAGGCTCAAGCCGGCATTCGCGCCCAGAGGGGTGCTCACGGCGGGCAACTCCTCCCAGCTGAGCGACGGGGCGAGCGCGCTCGTCCTGGCCGGGGAGGACGCGGCGGAGAGGAGGGGGCTCAAGCCCCTCGCCAGGGTGGTCGCCTACGAGACCGGAGGGACGAGGCCGGAGGACGTGATGGAGGCGCCGATACCCACGGTCAAGGCCCTCCTGAAAAAGGCCAGGACGTCGATCGACGAGGTCGACCTCGTCGAGCACAACGAGGCGTTCTCCACGGCCTCGATAGTCGTGAGGGAGAGCCTGGGTGTCCCCGAGGGGAGGTTCAACGTCAACGGCGGGGCGGTGGCCCTCGGGCACCCGCTCGGATGCAGCGGGGCGAGGATACTCACCACGCTGCTCTACGAGATGTCCAGGACCGGGAGGCGGCGGGGGCTCGCGACCCTCTGCATGGGCGGCGGGAACGCCCTAGCGATGCTCATCGAGCGCTGCTAGCGCGCCTCGCCGCCGTCGCGCAGGCTCCGCCTGAGCACCTTCCCGACGAGCGTCTTTGGCAGCTCGTCCACGAAGGTCACCTTCCGGGGCGCCTTGTAGGAGGCCAGGCCGGCCCTGCAGAACCCCACGATATCGTCCTCGGCGACCTCCCCCCTGTGCTCGGGCTTGAGGACGACGTAGGCGTGGACGGCCTCGCCCCTGTACGGGTCGGGCATCCCGACCACCGCAGCCTCCTTGACCCCCGGGTGGGTGAACAGGAGCTCCTCGACCTCCCTGGGATAGACCTTGAGCCCGGAGACGTCTATCATGTCCTTCTTCCTGTCGACGATGAAGAAGTAGCCGTCCTCGTCCATCCTCGCCACGTCCCCCGTGAGCAGCCAGCCGTCGCCGGCCATCACCCTGGCGGTCTCTGCGGGGTTATTCCAGTAGCCGAGCATCACCTGCGGCCCCCTCACGGCCAGCTCCCCGGCCTCGCCGACCCCCAGCTCCTTCGAGGGGTCGTCGATGGACACCACCTTGGCGTCGGTGAAGGGGAACGGGACCCCGATCGAGCCTTCTTTCACGACGGCCCCCTCGCCGATCGGGTTGCAGTGGGTGACCGGGCTGGACTCGCTCAGGCCGTACCCCTCGACGAGCGCACCCCCCGTGACCTTCGCGAACCCCTCGCGCACGGCGCCCGGGAGGGCCGCGCCCCCCGCGATGCAGCACCTCACCGTCCTCAGGCTGAACCTCCCGACCTCAGGGTGGTTGATGACGGCGACGTACATCGTGGGGACCCCGCAGAAGTTCGTCACCTTCTCGCGCTCGATCGTCTTCATCACCGCCTCGACCTCGAACCTCGGGAGGAGGACGACCGTCCCCCCGGCGTAGAGCGGGGCGTTCATCGCCGCCGTCATTCCGTAGATGTGGAAGTACGGCAGGACCCCCAGGGCCACGTCCCCCCTGCCCAGCGGGAGCCACGACGCGGTCATGGCCGCGTTCGAGTAGAGGTTGGCGTGTGTGAGCATTGCCCCCTTCGCCACGCCCGTCGTCCCCCCGGTGTACTGGAGGACCGCGAGGTCGCGCCTCGGGTCGGCGGCGGCCGGCTCGGAGGCGGGCGGGCTCCCGGCGACGAGGGCGCGGAAGGTCCCGGCCGTGCCCGACCTCGCCACCTCCTTCACCCCCGCGAGCCCCGCGAGCGGCCGCTTCCACGCCGGGAGGTAGTCGGTGAGGCTCGCCGTGACCACCTTGAAGCTCAGCTTGTCCCTGCAAGCCTCTACGCTCGCGTAGAGGTCGGCTCCCTTGACGACGTCGGCCGCGGCCACGACGACGGACGCCCCCGAGTCGCGGAGCTGGAACTCAAGCTCCTTCGCCTTGTAGAGCGGGCTGCAGGGGACCACGACTGCCCCCGCCTTCAGGGTCCCAAAGTACGCGACGACGAACTGGGGCATGTTCGGCATGAAGAGCGCGACCCTCTCCCCCCTGGCGACCCCCAGACGGAGGAGGGCCGAGGCGAACCTGGACGAGTGCTCCTCCACCTTCCCATAGGTCAGGCTCGCCCCCTGGAACCTGAGGCAGACCTTCGCCGGGTCGCGGGCGGCGTTTGCCGAGACCAGCTCGTAGAGCGGCCTGGGCTCCAGGGGGGAGGCGGCCGCCTCGGCGACGTGCTTGGCCCAGGCCTTTCGCCAGGGACGCTCGGCGAGCAACGCCCGTCTCGACGGACGGTCGGCTATTTTGCCTTTCCTGACGCGCGCCAGGCTGGGCTCAGAGCATATGATGATAGCCCTTAAGTAGCGAGGGGCACCGTTGAGCCAACGGGTAGCGATGTCCCTCAGCGAGGAGCGGGTCCTTGTGCTCTCGGTCGACAGGGACGGGGACCTTGAGCGCAAGACCAGGATAAGGTCGCCCCTGCTCGGGAGGGCCGCCGTGATGGCCGCCGCGACCGGGCTTGCCGTGGCCGACCCCGAGGAGGCCGACGCGAACGCGCTCTTCGCAGCCGTGAAGGAGTTCGACACGCTCACCTCCCAGGACGTTGCCTGCGAGGTCGCCGCGGTGAGCGGGCTCGAGGAGAGCGGCTACAAGGCGGACAGGAAGATAAGACGCGAGGTCGAGGCGCTCCTCTCCAAGGGCAGCTACTCGGGCATAGTCCTGATAAGCGACGGAGCGGAGGACGAGCTCGTCGTCCCCATCCTCCAGGCGCTGAAGCCTATAGTCTCGGTGAGGAGGGTCGTGGTGAAGCACAGCAGGTCGGTGGAGGAGAACTACATGGTCCTTGGGAGATACCTCAGGATGCTAGTCTTCGAGCCCAGGTACTCAAAGTGGGCGATCGGGGTCCCCGGGACGATCCTCCTGCTAGCCGGGATGCTAGTGCTCGTGGGAGCGGGCTACCTGGCGACCCTCTCGATCCTGATCATCCTCGGGGGGGCGTTCCTGATCCGCGGGTTCGACATCGACAGGTCGGTGGCGGGGATGATGAGCCACAAGCCGTACGGGTACGTCCGGCTCTTCTCGATCCCCACGAGCTTCCTTGTGGCCATCGTAGGGGTCTCGAGCGGGTACACGTCGATGACCACGCAGGGGGCTGACCTGCTGTCCAAGGTGGGCACGTCCCCGTCCCACTTCCTCGAGTACGGCGCGCCCCTGGTGGGGTACTACCTCCAGGGTTCGCTGCTGCTCATCTGGGCAGCGATAGGGATCTACCTCTCGGGGACGCTCCTCACCCAGATGCTCCGCGGAGGCCCCAGGGCGTGGAGGAGCGTGACCATGATAGTGGTCCTCGCTCTTCTCTACCTGCCGGTCGACCAGTTCAGCAACTACCTCGTCACGGGCGGCGCCAGCTCCTCGGCGCTCCTGCTCATCTACGTGCTCGTGGGGCTCGCGCTGGTGTTCGGGGTGGTAGGGATACTCTACTCGCGGCTCAGGAGCAGGCCGGGGGTCCCCACCACCGCCCTGCCCGCGCCGTCCCTCCCCCTGCGCGAGGCGCGCCAGCGGGACGACTACCAGGACGCCCAAGAAGACCACCAGGACTGAACGCAGTGCTTGACGAGATCCTCCGGTCTATGGGTGTTTACAGGGTCTACGAGAGCAGCCTGAACTCCCAGATAGAGAAGGGCCCGATCCCCGGGCACATCGGGATAATCCTGGACGGGAACCGCAGGTGGGCGCAGAACCACAGGCTCAGCGTCGACCTGGGGCACACGCAGGGCGCGGACGTGGTCGAGCGGCTCCTCGACTGGTGCCACGAGATCGGGATAAAGTCGATAACCCTGTACGTCCTCTCGACGGAGAACCTCCAGAGGACGCCCGAGGAGGTCGCCGAGCTGTTCCGCCTGATCGAGGAGAGGCTGAGGCGGCTCCTCACCGACCAGAGGATATACAGGTACAGGGTGAGGGTTAAGGGGATAGGCAAGTTCGACCTCCTCCCGGAGGAGATGAGGGAGATCCTCGACGAGGTCGAGACCAAGACCGCCGCCTACGACGGCCACTTCCTCAACATCGCGGTCGCCTACGGAGGGAGGACCGAGATAACGGACTCCGTCCGGGGGATAGCCGAGGACGTGAAGAAGGGGGCGCTCGCCCCGGAGGACATCACCGAGGAGACGATAGCCAGGAGGCTCTACACCTCGCACCTCCCGAACCCCGAACCGGACCTAATCATCAGGACCTCGGGCGAGGAGAGGATGAGCGGGTTCCTCCTCTGGCAGGGGGCATACAGCGAGCTGGTCTTCCTGGACGTATACTGGCCGGACTTCCGCAAGATCGACCTGCTGAGGGCGATAAGGACCTACCAGCAGAGGCAGAGGAGGCTGGGACGATAACCGTTATAATGAGTGGGGAAGGGAGGTCGGAAGAACTAGAATGAAGATACTTCTGGGCACCCTCAAGGACAAGGGGGACGAGCTCGCCGAGTTCCTCGAGCCGAGGATAGGGGTCAAGGGCGAGGTGAGCGGGGGGGAGCTCGCGATAGAGGACGGGTCGATGAAGAAGGGCTTGAGGTCGAGGCACGTGAAGACGTACGTCAAGAGGTTCCTCAGCATCGAGAAGGTCAGGTCGAAGTACCGCGTCCTGGTCGAAGGACCTGAGCTGAGGCTGGTCGAGATAGAGACCGACGAGGAGATAGAGGAGGAGCTGGAGAAGGAGGCCACCAAGAAGAAGACGGAGGCCTACAGCGAGGGCCAGGCGGCCAAGGAAGCCGAGAAGCCCCCGCCCCAGAGCTGAGCCTCCCTCAGGTTCCTGCCGCCCGCCCAGTGCCCCGGGGGCCTCTCCTCTTCTGGGTGAGATAGCCCCTGAGGTGGTTCCTTGCCTCCCTCAGGGTGGCTATCGAGCCGAGGGCGTCGCCGCGGGCGATCTCGCCCGCCGCCTGCGCCAGGAGAGCCCGCGCACGCGCCACGAGCCCGTCCGTCTCGGAGGCGGCCGGGAGCTTCGCGAACCTTCCAGGCGTCTCGTGCCCCAGCCTGAACCTCATCAGGGCGATGAGCCGCTCCGTCTCGGAGTAGACCTCCCAGACCGCCTGGTCGTCGGGGGCGGCGGAGAGCCGCTCGGAGAGCGCCCTGACCAGCTCCGCGTAAGACTCTGGAACGCCTCCGTCGGCGGCCGTCCCTCGCGCCATGCTCTCCGAAGGGCGCGACGGATTGCGAAGATTATTAAAGACCAGGAATTTGCGACGGCAGAGCTTGTCCGCGAAACCTAGAACGGACTCAGGCGCGAAGCGGATAGTCGGGGCGTGCTTCGTCGAGCTCGAGTCCCTGACCGACCTGGCGAGGCTCTCGTGCGCGTTCGAGAGGGCCCCCTTCCCGATATTCATGTCGAAGGAGGGCGCCGCCTACAGGCTGGCGGTCCAGACCGACCTCTTCATGGGGATACCGATCTTCTACTACATCGAGTCGGAGAAGGGGGGAGAGTTCGTCGCTTACAGGAGCGCCGGGGAGACGGAGGAGGCGCAGCTCGTCGACGCAGCGCTCAACCCCTCCTACATGTACGCGCCCATCGTCCACGTGCTCAAGCTCCCGAGGGTCCTCGAGAAGAGGCAGGGGTTCAGGGCCAGGTTCCTCGCTGCCCAGGTCTCGGACCTGGCCAACCTGATGAAGATCGCCTCCTACAAGATGCTCTACGAGGAGCCTCCGCTCCCCCTCTACACCTTCAAGAACGGGACGAGCTGGATAACAGGGTGCTTCGCCCGCCTGGACGACTTCGAGGAGGCCTCGCTCTTCTTCTACTGCAGGCTGGAGAAGGAGCCGACGTCGGGCTTCGTAAGGTACTCGGCAGCGAGGCTATCGGACACGGACTTCTCCAAGAGGATCGACGAGCACGGCTCGATCTACGTCAAGGTGGTCAAGCTGAGGGAGAAGCACCCCCTGGTGGAGTTCAAGTGAGGCTCCTCGGGGAATGGCTGGAGTCTAACTCGCGCAAGTCCGGGAGCAGGCTGGTCCTCGCCGCCGACGTGGGCGGGCCCTTCGAGTCCAGGGTCGGCCGGGCGACGGCGCTCGTCCGCGCCCTCGCTGGGAGGGTGGTCGCCGTCAAGGTCAACTGGCACCTCCTCCTCCCGTACGGGGTGCTCGGGCTCGCAGAGCTCGCAGCGGCCTGCCGGGAGGAGGGGCTTCCCCTCATAGCGGACATGAAGCTGAACGACATAGGCTCGACCGACGTGGAGGCCGCCAGGACCCTCTTCTCGAACGGGTTCGACGCGGTGATCGCCAACCCCTTCGTAGGGTACGAGGGGGCGATGGCCGACCTCATCGCAGAGTCCAGGAGGAGGGAGAAGGGGGTGATACTCCTGGTCTACATGAGCCACGCAGGGGCGGGGGAGGGATACGGGCTGACCGTCGGGGGCGCCCCCCTCTACGCCGCCTTCGCGAGGAGGACGAGGGAGTGGGGGGCGGACGGGGCGGTGGTCTCTGCCAGGTCCCCCTCGGTGATCAGGGAGGTGAGGGCGCTCCTGGGCGAGGGCCAGGTCATCCTCAGCCCCGGGGTGGGGGCCCAGGGAGGGGACGCGAGGGAGGCGCTGCTCGCGGGCGCGGACTACCTCATCGTCGGGCGCTCCATCGTCGAGGCGGACGACCCGGTGAGGGCGGCGGACGCGCTCATCCGCTCGTCCTTCGCCTTCACCCCGCCTTGAAGCGGGGCCTCGCTCGCTTTGCTCGCTCCGGGGTGTTGCATGCTACGGGCTCGCTAGGAGGGGGGAGGGAATGGGAAGAATCGGGCTATCTGGGCTGAAAGGAGGCGTCTTTCAATCATACCCTTCTACGTCTGGAGGGTGTGTCGTAGTCTGCTAGGTGTCGTCAGCGAAGTGCACCCAGTAAAGGTTGTCGTGTGCGCAAATTAGCGAGCTCGAAGCTGATGTCTGTGCGATGAGATTTTGACGCGCAGTAAGGATCCTCGACGAACTTTTAGAATCAAGCATCGACAGGCAACACGACGAATTAAATCGAGCCGGAGACACGCCGTAGAACATTATTGGGAAGGTTTTAAATACATAAACTTTTGAACTCGCAATTCATGTATTATCGAACCGCTAGTGTTAGCCCACTAATTGTAATGATCGCGTTGGTGGCTGTTCTTAGCGCTTCTCTTGTTACTGGTCAGGGCGCAGTGACTGCTT
>JAJZNC010000018.1 GCA_021848045.1 archaeon
CTCATAGGGCTACATGCGCGGTCCGCCGGGGTGGGGCTGGCAAAGGCCGAGCTCTTCAGGCACGGAGAGGTCATCCCCTTGGCGAGGCTGGAGGCGGGCGCCTTCTGCGCCGTCGTGGCTCTGGGGTCTCCCTCCACGGCCTACCTGCCCGAGACGAACCCCAACCACTCCCAGCTGGTCCGGCTCTTCAGGGCGGTCAGGGAGCACGGCATCCCCTCGTTCAACGTCTGCTACTCGATGCAGCTCTTCTCGATAGTCCACGGTGGCAGCGTGGTGAGAAACCCCTTGGGCAAGGAGGTCGGGCTCGCCGACGTCTCTCCGACGCGTGCCGGCGGCGCGGACCCCGTGATAGGGGGCCTGGGGAGGTTCACCACGCTCCAGTGGCACGGGGACGTGGTGGATAGGCTCCCTGAGGGGGCCCTCCACCTGGCCTACTCGAAGAAGACCAAGCACCAGGTGGCCGTACTCGACGGGATACACTACCTGGTGCAGGCGGACGGCCAGGCCGCCACCCCTGCGATGGTGGGCAGCTGGATCAGGCACGACTCCGCGTGGGCGACCCGGGGGACGGGCGTCGTCGCGTCGAGCCTCCTCCTCGAGGTGACCCGGCGTCAGGCCTACCTCCGGAACACGTTCCTCAGGATGTTCGCCAACTTCCTGGGGCTGGCGCTCTCGGGGGGCGGGCTGGCTGGGCGGTAGCCTTAGTCCGAGCCGGGCGCGAGCATCCTGCTGGCGTGGTGGTGCACGATCCTCCACGCGTCGCCGAACTTGCCCACGACCATCGTGACCCTCGACCTGCCTCCCACCGTGGAGCCCTCGAACGAGTAGTCGTTGACGAAGACCCCCTTGTACTCCAGGTAGAACGTGGCCACCGCCATGAGCCCCAGCACGTCGATCCTGAGGTCGTCGATCTTGTACTGGTAGTCTGAGATGTTCGCGAACCTCGCCTGTTCGTACATGAAGGCCTCCCCCGCGTTCTGCCTGGTATACGGGCGGGACTCGTCGAACTTGGAGAAGTACTGAGGCGCGGCGAACAGGCTCGGCAGCCTGGCCACATCCTTCGTCCTCCCTACCTCGTAGTACGAGGTGACGAGGGAGGCCACCTCCTTCCTCGCCTGGTCCAGCTGCCGCGACTCCATAGTCCGCCATCCCTGGCGCCCATAGATAAGCTCGGGCGAGCCCGGCCGCTATCGTCCTCGGCCTAGGGCGGCCTTCGCCCGGAGCGCGAGCCTCTTGCCCATGGGCAGGTCAGAGACCGGCCCGGTCACCGGCTCTATCCTCCCGTCGCGGACCTCGTAGACGGGCTTCCCGGCCGAGAGGGCGCGCTCGACCTCTGGCTTGACCCCCTGGGTGACGTTCCCGAAGTGCCTGGAGAACACAAGGGCGTCGCAGGCGTCGACGAGGGCCAGGTACCGCTCCTCCTTCATTCCAGGGTCGGCGCTCGGGTCGACCACCTCGGCGCCCGGGAACCTCGCCCGGATCTGAGAGAGCTCCCTCCTCTCGGCAGCCGTCCCGTAGAGCTTCATGGGGTGGGAGTAGAAGACCCGCATGGTGGGCAGAGGGTCAGCAAATTAGTTAAGGGTTTGGCCGCGCGCGAACCCTGGGCTCAGGGGCCGACGAGGTCGACTATCCTGCCGTAGCTCCGGCCGCACGCCTCGCACCTCCCGGCGAGGACCGCCCCTCCGCACCGGCACCTCACGACGGGCTCGTTCTCCCCTGGCTCCTTCCTCACGCGGTACCTGACGAACAGCATGGGCTTGACAGGCCACAGCCGGGAGGTCTCGACGTCCAGCTTCGACAGGGGGGCGAGCCTCTCGAGCCTCCGGCCGAGCGCGTTGTCGAAGGCACCCACCCCCCTGACCTCGACCCTCTCGAGGCCCTCTCTGTCGAAGCGCAAGAGCGGCGTGGAGTAGATCCTGTGGCCGTCGGCGGTGACCGTCACGAAGGAGCTCTCCCGCCCCGTTCCTCCGTTCGCTATGCCGAGGACGAAGGTCGCGCCGTCTCGCGCCACCCTCACCACCTCGTCGAGGACCGCGTCCGGCTCGGGGACGTGGTGGATGGCCCTGACCAGGGCCACGAAGTCGAAGACGCTGTCGTCGAACGGGAGCTCGTCCATCGGCGCCCTGACCAGGGTGGTGGCGCGGAGCCTCTCCGAGGCCCTTTCGAGGTTGCTGAGGGAGTAGTCGAGCATGAACATCCGCCCCACCTTCTTCTCTATGACCTCTGTGAGCCTCCCGAACCCTCCGGCGAGCTCTATGCCGGTCCGCCCGGCCGCCCAACGCGAGACCACAGCCTTCTCCGCGCCATCCTCTATCCCTCTCCTCCTCCATACAACCGAGTAGTCGTACCTCTCGTAGTCGGGGATGGAGTCTGTTCGCTGCGTCTTGGTCACCGCTCCGTCGCTCGTACGCGGGGGCTACCGCTTCTCCAGGGCCTGGTACATCCTGCCCAGCTCGATGTACCTCCGGGACGCGTACTCCAGCTGGCCTGGCCCGATCGTCGTCCTGAAGACCGAGTCCCTCTTCCCGTCCTTGGTCAGCCTCCTGTTGAGCGCCCAGGCCTTCAGGTAGACGTACGCGCCGAGGGTGCGGAACAGGAACAGGTTGATGACCCGGGAGCCTCTCTTCTCCGGCTGCGGGTGCTCCGGCCCTCCCATCTCCCTCAGCCTTCGCGCGTAGACCGCGGGGAAGTACGACCTCATCCACGAAGCGCTCTCGAGGATCGCGTGGTAGGCAGACCCGCCCGATATCACCATCGCCGTGAGGGTGTCTCGCGCGTAAAGGGCGCCCTGGGGCTTGCTCACCTCCTCGCTCGCCTGCCTCTCGTCGAGGACGAAGCTGAAGCAGAGAGGCGACTCGGACCTCCTGACCAGCGAGAAGATGCGCGACAGTATGAACGCCCTAAGCATGAAAGCCCACATCCCGTCAGTCTTCGTTATGCAATAAAAGTCGATGTCGTCGTGCTCGGCGGCCGAGAGATAGGAGGTCGTCCCGGCCACGCCCATGAAGACCGCGCTCTTGCTGAGGAGCCTGGCGAAGAGCCTGCCGGTCGCCGCGTTCGCCATCGCGCGCCGCGTCCTCCTTTCCGCCTCCTCGGTGGCCGCCTTGACGGCCTCCGAACCTCCGCGTTTCAGGAGGACCCTGCCGGAGTCCACCATGACCTTGCTCGAGAGGACGGCGTCGGAAAGGATGCTGCGCTCGAGCTCCTCCTCTGTGGCGTCGACCGAGAGCAGCTCGACCAGGTCCTTCACCGAGAGCAGCGCGCCGGAGACCGCGGCTATCCTGCAGTATGTCAGCACGGCCTCCCGTTGCGAGTCGTCCAGTGAGGTCGTGCTCCTCTCGCCCGGCTTCCCCAGGGTAGTCATCCCCGGACGGTCCATCCGTCGAGGGGTTGGATAAAAGGACGTGCCCGCGTCCCCGCGACGGCCCCTCCCGCCAAGCCCGCCCGAGCTCCTTCTCCCAACGCCCCGACGTGTGCAGCGCCCTTAGATAAGCGGAGGACCGCCGTTCTCAGCCATGGGAATCGTGGCCGCCACTTTTATTCTGGCCCTCGCACCCTCTCCCCAGTGAACAGACATGGCGCAAGCTACACAGGTTAGGCAGGGTCTGAACCCGCAGGCGCAGAAGCTCTCGATAATCGTCTCGAAGGGCTCCCTCGACATGGCCTATCCGGCCTTCATGCTGGCCAACGCGGGGGCGGCGATGGGCATGGAAGTGCACCTCTTCTTCACGTTCTGGGGGATGGCCGTGATCAACAAGAGGCAGGAGGCCAACCTGCAGGTCGGACCGGACGCGAGCCCCGGCATGACCACGGCGGCGGTGAGGGACGCGGTCGCGCGCCTGAAGCTCCCGACGATCCCGGAGATGGTCGCCGGCGCGAAAGATATGGGGGTCCACCTCCACGCCTGCTCCACGACGCTGGAGATGATGGGGATGAGGAAGGACGACCTGGTCCCGGAGGTCGAGGACATCGTGGGGGCGTCGACCTTCCTCCAGCTCAGCGAGAACGGCCAGACCCTCTTCATCTGAGGGGTGAGCTTGGATGTCACAGGCCGTGCAGAAGAAGGTCGTCGACTCGCGCGGGAGCTTCTGTCCGGGGCCTCTCACCGACCTGTTCAAGGCGTACAGGAGCGCGCGCCCCGGGGACCTCATCGAGGTCTGGGCCACCGACCCGGCCGCGAAGAGCGACATAACGGCGTGGGCCTCGAAGACCGGGAACCAGCTCGTCTCCGTGGAGGACGACGAGGGGTACACGCGGATAACGGTCAAGGTCACAAACAAGAAGGCATAGCCGCTTGAAGAAGGTCGTGATACTGGGGGCGGGGTCAGGGGGGACCCTCCTGGCAAACCTGCTGGCCCACGAGTTCAGGCGGGAGATAGAGGACGGGGCGGTCGGGGTCCAGCTGGTGGGCGAGGGCGACGACCACGTCTTCCAGCCCGGGAACCTCGACGTCGCGTTCAGGGGCTCCGACCCCGCGTCGGTCGTCCGCAGGGAGTCCTCGCTGCTCAAGAAAGGCGTCCTCCAGGTGACCGAAGGGGCGGCCAAGGTGGACCTGGAGCAGAGGGTGGTCACCACCCGCGGTGGGTCGAAGATCCCCTACGACCACGTGGTCTTCGCGACGGGCGCCGTGGCCGACCCGGGCCTGATGCCCGGGCTCCGCGAAGGCTCGCTCAACTTTCACGAAGGGCCGGCCGAGGCCGCGCGGATCTGGGCTGCCCTGCAGGGGTTCGAGGGGGGCACCGCGGTCGTCGCGATAACGAGGGTCCCGCACAAGTGCCCGCCCTCCCCCAACGAGGCCGCGTTCATGCTCGACGAGTTCTTCAGGAGGCGCGGCACCAGAGGGTCAGTCAAGATAAAGTTCGTCACGCCGTATCCCAGGCCCTACCCTGCCGAGCAGGTCTCAGACGTCATCCAGCCGCTCTTCGAGAAGCGGGGGATAGAGCTGGTCCCGTTCTTCGCCGCCGACCACGTCGACGCCAAGGCCAAGAAGATCTACAGCATGGAGGGGGAGAGCGTCGACTACGACCTGCTGATCGCGGTCCCTCCCCACCGGGGGGCGGAGGTGGTCAGAGCCTCGGGGATCGGCGACGAGGAAGGCTGGATCCCCGTCGACAGCCGTACCATGAAGGTGAGGGACCATCCGGAGGCCTATGCCATAGGGGACGCCACGAGCATCCCGATCTCAAAGTCGGGGGTCGTGGCGCACCTCCAGGCGGAGGCGGTCGCGGGGAGCCTCGCATTGGAGCTGCGCGGCGGGCGAGAGGTCTTCGAATACAACGGGCGGATAAACTGCCCGATGGAGACCGGGCTGAGGAGGGCGCTCTTCGTCTCCGGGACGTACGACTCCGCCCCCAGGAGGGAAAGGCCCACCCTCCTGCGCTACGCCATGAAGAGGGAGTTCGCGAGCATATACTGGTCCACCATCCAGGGGGGCTGGTCCTGGCTGATGGACGCCTACTTCGGCGAGACCAGCGAGCCGCACGAGCTTCCAGCCTAGGGGTATGCCCTTGGGCGAGAGGTCGGGGGACCTGGGCGGCACCGTCCCTCCTCCACAACTCTCCACTCGCACGAGCGGGCGGTATCCGTGGGCTACCTTGCAGGCTATCTCCTAAGGTGACGCTGGCAGAAACGCTGAATAGATTCTTCGACGGCCGCACGGCGTGCTCGGCCGCGACGTCCTGAGGGAGGCCGCGCGTCTCGAAGGGTCGAACTTCAGCCTCCTTGCCGGCATCAGGGGTGGCGCGTTCACCGTCGCGCCGATGGCGCTCTTGCTGGCGACCAACGACCTGAGCCTGGTCTATGCGACCCTCGGGGCGATGCTCCTGACGACCACGGAGGGCCCGAACTCCACCCCACTTCCGCTCCGCTTCCTCCTGCTCGCCTGCCTGACCGAGGCGTCGGCTTTCGCCCTGGGGACGGTCGTCGCGCTTTCCGGCCTGGTCGCGATCCCGCTTGTCGGGCTCGGTGTCTGCGCAGGGCTGCTCGCCGGGGACAGCCTGGCCGTCGCCCAGGTTGGCCGGGTGACGGCGATCTTCTTCGCCGTCGGCGTCGGCCTCCCCGGCGCCTCGGCGGGGGCGGTGCCCGCAAGGTTCGCGTTCGCCCTGCTGGGGGGCTTCCTGGCGCTGGCGGGCTGCTGGCTTCAGCGGTCCGTCGGCAGAGGGGCGGGCGGGGCCAGCTCGTCCTACTGGTCGACGGGCGCCACAAGGCGGGGGCTGCGCCAGCTCTGGCCCACCAACCTGTCGTTCCGCTTCCACGTCTTCAGGTGGGCCGTGGCCGCAGGCGCCGGCTCGGCGTTCGGGCTGGCCGTGGGGCTTCTCCTGGGGCTACCAAGAGACTTTTGGATCGTAGTGACCATCATCGTCGCGCTCCGTCCGCGCATCGGGCCCACCGTCGCGACGACCCTCACGATAGTGGCGGGGACGGCCGTCGGGGCGATGCTCGCGGCCTCGATAACCCTGGGGACGGGCGACCTCCTCATCCTGGGGTCTCTCCTCCTGGTCTTCGGTGTCCTGATGTTCGCTTCGAGGGGGGTGAACCTCGGGCTGGTCCAGCTCTTCTTCACGCCCTTCATCATAATCCTTCTCAACATCATCTACCCGGGGGACTGGCGGCTCGCAGAGATACGAATCCTCGACGTGGGTATCGGCGGCGCGATCGCCATCCTCTCCGTCTGCTCGCTCGAGGTCTTCGAGAGGAGGGCCCACGCCCGCCGACCCTGACCTGGCCAGGGCACTAGCCTAGGCGCCGCGGTGGTGAGCGTCCCGAGGGGAGTCTCACTTTCTGCGCTTCGTGGGCCGCCTTCTTGGAGCCGGCCCGGCCTGCCAGAGCGCGATGAGGTTGTTCTCGGGGTCAGCTCCTATGAACGACCAGCCCATGCGGGGTACCTCCGTCTTCGGGACCACCTCTCGACCGCCCGCCGCCTTGAACGCTGCGATGCGCTTGTCGATGTCCTTCACGCCTATGAAGTTCCTCGGGACGTCCTCGGGACCCGACCTCTTGTACATCCCCCCGCCGACGCTCTTTCCTCGCGGACCGGTGGAGATGGTCCAATACTCCATGTCGACAACCTCCGTCTTCTTGAACTTCCAGCCTAATACGTCAGCGTAGAACTTGGAGAGCCTCTCGGGCTCGTTAGCAGGGATCTCGAAATGGACGACCGTCCTTGAGCTCATGCAAGTGAACGTACGCGCCCTGCTATTTTAACGTCCCCGACTCGCCGCACGTGGTCCTCACCCCGGCGGCGTCGCCTGCCTCTTCGGCGTCCAGCCAGGGGGGCTGGTGGACCAGGGCGTCCTACTTCAGGGCGTCGAGGATCTCTGCGGTCTTCCTTACCCGTCCCATCCTCTTGAAGACGAAGTTCACGGCGTTGTCGTGGGCCTCCTTTGAGAGGTCGGACATCGCGTCCTCGGCGAAGACCTGCTGGTACCCGTACTCGTAGGCGAACCTTGCCGTGCTCTCGACCCCGTAGGTCGTCGCTATGCCTGCGAGCACTATGGTGTCGTACCCTCCTCTCCTCATCCTCAGGTCGAGGTCGGTCCCGTAGAAGGCGCCCCACTGCCGCTTGGTGACCAGGACGTCCCCTGGCTCCGGCCCGAGCTCCGGGACTATCTCCGCCCAGTCCTTCGGGGGCTCCCCGCGCATGGCCCACGTAGTGTCCGCGACCACGTTGAGCGTCGTCCCTCTCGAGTTCTCGACGTGCACGAGGAACACCGGCATCCCGTTCTCCCTGAACGCCCTCGCTAGCTTCGCGCTGTTCGAGACGACTGTCTTCGAGTCGTAGGGCTTCGACTCCCTGGCGGCGATCCCCTTCTGCAGGTCGATCACCACTAGCGCCGTCTTCCGCTTGTCGATCGCGAGGTCCGTGCTCAATTGACCACCGCCCTCCCTGCCGCGAAACGGTAGATAAGGCCCATACGAGGTTCGACGCCCTCCTAACTCCCGGCCAGTACAATCGACACTCCAAGAAGAAACGGGCGCAAGGGATATATCCCGTGGCCGCCTCGTTACACCCATGTGCGATTGCGAGGAGCTCGAATTCGAGGACTTCGAAGTCATGCTGGCCGCGATAAAGGGGTCGCGACCCAAGGCTGCGGCACCCCCCATCCCTCAGATGGTGGTCGCCGCGCGCCACAGGCGCTAGGTCGCCGCCGGACGGGCCTGCCCGGGCTGCGGCCCGGGCGCCGCTGCTCCCCGACGCACAGGAGGTTATCCGCGATCTCGGTCTGCGACTCGCTGAGATCGATGGAGAACGTCCAGGGCTAGCCTGCCGTGCCTTTCGCTTCGTCTGGGCAACGCTTGCCTGAGGTCGGGCCCTTCGAGAACGGAAGAGCCAACCTGGAAAGACAAACGATCTTGTCATGGTCCCCGCATAGCAGGCGACAGAACGCACGCTTTTCTTGGGCCTTTGTCACGCGGCAGCGCGGAGACGAGCTGGCCTCGAGCGAAGCCGATTCAAAGGCGTGGACGTTCAGGTTCCTGACCCTGGCCAGGGCCCTCCGGAGCGTCGGCATCGGTTTCAGCACCATCGCGCTCCCGCTCTATATGGCCGCCCTGGGGTTCTCACCGGTCACCATAGGGTTGAGCTTCGTCCTGATGACCCTCGCGGGGACTGGCTTGGTCTTCTTTTGGGGCGTCCTCGGGGACAGGGTCGGCTACAAGAATGTCCTCATCGCCGTCGAGGTCCTCTTCGGAGGATCGTGCCTGATACTCGCCACCAACACCAGCCTGGTCCCGGTAGTGATCGCAGCCATGATGGGGGGCTACGGAGGGCAGGGCGGAGGGGGCCTCCGAGGTTCGTTTGGGCCCGGTCTCTCCGCCTTCGTGGGCTCGGTCTGGAAGGGCTCCTACGAACGGACGAGGACGATAGGGACCATCACGTTCATCGGAGGCATAGCCAGCCTCGCGGGCTACGCTGTGCTCGCCTGGGTTGGATCCAGGGTGCCAGCCGTGGGCGATGTCAGGGCCTACCGGGACGCTTACCTCCTGCTCATGGGGACGACGGCGGTGGCGGTGGCGGCTCTGCTGCTCACCAAGGAGGGGCTCCATCCGCCGCGGACTGCTAAGATCCTCACGAAGGAGGGCCAGAAGTTCATGGGCAAGGTCGTGGTATCCAACGTCTTCAACGGGCTCGGACTCGGGCTCGCCATCCCGCTCCTGCCCCTCTGGTTCTCCCTGAGGTTCGGCTACGGTGCAGGGACCATCGCCGTGATCTTCGGCGCGAGCACCGCGCTCAGCAGCGTCGCCTCCTACTTCTCGCATGCGGTCGCGGTCAGGCTGGGGAGCGTGAATACCGCGGCGCTCACCAGAGCGGCGAACGGCGTGTTGCTGGTGGCGATGGCCCTGGCGCCCCTGGGCCTGGTGGCTGGGGCGATCTACGCCGCCAGGGGCATCAGCGGGGGCCTCGGCGCTCCGGTCAGGACTTCGGTCACGCTCGGAGGGGTCGCAGGCTCAGAAATGGGCGTAGCGACCGGCATCTCGGGTGTGAGCATGCGCGCATCGCTCGTGTCTTCGGGCGCGGCCGGTTACCTCCTCGCCGTGGCCGAGAACGCGCCCCTGGGAATCGGAGGAGTCCTGCAGATCGTCGGTGGTGCGCTCTACTACCGCCTGCTCAGGGGCACCCCCGCCTCCCCCGAGGGGCCGGACTGACTGATTGCGAGCCTGCAATAGACAGCTACGATGGCACGGGCTCTCGCTGATACGAGCCTGGGAAGCGGGCGTTGTAGACCGAGTCCGGCTGCGCTTCCGCGTTCTTCGACGTCAGGGTCGATTTAGTGCTGGAACGCACCTGGTAGCAACCCGCTCCTACAGGAAGGCCGACATCAAAGCTGGGCGTGTACAGCTCTGCCGCTTTCGTAGGGGGACTAGAGCTCGGAACGGAGAGGCGGTCGTGGGCTGGGATGCCTGCGGAGAGAAGGGTCTTCGCCGCCGTGACGGTAACGACCATGGTATTGACGTCAGCGGCCCCGGGCTACTCCACGGTGAAAGTGGCGTAGACGAACTGGCCCCAGAGGTCTGTCGCCACTATCGTGTACTCTCCAGGCGGGAAGTAGGAGAAGGCCGGGGAGGTGAAATTCAACGCTCCTGGGGCGGGAATGCTATCGTTCCAGTACCCGCTCAGCCCCTTCCCGGTGCAGTAGCCCACGTAGCTCGGGTTGTCCCCGCAGTTGCCCGTCGTGGCATTGACGCCTACCGTCACAGGGGTGGGCTCTTGCGTGTCAGACGTAACTACGGCTCGGTCTCCTTTGGGAAGGAAGGTGACCGCCGCTCCTGGAGGGCGAGAGGTGGCGGCACAGTAGATCACTTCTGGCGGAGCAAGCTGGAGCGGTTGCCCGGCCGCTGTGACGTTGCCCGCGGCAACGTGCCCACGGAACAGTGCAAACCCCACGAACGAGGAGGCGCCGCTGGAGCAGACGTAATCGTCTCCATTCCATTCTGAGATGTTCTGGTTCAACACGATCCCCGGAAGCGATACGTTCAGACCGAATGTGTTCAAGACCTCCACCCTGGCGCTGATCGCGCCGTGCGACTGGAGGCTGCTGGAATTCATTATCACCTCCAGCTGGAGGCCCTGCGGCGAGACCCCGGAAGCGAATTCGTACGGCCTCTCGTTAACGTTTGAGGACGTGGAGACTTCATGCCCATTGCGCGGCTGCATTGGAAGTGAGACAAGCGCAAGGACTGCAATTATCGCAGCCATCTGCGCTATCAGGAACAGTCCCCTCTCGCGCCTCATTCGGGTCGGAGGCGGCTCGGGTTGCTTTAGTCCTTGTGGGACGCCCGTCGGTGGGATGAGCGGGTTGAGCCGACGACACTGACCGAGCCGACCGACAGCGCGCTTGTTGCTTGAGAATGCCATAGGAGCTAGCACGCCTCTCATTCTGCGTCACTTCAGTTTAGCGCCACTGCGCTTGGAAGTTGTAGAACATGTCATCACAGCCCTTAAGCTGGACCAGACGCCAAGGCACTTGCCAGTGAAAACGGGGACCTCGGGGCGCAAGAGCTTGGGCACGCCGGTGGCCGCGGTCTCGGTAGCTCTGCTGATTCTAGTCACGGTCTTCGCTTACGCCCTGCTCTCGACAGAGCAGACCACGTCCACCTCGGCTCCCACCACCTCTAACGCTAGCGCGACGGCAGAGACCGCTATCCATGTCTCCTCCCCATCCTCCGTATCCATGAGCGTCGCTTCGTCGGCGAACTCCACGGCGCTCCCGGTCGGTTGCTCTCCTTTGCAAGGTGGAACATACCTCCCCGGGGCAACCTACAACTTGACTGTGGGGTCCGCTTCTCCGGCGACGGTCTGCGTCCAGTTCTACTGGTTCGACTCCAGCGCTAACGTGACGCTCACAACCACGAGCCTCCTCATCCCTCCACCCTGCGAAAGCGCGGCCGTCTGCCAAAGCGAACAGAAGGGTGTCAACCGCTCACTGGCAGGAAACTTCACTCTGGCTGCGAGCGAGGGTCCGCTTGTCTTGGGAGGCCCCACGAACGCGAATGAAGGGACCGTCGTGGCATTCACACTCACTGCAAAGCCTGGGGTGGTTGGAACCTATACGTTGACCTTGCAGCATTTCATGCTGGCTCTGCAGAGCGGAGCGCTCTCCCCGGACGTGCAGACGGCCTACCTCGCACCTGCTCAAGGGTACAGTCTCTGCTTCCCCTATTTCGATCTCGTGGTCGGGAACGGCCAGCCGAACTTCGCGGCAGGCCCTAACCCTACAACGGGTTGCTACAGCGGCGGTGGCGCTGTCGGAGCCCCGCCTGTAGCCTTCGGCGTTCCTGGCCTTAGCTACATGGTTCCCCCCAACATCGCATTCTTCAGGGTCGTCAGCACAACGAACTCTACACAATAGACGTCCTGCATAATTGCTACCGTGGGTATCGCCCCCTCTCCTTCCCATTCACGCTCGGTCTATCTTTGCCCGGATCATCGTCTCTGCGGTGTCCCGGCGGCAGCCTTCTTTCCGAGATTTCTTGGATTCAATTCCACGGCGGCCAGAACAAGCGTCTCCGTCGAACGTAGCGCATTCTAGGGAATTTGGTTGCGGCGTCGGGCCGACTCGAACGGCCGACCAACAGGTGTTTGCGGCTTGTTTAGGCCTTAACAGCCTGCTGCTTTTGGGGCTCCTTATCGGAGCTCTACCATGCTCCCCGGCTATTTTTGATGCCTCTGAGCTACGACGCCAGACGCGGCCGTCTTCAATTTCTTCCATATTTGGCCTTTGCTCTGGCCAGGTCCCAGTCCGCCGCGCCCTGAAAGGGCGAGGCAGCAGGCCGAGCTAACCCCTGGGTGTTCTAGGTGCCACGAGCGTTCCCGTAGAGCAGGATGTGGAGCCGCGGGGCGAACCGGAACTCCCTCTCCTTGCAGACGTCGACCAGCCATTGGCCGCGCTTCAATATCGTCGACGGGTCTGTGCCCTCGGGCATCAGCAGGACCCTTTCCCGGGGGATCCCTATCCTGGAGATCACGCCTTCCACCTCGGCGACGTCCCCCTCGTTGCACACCACGAACTTGAACCAGGCCTTCCCAGACCTCACGAACGCCCCCAGCGAGTCCGGCCTCAGCCTCGCCGCCTCCGGGACCTGGCTGTTCGAGATCTTCGGGGAGACGTTGAAGGAGTCCACGAGGCGCGCGACCTGGGGGCTGGGGGCGATGGTCCCGTTGGTCTCGACCTCGATGAAGCAGCCAGATTCCTTGAGAGCAGAGATCAAGGGCTCCAGCGCCCTCTGGTGCAGCAGCGGTTCACCTCCTGTGAGGACCACGTGCTTGCACCCGAGCCCTGATATCGCCTCCAGGGCGGCAGCCACCGACATCTCGGTGTACTCGACGCCCGGCCTGGCTCTGTCCTGGCCTAGCCAGGTGTACTTTGTGTCGCACCACGTGCAGGTGAGGTTGCAGCGGTAGGTCCTGACGAATACGCTGGGCGTCCCCGCGTAGATGCCCTCTCCCTGGATGCTGAAGAAAATCTCCGATACCGGTATCTTCTCCTCTGTGGTCTGCGTGGTCGTTCTCTCCTCCAACTCCGGGGTTTGTTCTAGGCGGAACGGACGGAGGCCCGCTCAACCCGCCTTGGGGCGCTCGAGATGCCGCGCGTATTTAGGCTTGACCCGCCGCACGCGTCTTGAGGTCCCGCTCTTGCTGGGCGTGTGTGGTTAGGATTATTCTAACGCTAAGCCTATATCGAACAAATTCGAAGAAGTTCGACAGTGGCCTAATTTTGGACAATATGAAAGTGAAGAACTCGTACATCCCGTGGTCGTTCCTGGACATCGTCGCAAAGGAGGAGGGGCTCTTCCGGAAGCGCGACCTCGAGGTCGACTTCTTCGCGGTCGGCAGGACCGAGGCGGAGCCTGAGGACAAGGTCGAGTGGTATGGGAACCTCGTGAAGGGGGGAGAGCTCGACGCGTACTCGGTCTGCGCCTGGGGCGCCATCGACAGGCTGGCCGAGAAGGAGCGCGAGAAGATAGTGGCCGCGACCACCTCCTCAGGGTACGCCTTCTCGATACTCGTGCAGCCAGGACTCGGGATAAAGACCGCCGCTGACCTGGCCGACATCCCGATCGCGGTGAACATGAAGACGGGGTCCCACTATTGCATCCTCAGCGACCTCGAGAGGACGCTGCCCTACAGCAAGATCAAGGTGGTCCACGGGGCGGAGCCTCACAACAGGCTGAAGGGGCTCCTCGAGGGGAGGTTCCAGGCCGTCGCCCTCATCAGCCCGTACACCGAGCTGGCCGTCCAGCTCGGGTTCGTCAAGGTTGCGGAGACCAAGACCGTCGACGTCCTGGCCTTCGTGGCGAGGGACGACATACCGATGGAGGTGCTCACGCGCTACCTCGCTGCGCTCGACGAGGCCGCCAAGATGATGAAGGCAAACCGCGAGCGGTTCAGGGGCCTCTACATCAGGACTCTGCGCGAGACCTTCCAGGGCTTCCCGGACGAGTGGAGGGCCCGCATAAACAAGCTCATCGACAAGGTCGCGCCCTCCATCCCGATCACCACTTGGGGCGAGCTCACCGACTATCCAAGGGAGTCCTTCAACTCCCTCAGCACGTGGATGAGCAAGCACAACCTGCTCGAAGCCAACGTCACCTACGAGAGGATGGTGATGAACCAGCCGCTCGAGAGGGTCCAGAGCAGCTGAGGTGGTTGCCGACATGCCGCAGGGCCTCGCAACGATCAGCCACGGGTACTACCAGCCTTACTTCTACTGGATGTTCCCAATCGTGGTCGCAAAGGAGGAAGGCCTCTTCGAGAAGGAGGGGGTCTCCCTCCGAGTCCATGACATCGTCCCAGGGGGTCAGCCAGAGAACAAGGCGAAGTGGTACAAAGACGCCCTCGACGACGGGTCCCGCAACTTTTACTTTTGCTGCGCCTGGCAGGGCATCTACAGCACCTGCGAGACCGGCAAGGGCAAGATCGGCGCCGCGATCAGGTCGACCCTGATCAAGACCTTCGGGGTCTACACCAGGCCCGAGTCGCGCATCAAGAGCGTGCTGGACATCACCAACGAGGGGCTGCCCATCGCGGTCAACAAGAACGCCGACGCCCACTACGTGACGCTCCAGAACCTGAAGGAGTTCGTCCCCGCCTCGAAGGTGAAGTTCAAGCACCTCGGGGGGATAGACACCTGCTTCAGGGCGCTGGCCTCGGGGGAGGTGCAGGCGGCCACCCTCGCCGGGCCGTACGCAGAGGCCGCCGAAGCGCTGGGCTACAGGAGGGTGATGGCGCTGTCAAGGACCGAGCCGACCCTCATCGTGTTCGACGACGCGGTGGACACGGCGAGCGCGAACTCGTTCCTCGCAGCGGTCAACAAGGCGGTCGACAGGATAAACGCGGAGCGCGCGAAGTACCACAGGAGGTACCTCAGGGAGTTCGAGGAGGTCGTCAACAGGTACATCCCGGAGCTCAAGGACGACCTGGCGAAGGTCAAGCAGCGGGTCAGCCTCCCGGTCTGGGCCGAGTCCAAGGTCTTCAGCAGGGAGGAGTTCGACGGGATCCACGGCTTCCTCCTCGAGCACAGCCTCTCGGCAAGGGGCAAGGGGTACGAGGGTGCCGTCAAGACGAACTTGGCGATAGCCCACTGACCTCTCGGTGAGCAAGAGATTGGTCACCCGACTAGAGAGGGCGGTGGAGATCCCCCGCCAGTGGTACAACATCGCGCCTGACCTGCCGGGCAAGCTCCCGCCGGTTATCGACCAGCACACCCGCGGAGTCGCCGACAAGAAGATACTCCACAGGCTGTTCGTCAACGAGGTCGCGAGGCACGAGTACTCGAGGGAGCGGTTCATCACGATCCCCGAGGAGCTCAGGGAGGTCTACACCATCTGGAGGCCGACCCCGCTCGTCAGGGCGAGGCGCCTGGAGCGGTACCTAAACACCCCTGCGAGGATCTACTACAAGAACGAGTCCGTGAGCCCGCCCGGGTCCCACAAGGCGAACGCCGCGGTTGCCCAGGCCTACTACGCGAAGAAGGAGGGGACCGAGAGGCTGGTCACGAGCACCACGGCGGGGCAGTGGGGCACGGCCCTCGCTTTCGGCTGCACGATCTTCGGCGTGAAGTGCACCGTCTACATGTCCCGGTCGAGCTACGACAGCAAGCCGTACAGGAAGGACCTCGCGGAGGCCTGGGGCGCGGAGATAATCTCCAGCCCCAGCACGAGGACGAAGGTCGGGAGGGAGATACTAAGGGCAGACCCCAACTCCAGCGGCTCGATGGCCGTCGCAAAGAGCGAGGCCCTGGAAGACACGGAGGGCGACCCCTCGGCCAAGGACGCCGTGGGGAGCATCATGAACTTCGTCCTTGCGAGCCAGACCGTGATCGGGCAGGAGGCGCAGGCGCAGATGGAGCCCTACGAGGACTACCCCGACGTCGTGATCGGCTGCGTCGGAGGGGGGAGCAACTTCTCCGGGATCTTCTGGCCGTACTACCACAGGATGGTCGACAAGACGAGCCCGAAGCACGTCGAGTTCCTCGGCGTGGAGTCCTCCGCCGTCCCGAAGCTGACAAAGGGCCAGTACATCTACGACCACTCCGACGTGATGAGGATGAGCCCCCTCTTCAAGATGTACACGGCGGGCCACACGTTCAACCCTCCTGAGATACACACGGGAGGGCTGCGCGTTCACGGGACGGCGCCCACCCTGAGCCTCCTGGTCAACGCAGGCGTTGTCGGGGCGGTGGCTTACAACCAGCCGGAGGTCTTCGAGGCGGGCGCCCTCTTCGCAAGGACGGAGGGGATCCTCCCCGCGCCCGAGTCGGCCCACGCGATAAAGGCGGCCATCGACGAGGCGCGGAGGTGCAAGGCCCAGAACAAGGAGAAGGTCATCCTCTTCAGCCTCTGCGGCCACGGGATCCTCGACATCGAGGGGTACCGCGAGTACTTCGAGGGGAAGATGAAGGAGAACGACGCCGACCCCGCGGAGCTCCGGAGGTCCCTCGACGAGGTCAGGGGCCTCTATCCGTGGCTTGCGGGCCAGGACTAGCCCGAGAGCGCGCCCCAGGTTGGACCGCCTGATGGCCAAGAAGAAGCCGCTCTCGTACGGGGAGTACCTGGGCCTGGACGACCTTCTCGACCTCCAGCGCCTGGCCTCCAAGCCAAGACAGCACGACGAGGTGCTCTTCATAATCGCACACCAGGCCTACGAGCTCTGGTTCAAGCTCATGCTCAACGAGCTCGAGACGGCGATATCGCACATGCTCGCGGACGACCTGGCCGAGGCGACGAGGCTCATCAGGAGGGTCGTGCCCGTCCAGAGGGTCCTGATAGAGCAGCTGGAGGTCCTCGAGACGATCAAGCCCACCGACTTTCTAAAGTTCAGGAGCATCCTCCACCCGGCGAGCGGGTTCCAGTCGCTCCAGTTCAGGGAGCTCGAGTTCATCTCGGGGCAGAAGGACGAGAGATACCTCAACCTCCACGTAGGCAACGAGAAGGACTACGAGCAGCTACTCAAGAGGTGGGAGGCGCCCAGCCTCTGGGACGGCTTCCGGACCGTCATGGAGGAGAGGGGGCTGGACGTGGGGAGGCGCGAGAGGGGCAGGGAGGGCGAGGTCTTCGAGCTCGAGGTCCAGGCGTCGCTGAAGGTCTTCACCGACTCCAAGCACTCTCACGTCGCCGAGCTCGCCGAGGTGATGCTGGACTATGACAAGTACTTCCAGCTCTGGAGGAGCCACCACATCATGATGGTCGAGCGCGTGATCGGGGGGCGGCCGGGGACGGGCGAGAAGGCGGTCGAGGAGACCATGGGCGCGTCGTTCCGCCCTTCCGGGGTGAGCTACCTCCAGACGACCATGGGGAAGAGGTTCTTTCCCGCCCTGTGGGCTGCCAGGACCAGGATCGGCGCCTACTAGCCGGTCAGGGGAGCCCGAGCTTCGAGAAGGATTCGAGGGTCGAGCTGAGTGACTCGGCGTCCTCTGCGTCTGGGTGGAAGACGTCCTTCGACGAGTACTCCACCTCGAACGGGTAGCCGGCCTTCACCCCGGGCATTGACGGGGCGATCCCGGTGATCCTCCCTATGAGCCTCTGGCCGTCCTCGCTCAGCAGGAAGTCCAGGAACTTGCGGGCCGACCTGTTCTCCCTCGCGGTCTTCAGGAGGGCGACCGTGGTGAACGTGAGCATCCGGGGGATCCCTTCGGTGGCGAACGACCTCACGGGGGACCCGGCCGTCCTCTCCCTGAAGTACGCTAGGGAATAGACGGTCAGCGAGAGCCTGTGGTCCCCGTCGATGAGACCCTGGAGCAGGTGGTCGATGCAGTCGTAGGTGGTGGGTCTGTTCTGCCCGGCCAGGCTCTCCAAAAAGTCGCGCCACCTCTTGGCTGATACCTTGCGGCGCAGGAAGTTCATGTAGTGCGCCCCGATGTTGCCGAACTTGCTGGACGTCAGCGACTGCATCCCGAGCGCCCCTGACCAGCGGGGGGATGCGATCTCCTCCAGGCTCTGGGGGAGGTCCTTCACGGGGAGCCTCCTCGGGTTGTGCGCCATCGTCATGAAGGTCACCCCGGCGGCGAACCAGCTCAGCTTGGGGTCGTAGAACTTGCTCGGATACGCCCCGAGGCCCTTCGCGTCATGCTCCGTGAAGAGGCCCTCCGCGCGCATCTTGAGAGCGACGTAGTGGGGGACCATGACGATGTCCGCGGTCCTCATCCCGTGCCCCATCTCCTCCCTGATCCTCTCGTGCACCTGGAAGGGGTGGTCGTCGAGGTAGACGGGGAACTCCTCGAGGGTGTTCTTCTTCCTGAACGCCCAGAGGAGGTCGGAGGTCCCGGAGCGGAGCCCGAGCGACGCGTAGATAATGACGCGCTCGGGCATTCGCCCGTGCGGCTCCCTCCCGTTATTTATCGGTTCTACCGGGCGTCCTCGAAGAACGCCCTAAGGCGTCGCGTCCCCTCGACTATGGTCTCGGGCGAGCTCCCGAACGACAGGCGGATGTGACCCTCCCCCGAAGGCCCGAAGATGGCCCCGGGCAGGACCGCGACGTTCTGCTCCGAGAGGAGCCGCTTCGCCAGCGCGACCGAGCGCCCCTTCGTCCTGTAACGCGGGAACCCGTAGAAGGCGCCCTCCACCCTGTGGCTCTCGAGCGCGGGGACCCTCGAGAGCCCCTCCTCGAGGAGGCCACGCCTCCTCCTGAGCTCCTCCCTGAACTCCGCGGTGTACTTCTCGCAGTTCCTGATGGCGTACGCAGAGGCGGCCTGGACGAAGGGAGGGAAGCAGGTCACCGCCGTCTCCAGGAACCTGTTCACCCGAAGGATGGTCTCCTCGTCGGCGACCATGTACCCGGCGCGCCACCCTGTCATCGCGAAGCTCTTCGAGAGGCTGAAGAGCGAGATGACGGACTCTGGGGACTTCTCCATCGATCCGACCGAGTGGTGCCTCTTCTCGTAGACGATGTCCTCGTACGCCTCGTCGCTTATCACCCTGATGCCCCTGGTGACGCACGCGTCCAGGAGGGCCTCCAGGTCGCCGCGGGCGAAGACCTTGCCCGCGGGGTTCGACGGTGTGTTGACCACTATCGCCCGGGTCTTTGGGGTGACCTTGGAGAGTATCTCCCGGAGGTCGAGGTCGAAGCCCTCGGTGAGCCTGTACCTCACTGGCCTCCCGCCCGAGAGGACGACCGGCTCCGAGTAGTAGTATCCCGGGTCCGGGACGAGCGCCTCGTAGCCCGGCTCTGCAAGCGACAGGAGCGCGGCGTATATCGAGAGCTTCGCGGTGATGAAGATGGCGTTCTCCAGCCCCGCCCTTATCCTGTTCTTCCTCCTCACCTTCCAGACTATCGCCTCCCTGAGCTCGTCCGATCCCCAGGACGACGTGTAGTGCCCGCCACCGTGCTTCATGCTCTCGTACGCCGCATCGACTATCGGTGCGGGGGTGTCGAACGAGGGCTCCCCTATCGCGAGGGAGTAGACCTTCTCGCCGGCCGCCCGCTTCTTCGCCGCGAGGTTGAATATCTCGAAGGCGGGCGAGTCGCGGATCCTCCGCAGGGACATCTCGTCCGTCGACCCGCCCCTCGTGATTTAAGCGTGAGAGGGTCGCCGCGCCCCGGTGGGCGCGGCCTCTGAACACATGTACAAGGGTATCGATGATATATGGACGAATGGCTGGTATCCGACCCAAAGGCCTTAAATATAATCTGTAATATCGTCTTGGCATCAGCCAAATGAAGAAAGTCCAAGCTGAGGTCAGAAAGGAGCGGTTCCCGGAGGTGGACGCGGCGCTGAAGGTGATCGGCGTCCCCGGGGTCACGGTGGTCGACGAGCCCCGCGCGGGACGTGGGATGTGGGACTACCCCAACGGCTGCGTGAAGCGCGTCCTGCTCACCGTGGTGGTCGACGACCGGAGCGTGAGGAGGGTCGTAGAGTCGATATGCGGCAGCGGCTCGACCAGATCGTGGGGCGACGGCAGGGTGAGCGTCAGCCCCGTGGAGAACGTGCTGGACATCGGGTCCGGCAACTGCGACCGCAGCGAGTTGGCCGCGCCGCTCATCGGCGCCTGAACCTGCCTAGCTCTTCGTCGAGCTAGGCTTGTACTTTGCGATTATCGCGACAAGGCCCGCAAGGAGCAACATCACCGAGAGGAGGTACAGCACGGGCACCAGGGGCGGCTGGAGCGCGCTGCCCGCAGAGTTCGCGTACGTCTCGTAGGTCATCCCGGCCCCGAGGACGAAGACCAAGATCCCCACTAGCCTGATCAGGACGTTGACCCTCGAGTCTTCAGTGTTGACGGTGGTCTTGCTCATGTCCGCTCTGCTGCCGACCTGGACGGAGTAAATAAGCTATCCAGTGGCCCCGCCGAGCTCGCTAGTTGCTCTTGAGGAGCTGGATCTTGTCTGGGAGGTAGGTGTCGACGATGTAGCTCAGGCCGTACCTGGAGAACGCCTCTTGCTCGCTCTTCCTCTTGTTCTTGAGGAAGGTGTCCAGCTCGTCGTGCCACAGCTTCTCCTTGTACCTCGGGTCGGACTTTAGCTCGTAGACGCGCTTGATGTCGATCTCTGTGAGCGGGTCTGACGGGAGCTTGTACTTTTGGATGTCGGAGGCCCACACCCCCAGCCACACCCCCGATGGCGTGGTGAGGTCCCTCAGGTGCGCCGCGTTGGCCGAGCCGCTCTTGATGACCATCGCGATGTGCGCCCCCCACGGGTCGGCGTCGCAGAGTATCCCGATCGGAAGCTTCATCTCGGAGTGGAGCCTCCTTAGCAGGTACCTGGTCGCCCTAGGCGGCTGTCCCGCCGTGTTGATGAGGATCGCCTTGTACTTTTCGTGCACCTTCTCCTCGATGAACCTGGTGAAGAGTCCGCCCTTCTCTATTGCCAGGACCATCTCCGCGTCGGTGTCGGCGAACTCGGCGGTGGTCATCGCGGGCCCTATCATCATCCCGTCCGGGTGGGCGGAGAGGTCCAGCTTCTTCCCCTCGTAGCCGGGCACCGTGTACTCTATGGTCATGTTGCCGAAGATCGCGCTCCTCTCCTCAGGGTAGACGTTGAACTCCTCCCTCGCGGAACCGAGTAGCACCTCGAGGTCGGTGATGAGCTCGTCCGACTCGGCCTGGTCCATGAACTCCACATCGAAGGCCTGGGCAGAGTAGTAGACGTCTCTCAGCGTCGAGGTCTTCTTCTCGTCCACGAGCTTCCTCGAGAAGTACGCCAGCCAGAGCAGCTGGGTGAACGGCCTGATGTGCTTGATGTTCCCGGCCGACCTCTTCACCGTCCCCGACCCGAGCACGAACTGCTGGAGCTTCTTGTCGTAGACGATGTTGCTCACGGACCTGCTGGCGAAGGACAACGACGGGAACTTTGAGCTCTCGAGGTCGTCGTAGACTCGGTGGCCGAGCTCGTTCAGGAGCTTCTCCACCTTGTCCTTCCTTGCCTCAGCGGTAGTCTTCGATTTTTGCTTGCTCATGTTGATCGGTCACTGCCTCATTCCCGTCGACCCCCACCGTCACCTCTTGGGGGGCCTGCTCGCCTTCCTCTGCCTCCTCCTTTATCAGCTGCTTGTACTTTGGAGGGCGCTTCTCGCCCGCGAGCTCCTGGGAGAACCTGGCGATGAGCGGAAGGTACTTGCCGTAGATGTTCATCTTCCGCTGCACCGCCTCCATGCTCCCCTTCTTCGAGAGGTAGAGGCTGAGCCTCCTGAGCGCCTCGCGCACTGCGTTCCTGATCTCTGCCTCTATCTCCGGCCTGTCGGCTATGTACTCCTTGCCGACCGTCTTGTACGGCACCTTGGTCGAGCAGATGTGGGTGATGACCGCCACCGGCGCCTCGTCGGGGACGTGGTACCTCCTCCAGTCGATCTCCTCGTTGAGCACCCTGAACGACACGTCGCTGCTCTCGTCGTAGAGCAGCGGTATCCTGTTGGCGAACCTGAAGAGCTTCCTCCCCGGCTCGAGTACCTTCCCCCCGTACACAAGCCCGACCTCGACAAGGAAGGGGAACCCCGAGTAGGACGACGGCGGCCTCGCCACGACCGTGGAGAACTCCGGCTCGAGCTCCTTGAGTATGCCGGTGCTGAGTATCTGCTCCCCCACCGGCGAGAGGCACGAGGCGTCCGGCGGGAGGAACTCCTGGAAGCGCTGCAGCGCGTCGACGATCGTGACGACCTGCTCGTTGCTCAGCTTCTCCGGGGCCAGCTCGGGCTTTACACCCGCGAACATCAGGAACTTCACCGCGGTCTTGTCCCCGAGCCTGTGGAAGTGGGTGGTCATGAACCGCTTCATGGTCTTCTCCTCGTTCAGCTTGACCATCCTCTTGAACGCCTCCACGTCCACGCCGTACGGGTGCGGGAGCGTCTCCTTGGGAGGGGGCGGGAGCGACTCGGTCGCCCTCTCGAACGTCGAGATGCGGCCTATCGGGTCGACGAAGGTGAGGTTCGCGTAGGAACCCACCAGCGCGGTCTGCTTGAAGTACTCGTTGATCTTCTGCGCGGAGCGGGTGAAGTCCCCCTCGAGGACCACGTCCACGCGCGTCCCCGTCTTGCCGTTCGCCTCCTCGGTGTCCCGCCTGAGGATTATCGGCTTGTTCTCGCCGATGTCGATGAGCATCTCGAAGATGTGCCTGCTCTTGCCGTCCACCGAGGTCGTGACCTTCACCGGCTTGTTGGTGGTGATCTGGCCGTAGAGGACTGCCATCGTGCCGCCCATCCCGAACATCCCCCTCGACTGCCTGAGCACGTACTTGGACCCGTAGAAGACCTTCCCGAACGCCCTGGGGACGTGGTGCGGGTCGACTCCGGGGCCGTTGTCCGCGACGGTCACCCGGTACGCCCGCGGCTCGGACGTCTCTCCGCCCTGCCCGTCGGGAACTATCCTGACGTAGATGTCGGGCAGCATCCTTGTGAGCTCGCAGGCGTCGAGCGAGTTCTCGACCAGCTCCCTAACGGCCATGTAGAGCGCCCTGGCGGGGTTTGTGAAGCCCGCTAGGTCGCGGTTCCTGTAGAAGAACTCGCTCGGCGAGATCTCCGAGAACGTGACCATTTCCTAGAATCCGCTCCAGCCCGGGACCGCTTTCGTCGTCGCAGTGCGAGTTCGGGACCGCCGGGGTATAAGCCTACGCCCGGGTTCCGTGAAACTGATAGCAGACAACTACTCCTCTGACACCCTCGCTCGTCTTGAGGTTGCCCGTGATGGATTAATAACCATCAGCCTCGATTTTCCCTCGCTTTGGCTGCGCAGCAGCACGTTCTCGGGCTCCTTTTGACAAACCAAGCCGATATCGACCGGCTCAGCCTCTTATCTCTGGAGACTGGTCTTCCCAGAGCAGGATGCGCTCCATCTTCCGCTTCGTCCTAGCCCGCTGGAGCATGTTGTACACCGACTTGTGCTGGCTCCCCGCGGCGAGCTTCTCGATGGCGTCCTTCGCCAGCCTCAGCTCCGTGGGCTCGCCTATGATGGCCACGGTCTTGCCGTAGACCGAGACGTCGCACTTCGTCAGCTCCTCTATCACCCGCCTCGACTTGCCGTGGAGCCCGATTATCCTCCCCTTGATCCTCTCGAGGCTGTTCTCGCTCTTCCCCGCAAACTCCCTGATGTCGAGTATCTCGAGCGCCAGGTCGGGGTCGAGGAGCTTGAGGGCCCTCTGCGGGGAGAAGCCCCTCGCTATCGCCTCGACTGCGTTGGTCGCCCTGAACGGGTCTGCCTCGAGGGACGTCGAGCGTATCGCAACCTCGCCGGTCTTGCCGTCTACGGCTATCGAGACGCGGCACGACTCTTCGATCTTCGACTTGGTCTCTCCCTTCTTGCCGATCAGGGCGCCCACCCTGTCGAGCGGGACGCGCAGGAGTTTCTCGAAGCTCATGTCAGGACCGTCTCTAGTATCTGCTCCGGGGCCTTCTCATAAACCCCTCTCTTCTTGAAGAACCTCACTACGTTGGTGACGTCGCGCAGGAGGAGCTGCCTGGACTCTGGGTGGGAGGTCAGGATCGCCGACCCCATGTCGAAGAGCACCCTCTCCTCGGGCCCCGCCTTGAAGATGTTGAACTCCGAGAGGTCTGCGTGGACCAGGCCCGCCTTGTAGAGCCTTCGGACGGTCTCGAGCGTCCACCGGTAGTCCGAGTCGTCCACCTCGGTCTCGGCGAAGACCGGCGCAGGTGCGGGGGGCGTCCCGATGAACTCCATCACTATGATGTTGGCGTTGAAGGCGTACGGCCGGGGGACCCTGATCCCCGCCTCCGCCGCCATCCTGAGGTTCTTGAACTCCTTCTGGACCCAGAGCCTGATCATCTGCCTCACCGAGCTGGGGAGCCTCTGGAACCGCCTGTCGCCCGCCACGTACCTCATCCTCTTCTTGAACTCCGCCGCGGCGGTGAGGTAGATCTTCACCGCCCGGGGGCTCCCGTCGGGGGCAACCCCCCAGTAGACTCGGGCCTCCTTCCCGGCCCTCACCACCCCGTTGAGATACGACAGGTCCCCCCTCGCGATCATCTCGCTCAGCGCGAAGTTGGTGGCCTTGTCGAAGACCTCCTCGACCGTCTTCCTTTCGTTCGAGTCGTGCCTGAGCCGCCTGTTCTCGCGCTCGTTCCTCCTGATGCGCTCCCTTAGCCCCGCCCCCTGCTCGACGTCTCCCTCCGTGAGGGCTCCGCGCTCGGCCTCGAGGCTGTCCTCTAGCGCTTCGTCGTCCTGCTCGGGCCCTTCCAATGTCCGGCTCGAGGTGGGGCTCCCCATATAGGCTTGTGATCGGGGGTCGGGGACGTAGGGCGAGAGGCAAGCTTTATTTAGGGTATACAACACAAAGTTGTATAGTGTCAACGTTCATGCTAGTCTCGAGCCCGACTGCGGCCGGCGCGCCCCTGGAAAGGGTTTTAGTAAAACTCCTTACGCGAGGGGGTCCGGACCCGCGGTGACCCATGTGAACCCGAGCGAGAACGAAAGCCAAGGAGAGGGCAACGACATGAAGACCTCGTCCATGGTGAAGGAGCAGGAGGCGAAGGCGATAAAGTCTGACCTCGCCCGTCTCGAGAGCACCCTCGACGAGGAGCGGAGACGGAACGACGAGCTCCTCACGAACCTCAGGTACCTCCAGGCGGACTTTGAGAACTACAGGAAGCGGGTCGACCGCGAGATACGCGAGCTTGAGGAGTTCTCGACCCTCGGCCTGGTCCGCAAGCTCGTCCCCGTCCTCGACGACCTCGAGCTCGCGGTCGCCTCTGCCACCAAGGCGGCAGACCAGGGAATCGTCGAAGGCGTGAAGATGGTCCAGAAGAACCTCGGCTCGGCCCTAGCGAGCGAGGGGCTCGAGGAGATCAGGGCGGTCGGGAAGCCGTTCGACCCCTCGGCGCACGAGGCCGTCGACAAGGTGCAGGGCAAGGACAACCCGGAGGACATGGTGGTCGAGGAGATGAGGAAGGGGTACACTTTCAAGGGCAAGGTTCTCAGGCCGAGCGCCGTGAAGGTGGAGCTCGCGGCGAGAGCCGAGGGGCGCAGCGAGGAGGGACTGCAATGAGCAAGCCCGGATCTCCCGGGGCGAGGGAGAAGATAATCGGGATCGACCTAGGGACGACGAACTCAGCCGCGGCGGTGATGGAGGCAGGCAGGCCCGTGGTCATCCCCAGCGCGGAGGGGCAGACGGTCGCCGGCAAGATGTTCCCGTCAGTGGTGGCCTTCACGCAGGACGGGCAGCTCCTGGTAGGGGAGCCCGCGAAGAGACAGGTCGTGACCAACCCTGAGGGGACGATATTCGAGATAAAGAGGAAGATGGGCACCGACTACAAGGTCCGGATAGCCGGGAAGGAGTTCACCCCTCAGCAGATAAGCGCCTTCGTCCTCCAGAAGATAAAGAAGGACACCGAGACCTTCCTCGGGTATCCGGTCAGGAAGGCGGTCATCACCGTCCCCGCCCACTTCAACGACAACCAGAGGCAGGCGACGAAGGACGCGGGAGAGATCGCCGGCCTCGAGGTGGTCCGGATCATCAACGAGCCCACCGCGGCCTGCCTCGCCTACGGCCTCGACAAGGCGGACAAGGAGATGAAGGTCCTGGTCTTCAGCTTCGGCGGCGGGACCCACGACGTCACGGTGATGGAGTTCGGGGGCGGGGTGTTCCAGGTACTCTCGACCAGCGGCGACACCCAGACCGGCGGCGCCGACGTGGACTACGCCATCGTCAACCTCATAGCCGGCGACTTTAGGTCGAAGACCGGCATCGACCTCAGGAACGACCGGACCGCGATGACCCGCCTCAAGGAGGCGGCCGAGAGGGCGAAGATCGAGCTATCCAACATCATCTCGACCGACATCGACCTCCCGTTCATAGCGAGCGACTCGACGGGGACGAAGAACCTGCACTTCACCCTCACCAGGGCCAAGCTCGAGGAGCTGGCGGGCCCCATCGTCTCAAAGGTCGAGGAGCCGATCACCCGCGTCATCACCGACGCCAAGCTGACGCCCAAGGACATCGACAAGGTCATCCTCATCGGAGGCATGACGAGGATGCCCCTCGTCAGGCAGAAGGTCGAGCAGGTCATGGGCAAGCCGGCCGAGAGGGGGGTCGACCCCATGGAGGCGGTGGCCATAGGCGCGTCGATCCAGGGCGCAGTCCTCGCGGGGGAGGTCAAGGACATCCTCCTCCTCGACGTGACCCCGCTCTCTCTCGGGGTCGAGACCCTCGGGAACATCACCGCCAAGGTTATCGACAGGAACACCACCATCCCTGTCAAGAAGAGCCAGACGTTCACCACGGCGGCGGACATGCAGACCGCCGTCACGATACACGTCGTCCAGGGGGAGAGGTCGATGGCCGCCGACAACATCTCGCTGGGTATGTTCAACCTCGAGGGGATCCCGCCCGCGCCGAGGGGCGTCCCGCAGATCGAGGTCACCTTCGACATCGACGCCAACGGGATACTCAACGTCACCGCCCACGACAAGGGCACGGGCAAGGAGGCGAGGATAACCATCTCCGCCTCGACGAAGCTCTCGAAGGACGAGAAGGAGAAGATGGTCGCCCAGGCGGAGCAGTACGCGGAGCAGGACAAGAAGAAGATGGAGGAGGCGCAGGTGATGAACGACGCCGACTCGCTCCTCTACACCGCCGAGAGGACCAAGACCGACCTCGCCGGGAAGATCAGCAAGGAGTCCGAGGACAAGATAACCGCCGCCGCGGCCGAGCTCAGGAAGGCCGTGGAGTCGAAGGACGCCGCGGGGGTGAAGGACAAGTCGGAAGCCCTCCGGAAGGTCCTCCAGGAGGTCGGGCAGGCGGTGTACCAGCAGCAGGCGCCGGCCGGCGGACCACCGCCCGGCGGGGCGACCGGACAGTCGGAGGCACCTCCGGGCCAGGGCCCGATGACGGACGCCGACTACAAGGTCGTCGATGAGGATAAAAGCTGACCCAGAAAAGTGACGGCCGACTGTGAGCAGCGCCTCCTCCCGGGACTTTTATGACGTCCTTGGGGTATCCAAGTCGGCCAGCAAGGACGACATCAAGGCAGCCTATCGGAAGATGGCGATGCAGTACCATCCCGACAGGAACAAGTCCCCCGAGGCGGAGGGGAGGTTCAAGGAGCTCTCGGAGGCCTACGCCGTCCTCTCCGACGACGAGAAGCGCAAGCAATACGACACCTACGGGCGGGAGGGCATAGACCAGAGGTACAGCCAGGAGGACATATTCCGGGGCGCCGACTTCCAGGACATCTTCCGGGGCTCGGGCTTCGGGTTCGGCGGGGGGTTCGACGACCTGCTCGGGGCGTTCTTCGGGCAGGGGGCCGGGAGGAGGTCGGGGCCCAGGCGGGGCAACGACCTCACGATGCACCTCCAGGTGAGGCTCGAGGACGTCGTGAACGACCTCACCAAGGAGGTCGAGATCCCCCGGATGGAGGCCTGTCCCACCTGCGGCGGGAACGGGGCTGCCCCCGGGACGAGCCCGAAGAGGTGCCCACAGTGCGGGGGCGCGGGCCAGGTGCAGAAGATGCAGAACGCGGGCTTCGCCAGGTTCATCCGGGTGGAGACCTGCGGCAGGTGCAAGGGGACGGGCACGCTTGTGGAGAACCCCTGCAAAGAGTGCAGGGGCAGCGGGAAGGTCAGGCGGCAGCGGCGGCTGAGCATCCGCATCCCGGCGGGGGTGGACGACGGCCATACGCTGAGGCTCAGGGGCGAGGGGGAGGCGGGCGACGCGGGGACGCCGCCCGGCGACCTGTACGTCGTGGTCAACATCCCGGAGCATCCTATCTTCAAGAGGAACGAGAGCGACATCTTCGTCGAGGCGCGGGTCAACGCGGTCGACGCGATGCTGGGGACCCAGGTCAGGATCCCGACCCTCTTCGGGGACGTCATGCTCGACGTCCCTCCCGGCACTCAGTCCGGAGAGCGCTTCAAGGTCAAGGGCAAGGGGCTGCCGAGGCTCGGGTTCGGCAAAGGCGACGAGTACGTCGTGGTCACGGTGGAGATCCCGAAGAGCCTGAGCGGGAAGCAGAAGGAGCTCCTGAGGGAGATCCAGCGCGAAGGCAAGATAAGGTAGGGCGGACCCGGCTCAGAACTTGTAGATCATCAGGAAGGGGACGCCCTGGACCACCCGGACGGCCTGCGGCGAGCCCAGCTTGTTCGCGAGCGCTATCCCCACCGACATCTTCCCGGCCAGGCTTATCATCGAGGACCCCCTCAAGAGCCTCATGGTCTCCTCCTCCCCGACAAGGTCGCCCCCGTAGAAGTCCTTCGAGATGTGCATCTTCAGCTCCCCCTCGACCAGGGTCTTGCCTATCAGGTCGGCGTCGCACACGTTGACCACGCTCGAGTTCTTCCACGCGATGCTCCGCACGGAGAACTGCCCCGCGGGCGTTGTCAGTTCACCCTGGCGCTAGACCTTGCACCGCAGGCCTCGCAGACCCTGAAGTGGAGCCTGCTCTCCGTGACTATGTGGGTGTCCGGGCTGCCGCAGACCGGGCAAGTGACGTTGTCGGCCATGTACCTCTGGAAGAGCTGGATGAACGACTGCTTGTCCTTCCTGCCGATGAAGATGCCTCTGTCGCCGTCGAGGGACGCCGCCGTGGCCAGCTCCTTTGCCAGGTACATCAGGAGCCTGTCCGGGTCCCTCCTCATCAGCTTCGGGTACTCCGAGTAGTTCCTGAGGATGGTCTTGTTCCCCACCCAGAGGACCTGCGGCTCGGGGATCTCCAGCCTGTTCTGAGTGGACTTGTGCGCGGTCCTCTCGAGCGTGGCCTGGGCTCGGGCGAGCAGCTCGTCGTACTGTCTTGGCATCGGGTCGTTCGGCGATTTTCCACCTCAGAGGTATTTCAACTCTTCTGGGAGCCCCAAGGGTCGCCGCGCCGCCGGGTCGGGACGATGCCGAGCCGAGCGGAAGCGCCGCCTCACTAGGGACGCTCGGTCGCAGGTGGCCCGGGAGCCGCCTCGGGTGCACCCCCCTCCTTCCTGGCGTCCCTCGAGAGGACGACGTCGGACGCCCTGCCCAGCTGCGGCTCCTCCACCGCCTTGCGTATGTCCTCCCCCTCCCTGGCGTTGGCGGCCTTCATGGCCTTGCAGTACTCCTCGGTCAGCCTGAACGACTCCTCGCCCATCTCCCCTGCGAGGAACTGGACCCTCACCATCGAGAGGAACAGGTCGATCGACTCGTCCTCCCTCTCGAGGTCGTCGAGCCGTGCGAGGATCCTCGCCGCCAGCTGGTCGTGCGTCCCCCTGACCGCCGCCAGCCTCGAATGGAGGGCGGCGTAGGCGTCCTGGGGGATCTCCTTCCTCTCGACCATCCCCTCGAGCGCGGCGAGGCGGCGCTCCAATGACGCCCCGGCGATGCCTGCTCGCCCCGCCTCGGCCTTCCACTCGGGCATCACCTCGAGCTCGTCCCTGTCCGAGACGACGATCTCGGGCGAGATCTCGACGAACGACCCCGCCCTGTCGACGCCTATCGATGCCACGTCGCCGCCGAGGTCGAAGACGACGCCGACCGCCCTGCCGAGCTCCCTACCGTAGATGTCACGGACGACCTTCCCTACCCAGCCCGACCCCTCGGCTACCATGAGGCGCCTGCCGGAGGTGGGGGCTGGAGGTAGTTATCGTTTCACACGCCGCCCCACCGTGGCTTCAAAGATTTTAAGGCAAACTCCCAACCGGTCGAACGTGAAAGGAGCTAGCGTCGGGGTAATCGGCGGTTCGGGTTTCTACAAGTTCATGCAGACGAAGGAGGCGTCAAGGCAGGAGACGCCCTACGGGAGCCCCAGCGCGACCGTGAAGCTCTCTGTGGTGAAGGGCAAGCGCGTCGCCTTCCTGCCGCGGCACGGCGAGCACCACCAGTTCCCCCCGCACGCGGTACCGTACCGGGCGAACCTCTTCGCCCTGAAGCGGCTCGGGGTGGAGCGGGTCTACGGGCCGACCGCTGTGGGGAGCCTGAAGCCTGGGATAAAGCCGGGGGACTTCGTGGTCTCCGACCAGTTCGTGAACTTCACGAACGGCCGGAAGGACACCTACTTCGATGGCCCGGAGACCGCCCACGTGGGCTCGGCCGACCCCTACTGCCCTGAGCTGAGGGCGCTGGTGGTCGAGGCGTCGAAGGGGCTGGGCATCAAGGTCCACACGAAGGGCACGGTCGTTGTGATCCAGGGCCCGAGGTTCTCGACGAGGGCGGAGAGCAGGTTCTTCCGAGCCCAGGGCTGGGACATCATCAACATGACCCAGTATCCAGAGGCGATCCTCGCCAGAGAGCAGGAGATGTGCTACGCGAACATCTCGCTCGTCACGGACTACGACGTCGGCGTCGAGGGTGACCCTGACGTCAAGCCCGTCAGCAACGACGAGGTGATGAGGGTCTTCAACGCGAACCTGGAGAAGCTGAGGACCCTGCTGCTGAAGGCGATCGAGCTCACGCCCGCCAAGAGGTCGTGCGACTGCGGCTCGGCGATGAAGAACGCGAGGATCAGCGCATGAGCGGGCGCTCCGGGCGGGCCGAGGTGCAGGCCGAGTTCAAGCGCGCGATAAGGAGGATCCCTGACTTCCCCAAGAAGGGCATCGTCTTCAGGGACATCACCACCCTCTGGAAGGACGGGGTGCTGCTCAAGCGGTCGACGGACGTCCTCTACGACCACTACAAGGGGAAGAAGGTCGACGCGGTGATGGGGATCGAGGCTAGGGGGTTCGTCGTCGGGGCCCCCCTTGCAGAGAGGCTAGGGGTGGGCTTCGTCCCGCTGCGGAAGGTGGGCAAGCTCCCCGGCGAGAAGGTCTCGGAGAGCTACGAGCTGGAGTACGGGACGGCCACGCTGGAGATACACAGGGACGCGATACGGCGCGGCGAGAGGGTCCTCATCGTCGACGACCTCATAGCGACCGGGGGGACAGCCCTGGCGGCCGCCAAGCTAGTCAAGGTCCTCCGGGGGGTGGTCGCGGGCTTCGGCTTCGTCGTCGAGCTCAGCTTCCTGAACGGCCGGCGGACCCTCAAGGGCTACGACGTCTTCTCCGTGGTCGAGTACTCCTCCGAAGAGGAGTGACCCCTTCGCTTCGGCGGCTTTAATAATCCAACTTCGAACGGATGGCCGAAACACATGGGAAAGATAGCCGATCCTGGACTGGCGGAAGAGGGCGAGAAGAACTTCCTCTGGGCCAAGGGGCACATGACCGCCCTGTCCACAATCGCCTCGAAGTACGCTACCAAGAAGCCGCTGAAGGGGGTGACGGTGGGCGTGTGCCTCCACGTCACAAAGGAGACCTCGGTCCTTGTCGACTCGCTCCTCATCGCGGGGGCTGAGGTGAAGCTCGCGGCGGCGAACCCGCTCTCGACCCAGGACGACATCGCGGCGTACCTCTCCACGAGGGCGGAGGTCTGGGCCTGGCGCGGGGAGTCCGGGAAGGACTACGACTGGTGCGTCGGGCAGGTCGTCTCGTCGAAGCCTGACGTGATCATCGACGACGGGGCCGACCTCCACGTGGCGGCCAACCTGAAGCGCACCCCCTCTGTCCTCGGCGGCTGCGAGGAGACCACGACGGGGGTGCTCAGGGTGAAGGCCCTCGAGAAGGACGGGAAGCTCGGATACCCGATCGTCGCGATAAACAACGCCAAGACCAAGTTCCTGTTCGACAACCGCTTCGGCACCGGCCAGAGCACCTTCGACGGGATCCTGAGGGCGACCTCCCTCCTCATCGCGGGGAAGAAGGTAGTCGTGGTGGGCTACGGCTGGGTGGGCAAGGGGGTCGCGAAGCGCGCCAGGGGCCTGGACGCCAACGTCACCGTGGTCGAGGTCGACCCGATAAAGGCCCTCGAGGCGCACCTGGACGGCTTCCTGGTGGCCAACATCGGGGAGGCCGCTCGATACGGCGAGATCTTCGTGACCTGCACGGGGCAGAAGCACGTCATCTCGTACTCCGCCGTAAAGTCGATGAGGGACGGGGCGATCCTCTCTAACGCGGGCCACTTCGACGTCGAGATAGACGTAAAGTCCATCATGGACGAGGCCAAGTCGGTCAAGCAGGTCCGCCCGAACACCGACGAGATCGCCCTCCCGAACGGGAAGAGGATCTACCTCCTGGGCAAGGGGAGGATCGTCAACCTGGTGGCCGCGGAAGGGCACCCGCCTGAGGTGATGCAGATGTCGTTCGCCAACCAGTTCATGTCGGCGCTCTACGTCTACAAGAACCACTCGAAGCTCCAGAAGAAGGTGCTCGACGTCCCCCCCGAGATAGAGGAGGAGGTCGCGATGTCGACGCTCCGCTCCCTCGGCATAACCATCGACAGGGCGACCAAGGAGCAGCTGAAGTACGCCGAGAGCTGGGCTCTTGAGTAACAGAGAGAGAGCGACACCAAGCGGGGGGGCGCACGGGAAGCGCAGGGTGCTGGTCTGCTGCGCCCTCCCCTACACCAACGCGGTCCCCCACGTCGGGAACATCGTGGGCTCCCACCTCCCGGCCGACATCTTCGCGAGGTACTGCAGGCTGAAGGGATACGAGACGGTCTTCGTGGGCGGGGCGGACGAGAACGGGACGCCCACGGAGGTCGCGGCCATCGAGCTGAAGGTCACCCCGAAGCGGCTCACGGACGTCTTCTACGCGGTCCACAAGTCCATCTACGACTGGTTCGAGATATCATACGACAACTTCTCCAGGACCTCGCTCCCTGTCCACCACAAGACCACCCAGGAGCTCTTCCTCAAGATCTACGAGAAGGGGTACGTCACGAAAGGCGTGATGCGGCTCCCCTACTGCGAGAACGACAAGCTCTTCCTGGCGGACCGCTACGTGGTGGGCAAGTGCCCCGTCTGCGGCTATGACTTCGCCAGGGGAGACCAGTGCGAGAACTGCGCGACCCTCCTCGAGCCGGAGCAGCTCATCGACCCAAAGTGCAAGATCGACGGCAGCGTCCCGGTCTTCAGGGACAGCGACAACCTCTTCCTGGAGCTCGAGAAGCTCCAGCCTGAGCTCGAGGCCTGGATCTCCGGCCAGAGGCACTGGCGGAAGCAGGTGAGCTCCCTGGCCCTGGCGTGGATCAAGGAGGGGCTGAGGAGGAGGAGCATAACGCGGGACCTGAAGTGGGGCGTCCCCGTCCCGCTCGAGGGCTTCGAGGACAAGATCTTCTACGTCTGGTTCGACGCCCCGATAGGGTACATCTCCTCCACCAAGGAGTGGGCCGAGAGGACCGGGCAGCCGGAGCGGTGGAAGGACTTTTGGATGGACCCGGAGACGCGGGTCTACAACTTCCTGGGCAAGGACAACATCCCCTTCCACACCATATTCTGGCCGGGGATGCTCATGGCGAACGGGGGGCTGAACCTTCCCTACGACGTCGTCGGGCTCCAGTACTGCAACTACGAGGGGGACAAGATATCAAAGTCCAGGAACTGGGGGATATTCTGCGAGAAGGTGGTGGAGTCCGGGCTCGACCCTGACATCTGGCGCTACTACCTCACATACCTGATACCGGAGACGAAGGACTCCGAGTTCAAGTGGGACGACTTCCAGTCGAGGGTGAACAACGAGCTCGTCGCCGCGATAGGGAACTTCGTCCACCGGACCCTGACCTTCGCCTCCAACTTCCTGGAGGGGGCTGTCAGGAAGATGGAGCTCGCACCCGACGACAGGCGGCTCGAGGAGGATGTGAAGAGGCACGCGGCGGAGGCAGACCAGGCCCTCCAGGAGGCGAGGCTCAAGGACGCCCTCAGGAGCGTCCTCCAGATCGCGACCCTCGGGAACGAGTACTTCCAGAAGAACCAGCCCTGGGCGCTGATCAAGACCGACAGGGACGCCTGCGCCAGGGTGATCTACTGCTGCGTCGGCATCTGCGGGGTGCTGGCGGTGGCGATGGCCCCCTTCCTTCCGGGGGCGTCGAGGAAGGTGGCACGGACCCTGGGGATGGCTGACGCCCTCTCATGGGAAGGGGGGCTCTCGTTCTCCCTCCCTGACGTGAGGCTCTCAGGCAAGCCTGAGATACTCTTCAAGAAGATCGACGACGCAGAGGTGGCCCGCCTGAGGGCCACCGTCACGAGGAGCTCCGAGCCCGCCGAGTTCTTCAGGTAACGGGGGCTACTCGCAAGACAGGACCCGCTCCAGCCCCTCCACGAGGGTGCAGTCGAGCGAGTCGTCGATGTTCCCCCTGGGCCCGAGTATGGCGTCGATGGGGTCGTAGCTGTCGTACTTGGTCCTGGTGAAGCCGGAGGCCAGGACGCTGACCTGCAGCTGAGACCCCGCCCCGCTCCTGTAGCTCACGGCGTACTCCACGTCCAGCGAGGGGCTACCGAACATGGAGCCCAGCCTCCTGACGGCGGTGGCCGTTTCGCTCGCCGAGATGCTGGCGTCCCCCGTCAGCACCACGACCGCGTGGCTGGCGTCGTTCATCTGCGCCTTCTTCCCTATCCCGATTATCGCGCGCGACAGGGCGTCTTCCGCCTTGTCGATCGAGCCCGAGGAGGCGCTGGTGAGGAACGAGTATCCGCCCGCGGCGACCGTCCCTAGGACCTTGTTCAGCCCCACGGGGATCGAGTCCTGGGACTGCCTCGCGAGGAGGGAGCCCAAGGCCTTTACGGCCTCCTTGTTCGCCACCTCGTACAGCTCCTTCAGTGTCGCCTCGCTGCCCACGTTGAAGAGGGCCCCGTTGTCTATCACGACCACGCCGTTCGAGACGGCCCTGAGCTTCTTCAGCGCGAGCCCCGAGTAGAACCTCAGCCTCTCCTCAAAGTCGAAGGGCATCACGGCGATGCTGACCGCGTCGGCTCCCGCCTCTCGCGCCAGCCCCGCCACCACGGGAGCCAAGCCCGAGCCTGTCGCCCTCCCTAGTCCCGCGACCACGAAGACGACCTTCGCGTCCTGCAGGAGACCCTTCATCTCCTCGTGGTGCGGGAGAGCGAAGCCCCTCACCATAGAGGGGCTCGGCTTTTGTGCGATGGGCGACTCTATCACCAGCCGCTCGCCTTCGCCCGCGGACTCGAGGTCCGCTCTGTCGCAGGTCACGTATGCGAACCTGTCAACCAGGGTTGTCTCCCGGCTAAGGGCGGACACTATCCTGATTCCTGCGCTTCCTATCCCGACGGCGACGACTTCAGCGGAAGAGATGGGGCCGGACATTGGCTGGACAAGGTACGTCGTCGATTGCATTAATGAACCCACGAATCAAAATAGTGGACCATTGGTGCATACCGCGTTCACCTCCGACCGCGCGGGAGGTGCCTCACCACTTGACCCTGAGCGTGAGAGGGTGCGACGCCTTTACCTCGTCTATCTTCCCGATGCTGGTGTTCTTCGGCTCGTCCTCGAGCTCGCCCGCCTTTAGCTTCTTGAAGAGGCCGTTGAGCATCGCGGCGTAGTCGTCGAGGGCCTCGACCGTCTCGGTCTCGGTGGGCTCGATCATCAGGGCCTCCTCTACAGTGAGCGGGAAGTACACGGTGGGGGAGTGGACCCCGTAGTCCAGGATGGCCTTGGCTATCTTGCCGGCGCCACCGTGCCCTCCCTTCACCGATACGATCGCCTCGTGCTTCCTCCTTATCCCGCCGCCGACGGGGATGCTGTAGCCCTGCGTGTCGAGCTTCGAGAGGAGGTACTCTGCCCCGAGGACCGCGAGGCTGGAGACGTTGTCGAGCCCGTCCGCCCCAAGGAGCCTGATGTACGAGTACGCCCGCAGGAGGATCGCGGAGTTGGCGTAGAAGCCCTTCAGCCTCCCCACTGACCTCGGCCGCGCGTAGTCGAGCCTGTACTCGTCCCCGCTCTTCTCGACCATCGGCACCGGCAGATAGTCCTGGAGCGAGGCGGCCGCCCCTACCGGGCCTGCTCCCGGCCCTCCCCCTCCGTGCGGCGTCGCGAAGGTCTTGTGCAGGTTGAGGTGGACCACGTCGAACCCCATGTCCCCAGGCCTGGCCTTGCCAAGGAGGGCGTTCATGTTGGCTCCGTCGTAGTACATCAGGCCGCCCGCCTCGTGGACGGCCTTTGAGATCTCGCTGACGTCGGGCTCGAAGAGCCCGAGCGTGTTGGGCACCGTGAGCATCATCCCGGCCGTCCTCGGGGTGACCTTGGACTTTACCGACTCGATGGTGACGAGCCCGCTCTCGTTGGACGGCACCTTGACCACCTCGAAGCCCGCCATCGCCGCGCTGGCGGGGTTCGTCCCGTGCGCCGAGTCTGCCACGAGTATCTCGTTCTTGTCCGCCCTGCCCTGGTCGCGGAGGTACCTGCGTATCATGAGGACGCCGGCGAACTCGCCCTGGGCGCCCGCGGCGGTGCTTAGGGCGAACCTCTTCATCCCTGTGATCTCGCAGAGCATCTCGGAGAGCTCGTGGAACACCTGGAGGAGCCCCTGGACCGTCGAGTCGTGCTGGAGCGGGTGCGCGTCTCGCATCCGCGGGGAGGAGGCGATCGCCTCGGAGACCTTGGGGTTGTACTTCATGGTGCAGCTCCCGAGCGGATACATCCCGGTCTCGACAGAGAAGTTCATCTGGGAGAGCCTGTTGAAGTGCCGCAGGACCTGGAGCTCGCTGAGCTCCGGGAGCGGCGCGTCCCCGCTCCTCCTGAGCGCCTGCGGGATCAGCTTGCCGGCTTTCGAGGCCGCCCAGGCCTTGATCTTCGGGTCCTCCGGGACTATGAACCCCAGCCTCCCCTTCCTCCCGAGCTCCGAGAGGAGCGGCTCGTCCCAGAACGCCTGCCGGTACCTCGCTTCTCCTTTTCCGGCCTGCCCCATCCTAGACCACCCCTCCCAATGCCCCCACGAGGCGGGCGATGTCCTCGCCCGCGTGCACCTCCGTGACGCAGTACGCCCCCGCCTGTCCTATCTGGTTTGCGTGCCTCGAGAGCGGGTACCCAGCCATGACGCCCCTCTTGGCCAGCTCGGCGAAGACCCACGCGGCGTCCCGCCTGTTGTATCCTATCGTGAACTCACCGAAGAACGCCCCATCGAAGAGCGGCGCCTTCACCGACTTTAGGCTGGCTACCTGCTCCACCGCGTAGTGGGCGTTGGCGACGTTGACCTCGCCGAGCTTCTTGAAGCCGTTCTTCCCCAGAAGGGACATGTAGGCGGCGGCCGCGAGCGCAAGGAGCGCCTGGTTGGTGCAGATGTTCGACGTGGCAGCCTCCCTCCTGATGTGCTGCTCCCTGGTCTGCAGGACCATGCAGAACGCCTTCCCCGCCCCGTCCTTCGTGGTCGTGATCCCGATCAGCCTCCCGGGCATGCTCCTGGCCAGCCCTATGTCCTTCACCGCGAAGATCCCCATGTGCGGCCCGCCGAAGTTCATCGGGGTCCCCAGGGGCTGACCCTCGCCCACCACCACGTCCGCGCCGTAGCTCCCCGGGTCGCGGAGAAGCGACAGGGTCACGGGGTTCACCCCCACTATCACAAGGCCACCCGCGGCGTGCACCATCCTCACCGCCTCGTCGATGCCCTCCTCTATCACCCCGAACACGTTGGGGCTCTCGATGTACAGGGCGGCGACCTCGCCAGCCCCCTCGGCGAGTCGAGCCTTCAGGGCGCCCAGGTCGAGAGCGCCGCTCCTCGTCTCGAATGCCACCGGGACCAGCCTCACGCCCATCGGCTCGGCGTACGTCCTTACGACCTCGAGCCTCCCGTCCCCGATGCTGTTCGCGAACAGGACGGTCTTCCTCCCCTTCACCCTCGAGGCCATCCTCACCGCCTCCCCCGCTGCTGATGCCCAGTCGTACATCGAGCTGTTGCAGACCTGCATCCCCAGGAGGTCGCACATCATGCTCTGGTACTCGAACAGGGCCTGAAGCATCCCCTGGCTTATCTCTGGCTGGTAGGGCGTGTAGGCGGTGTAGAACTCCTGGCGCGATAGGATCGAGTCCACCGCGGCGGGTATGTAGTGCGGGTAGACACCCCCCCCAAGGAAGCAGAGCTGCTCGGGAGGGGTCTTGTTCTTGGCCAGCATCTTGTGCAGCTCCCTCCTGACGACCGCCTCTCCATCGCCGTCCGGGATCGCCAGCTTCCTCTTCAGGCGGAGCGCCTCCGGGATGTCGGAGAACAGGTCGGCGGTCGAGCTGGCGTCGACCTGCTCGAGCATCTTGCTTATCGTCTCGTCCTCGAGGTTCGGCAGGAACGGGTGGGCTTGGACCATTGGTGGAGCGGCCCATCCACCCCCGTGAACGGTTAAAATACGCTTCTGGCCTCGGAGGGGTTCTGCTCCGAACCCCGGTGAGGGCTGAGCTAGGCCGCCCTCCGGAGGGTCGTCCCGGTCGCGGATGGCAGGCTTCATTCCCCCGGAACCGGCCCAAAGAGCACAGATTAAATATGGTTCTGGGGTGGCTTAGCAATCCTTTGAACTGGAGAAAGGTACTGGCTCTCGCGCTAGCTGCAGGGGTTCTCTTGGGCTTCGCGCCGGCCTTCTCGCAGGCGCCGAGCTCGAGCTCTGGCATCGCCAGCGTCAGCGTCGACCACTATTACACCCTGAACGCGCTCGGGTACGCCGTCATCAACGACAGCTTCACGTTCGTCAACAACGGCACCGCGAGCGAGCAGATACCGACCCTCCAGGTGGGCCTCCCTAGCCTCGTCTCCGCCAGGGCTTCGGGGCTCGTCCTCTCGCCCTCCGGGCACTTCACCATGTCCCAGTCCCAGACCAACGGGAACACCACCGTGACCATCACCCCGACCCAGGCGACCCTGGGCGCCGGAGCGAACATGAGCGTCTCGCTCAAGGGCGTGGTCACCCAGGTGCTGAACTTCTCGAAGAGCGGCTTCAACGGCACCGCGTCCCTCCTGATCCTCTTCTCTCCCTCCGTCAACATGAACGTGAGCCAGATGACCGCCCACATCGTGACCCCCCCGAACGTCCAGTTCGAGACGGGCCACACCGGGTTCACCTACGGATCCAACGGGACACTGAGCCTGTCCCAGCCCTCGACGCGCCCGGTCGCCTCCGAGGGTTACATCGCCGTGAACGCCACCCAGGTCGGGTCGCTGACGCCGATCGAGGTGACGCAGCTCGTGCGCTCGATAGTCCCCGCAGCGAACGGCGCCCCGACGGTGCAGGACCGGTTCACGGTCCACAACCTGTCCACCTTCAACCTCACTTCCTTGCACCTGAACGTCCTCGCCCCGGGCCTGACCCAGGTGACCGAGGTCCCGAGCACGGTGACCCCGTTGATCAACCCCCACTCGCTCGCCCTGAACGCGGGGGACATCTCGCTCGCCAGCGCGAACATCGGGAGCGTGCTCTTCCCGAACAGCAACCTGACCCTCACGATAAGCTATCCGGTCCCGGCCTCGCTCACGACCGTCTCTGGAAACTCCGTCACGGTCACCATCCCGCTCGCACCGCTCATCGCCGCCCCTGTGAGCAACTACACGATCATCCTCCAGCACACGAGGGGGTTCGTGCCTTCCGGGCAGACCGCGTACCTGGGAGAGTCGGTCTCCCCGCTGACGACAGGGACCGTAAAGTTCACCTACAGCGTCGACGTGGGCTGGGCAGCTGACCGGGCTGTCCCCGCCGGGATACTCGTCTTCGCCGTCGCGTTCGTCCTCTTCGTCCTCCAAAAGCCGACCGAGAAGAGGGAGGAAGGCCAGAAGGGGGCCCGCAGGACCCCGGAGGTCCTGAGGGCGTTCGACGACAAGACCGGCCTCGAGACGCAGTACATGGCCGAGTTCGCGTCGGCCGCCAAGGGCTCGATACCCAAGGCCGACTTCGACAGGATGAGGAACGAGGTCACCGAGCTCAGGTCGCGCGCGATCCAGAGGCTCAACGAGATGAAGCAGGCCCTAGGGTCGGGCAGGCTCTACGACACCCTTTCGCGCGCCGCAGAGGCCGAGAAGGAGGAGGACCGGGCGTTCAGGGACCTCCTCAACCTGTACATGCAATACCACGGCAACAGGATGAACGAGGAGACCTTCAAGAGGCTCCAGCCGAGCTACAAGAAGAGGGCGGACTCCGCGATAGACCACCTCTCGGACACGCTGCACGAAGTCCAGTCCGAGGACAAGTAGGCTCAGGTTCCCAGGAATATCGGGCTGCTCGTCCTGCTCGACGCCAGGACGGCCTCCGCGATCCTCGTGGCCATCATGCCGTCCCGCCCGGTCACGAGGGGCTGCCTCCCCTCGGAGATGGCGGAGGCGTACTCCTTGAGCTCGAGCATCAGGGGCTCCTGGGTGGTGTGCTTGGGGACGCGCGTCCCGGACTCTTCGTGGATCTGGATCTCCTGCGAGATGAAGTCCAGGGTGACGACGGCCTTCTCGCACACCGCGCTGAGCTGCCTCACCCTGCTCGGCGTCACCCAGTTCGTCGTGATGAACGCCGTCCTCTCGCCGCCGAAGCCCAGCAGGATCGTCGCGAAGTCCTCGTTCTTCCCCATCACGCTCCCCACCCGCGCGTAGACGGTCTTCGGCTCCTCGCCGAAGAGCCACCTGGCCGTGTCTATGTCGTGGACGGACGCGTCCTTTACCACTCCGACGTCGACTATGTTCTCCCCTCTGCGGTTCTCCCTGTGGTACTCGAAGAGTATCGGTCGCCCCAGGGCGCCGCTGGAGATCATCTTCTTGAGCTCGGTGATCGCCGGGTTGAACCTCTCGATGAACCCCACGGTGAGGATCTTCTTGGCCCTCTCGGCCTCTCCGATCAGGGCCGCGGCCTCCTCCACCGTGCCCGTCATCGGCTTCTCGACGAAGGTGTGGAACCCTGCCCTGAGCGTCTTGGTCGCCACGGCGAAGTGTGTGGACGCCGGGGTGCAGACGGTCACGCCGTCCGGCCTCTCCCTCTCGAGCAGCTCGTCCACGCTGCTGTATGCCTTGACGCGGAACTTCTCCGCGTAGGCCGCCGCCCTGGACGAGTCGAGGTCGCACACGGCTACAAGGTGGCCCAGCTCGCTGAGGACCCTCACGTGGTTCTTGCCCCAGCCCCCCGTGCCGATGACGGCTATTCTGGCCATGGGGGCCACGCGCGACCCGGCGGTTTTAACGGTTTACCAGGCCGTCACGCCCTGCCCATCGCGGTCGTGGCCCTCAGTATGGTGACCTCCGAGCTCCTGTAGCTCTTCTTCACCGCCTTGAGCCATTCGTAGTCCTCCGGGGTGCAGACTATCGCCACGCTGTGCTTGTAGCTGTCGACCAGGTCGTCGGGCCTGGACGCGACGTCGACCTGCCGGACGTCAGTGACGTAGTCCCTCAGCTTCTCGCTCAGAGACTGGGCGGTCGCGAGGCGGTCGGCCCGCATCTCGTGCTTGTCCGCGGACCACGCGACGAGCACCCTGGTCCTGCTGGCCTTGAGCTGAAGGTCCCGCAGGACGTCGCGGGTCTCCTCGACGATGTACCTCTCGTAGTTCTCGAGGCTCTTCATCGCGGCCCCCGCGAGGTACGTGATAGGCTCGCCCACGTCCTCGCTCGACTGGATCGCCGTGAGGTCATAGATCAGCGCAGCAAGCTGGTCGACGTACCTCTCCGACCCCGTGGCGAGGGTCGCCTTGAGCTCGCGAGACTTGCGCATGAGCTCGACCTCGGCCGCCATGGAGGCGCAAATGGAGAGGACGCGCGAGGCATACTCGAGCTCCGCGCCCGCAATGTCCCCGTAGGTGGCCTTGAAGCCGAAGCCCTCCAGCGAGACGAAGTCCTTGGACGCCGCCCTGGACGCGGCGACCGAGACGAGCACGTCGGAGTCCCCACGCCGGAACGGCGCCGCCGGCGAGTAGGCGTAGTTGAGCCTCTCCCCGACCTTCAGCCCCGTCTGCTTCTCGAGGAGCGCCATGTTGTCGGAGTTCCCCCCGACCCCGGTCGGCAGCAGGTTGAGGACCGTCGACCCGCTCGAGGCGTGCTTGGCGACGTCCCTGAGCTTGGCGCCCGCCTCTATGATCGACTCGTCCCTGACCTTCCTGAGCTTGGGCGCGAAGACCACCATCGCAGCCTCCGAGAGGACCTGCGAGACGGGCTTGAGGCCCATCAGCATCTCGTCCCCCACTAGCTCCTGGACGGTCTTGTGGGTCTTGACGATGCCCGGCTCCAGGTCCATCGCCATCTGTAGCGTCTCGTCGACTATCGTGACCGTCGCCATCTCGACGAGCCGCGCGGCGAGGGAGTACCCCTCGCTGGTCAGACCGTAGACCGCAACCTTCGGCTTTGGCAAGATTGGGGGGCTCTGGCACCTGTCCCCGGCGTCTGAGATTATAGACTTTCGATTGGCGCGGTCTCGGTTGCCTTTTTATGAGGTGGCCGGCCGGCGGCGCGTGCATGCGCCTCTGGTTCGACGTGCTCACGCCGAAGCAGGTCCTCTTCTTCAAGCCTGCGATCGACCTCCTCACGGCCGACGGGCACGAGGTGCTCGCCACGTCCAGGGGGTACAGGGAGGTCGAGCAGGTCGCGGCCAGGGTCGGGCTGGGACTCCAGTCGGTGGGGTCGAGGGGCGGGAAGGACGCCCTGGGCCAGCTCGAGCGGAGCCTGGAGCGCATGGGCGCCCTCCTGCCTAAGATAGCCGCGTTCTCGCCCGACGCCTCCGTCTCCGTGGCCTCGGCCGACTGCGCCAGGATATCCTTCGGCCTCAGGGTGAGGCACGTCGCCGTCAACGACTCGCCTCACTCGCTCGTCGCCGGGCGGCTCTCGCTCCCCCTCTCGCACCACGTGCTCTCGCCCTGGATAATCCCATACTCTGCCTGGTCGCCCTTCGGGATCACCAGAGAGCAGGTCACGAGGTACAGGGCGCTGGACCCCGCCGCCTGGCTGAAGAGGAGGCCTCGGCGGCGCGCCACTGGCGAAGGACGGGCTGAGAGGGCGACCATCCTGGTGAGGCTGGAGGAGTCGTACGCTCCCTACATGGCGGGGAGCGACGAGTCCTGGTCGGAGCGGGTTCTGGCGGGCCTCGCGCGAGACTTTCAAGGGGAGAACCTGGTCGCTCTGTGCAGGTACGACGACCAGCTCAGCCGGATAAAGGAGAGGTTCGGCAAGTCCTTCGCCGTCCCGGAGACCGCCGTCGACGGGGCCGAGGCGATCGAGAGGTCGGACGTCTTCGTGGGCCTTGGCGGGACGATGACTGCAGAGGCCGCCCTCCTCGGCGTCCCGGCAGTCTCCGCCTTCCAGGGCGCAGAGCTCTACACAGAGAAGTTCCTCGTCTCGAGGCGGCTCCTCCTGAAGGCAAGGAGCGCGAGGGAGGTGACGAGGTGCGTGAAGAGGTCGTTGGGCGAGGCGTACAGGAAGGGGTACGAGCGCCGGGCGCGCGCTCTCCTCGACTGGATGGACGACCCGGCCGAGAGCGTCGTGCGGTACCTCGGGTCGCTCGCGTGAGCCTCCGCGTCGGCTCTATACTCCGCCTTACTCGCAGTAGGCCCAATCGACAAGCGATAAATCGGAAGCCGTGCCTCCGACGCACGAGTGAAAAGAGAGATGGAAAGCACATACGTCGAAAGGGATTCCGCGAGCGGGGCCGACGCCAGGTTCCACGTCATGAGGGCGCTGGCGAAGCTGCACGAGTGCACCGCCGAGACCCTCAGGGGCGGGGTCGACGCCAGCGAGCTGGACGTCGACGAGGTGATCGGGAGGATGGTCTCCTCCGGCGAGGTCGAGGCCTCTTCGGGGCCGGAGGGTGGGGAGACCTTCGCCCTGACCGCGAAGGGGTGGCTGGAGTACATGAAGGTCCTGGGCTCGCTGTACGAGCTCCCGTAGGGTCCGGGCGAGTGGGCGCGAGAGCCGAGCAGATCCGAGGGGCGCCGACCCAAGTGGCGCCCGTGGCGCTCCACACCTCCACACCGTTTATATCGCAACCGGCCCAGCGAGGAGCCCGGCACCTGTCCTAGACTCGTGTTAGACCATGGAACTATTCATCCTGAGGCACGCGGAGGCGGGCAAGGCTCTCCGGGCGAGGTCTCGGGACGCGGAGCGCTCGCTCACCGAGAAGGGGAAGGAGGAGCTCGAGGAGGTGGCCCGCGCGCTCTCGGGCCTGAAGATGAAGCCTGACTACATCGTCTCCAGCCCACTCAACAGGTCGAAGGAGACCGCCGAGGCCGTCGCCAAGGCACTGAAGGCGCGCGACAGGGTGCAGGTCTGGGACGAGCTGAAGCCCGAGGGGAGCAGGCAGGCCTTCTTCGGGAGGCTCTCCCAGCTGAAGCCAGAGTCGAACGTTCTCTGCGTCGGTCACGAGCCATACCTCACCCAGGCGGTAAACGAACTGATGGGCCACTCCGGGGCGCCAAGGCTCGTCCTGAGGAGGTGCGGGCTGGCCCGGGTATCGATAACGGCGTTCCTTCCAAAGACCGAGGGCGAGCTTCGATGGTTGTTGACTCCAAGGCTACTGAAGCGGATGTCCTAGGGCTCGGTCCCGAGGGCTTCGGCCCCTCCACCGGGTTCATCGCCTCCGTCCTCGACCTGGGCTTCAACTCGGCCAAGCTGGCGACCTACCACGTTGGCGGGAGGACCAGCTACAGGCTGGTCTCGCAGGAGGACGCCAAGGTCAAGCTCGGCGAGGAGCTCGACGAGACCGGCTTCCTGGCGGTCGGCCCGATAGAGAGGACCCTCAGGGTCCTCAAGATGTTCAGGGAGGTGGTCGAGCTAGAGTCTCCCAGGTATGTCCTCCCTGTGGCTACGAGCGCGGTGAGGGAGGCGGCGAACAGGAGCGAGTTCCTCCAGCTCTCGGAAGAGACCTCCAGGTTCAGGTTCAGGGTGCTCTCCGAGCAGGAAGAGGCGCTGCTCTCCTACTTCGGCGCGGTCCTCTCTCTGAGGATCCCCACCGGGATATTCTTCGACCTCGGTGGAGGGACGCTGGCCATCGTGTACGCCGAGGACTTCCGCGTGAAGAAGGTGCTCTGCCTCCCCCTCGGGGCGAGGAGGCTCTCCTACATGTACGGGAGCCCGAAGAAGGGGGGCCTCATCCAGAAGAAGGACTACGTGCGGATGAAGGACCACATCGAGGAGCTGCTCCCCACCAAGAAGGAGCTCAAGCTGGAGAACGGGGCGAAGCTCGTAGGGGTCGGGGGGACCGTGAGGGCTCTCGCAAGCTTCTACGCCGACAGGTCCCGCTACCCGTTCGAGAAGCTCCACAACTTCGCGATGGACTACGACGAGGTCGCGTGGAGCGCATCGCAGTTCATCAGGATGAAGAGGCGCGAGATGAGGTCGCTGAGGTCGATGGGGCAGGCGAGGGCGGAGACGATGGCCGCCGGCTCCTGCGTCGTGAGGCTGCTCATGAAGAGCCTGGGGGTCTCTGAGCTCGTCGCGAGCACCCACGGGCTGCGAGAGGGCGTCCTCTCGCTCTTCCTGCACGACCACAGGTGGTTCGACGCGAAGAGCCTCGAGCCGGAGACCATCGACCGCCAGCTCGCGACTGCGGGCAGGTCGTGGAAGACCGCCTGGGAGCGCAACCTGAACGAGCTCTTCGTGTCGGGGATCGTGACCGCGCTCGAGTACTCGCTACTGGTCGAGGCGCCCTCGTTGGTCAGGAACGCCCCGCAGACGGCCGACCTGAGGGCCCGATTCCACGGGCTGGTGGGCGTCGACTCTCCCCTGAGCCACGTCGACCAGCTCAGGCTCTCCGTCGCGATGATAGCCACGACTAGCCCGAGCTACGCATCCGTCCTGGTGAAGGAGTTCAGCCCGCCGCTCTCCAGGAAGGACCGGGAGGCCGTGGAGAGGCTCGCCGCGGCCTTCCGCTTCCTCGAAGTCCTCGAGAAGATGGGGGCACGGCTTGCCGTGAAGGGGTCTGCGCCTTCGAGAGGCGCCCCCCTCAGGATGGAGATCACCGTCGCCGGGACCTACACCGAGGAGCTCCTGGCGCGGTCGGTGTCTACGGTCAGGGATGAGTTTAAGACGGAGATCGACTACTCGGTCCTGAAGGGGAAGGCGCACGCACCGTTGGAGCTCCGGAGGTGACCGTGTCGTGAGCAGAAGGTCGGGCGGCGGCGGCTCGGGAGTCCCCCGGATGGCGGAGGTGGCAAAGGCACCCCTGGCGCCACGCACCCACGGGAGCCCGGGCCGGCTCATAGCGGTGGAGGGGGTCGACGGGTCTGGCAAGTCCACGCAGCTGCACCTGCTCGAGCAGTGGCTGCGCCACCAGAGCCTGAAGGTCTTCAAGACCGAGTGGAACTCGTCGGAGACGGTCAAGGAGATCACGTCGAGGGGGAAGAAGAAGGGGCTCCTGACCCCCACCACGTTCAGTCTCCTCCACGCGACGGACTTCGCCGACCGATACGAGCGCAACATCCTGCCGCTGCTCGAGGCTGGATACTTCGTCCTCGCCGACCGGTACGTCTTCACCGCCTACGCCAGGGACATCGTCAGGGGCTGTCACCCAGAGTGGGTGAGGAAGATCTACAGCTACGCGGCCAAGCCTGACCTCACGCTCTACTTCCGCGTCCCCGTCGACGTCGCGGTGTCTAGGATACTCGCAGGGAGGCCGAAGCTAAAGTACTACGAGGCCGGGATGGACATGAACCTCTCGAACGACCCGTACGAGAGCTACAGGGTCTTCCAGGGCAGGATAGTCGAGCAGTACGAGTCGATGGTCAAGACGGAGGGGCTGGTCGCGATAGACGCCAACAGGGGCATAGAAGAGCAGCAGCTCGACGTCCGGTCGCGCGTAGCGAAGCTCGTGGGGGAGGAAGGGCTCGCTCCCGTGGCAAGGAGGGGTTGAGGCGACGTCGAAGGCCGACCTGGACGACGACGACAGGGAGGCGGTCGGACAAGGCTATCCTGCCCTCGCTCTGCGGCCTTCCACC
>JAJZNC010000025.1 GCA_021848045.1 archaeon
TACCTGAAGCACGTGGAGGTGAAGGGCCACCTGATCGTTATAGAGGGGCCAGACGCGTCGGGGCGGAGCACGCACACGCAGAGGATACAGGCGAAGCTCGAGGCAGACGGCCACGCGGTCCTGGGGACCGGGCTCAAGCGCTCCGAGCTCATCAGCGAAGGGATAATCGAGGCGAAGGGGAACCTGGGTGTCGGCAAGCGCACGCTCGCCCTCTTCTATGCGGCGGACTTCGCCGACCAGCTCGAGAACAAGATCATCCCTGCCCTCGAGGCAGGCTACGTCGTCCTGGCGGACCGGTACATCTACACCCTCATAGCGAGGAGCAACGTCAGGGGGATCGAGCGGAGGTGGTCTAGGAGCCTCTTCGGGTTCACCCCGATCCCGGACCTCATCTTCTACCTCGACGTCAAGCCCGAGGAGCTCGTCCACCGCGTGTTCCAGAAGAACTCTGTCCTGGACTACTACGAGTCCGGGATGGACATCGGGCTCTCCGACGAGATGTACAAGTCCTTCTTGATATACCAGAGGCGGATGGCCAAGGAGTTCGAGAAGATGAAGAAGCTCTTCGGCCTCCAGTTCATCGACGGGAACAGGCCGATCGAGCAGGTCGACGCCGACCTTCAGGCCCGCATAGACGCCTACTTGAACAGGCCGAGATGAAGCCCGAGGAGCTCGCCAGGGTGTTCATCGGGTCGGGCGACCTCCGTGGCATGAGTCCTGACAACCAAAGTCCTTTCGCCCTACAGGGGTCGAGGACTACGGGACGCCAGGCTCGAGCATGCTTGTCAAGCAGAACCATAGCGTAGATGGAACAACTAGGACACGAAATCGACCGAGGGGACTTGAACACGCATACCCCCTGCGGTGGGCATAGCTGCAGGAGGGTCCTCTCGGATAATCCCTGAACTCTGTCTTCTAGCTCGGGCAGTTCGAGACTGCAACACTCTTAAGCCGACCTCTCTTTGTTCCCGCGATGTCCGGCCTTCCGGGGTCGCAGCATGTCTTGAAGGGCTCTTTTCAGATCTATTTCAGCCCGGGCCAACCTCCGAACACGCTGAGATTCCAGTACAACCCGTCCAGCCTGCAGCACGCCTTCCTGCCCCAGTACGGCCTTTTGACGGAGTTGTTCCCAGGGGCCGGAACAGGCCGAGATCCATACGCCGTCAAGGGCCAGCCGGCAGAAACAATCACGATCGAGATAGAGTTCGACGCCACGGACCAGCTAGAAAACCCGGGCCAGAACGCGACAGCGGTGAAATCAGGCGTGTATCCCCAGATCGCCGCACTGGAGTCGACGATGCGCCCCGTCCCTCCTGGGACGGCGGATTCGCCGTATACCGTGTTTGAACTGGGGGCCGTCCTCGTAGTCCCCGTCCTCCTTACCAGTTGCACCTTCTCAGAGGAGGCCTTTGACACGGGCCTCAATCCGATACGGGTGAAGGCGACGGTTGCGATGAGAATCCTGACCACCGAGGACCTTCCCCCAGGTCATCCGGGGAGGGCGGTGTACGAAGGGTACCTGCAGGCACTGGAGGGGTTGGCAGGCCTGGCCTGGGCCGCAGCCGGAACAACGTTAATGAGCACAGGTAACGGGAAGACTGATGAGGGAATAGTTTGAGCGGAACCGAGTTCCCAGTAAACCCTCAACGTCTCGACCCGTACAAGAACTTCAAGTTCCGGGTATTCTGGGATGGCCAGACGAAGCCCGTCGCGGGTGTAAGCAAGGTTTCGCCTCTCATCAGGACTACGGAGGTCATCAGACACCGGGAGGGAAACGACCCGAGTACCAGCCACAAGTCGCCGGGCCGCACAGAATACGAGCCAATCACCCTTGAACGGGGAGTGACGCAGGATCTGGAGTTCGAGCGGTGGGCAAACAAGGTCTGGGACTGGGGTGCGAGCCCCGGCTACGAGGTTTCGCTGGCGGACTTCCGCAAAAATATCATCATCGACCTGCTCAACGAGGCTGGCCAGCTCGTCCTGTCGTACAGGGTGTATCGCTGTTGGGTCTCGGAATACCAAGCACTACCGGAGCTGGACTCTGACAAGCCGGGCGTCGCTTTCCAGCTGATCAAGTTGGAAAACGAGGGGTGGGAGCGGGACCTGTCGGTCGTCGAACCAAAGGAACCGCAGATCAACCCAGAGTAAGACCGTGCGGTGTCTTGCCATCCGTGGGGAGTTCGCCCTGACCTCCTTTGAAGTTCTGGCATCTCTTCCGATTGAAATCCAAGAATCTTTGATTCGAAATCCGTAGGAACTACCTCCCTGAGGCCCTATATCCGACAGTCGGTCCATCGCCGCCGACCTCGCGAAGCTCGGGGCAGGGAGGCTCCAGGACGCCTTGAAGGAGGCGGAGAAGCTCAGGGCGACGGACGACCTGGCGGTGGACGGCGACTCGCTCGCCCTCCTCGAGCGGCTCAGGTCGATCCAGGACGAGCCGGGGGCGATCCGGGACCGCGACCGCCTGACAGACTACCTGAGCGGGCGTGCCAGGCTCACGGGCACCCGTGCCCTGATCAGGGAGGAGATAGCGAGGAGGCACGGGATGCTCGAGGACTTTCACCAAGAGCCGTGGGCACGGGGGGGTTTGTCCCGATCCGGGACAGGGCGTAGGGGCGGACCTAGCCGCCCAGTCTTTTTAACGCCGGGGGCGCCGGCGGACCGCGTCAGCCCGGTGGTGTAGATAGGCCAAGCATAGGGGCCTTTGGAGCCCTTGACCCAGGTTCGAATCCTGGCCGGGCTACCCAATCGGAACTCAGAATTCACTCCGTTTGCCCACAGTAGCATTATTCTTTGCGTGTACACCGCACAACGCTGGCAGCCGCGACAGAACACTGGAACCAAGGCTTCAAGAAGGAGCGACCACAAGAACAACCGCCTATGCGACCCACCTGGATTGCGGCAATCGTCGCGGTGGTGCTCGCCGCAGGAATCGCGGTATACTCGGTAGAGAGCACCGGGTCGACAGCCTCCAACTCGGGAATCTCTGCAACAGATGCCGCCAGTTCGAGTTCTATCGGATCATCGCCCTCCGGGAGCTCGACTTCCACGGTCTCGAGGGTCGCCGACACCCAGAGCACGTTCGTGGCGACCGTCTCCAGCTCGGCGACGATGCCAACCGGGACGAACGCAACCATGTCCAATTGCGGGGGTGTCCCTGACCGTCCTGCCATGATGGAGATGCAGGTCGTGTCGGACACCACTGGGGTGCCGGTTCAGCAGGGTGCGCTGACCGTAAGCTCCGTGTTTCAGGCCGGCTGCAACGGCTTTGAGGGTCAGGCTCAAGAGACGCTTTACTTTGACGGAGTCAGCGAGGGACAGTCGGGATGGTTCGACCTTCCTAACAATTCAACGGACGACATGGCCGGGGCATACAATGCCACTGTAGGCTACGCCGGCCACTCATACTCGTTCCGGGCGGGGGCTTATCCGGCTTCTACCACGTGCACTGTGCTCGCCGTGCCGTCCGGAGTGGTCACCGTTACCACCTACTTCTTCTCGAACTATGACTGCGCGGGGAATTTCGGAGGGTGGGCTGGGAAATTTTCCTACTATTGTTTCGGGGAGGTCTACCTGCGCGTGCTTTCGGACTCGGCCCCCGTCGCGGGAGCGGTGGTGACGACGACCTATGACATCCCGGAGACGTGCGGCGCCGGGGACCCATCAGGCCTCACTTCCGTAAACTTCACGACCGCGAACACAGAATGGTACGCCTTCGGGGACTCGACCTATTCATTTTCCGTTTCAACCGGTGGCCAAACGTACAACGTTACGGCGAGCCAGAGGCCTGGCTCATCCACCTGCGTGACGTTGCACGTCCCCTCGGGAGTGGTCGATATGACCTATGGCCCGCGTTGCGCCGTAGGGGAGTCGTCGACCGGCGCATCCATCTCAAGCACTTCATCAACTGTGGACTCGTCGACCAGCTCCATCTCCAGCACTTCGGTGAACTCGACCGGCTCCGTCTCCGGCTCTCAACAATCACCATGCGGGTGCTGGATACCTCAGGGTGCCCCCACCTACTCGGTGGCAGGAAACGGTTGGGTCACAGCCGTGGTCACCTATTACAACGGATTCAACAGCACGGTCACGGGAACGGCATATCTGGTAATATGGAACTCCCTCGGCCAGAAGGTGGGCATCGACAACACGACCACCACCGTACCAGCCGGACATGATGCCACCCTTCACCCCACGGTCGTTGGTCTGCTGCCTGACGGGACTAGCCGGCTGCCTCCAGGAACATACTCGACCTCAGTCTATGCGACGCTCCTTAATGGAACCCTGATCTCTACGGTGTCGAACGGATCATTCAAGGACGAACCCCTCCCTGTCGCATTCAGTGGGTCCGATTCTGTCTTTGGACCGGGGCCCGTGACCTTCACGCTCTTCTTCACCAATCTGTATCCTAGCCCGCTGACGGGCACCCTTTACGGTTTCGCGAACGACACATCAGGCAGTCCTCTCTTCAACGCGACGGCTACGGTCAGCCTTTCGGGTGATTCGGAAGGCAACGCGACCTTGACTTTTGCTACGGGAAACGTCAACTACTGTTCTCTTGACTACAGCTTTGTCTTGCGCGCTCCCAACGGCACCGCCCTCTCTCCCTACGACCACGAGGGTGGGCCCGAATGCCCGCCCGCAGGACCCCTTGCGTCTTCCCCGGCGATCAAGGCGGTCGACAGGTTCGGGGTCCTTCAACTTTCAATGAGCTTCCGCCGGGGTATACATGGGGTGCTTTGGGCTGTGGGGAGCGTGGACGGGCTGAGTTGGTGGCCTACGCTGACAAAGCCTAGATCGATAGCGCTAGCGTACAACTACGCGGTCATCGATGGACACGGTTAGAGTCACGAAGAAATATCAGGTCGTCATTCCAGGGAGATTGCGCGAAGATGCGAAGATAAAGCCTGGGGACAAGATGCTCGCGATATCTAAGCACGGCATCCTACAATACATCCCGGTTCGCAGTCTGGAGAACACCAAGGGGATGATAAAGGGTCTCGATACCAAAGGCATCCGCGACGAGCACGACCGACTGTGATCGCAATCGATAGCTACGGCTGGATCGAGCGGTTCACGGACGGGCCGAAGGCGGTCCGCTACAACGAGGTAATGGATGCTTCACCGGCCGAGGAGGTCGTCACCTCGCCCGCCGTCGTCTACGAAATCAAGAGAATCAAGCAGGCGAAGGGAGAGGAGATTGCGCTCGAGGCTGTGGCCGCCTTGAGCGCGACCCGTGTTGTGGCTCTCGACCAGACCCTGGTTCTAGAGGCCGCAGATTACAGCCTAGAATGCGGTCTTCACATGTCTGACGCTCTCGTCGATGCAACTGCTCGTCATTACGGTGCGGAATTGTACCCCAGTGAAGAGGACCTCCGCTATCTGAAATCAGTGACGTTCATCTAGAGTCGCGCGCACCTCAGGGCCGCCTTTCTCGGCGTCTTCCTCGACCGGTCTCTGCCCTTCACGTGAGAAGGAGGACGCCCGTCTCGCTCGTCAAGATGTTCCGCCCTCCCGGCTCTGCCTTCCACGTCCTCTCGGGCAGCCTCTTCCGCCCCCGCGCGTCAACCTGTCAGCGGTCGGAGCTCAAGGTCAGCCAGAGCATCCTCTCCGAATGGTCGTACCTGGAAGAGGTCACCTTCATCTCCTTCCCGATCACCCCCTCGATGACGCCGGCCACGAGACCGTTCGTGAAGAAGCTGTTCTCCATCTCCGGCTTGACGGCGTTCGGAGGCTCTCCTATCGTCACCGACGCGCTCCCGTCCCGGAGCGTCCTCGAGACGTCGAATGAGAAGAGCCCCCAGCCCGTGGTGCGAAGGCCGGCGACCACGTTCCTGATCAGGACCTCCGGAGACGCCCCCGGGAGCATCGCCTTGTACTCCTGCAGGGTCGCGAGGGCGTAGGCCCTGCCCTCGTTGAACATTATGGATGCCCCCGCCGAGCCGAAGGTCTCCATGAGCCTCTGTTCGACGTCGAGAAGAGGCTGGAGCCTGAAGACTATGACCCTCGCGTCGTTCCCGGCAAGGACGGGGAAGAGATAGTGGTCGAACACAAGGTCGCTCATCCTGTCCCATTCTACCTTCTCTACAAAGTCGTGCTTCCTCAGGTCGCCGACGACGTCCTCCACCTCCGAACTCGAGCCGCTGAGGTCTGCGAAGGTCGTCCAGACGAACTTTCCTGGCTCGTAGGAGTAGTACCCGCCGCTCGGGTGGAGGCTGACGTCCTTCCTGGCCGCAACTGCCGAGAGCATCGCCACCGCCCCGGGCACGACCCTACCCGCCACAAGGATCTCGAAGACCCTGCCCGAGGCGATCTTCGCCTGCCGGGGCGCCAATCCGATGTATCGGGGGTAGTACGGCTTTCTCGACTCGCGGACGGGGGCCATACCTAGTTCAGGGTCTCTAATCCGGGTGGGCATTATACAAATCTTGTGAATTCAGTATCGACGGAGCCGCAGGCGCGGCCCCTGACGCGGCGGTCCTCCTGGCGATCCAGCGGCGGGCCGCGGTCCACTAGGTCTGCAGGCGCCAGGTCACCAGGGCCTGCCCGCGTGAGGGTGGTGCCGACGACTAGGCCTTGATCGCTGCCTGCACCTTGGCCGCCAGGTCCGGGGGTATGATCGCGATCCCGTGCGCGACCCTGGCGTGCGTGGCCGCAAGCTGGACTGCCTCTTCCCTCGAGGTCGCGTCCTTGAACTCGAAGCCGCAGTTCATCCCAACGTCTTTGCACTTGAACCCTGTCATCAATCCATCGCTCGGACCTCCCGCCGCCTACCGGCGTATAAGGTGGGCCGGCGATTCCCAACCTTGAGAACGAGCCGACCGGTCCCCCGCGCAGTCCTGACGGGGGCTCGCGGACGTTGCTCGTGTGCCGTCGCTTTCCGCCCGGACGTCGCCTCCCGCCAGGGCTGGCGGGGGTCGACCGGAGACGGGCTTGCCCGCGCGGATAGGCGGGTCTGCGATGCGAACGGCAGAAATAATGGGTGTCCCCGGCGGTCGCCCGGTGGGCTGACCGTGGAGAGGCCGGGGAGCATGGGCGTCCTTGGATACGCTGCACGGTCGGCGAGGGCGCCTCTCGCCCCCTACCGGTTCGAGCGTAGAAGCCCGCGCGCCGACGACGTGGTGGTGGACATCACCTACTGCGGCGTCTGCCACTCCGACCTGCACCAGGTGCGGGACGACTGGGGAGGCTCGTCCTACCCGATGGTCCCCGGCCACGAGATCGTCGGGAGCGTCGCGGGCGTGGGGGGCAGGGTCACCAGGCTCGACCAGGGAGACAGCGTGGGCGTCGGTTGCATGGTCGACTCCTGCCGGCGCTGCCCAGCCTGCAGGCGGGGGCTGGAGCAGTACTGCCGGAGCGGCCCGACCTTCACCTACAACGACACCGACCCCCGTGACCACCTGCCCACATACGGCGGCTACTCGGAGCGGATCGTGGTCCCGGAGCGGTTCGTCGTGAAGCTCCCCCGGCGGATCGACCCCAAGGGCGCCGCGCCGCTGCTCTGCGCCGGGATAACCACCTGGTCGCCCTTGCGTCGCTGGGGCGCGAAGAAGGGGACGAGCGTGGGCGTGGTCGGCCTGGGCGGGCTCGGCCACATGGCATTGAAGCTGGCGGACGCGCTGGGGGCGGACGTCACGCTCTTCACCCGCTCCCCAGGCAAGGAGAAGGACGCGCGTCGGCTCGGCGCCGACCGCGTGGTGGTCTCGACCGACCCCGCGCAGATGAAGTCAGTCGAGGGCGAGTGCGACCTGATATTGGACACCGTCCCATACGCGCACGACATCAACCGGTACTTCCCTGCCATGTCGACGGACGGGACGCTGGTCATGCTCGGGCTCCTTGGGGATGTCCAGGGCACTGTGAACACCGTCCCCCTCGTAATGGGGCGCAAGTCCGTAGCGGGCTCTGTGATCGGCGGCATCCCTGAGACGCAGGAGCTGCTCGATTTCTGCGCGAGGCGCGGAGTGGCTGCGGACGTCGAGGCCATCCGCATCCAGGAGGTCAACGAGGCCTACGAGCGCATGCTACGGAGCGACGTGAGGTACCGGTTCGTGATAGACATGGCTTCCCTGAGGGCCTGACCCCGCCGCCCCTTAGGCCCGGAGCCTTCCCAGGAGCGCCTCCAGCTTGAGTCCGAACGGGACGGGCGACTCCAGGGCTCCCGAGTGCCCGCCGGGGAACTCGACGTGCCCCACGCCTAGCCTCTCTGCGATCACCTCGCTCGCCCTGTGGAAATACTGCCCCCGCGTCTTTGCGCCAGAGAGGAGCGCGAGCGGGACCGCGTTCGACCTTATCCTCTCCAGGTCCGGCGGATACTCGACGAACGGCCTGACCTCGTACCTCAGCATGTACTCCCAGTTCCTGCTCTGGCGCTCCAGAAGGTCGCGGAGCGGCCCCCTCGGGACCGCCCCGTCCGGCCGGAGCACGGCGTCGAGCGCCTTTCCGTCTCCCGGCTTGACGAGGCGGTTCACCTTGGCGAAGAGCTTGAAGGCCTCCTCCCACCCCTCGTCCGCCAGAACGCGCTCGACCTCGTCAAACTCTGCGAGGACCGCGCCTCCGTCGGGCAGGACCTTCGGCGTCGCAGGCTCGTGCGGGACGACCGCGTCGGCCGCATGGGGGTGGCGCGCCGCCATCTCAAGCGCTATCGTGGCGCCCCCGCTGCTCCCGAATACCGCGGCCGACGCGAACCCGTTGGCCCTGAGCACCGCGAGGGCGTCTTCGGCCTGCTGCGCCACCGTGATCTTCCTCGGGGCGCCGCGCAGCCTGCTCCTCGAGTTCCCCCGCCTGTCGTAGGCGATCACGGTGTAGCTCCTCGATAGCACCTCACCCAGCGCGGTGTAGAACCCGCAGTCGCCTCCCCCTCCGGGGATCAACAGGAGCGGGGGGCCGTTGCCCCTCCTCTCGAAGTACAGCTCTACGCCGTCAGCCTGCGCGAGACCCGCCGTCACCTTGGGGCGCCCTCCGCTTCAGCGGCCCAGAGCAGACCGGCTACCATCGCCGAGCGCCAGGCGGCCAGTCCGTCGATCCGCGGCGACCCTGGCCGGAGTAGCGCAGGGCCCATGCCTCCCGGCCGTATCGCGGCCGCGCCTGTCGCGCTGAGGTCGCAGTAGACGCCGGGCTGGTAGAGGCCGATCAAGACCATCCAGAACCGGTCGGGCACGAGAACGGCGGGCCGCAGGCGACATCCGAGGTGGCGGGCGCGGGGCAGTTCCTCGCGAAGACCCTCCCTGCGGCCTCGAGGGCACTCTCCCAGGGCTCCCCTCCGACAGTTTCGCTTGCCTGCTGCGTGCGCGGCATCGGGTTCCCCTTGCAGACGGATGAGGCGTTCGCTCGTCTAATAACCATTGAGTGCCAAGCGGGGCCCAAAAAAAGCGTAATATCACCCCCTCGCGCTCGTCGTCTCATGGCCAGCTCCTCAGGACCCACGACCTCCTGGATAGACTTCCTGCCGCTAGTCCTGATCGTCTTCTCCGCCGTGATCATCATGCTCTCGGGGAGGAACCGCAAGCTGAGGTGCCCCGACTGCGAGACCGTCTTCAACGCCCCTGCCATGGACAACAAGAGGTCGGGGATGGGGTGGACCCTCCCCTACATGGGCGCCGTGAAGTGCCCAAAGTGCGGCGAGACCCGGGGGCGCCGCGACTACCAGAAGGTGAAGGTGAAGGAGCCGAAGTTCAACGGAATAATTCCTCAAGAGGGTTCTCCATCTCCCTCACCTCCCTGATCTTCACTCCCCTCCCCGCGAGGTCGGCGATCAGGGCGGGCACGCCCTCGGGCCCTTCGAGCTGGAAGACGTAGTAGTCTCCCTCCTTGCTCTGGGACGCCAACGACGGCTCCGGGGTGAGCGTCCGGACCCCGACGGTGTAAGTCTCGGTCTTGATCTCGTCTATCCTCCCGAAGAGCGCCAGCTTCCCACCCTTGACCGCGATCACCCTGGTCCCGATCTCCCTCGCCTCGAAGAGGTTGTGGGACGAATACAGCACCACCTTGTCCTTGCTCAGCTGGAGGACGAGCGTCCTGATCTCCTTCGCCACCTTCGGGTCGAGGTTGCTCGTCGGCTCGTCGAGGAGGTACACGCTCTTCTCCCTTAGGAATATCCTCGCCACCGAGACGCGCTTCTTCTGCCCCTGGCTGAGCTGGGCGAACCGGAGGTCGGCCAGCTCCTTCAGGTCCAGGAGCTCTATCACCCTCTCCACGTCCTCCCCCGTCCCGCCCTCCACGTCCGAGTAGAACCCGAGGCCTGCCCTCACGTTCATCCCCTCTGGTATGCCGTCCAGGTGGGTGATGTAGTCTATCTGCCGTCTCGCCTCGTTCTCGAGGCTGGGGACCCCGTTGATCTCCACCCTCCCCTCGAACGGCCTGAGGATCCCGGCCAGCGTCCTCAGGAGGGTCGTCTTCCCGGCTCCGTTGGGCCCAAGGACGACGTAGACCCCCGGCTCGGAGACCACGAACGAGACCGCGTCGAGGATCTTCCTGCCGTAGTACCC
>JAJZNC010000046.1 GCA_021848045.1 archaeon
GTTCCCAAGGCCTCGAGGCTCCTTGCAAAGCAACTGGGCGTCGAGCTACATATTACGTAAAACAAGGAGAGTTACGGATTAATTCGAACTTGACTCTCCCGAACAGCGCTCTCGTCGGGCCCTCGTTCAAGATAGTTGGAGTTCGCATTAATGAGGGACCTCCCCAATGGTCGACTACGATCTACGTGCGGGACGGGCCCTTCTCGAACGGGACTACGACCATTCCTGAAATCCTTGGTGGAACTGATATCGCTCTCGTAGAATCTCCCGCTCCTGCGGGAACAGACAACCAAACTCTGGCACAATCATTGGGAGTTGCGACTCCAGTTTGCAGTACAAACGCCGGCATAACGACATGCCAGACATCAACGGAATCCGGTTCGAGCTACATAACAAGTCAGAACGGAGTCGCAATACTTGTCAATCCGCGAGGAAATTCGTTGACCCTTCTCGACGCGAGCAATCACGAGTGGGTGAGCGTCTTGGGAGAATCGTATACCGTAAACCAACTCCTGAGTTTCGTGAATCCAATTACGCTCGAATCAACGTCGGCGGCGGGTTGATTCGACCCTTTGACCAGAGACTGATGAGAAAGCGCGCCAGCTCGAGGGGCATGGGAGACAGGTGCGTGTTTAGGTGTCCTGGACGTATCTCTTGAAAGCGTCAAGCTCACCGACGCCTAAGATACCCGCTGGAATGGAATCACGTTGAGACTACCTGCTAGGCAACCGTAGAATGGAACTCGGTCGTGCGGCCGCCGGGATTCGGGTGCTGTTGCGTCAGCGGGTGACGACGGTCAGCATCCGAGCTTGCATAACCTGAAGATGCATTATCATCACTGACAGTCTCTAGCTTGTAGCATAAATCGGCCCTTTCTGCTCGACGGTGCAGAGATGTGAAACTGTCACGCTTAGGGCGTTTTTGCAAAGGCCAGAAATTAACACAGAGGTGGTCGTATCAGGAATTATGCTACAAGCTAGACAGTCTCGACTTATTTATATTCCGCAGCCCGGTGGGGCGAGGTATATTCATATGATGTGGAACAGTGTACCAGAAGAATGTTCTTCGAGAAGAGACTGTTCCGTTGGCGCTTCGGCACTTCGAGCGAAACCTGATCCTGCAGACTGCGCCGGCAACAGTCGGCAGGTTGACGACGGCGGTTCACTTGTGCAGCGTCCTAACATTATTGAAGCCGACTGCGAGCTCGGCCTTCTCGCCAAAGGACGTCGAGACAGCGCGCTCCTGCTGTGGGCGGGCATCATAACGCCCCTTCCTCGGCCGTCCGTATCATCGAGTTCGCGGAGTTTGAGAGTCTGATGGGGGAGTTCCAAGCAAGGAAGCCGTCTTCCCCCCTCGTCCTCTTCCTCCTTCTAGCCTCCTCCTTCATGGTCTTCGCAGTAGTGGCAGCGCCCCCGGCCGCGCACGCCCAAAGCGTGATCTCGATCACCACGTCGGACGGCTCGACGGTGTGCAACGGTACCAACACTGGATCCCTCATAGACGGGTCGTGGAGCGGTAGCACCTGCACGGTCTCGCCTAATCTCACCATCCCGTCAGGGACTACGCTGGACGTGGGCGCGGGGGTGACCGTCACGGCAAGCTTCGGGTTCTCCAACTCCGGCACCATCAACAACGCGGGGACGGTGAGCGCCGGCGGCAACGGCATCTCCAACTCCGGCACCATCAACAGCTATGGGACCGTGAGCGGCACCGGCGTCGCCGGCGTCGCCGGCATCTCCAACTCCGGCACCATCAACAACAACGGGACGATGAGCGGCAGAAGCGACAGCGCCGTAGCCATCTCCAACTCCGGCACCATCAACGACTATTGTGGCGTCACGCTGTCGGACACGTCTTACGGCGGCCCCTCCCCCAACGCCATCTCTTGCTATACCGTCACATTCGACCAGAGCGGCATCCCCTCAGGCGTCACCTGGGGCGTGACCGCCTCTTGGGGTCCCTTTGTCCTTCCCGAGGACCACACAGGGACAGGGGCGAGCATCACCGTGCAGCTCACAGGGTCCCTCACCTACGCCTATGACACCCCGGTGACGAGCTCAGACGTGAGCTACGACTGCACAGGGTGCTCGGGCACAACCTCCGTCAATGGTGACACGACCATCACGGCGACCTACTCGCAGGTGATATCCCTCGGCTTTATCACCTCGGATTTTTCGACCCTGCAATCAGACCTGAAGGGCAACTTCACGAGCCTGTCTGGCACCCTCGGCGGCCTCAAGACCGCCGTCTCGGGTCTATCGACGACGCTCACCGACGTATCCACGTCCGTGACATCCGGCTTCTCCACCGTCGAGACGGACCTCTCCAGCATAGAGAATACACTGAGCGGGATTTCGTCCCAGATCACCGGCCTCCAGTCCAGCGTCTCAAAGTTGGGGCAGCCTACCCAGGAGGTCACGGGCGACGGCGAGAGTACCCTCACCCCCGCCTCGAGCACCGCCACCGTCTTCACGAGCCCCTCCGGTCAGCTCGGCACCGTGACCGTGGGCCTGAGCACCACTGGCGTGGGACATAAGGACTCCGTCACCATCAGATACTACACCAGCCCGTCGAATCCTGCCCTCTTCATCCAAAAGACCTTAACCTCCAACGGAGACACGCCGGGATTCACCGACAGCGCGCCTGCATGGAAGGTCGTGTTGGTGGCTTCGTTCGGGTCGAAGACGGGGAGCATCACCGTAGACTGGGCTTATTCGGCTTTGGAGCCGCCGTCATAGGGAAGGAGTGGAACGTCGAACATGTTCATGGCGACGAAGCCGTCTTCTCCCCTCGTCCTCTTCCTCCTTCTAGCCTCCTCCTTCATGGTCTTCGCAGTAGTGGCAGCGCCCCCGGCCGCGCACGCCCAAAGCGTGATCTCGATCACCACGTCGGACGGCTCGACGGTCTGCGCCGGCTCCCTCGGGGGGACCTGGAACGGCACGTCTGACGCATGCAACCTGTCTGGAACTCTCACGATTTCCTCGGGGACGACCTTGGACATAGCCTCGGGGGTGACCATAACCGCCACCGACGGCGGCTTAACCCCCACCGGCAACGGCATCAACAACGCCGGCACCATCAACAATAACGGGTCGATGAGCGGCACCAGCAGCGGCACTGACACCGCCACTGGCACCGGCATCTCCAACTCTGGCACCATCAACAATAACGGGTCGATGAGCGGCACCGGCACCGGCACCGGCATCTCCAACTCTGGCACAATCAACAACAGCGGGACGATTAGCGGCACCGGCACCGGCGGCGGCTTCACCGGCACCGGCACCGGCATCTCCAACGGCGGAACCATCAACAACAGTGGGTCGATGAGCGGCGCCGGCACCGGCGCCTACGACACCAGCATCTACAACGCCGGCACCATTAACAACGTCGGGACGATGGACAACAGCTACAACGCCGGCACCATCAACCTTTACTGCGGCGCCCCGCTATCGTCCTCGTTTATTTCGTCCATCGACCCTGGCACCTCCCCCCACACCTTCCCCTGTTACACCGTCATATTCGACCAGGGCGGCATCCCGACCTCCGGCGTCACCTGGGGGGTCACGGTGTCCTGGGGTCCCTTCGTCCTCCCCGTGGACAACACCGGGACAGGGGGGAGCATATCAGTGCAGGCCACGGGGTCCCTCACCTACTCCTATGACACTTTCACCACCAGCTCCGGAGTGAAATACAGTTGCAGCGCCGGGTGCACTGGCACAGCCTTGGTCACAGCTGATACATCATTCGTCTTCACCGCAGGCTACGCAGCCTCCGTCACCTCCACCACCACGTCGGTCGGATGCACTGACCCAGACATCAAGGTCGGCTCCACCACCCCCTGCGGCGCCACCGTGACAGGGTACACGGAGTCGATGGCTGGCGAGTTGGTCACCTTCTCCCAATCTGGAGGCGCGGGGACCATCTCCTTCCCGTCGGGGGACACCTGCAAACTCATAACGTTCACCCCGTCCACAGGCGGGTCGTCCATAACCGGCTGCGGCGCCCCTGTCACCGTCGAAGGAGGCAGCCCGGGACGCGTCACCCTAGAGGCGTCCTACCCCGGGGACTCGAGCAACCCAGCGAGCAAGGGGACCACGTCCTTGACAGTCACTTCGGCCCTGTCCGTGGGCGCCCTCTCCGCTACCCACAACCCGGTGGACGTGGGCCAGGCTACCACGATCTCGACCTCCGGCGCCACCGGCGGGACGGGGACTTACACCTACGCGTGGACTAACCTCCCGTCGGGCTGCGGCAACTCAGACACTCCCTCCGTTGACTGCACTCCCGCCGCAACTACAGGTTCCCCCCTCACGGTCAGCCTCACCGTGACTGACGGGAACGGTGACACTGCAACGGCTACCCTTTCCCTGGCCGTCGACCCGGCGCTCGACGCCGCGCCCTCTGCAACTCCCAATCCTGTGTACACAGGAGGGACCACTACCCTGTCGGCAGGGGCTTCAGGCGGATCCGGCACGTATGCTTCGTTCGCATGGTCGGGCCTTCCGTCCGGGTGCAGCGGCTCGAGCGCCTCATTCAGCTGCGCTCCGACCTCCGATTCCGGCAGCCCGTATACCGTGCAGGTTGTGTTGACCGACACAAACGGCAACACGGTGACCAAGACGTTCTCCCTCACGGTCTACCCTCCCCTCTCTGCCGGCACCATCGCGGTTTCCCCCAACCCGGCTGACGTTGGCCAGTCGGTTACCTTCACGGCGTCGCCGAGCGGCGGATCAGGCATATTCAGCACCTATACCTGGAGCGGGCTACCTGAGGGGTGCACGGCACCGAACTCCGCTACCGTCACCTGCACCCCCGGCACCGCCGCGGGATCGCCCTTCTCCGTCAGCGTGTCGGTCACCGACTCGAACGGCGGCACAGCGACGAGCAGCGCGCTTTCGTTCACCGTTGACGCAGACCCGACGGTCGCTGTCACGACCGCTGGACCGCTAACCTACGGCGCCGGTCAGCCAGCGGCCGCCCTGTCTGCCGCCGTGACATACTCTGGATTTAACACCGCCTCTGTCGAGTGGTACAGCTCCGCGTCGTCCTCCTGCTCCAGCTCCTCTCTCGACACGGGGGCCTCGGGGCTGTCATTCACGCCGGGCACCGCTTCGACCGGCACGACCTACTACTGCGCCGTGGTCTCGGACTCGGGAGTCTCGGGGTATCATTCGGCGTCCAACGCGGTGGAGGTGGTCGTCAGCCCTGCGAGCCCTTCCACGACCACTGCGCTCTCCTCGTCGAGCGTAGTCGTGGGCAGCCCGGCTACCGATACAGCCTCGCTCTCGAATGGATACAACCCCAGTGGAACGATCACATTCACGGTCTACTCCGACAGCGCGTGCACCCAGGCCGTCTCGGGGTACAGCAGTCAGGTGAGCGTGAGTGGCAACGGCCCGTACTCCTCCGCCCCCTTCACGCCCACGAGCGCCGGGACCTACTACTGGACAGCGGCCTACAGCGGCGACCACAACAACAATCCCGCCAGCAGCGCGTGCGGAAGCGCGGGTGAGGTCCTCACCGTGATCAAGGCGAGCCCGACGCTCTCAACATCCGCGTCTCCCGCTTCGATGCCCTTCGGAGGCTCGGCGTCTGACGCAGCCAGCCTGAGCGGCGGGTACGCCCCGACCGGGACTGTCACCTACTCGGTGTACTCGGACAACGCGTGCCAGAGTCCAGCGAGCGGCTACACCTCCAGCACCGTCACTGTGGCCGGAGACGGACAGGCGCCCGCTTCGGGTCCATTCACCGCCTCCGCTGTAGGCACGTACTACTGGCGCGCAACCTACTCCGGCGACGCCAACAACAACGGCTTCACCACGTCCTGCGGCGCCACCGGGGAGACCCTGACCGTCAACCCGCGCACGACCTCACTGACAGTCTACTGTCCGACCACCGCTGTGAATCAGGCGACCATCTGCACGGTGGACGTGGCTGACACGGACACCGGCACCGCGATAACGCCGACCGGGACGGTCGACAGCTTCAGCGACGGAGGAGCAGGAGGGACCTTCGGCTCTTCCAGTTGCATCCTCAGTTCGGGTTCGTGCACCTTCACCTATACTCCGGCCCCTGGCTCTGCTGGCGCCACAATCACGATTAGCGCGAAGTATGAGCACGACTCGGTCCATCAATCGAGCTCCGGGAGCGGCAGCCTGGTCCCGACCAAGCGCACCACCTCGAACAGCATCGCGTGCCCGACCACTCCGGCTGGAATCGCTACCACCTGCACCGTCACGGTCACCGACTCGAACGCCGGGACAGCCATCACGCCCACCGGGACGGTGGACGCCTTCTCCGACGGAGGCGCAGGAGGGACCTTTGGGTCGGCAAGCTGCAGCCTCTCCTCTGGCGAGTGCACCTTCACATACACGCCGCCCGTAACTGCCGCAGGGACGACCATAACGATAAGCGCTACGTACGAGGGGGACTCGACCCACCTTGCGAGTTCCGGAGCTTCGACGCTGACCGTCGAGACGCCTGCTCAGGCGGTACAGGCACTGACTAGCCTGGTGGGTACGATGAACCTTCCCCACGGCACTGGGACCAGCCTGGTTGCGAAGCTCAACGCGGCGCTGAATTCGATAAACTCCGGGAATAACAACGCGGCGATAAACCAGCTTAGCGCATTCATCAACGAGGTCAACGCCCGGAGTGGCAAGGCGATCACTCCGCCCCAGGCGCAAATGCTGACAGCAGACGCCCAAGCCATCATAGCGGCCCTTTCCTGAGCCAAGATGCGGTCGGGGTTCCACCCCCTGCGAGGAATCTGTCCCTTCAGGATCGAACCCTTGGTCTCTAAACCGCACCTTTCATAGTACCAAAAATTACCAAGCGAGCACGAGGCCAAATTAGTATCAGAAATGGCGATGGATGTGCCAGCCGAGTACTATCAACGCGGCTTTGTCGTGAGCGAAGACGGCTACTCGACATCCATTATGCGCGTTTACCCGAACATCGACCTGAGCCTACCGAGCGCGCTTCGCGAGGTATGCCTCTGCAGCACCACATCGGCTCTCCTGATAATCACGGCGTCCTCTGAGATGACAGCGATGAGCCGCGTCCCGGACCTCTGCCTCACCTCCGGTGGCAGCTGGACCGCCTCCCTTTGGAAGCACCTTGGCAACCGCGATGATGGGGTCGTCTGTTTCCGTGATCTCACCTGCAGCCGCTCCGGTCCTTCATCTAGTTAGTGTCCATGCTGCTCTTTGGCGTCGGCCTGCTAAATCCAGAGCCTTGCTCAAAGCCTGCTGAGGATGACGGCAGGAATTGATTCCGAGCGCCTGTGAGTTGGTGTACGAACTGCGTGAGCAGGCGTTCGTCAAGCGTAAATACCAAAGACGCTAATCACTTTGAGATGGCGTCGTCGCTTGGGAAGATGACTTTCCCGAAAGGAGCGGACAAGAAGCTGCTCACCGACCTGGCGAACAGATCATTTGAGAACCTGATGAAGGAGTTCGAGCGCAAGCAGCGAGAGCTCCAGCGAGCTTCGAGAACTAGGAAGGAGATGATCGTCTCTTCGCAGGCAATCCTTGGCCTGAAGAAGCCTGCCATCGCAGAACTCAGCAGCAAGGCAAAGGCGCGTTACGAATCCGCTCTGGCCCAGAGACCCAAGGCAGGAGCGCTTCGCCCCATCGCAAGAGCGTCGACCTACGGCGCCGGCGGAATTAACTACCCACCGTACTCCTTCCCGTGGAATGGAGGTATATCGTGCGGTGGGCTCTCAACATGCTCCCAGTACGGTCCCAACGCGAGCAGCGGGCAGATAGGCGCAGACCTGGGAGGAACCGGGGCCACATCCGCTTCGTCATGGGATGGTATAGCGCTGTGGTACTACTCGCAGGCAAATGCCCCGATGGTGATATCGACACAAGCAGCCGTATATGGACAGGGGTACGCCAACGCTGACATTTACGGCTATGTCTACGCGTACGGGGACTTGGAGTTGCTGGTGTACGATGGTTCCGGCAACCAGGTGGCCGGCACGGTGAACGTGATATATGATCAATCGGGCAGTTTCATCTACAACAATACCTACTTCAACGGCAACATGTACACTGCCAACGTCAGCGTCCAGCTCGCCGCCAATCAGTGGTACGTCGTCTACGTCGGCTCGTACGACTACGTCGATCTCGGCGCTGCTGCTGGGGCGCAAGTCAACCTGGACACCTTCGTCCAGCAGATAGCCATATGCGACTCGTGCCCCGGCTGATCCATGCCGCTCTGCATTCCAGATTCACACCGTATCCTGCCGGGATAGCTTCCTCGACAGCTCGGAAGGCTCGTATCCGTTCCCGACCTTACGAAGCATCCCGGCCTCTGTCAGCACCCTCGGGTGCCTTGAGACGGACCTCTCGCTCATGTAGTTGCCTGTGGCGCTTGAGGAGCACCCCCTCGCGATTTCTTCCCTGCTGGTATAGCCGTTCTCGATGATGTACATGAGCACCGCCTCTACGTCATTCCAGAGTTCAGCTCGCTGTGGTTCCGGCAAAGCCGGCTGTTCGTCACTTTTCACTTTCATTCCTGTCTCACCATAACCCTCTTCCTCCTTCTCGGGATTGACTTTTCAGGTTCTTGAAGGGAATGGAATCGGCTATGAACTTCTCCGGGTCGGCGGGCGGGTTCATCTCCCCGAGGATGGGCGGGAGCTGCTCCCTGTGAGCATCCGACGTCAATACGAACCTGATTTTCGAGTAGAACTACTTGTTCTTCCGGTAGTTCTTCTGGAGTTGCGCCTTGCTCTTCTCCGGGGACTTTTCTATCTCCACCGCTATCGCGGAAGAATAGTCCCAGACGTAGGGATTGGGAATCATCTGAGGGAGACGAACTCCGCCTTCTTGGTCATCATCCTCCTCGCTTTCTGGAACAGTCTAGACAACTCCTTGTTAACCTCCTAGACGCCTTCCCCAAGCGCCTCAGAGATAATTCTGTTAAACCTGGAAAGAAATCTTCTGGGATGGTAATCAGATTCCATCACCACAGTCTCTGTTGCCTCCTTTGTAAGTGGGTAGAAATCGTCTTTCGGCGGCACTACGCCGTCTCTATATTGTTTCAAGTATTGACTCACCATGTCCGATCATTGTTCGATGACCGGTTTTCGAGCCAGAATTGAGGCCGCGCCTCCTGACAGGAGCGGATATGCTGATGACAAACCTTCTACCTTCCAGGCTTGGCTAATCTTGTCTGCGGATTGTTGATGAGTTGTAAACACGAGGGTGAAGAAGTAAGAATTGCTCGCCTCGTTATCGGCCCGGAGAGACGCTATTCCCAAGTCTTTCACGAAGTTTTCTATTTCCGACCTCGTTGACCTGTCGGTCAAATTTCAAGTCATCTACGATAAGCAATCCGCTTTTGAACCGAGCAGTCTTCAATGCGGTGACTGTCTGATTCAGGAAGAGACTCGGAAGTTTTAGGAGGAACTCAGATACCACGTCAAAGGAAATTTTCCGATGGAGATACTCTCTGACGCTATCTTAACCCTTTGTCGAGTGTTGGCAGCCTCCCCAGTGTATCCCATTCCTTGTTTACAAACCACCATGAACAAAACTCGGCATCATCGATCCGGGACTCGCGCAGTGGTGAGGCGCGGGTTGGTTATCCATTTCAATGAAACCCCCTGCTGGTTCCAGTAGGGTCCCTCGTCAAAAATGCCTGAAAAATGGTTTGGCTGTCTGGAGCCTTTCTGTCGTCGATAGATGAGAGGTTTGTCCAGTTGAAAGAAGGTAGTTCCACTAACACAAGGGACTCAACGCGAACGGATGGAGAGTAAGGTTCTACCCGAACGGCACGTGCAGTGCAGTCGCGAGCGGCTAGCGATGACGATCCGCTGGAAGTCCTGGGCGAGTTAGACTGAAGTTTGGCATTCTGTTCTAGCGCCAGTATCCCGAACTCTCGAGCGGCTTCGTGAGCAGGTCCATTATCTTCCTGGCGTCCATGTCTTTGTGGGCCATCTTCACCACGAACCTGATCAGGGAGCTGAGCACCTCAGTCCCGGCGAGCCTGCACCTCGAGCCAATCGTTCGTAGATTGGCCTTGATGTTCCCCATGATCCTCTCGAAGCCAGAGCCGAGCTACAGGAGGACATAGGCGAAGAAGACCATCGCTACGTGGCGCTTGACGCCTCTGACCTTCCTGACCTGGTAGTCCTCGAGCCCAAGGCTCTGCTTCGCGTCACGATGGAAACACTCGATCGGCCAGCGCATCGCCAGGGTCTGGAGCACCTTCTTCGACTCCCAGAACCTCATGTTCGTGACGTAGAAGGATGGTCCTTGCCTGTCGTCGAGCTTCTCGTTCCTGTAGGAGACCACGACCTTGACCTTCTTCCCGTCGAGGTGTTTCACCCTCACGGAGGTGCAGTACGCGTAGAACGTACTCTTCTCACCGGGGATGGCAGTGCGCACCTCGATCGGCTCGAAGCTCTCCCGCGGGATGGTCTTCGCCCACTCGGAGAGGTTCGTCTCTGTCTTGTTGTCGTCCGAGAGGACAACGCGGGCTCCCTTCTCCTCGGAGACGAATGCCTCGATCCCCTTCTCCTTGATGAACGAGCAAACCGTTGGTGGTGATGGTTATATCGAGTTAGCCCCGCCGAGGGGCTGGGAGATGCCAAGTTGAACGAGAGTACCGCTCCACTGGTGGAGTCGCTTCTCGTCAATGACCGGGAAGCGGTGTACAGCGGGAGGGAGGCACTGGTCGAGCCGAAGGGTGCGATTGAAGAACTTGTCCGACGAAAGGACTCGGCCATGCCGGCGCTAATCCAGCTCGTTGAGAGGTATGAGAGTGAGAAGGAGGGTCGGTACTACATCGAGTACGTCACGGAGATTCTTGGTCGCATTGGAGGGAATCAATCCTCGGAGCTCATCCTGAGGATCCTCTTGGCGTACAACGATGCAGAACTTGACGACGGCAGCGACATGACATGCATCAGATGGCTCCGAAAATTTGCGAGTTCCGCCGTCCCTGCCATGATCAGGTTTGTAGAGAAGAATTACGACCAGACATTCGCGGTCGGTGACGCCGCCGAAGCCATGGAAGAAATCCAAGACAGGAGGCTCATTCCTCTCTTGCTCAGGCTGCTAAAGTACCCGAACTATCTCGTCGTCCAGAGCGCTCTCATCTCCCTCGGCAAGCAGAACGACAAGTCCGTGGTGACTCGCATCATCCCATTCTTGAAATACAATGATGAAAACCTCGCCGAGCAGAGGGAAACCAGAGAACTCGCGCTGCTCGCGCTCGAATCGCTGCTCGGAGACGACGAGGCTCGGCTGCGCGGGATAAAATCTCAGCTCAGATAGAATCCAGACACGGCCAGTGATGGCTTTGCCTGCTGATTCGGTCGGCGGAACTCTTGAGGACGAAACTATTTACGCCATCTCAGCGCAGAACGCAACCGATGAGGAGGGCCTTCGTCATGGTCAACACTGACTTGGGTTCGGAGGCCGAGCTGCAGTCAGAGCTGAAGAAGGTGGAAGGGATCGTCGGGGTCTACCAGGTCTACGGCGTCTACGACATGATTGTCGAGGTCGAGGCCGAATCAGACCAGAAGCTCAAGGAGATCCTGTTCTCCAGGATTCGCTCCCTCAAGCACGTGAGCTCCACGCTCACCCTTACGACGACGTCCTGACCAAGATTCGCTGCGGGACCACGGCTCGTGTCCCGTGGCTCTTCACTTGTCTGAGCAGGCATCCTCCGAGACAGAGGCACCAGCAGGGACAATCTGCAGCCGCACTTCTTGCAAAGGCCGCCCGGATGCTTGTGCTCCAACCCGAGCCTCGTACTGCTCCTTCCCTGACTCGGGTTAGCCAACGTTGTCATGCCGTAGCCAACCGGTTCTGCTCAGGTCCGGGCTAGTGCCGTCGCGCTGGTTTGTACTTATTCCGAGCAACACTGATACAGACAATCCGCGCATGTACACGGGCAAGGGCATCCACATCGGCCGCACCTTCTCCCCTGGCTATTCTTTGCAGTTATCTTGACCCACCTGCTCTGAACGCTGTCGTAGGCCCATTCGTACAGCTCCTCTGCTGTCTCTGACCCTCCCGGAGGTTGAGAAGTCGACATCTCTAGCAATTCCTCCATCCGTCTTCGAGTGGTCTTGTAACGGGGAACAAGAGCAGAGCAGCCTGGCCGATGCATTCGAGCATGGTGCTATGTTTACTTCACGTCTGCATCCGAGCGCAGCCTCAGGGTTCGAAAGGGGAATTTGGAGGCGACACCAAAGCCCGTTTAAGCAATCAAGCCGACCGAACCAGCAGGGTCTAGTCGCATGATATTGCGATGCGAGCTGTGCGGACAGCCGGCGGCCAGAAATAGCCCCCGCTTTGTGCCGAGTGCTACTTCACGTACTGGTATTTTCAGAAAGCAGCCGCGCCCGTCACAAGGCCTGAAGCCGCGCCGCTGCGTGGCGTCCTGGCGTTGAACTCGCTCACCGTCACGACGGCCGTCTCCGGCGTGACCGCCTCGCCCGCCCGCATCCTGTCCTCGAGGTACTGGCGGATGTACTCGCGGGCCTGCGCCGGCGCGAAGGTGTCGTAGGGCTTGCGTATCTTCGATATCTTCTTCCTCACGGTGATGAGCGTCGGGATCTTCGAGAACGCGACCCTGCCGTCCCTGACCTCCATCTCGGGCAGGTCCTTCACCTTCAGCCCGTCCGTTCCGCGGGAATCCCCTATCGTCCCCGGGCGGAGGCCTGCGAAGGCCATGAGGGAGACGGCGACCTTCACTCTCAAGGGCGCGTGGTCCAGGAGGGTCTGGACCTCCTCAGGCCTCGGGACGACCTCCCCGGCGTACATGTTCTCGCTCTCGGGGACGTTCACCTTCTCGTCGAGCTTCGTGCCGTTGAAGCGCGCCCAAGACTTTACCGCCTTCACGTAGGAGTTGATTGTGCTCCCGACGGCCCCGCGCTCCTCCAGCTCCGAAATGACGTTCGAGACGAAGGTCATCAGCTCCACCCTGTTCATCGCCGCGATCCCGGAGGGCGGGATGTGGTAGACCTCGTCGCAGAGGAAGCCCATGCGTAGGAAGTAGTGCGCGCCCGTGTTGTGCGAGCCTCTCACGACGTTCGCGAGCCAGGCCCTGAAGGCCGGGTCCTCCTCGAGCAGGTGGGCGTACTTCGACGTCCTCCTTCGCTGCCCTTCGACCATGACGAAGCGGTTCTTTTCCCCATTTAACGGCAGGTTCCGGACCCGGGGGGAGGCGGGCCCGACGGGATTCGAACCCGCATAGGGGGCTTCGGCCTGACCCTCGGGTTAAAAGCCCGATGCTCTATCCTGCCTACCCTCCCATCTCTGGGAACTGAGCTACGGGCCCGCCACCCGCGCATGCCCAACCCTGCTATTTTACCGCGACCGCCCCCGGACGGAAGTTGGCCGCCTTCCGCGCTGTCCTGTTTTTAAACGCCTGTTTCCGACTCGGCACGGATGCCCGTCTGGAAGACGTTCACCCACAACGGGATCGCCTTCCCTGACCCCTACGTCCCGAAGGGTCTTTCGATCCGGTACATGGGCCAGGAGGTCAGGCTCTCCCCTCTCGCGGAGGAGATGGCGTACCAGTTCGCAAAGAAGAAGGACACGCCCTACGTCCAGGACCCCGTCTTCCGCTCGAACTTCATGAAGTACTTCGTCGAGCAGCTTCCGCCCCCGGCCAACAAGGCCAAGTTCGAAGAGATCGACCTCGCGCAGTTCTACAGGTTCGTCGACAAGGAGAGGGCGGAGAAGGAGGCGATGAGCAAGGAGGAGAAGAAGGCCCTCGCCGAGGCCCGCAAGGAGAAGAGGGAGGCGCTTAGAGCGAAGTACGGCAAGGCGGTCCTCGACGGGAAGGAGATAGACCTCGCGAACTACCTCGCCGAGCCCCCCGGGCTGTTCATGGGGCGCGGGCAGCACCCGCTCAGGGGGAGCTGGAAGCCGCGGGTGACTGCCCAGGACGTCACGCTCAACCTCGACGAGTCCGTCAAGGAGCTGACAACCGAGTTCGGCAGCTTCGGCGAGATAGTCCACGACCACGAGTCGATCTGGGTGGCGCGGTGGATCGACAAGCTCACCGGGAAGGAGAAGTACGTCTGGCCCCACGAGAGCTCCGACATTCAGCAGTCTCGCAACCGTGAGAAGTACGAAAAGGCGAAGAGGATCGGCGAGAGCCTCTCGGAGCTCCAGAAGGAGATCAGGAGGAAGCTCTCCTCCAAGAAGCGCGCGGAGCGGGAGGTCGCCTCGGTCTGCTACCTCATCGATGAGGTGGGGATGAGGGTCGGCGACGAGAAGGACGAGGACGAGGCCGACACCGTCGGCGCGACCACCCTGCGGGTCGAGCACATCAAGAGGCTGGACGACAGGGCGATAGAGTTCGACTTTCTCGGAAAGGACAGCGTCCGCTGGGTGAAGACCCTGAGCGCCCCCGACCCGACGCTGGTTAAGAACCTCCGTGACTTCATGACCGGCAAGAAGCCCGGCGACCAGCTCTTCGAGGACATCGGCTCCTCCCAGGTCAACGCCTTCCTTTCGGGGATCATCGACGGGATCAGCGCGAAGGTCTTCAGGACCTACCACGCCACGAAGACCGTCGAGGATTACCTAGGGTCGAAGAACATGAAGAACGCCCCTGACCTGGACAAGCTCTACTTTGCAAAGTACGCCAACCTCGCCGCGGCGATATACTGCAACCACAAGAGGACCATCCCAAAGACCTGGGAGGACTCCCTCAAGAAGAAGGAGCAGAAGCTCGAGGAGTACCGGGCGAAGAAGCGAGAGCAGATGGCCGCCAAGATGCAGATGGAGATCGACTTGGTGAAGAGGACCAAGGAGTACAACCTCAACACCTCTCTCAAGAACTACATCGACCCCCGGGTCTACAAGGAGTGGTGCGACAAGGTCGGCCTGGACTGGAGCAAGCTCTACAGCAAGTCGCTCCAGCGCAAGTTCTCGTGGGTTGCCCCTGAGGACGGGGACGACGAGGAAGAGGCTCCATCGGTCAAAAAGGCCAGGCCCTAGGCCAGTAGCCGGCGCGCCACCGCCAGGTTCTCCTCGAACTGGGTCCTTTCTTCCACCGGGACCTCCATGATTATGGGGAGGGCGGCGATCTCCCCGTGGTGCAGGAATGCCCTAAACCCCTTCTCCCCTATCTGCCCCTTGCCGACGTACTCGTGCCTGTCCAGGCCGCTGCCCAGCGGCCCCTTCGAGTCGTTCAGGTGTACGACCCTGAGCACGTCCTTTCCAACGACGTCCTCGAACATCCCCATTGTGGCCTCAACCGCCGGCCTTGTTGCGAGGTCGAACCCCGCAGCGAAGACGTGGCACGTGTCGAAGCACACGCCGATCCTCTTCCGCTGTTTCACCCCGTCGAGTATCAGCCTGAGCTCCTCGAACCTCGAGCCGACGCTGTGCTTCTGCCCCGCCATCGTCTCGATGGCGATGACAGTCCTCCCCGGGTCCGCTTCGAGCGCCTGGTTGCAGGCCGCGACGACGTTCTTCACGCCCTCCATCGTTCCCTTCCCCATGTGCGACCCTATGTGCGCCACCAGGTAGTCGATGCCCAGGCTGGAGCAGCGTGCGACCTCCGCGGCGAGGGAGTCCCTGCTCTTCCTCTGGTACTCGCCCTCGGAAGTGGCGAGGTTGGCGAGGTAGGGCATGTGGCCCACGACCCTCTCGAACCCCGCCCTGCTCCTCTTCGACCTGAATAGCTCCACCTGCCCGCCGTCCAGCGGCTTGAACGCCCACCCTCGGGGGTTCCGGGTGAATATCTGGAACGTGGTGCATCCCATCTCGACAGCCCTGTCGACCGACTGGTCCAGGGAGCCTGCGATGGAGAGGTGGAATCCTATCATCGGGCCGCGCTTCATCTGGCCCCGTCAAAAAGGTGAGGACGCTGGTTTAAGGCCCTCGTCGCGCCCCTGCACGCGCCTTCGGCGGGCCCCGAGCACCGTGGCTCAGTCTAGCCGCTTTCTGATGGTCCTGGCGGCGCCCGGCGCCCTGGGCTTGGTCGACGCCCTTGGGCCAGGCGGGCTCCTCCTCGGCGCCCTGTGGGTCCTCGCGACGGACGAGGTGCGAGCGCCTGCGAACGGACCGGTCGGCGACGCCGGAGCGGGGGTGACCGTCGAGAACGGACCCACGGGCGCATCGCTTGCGCCGGATGGCTTAGGTCCCGCCGCCACCGTGGCGAGCGGTCCCGAGACCGTAGCATCGACCTCCGTCGTCTGCACGCCGGCGACCGCCCGGCCCCCTGCTTCGGACCGCGGTCCGGGTTGCGATTGCGGTGCTGATGCGACTCCCTCGTTCGAGACCGCGGGGGCTGACGGTCGCGCGGCGTCCACCCGCCTCGGCTTGACCGTGTACAGGACCAGCGCGGCTCCTGCGCCTGTGCCCAATAGAATCGCCAACATCTCTTCGAATGCCATCTTCGCCTCTACACCGGCTCTTCACCGCAGGCTGGCCGTCATTTGCGACGGGGTCAAACGTGCTACACAACGGCATCAACTTGGGGCCCCCCGCCGTGGGGCGCTCGTTCTCGCTCCGGGTCAAAAATTTATATCGAACGCGAGTGTACGCCCTTTCAATTCTGAATGACATATCCGTTAGACAAGCTTTGCTTTCAGGTCTTCAAGATGGACCGGCGCGTGAGATACGCAGGTGTCCTTGACGACACAGGCCGAGTGGTGGCCGGCGGGATGAGGAAGGGGATCTCGTCCCTAGAGCCTGCGAGCGAGGACCTCCGGCTCATGGCCAACCTCACGATCCAGATAGGGACCGACAAGACCTGGGACCAGTACTTCGGTAAGATCCAGTACACCTTCGTGAAGAGGGAGAAGGTCAACATGGTCATCTTCGGCGTGGGTAACAACCTCATGCTCATCACGACGCAGCCCGACCTCGAGCTGGAGGAGATCGCGCAGCTGAGGGACGTGGTGATAACCATCTTCACCACAGGGATGCTCCCCGAGAAGGCGAAGTAGCCGCCGCTACCTTACCGTGAACGGCAGCGGCTCGCCGTGCGTGTTGTACACCTTAAGGCAGGTCTCGTCGGTGTACGGCGCCCCGGCGATCACCATTATCTTCCCCGTTACGTGCAGAACGTCTTGGTGCGAGGGGACCGCGTACCCCGAGGGGTGCGAGTGGGCCACCCCGACGTAGCTCAGGTCGATGGGGACCATCTGCCAGCCGAAACCCGAGAATCCGCTGCCGTGTATCGCGTTGGGCGGGATGACCACGCCGGTGACCTCGACCACGCCTCCCTTGGACTTGCCACGGAGGAGAAGTATCCCCTCGCGCGGGTGGAACATCCTGGAGTACGAGAGCACGCTGTCTAGGACCTGCCTCTCTATCACCACCGACTTTACCGGCATGCTCTCGCTCTGGAGCGGGGCCGCGACGAGGGCGCTCAAAAAGCTCTCTGGCGGTGGATGGCGCGAAAAACCCAGAAGGGTTTAAAACAACCAGAAATGGCTCCCGGCTAGCAAAAGAGGACCAGATGGCATAATGTTCGCACCTTCTGCGGGTTACGACAGGGCAATCACGATCTTCTCCCCCGACGGGAGGCTCTACCAGGTCGAATACGCCCTGGAGACCGTCAGGCGTGGGAGCCTCGCCGTGGGCGTCAGGACAGACGACGGGGTGGTGCTCGCGGTCGAGGAGAGGGGGAGGAAGCTCCAGAGCGGCGAGTCGGTGGTCAAGATGTTCCAGATCGACGACCACATAGGGGCGGTCGGCGCCGGATACATCCCCGACGCAAGGATACAGGTCGACAACGCTCGGGTGATAGCGCAGAGCAACCGACTGGTCTACGACGAGCCCGTCGACATCGAGACGGTGGCCAAGAGGATCGCAGACCTGAACCAGCAGTACACGCAGTACGCCGGGGTCAGGCCTTTCGGCGTCTCACTCATAATCTCTGGGGTTGACGAGAACCGCGGGCCGGTTGTCTTCCTCACCGACCCCACCGGCGCTTACCTGGGGTTCGACGCCATTGCGATCGGGGCTGGCAGCGACCAGGTCAACGAGTACCTCGAGAAGAACTACAGCACGGGCCTCTCCCTCGAGCAGGGCGTCACCCTCGCGATCGAGTGCATATACCTCGTGAGCGAGGACAAGTCGAGCGTATTCCACATCAAGACCGCCGTGGTCGACGCCAAGACCAAGAAGATGCGGCGCCTCACCGAGGACGAGATATCAAAGTACGCTGCCGCCGCAAAGACGCGCGGCGGCGACAAATCTCCCGGCAAGGGAGCCTAGCCTGATGTAGGCAATGTCCAGCAAGTTCACCACGGTCAGGCTGGTCATAGAGGGAGACCGGTACGAGATAATGGTCAACCCAGACTCCGCCCTCGCCTACAAGACGGGCAAAGCCATCGAGCCGTCTCAGGTGATCGGGATCGACGAGGTCTTCTCCGACGCGAACAAGGGGCTCAGGGCGCCGGGAGAGAAGCTCAAGAAGCACTTCGGGACCGACGACCACGCAAAGGCCGCCGTGGAGGTGCTGAGGCGTGGCGAGCTCCAGCTCACCCAGGAGCAGCGCCACCGGATGACCGAGGAGAAGCGTAGGCAGGTGGTGAACATGATCGCGAAGACCTACGTAGATCCGAAGACAGGCCTTCCGCACCCTCCTGTCCGGATCGAGCAGGCCATGCAGGACGCCCGGGTGGCCTTCGACCCGTTCAAGGACGCCAACGAGCAGATGAAGACGGTCCTCGAGGAGATCCGGAAGATACTCCCTCTAAAGTCGGAGAAGGTGAGGCTCGTGGTCAAGGCGCCCGCCCAGTACGCGGGTCAGACCATAGGCGTGCTCAAGGGGTTTGGCGAGATACTTAAAGAGGAGTGGGGAGGGGACGGTGGATTGTCTGCGATAATAGAAGTCCCAGCGGCGACCCAACCAGGGCTACTTGAGAAGTTGGGATCGGCGACGCGAGGTTCGGCTCAAGTCACATTGGTGAAATAGAAAATTGGTCGATATCATAAGAAAACAGGTGATTCCGGGAGACGTCATCGTAACCGGCGACTATAGGCCGGGTTCCTTCGTCCAGCGGCGAGGCAACGACATGGTGGCCCTCCGCGTCGGGCTCGCGGAGGTCGCACAGAACGGCGTCAAGGTGATCCCTCTCTCGGGGGCTTACATGCCCAGGGCGGAGGACATGGTCGTCGGTAAGGTCGTCAACGTCACGGGGTATGGCTGGGAGGCGGACATCAACTCTTGCTTCGTCGGGTACCTCCCAGGGCAGTTCGTGTTCGGGAGGGACTTCTCTCCCGCGACCCACGACCTCATGACGAGGTTCAGGGTCGGAGACCTGCTCCTCGCGAAGATCGAGGCGTTCGACCGGACCAAGGACCCGCAGCTCTCGATCCGCGGCCCAGGGCTCGGAAAGATACCCCAGGGGGAGATAGTCAGGATCTCGCCGATGAAGGTCCCCAGACTCATTGGCAGGAAGGGCTACATGATCAACATGATCGCCGACCTGACCGCCTGCAACGTCAAGGTCGGTCAGAACGGCATGATAGTCGTCGACGGCACGCCCGAAGGGACCGAAAAGGCGGTGGCTGCGATAAACCTCGTACAGGAGGGCGCTCACATGGCCGACCTCACGGCCAGGGTCCAGCGTCTCCTAGGGGCCCCCGTCACGCCTGAGCCTGCGGCTGAAGGGGATAGCGGTGAATAGAATTGACTGAAGAAAAGCGAAGGCTGATCGACGAGAACGGGATCCGCACAGACGGGCGCCGCTGGGACGAGCTGAGGCCGCTGAAGATCGAGGTGGGCGTGGTCAAGAACGCCGACGGCTCGGCCCTCATCGAGTGGGGGAAGAACAAGATAATCGCGGCGGTGTACGGGCCGAAGGAGATGCACCCGAAGCACCTCGAGCTGGCAGACAGGGCGTTCCTAAAGTGCAGGTATCACATGGCGCCGTTCTCGGTCGAGGAGAGGAAGAACCCGGCGCCGTCGAGGAGGGAGATCGAGATATCGAAGGTCATCAGGGAGGCCCTCCAGCCTGCTCTGTTCCTTGAGGACTACCCGAGGACCGCGATCCAGGTGTACGTCGAAGTCCTCCAGTCAGACGGCGGCTCGAGGGTGGCGGGAGTCACCGCCAGCGCGCTGGCGCTAGCGGACGCGGGGATCAACATGCGCGACCTCGTCGTGGGGTGCGCCGTCGGCAAGGTCGACGGCAAGGTCGTCCTAGACCTCAACGACATCGAGGACAAGGAGGGGTCCGGCGACATGCCCTTCACGTTCATGCCGAACCTGAACCAGGTCACTCTGCTGCAGATGGACGGGCTCTTCACGCTCGACGAGTTCAAGCAGGCGGTCGAGCTCGGAAAGGCAGGCGGGATGAAGGTCTATCAGGCTCAGAGGGAGGCGCTTCTCAAGCGGTACTTCGACGGGGCCGCCCCAGACTCCTCTGCGCCGGCCGCAGAGATGATGGAGGCTTAGAGAATGCCAAAGTCGTTCGTGGTAGAGACGATAAAGCGCAACCAGATAGTGGACGCCCTGGCCAAGGGCAAGCGCCTGGACGGGCGCGGGGTCAACGAGTACAGGAAGCTCGAGATAAAGACCCACGTCATCCAAAAGGCCAACGGGTCTGCGATGGTGACTCTCGGCGACACCCAGGTGCTCGCCGGGGTCAAGATAGACAAGGGCGTCCCGTTCCCGGACACCCCTGACAAGGGGCTGCTGATCGTAGGCGCGGAGGTCCTCCCGATGGCTGCCTCATATCTCGAGGCCGGCCCGCCCGACGAGAGCGCGATCGAGCTCGCCAGGGTGGTGGACAGGGGGGTGAGGGAGTCCGAGATGATCGACGTCTCGTCCCTGGTGATAAAGGAGGGCAAGTGGGTCTATTCGGTCTTCGTCGACGTCAACATACTGAACGTCGACGGGAACCTCTTCGACGCCACCAGCTACGCCGTCGTGGCCGCCCTCCTGACCGCCAAGATGCCCAGGTTCGTGCTCGACGGGGACACGGTCAAGGACACGGGCGAGCGGCTGCCGCTGCCTGTGAGGAAGGTCCCGGTCTCTGTGACCATGGCGACCATCAACGGCACCCTCGTCCTGGACCCGACCGAGGAGGAGGAGGCGGTGATGGACGCAAGGATAACGCTGGACACCGAGGACGAGGGCCACATCTGCGCCGGGCAAAAGGGCGAGCCTGGCTCGTTCACCCCCGAGCAGGTGCTCACGGCGGCCGAATGGTCGATAGCGAAGGGCAGGGAGATACGCCAGAAGATAAAGGAGGCCACCGCGGGTGGCTAGGTCCAAGTCTCTGAGGGGCCTGGGGGCCAAGTACGGCGGGACCCTCCGGAAGAGGTACTCGAACGTCCACCGGACGCTAAAGGCGAAGAAGGAGTGCCCGTCCTGCTCGAACATGAGGCTTAGGCGCGTCTCGGCTGGCATCTGGAAGTGCGCGAGCTGCGGGTACACCGTGGCCGGTGGCGCCTACGACGTCTCGACCAAGGCCCAAAGGTGAGCGGCCTGCAGGGGCCCCGCTAAGGGCCATACGCGTCGAACTGAATCTCGAGGGCGGAGCGGTCTCCGCCTCGGCCGCCAGGGGGGCGGGTATCACCGTCGCGAGGAAGGGCTCGGGCGTCTCGCTAAAGTTCAGCGCCTCCACGGAGGACGAGGCCCTCGAACGCCTTAGGGCCGCGTCGGACCTGGCCTCGGGGCGCTGAAGGCTTTATTTAGCCTCCCAGACTCGCGGAGACCGAAAGATTGAGCCAGCAAGAGATACCCCCGTGGCTGAGGGAGCAGCTCGCCAGGCTGGAGCAGCTCCAGCAGAACCTACAGGCTGTCCAGGTACAGAAGCAGCAGGTGGAGGCCGAGCTGGCGGAGGTCGACCGCGCGCTGGATGAGCTCAAGACTACCCCCGAGGGGGAGCAGATCTACAAGTACGCTGGGAACCTGCTAATCAAGGTCTCAAAGGACTCGATAACAAAGGAGCTCCAGGAGCGGAAGGAGGTCTCGAACACCCGCAACCTCGTCCTGGGTAAGCAGGAGACGCGCTTCAAGGAGAATCTCAAGGAGCTCCAGACGAAGATAGACGACATGCTAAAGGGAAGGGCCCCCCAGGCCCAGACGGGACGGAACGACTCGTCCTAGGGATGGGCCCTGGACCTCAGGACCAGGTGCGCCTGCGCGGGGCGCCCGCCGCAAGGTAGCGGTGCCCGATGACCGAGGCCTCATTCCCCTTCATAGCTCCTGAGAAGATCAGGCGGATGGGTGTCATCTGCCACAGGCACGCCGACCCCGACTCGTACATGGCGGCCTTCGCGATATCCCGGCTCATGGGAAAGCTCGCGCCGTCCGCGCGTGTGGACGTCATCATCCCGGACGGCATGAGCCTCCTCACGAGGAGGCTCGCGGAGTCGTTCAGGCAGGAGCACCTAGTGGAGGGCGAGGGCGACGGCGGGGAGTACGACCTCCTGGTCGCCGTGGACATCGGGCACGCCGAGCTCTTGAAGGACTGGCTCGCCAAGCTCAAGCAGAGCCCCGCTGTCAAGGTGCTCGTGGACCACCACCCGCTCCAGGAGGGCTCGCTCTACGACCATATGCTCGTCGACAGCACGGCGTCCTCCGCATCTGAGATCGTGGCGACCATGTACAGGCAGCTGGGGGTCAAGGCAGAGCCGAGCGCAGCCCAAGCCCTCCTCCTGGGGATACTCTTCGACTCGCAGCACCTGCTGATCGCGAAGGAGAGGACCCTCCGCGAGGTAGTCCGCCTGATCGACAGCGGGGCGAGCATCGAGGACGCCCGACTCCTCCTGAGGTCGCCTCCGGACTACGGCGAGGTGATAGCGAAGCTAAAGTCCGCCCGGAGGCTGAAGCTGTACAGGGTCGCGGGGTGGGTCGTCGTGACCACCACCGTGGGCTCCTTCCAGTCGAACGTGGCAAGGTCCCTGGTCTCGATGGGGGCGGACGTCGCCATAGTCACCGGGGAGACCAGCGGGGAGACCAGGGGGAGCCTCCGCGCGAACCAGAGGTTCTGGGAGTCGACGAAGGTCCACCTCGGGACAGACGTAGCCGCCTCTGTCGCCAAGGACCAGGGCGTGGGCGGAGGGCACCCCACCGCCGCGTCTTTCACATGCGCCATGCCCGAGGCGAAGGCCGGGGAGGCGGCGCTCAGCCTCATCTCGTCCCTTTTGAAGGACAAGCCTGCAGAGATACGCTAAGCCTTGCGGCCCAGCCGCAGGTAGGACACGACCCAGAGGCTCCTCCCTGCCGCCCTCGCCGCCTTCACCTGCGGGAGCCCGACGAGGAAGCACGAGACCGCCGCCACGAACGCGAGCTGGAGGGCGTTGAAGACCCCGGTGAACACGAGTATGAGGCCGAGGCCGTCGGCCGCCGTAAGGGTCAGGCCCACCGCCTTGAACGCCCCTGCGAGGTACGGGACGAGCCCGTTCAGCGCGTACTCGCCCCCGAAGTATACTATCAGGTAGTAGTTCGCCGCCGTGAGGATGACCACCCTCGCGATGACCCCGAGGACGGTCCCCAGCGCGGCCGCCTTTGCAAAGTCGGGGCTCCGCGACCTGGAGACCAGCCATGTCCCTGCCCATATGCCGCCCAGGGACGCGAGGATCGAGAGCAGCTTGAGGATCGGACCTATGGGGGCGGCCTGGCCGAGCGCCATGAGCGTCACGAACTCGATGAAGGCGGCTACGAGCCCTGGGAGCGGTCCGAAGATGAAGAAGGCCAGGAGGATCGCGATCTCGCCGAAGTCGAACTGCAGGTATGGTATCAGCGGGAAGTCCAGCCCGAGAGCATGGGAGATGGTTGCAAGGACGACCGCGGCTGCACCGAAGACCGCGATCCCCCCCAACGATACGCTGTCGAGCCTTCCCGCGCTTCCGGATCTCACGGGAAGCCCGCCACCGCTGACTTTAATAAGAATTTGGTATCGACCAATAAAATGGTATCCGCCCGTGGTCGGTGAGCAGACTGCCAGGTTCGCATCGTCGCCCAAAAGCCTATCAGGCGTCGCCAGGGGGTCGCTCGAAGGCGCGGCTCTCGAGAGCCGGGCTGGGGGAGAAACCTTGAGCGCGAGAACCAGCGGACCGGGCCGGAAGACCCTTGCCTCGGTAGAGCGGCTGTCGTTCAGGTACCCTGACTCGGCTCGGGCGGCCGTCAGGGACGTGACCCTCGAAGTGGGGGAAGGCGAGGTAGTCCTGCTCGCAGGGCCAAGCGGCTGCGGCAAGTCGACGCTCCTGCGGTGCATCAACGGCCTGATACCGCACATGTACCACGGGGAGTACCAGGGTCGCGTCGTCGTGGGGGGCCTCGAGGTGGCGAAGACCCCGATGAGCACGCTCTCCGAGAACGTGGGCTTCCTCTTCCAGAACCCTGAGAACCAGATCTTCATGTTCTCCGTGGAGCGGGACGTCGCCTTCGGGCTCCAGAACCTCTCAGTCCCGAGGGAGGAGATGAGGACGCGCGTGGACGAGGCGATGAGGCTCCTGGGGGTCTCCAACCTCGCGACGAGGGCCCCCCACGAGCTCTCGGACGGCCAGAAGCAGAGGACGGCACTCGCCGGCGTGGTCGCCATGCGCCCGAGGCTCGTGATCCTCGACGAGCCCACCTCGCTCCTCGACCCCAAGACCGCGCTCGAGGTCGCCGAGCTCATCGGGAGGCTCAACAGGGAGCTCGGGATAACGTTCATCATCGTGGAGCACAGGCTCGAGCTCCTGGTGCCCCTCGCCCACAGGCTCGTGGTCATGGAGGGGGGGTCCAAGGTCCTTGACGGGGCCCCGGAGGAGGTCCTCTCAGACCCCCGCGTGGAATCGTACGGCGTGAACGTACCTCCCATCTCCAGGCTCTACACCTCCCTCGCGAGGGACGGGATCAGGCTGCCGCGGAACCCCTCGACCCCGGAGGAGCTGGCCCAGGAGATCAACGACCTTTGACTCTCATAGAGTTCAGGGACGTCTCATACGTCCACCCTGGCGGGGCGGCCGCGCTCTCGGGGGTCAGCCTGGCTGTCGAGAGCGGCGAGACCGTGGCGGTCGTCGGGGAGAACGGGGCGGGCAAGACCACCCTGGTAAGGCACACCAACGGCCTCCTCAGGCCGACCTCGGGCTCGGTGACCGTGGGAGGCGTGGACACCAGGAAGACCACCGCGGCCGCGCTCTCCAGGAGGGTCGGGGTGGCCTTCCAGAACCCCGACCACCAGATCTTCTCGGAGAGCGTGGAGAGCGAGGTCACCTTCGCCATGAAGAACTTCGGGTTCGACGACGCGCTGGTCTCGCGACGGCTCGACTGGGCCCTCAACTTCTTCGGCCTGGAGGAGTACAGGAGGTCGTCGCCGCTGGTGCTCAGCGGCGGCGAGAAGAAGAGGCTCACCCTGGCTTGCATCCTGGCCTGGGACCCTGAGGTCGTGGTGCTCGACGAGCCCACGGTCGGCCAGGACGCCCTCCAGAAGGAGAAGCTCGCGCAGATCTTGGGGATGCTCCGGTCGGCCGGGAAGACGGTGATCCTGGTCTCCCACGACGTGGAGTTCCTCTGGCCGATACAGCCCCGCCTCGTGGTCATGTCGGGGGGGAGGGTGGTCGCCGACGGAGAGATGGCGACGATAATGTCCGACCGGGGGCTCCTGGAAGGGGCGCGGGTGACCCAGCCCCAGCTGCTCAGGACGTACGCCGGGCTCTCCAGGAGGCCTGCTAGGCCGTTCCTCGACGTCCTCGGCGCCAGGGACTGGGTCTCCGGCTTGAGGCCAAGAGAGGGCGAGGGATAGGCGCGATGTACTGGCTCTCAGGCGGCTTCGTGTTCAAGCGCGTGGTCTCGCCGTTCAACAGGCTCGACCCTCGGGTGAGGCTCCTCATCGCCGCGGAGTTCTTCCTGCTCTCCCTCATGGCGCAGACGATCTGGCAGATCGTCCTGCTGGTCGGCGCCATCCTCGCTATCTCTGCCGTGGCGCGGTCGCTCAGGAGGATCGGCAGGGCAGTGGCCTTCTCGGGCGTCTTCGCGCTGTTCATCTTCGGCGTGAACTTCGTGCTTGGGCTAGGACTCCTCCACGCCATCCTCTATGCGGCCCGCTTCCTGGCGATCATCAGCTCGACGAGCGTCTTCTTCGTGACCACCTCCCCCGACGAGCTCGAGCAGATCATGAAGTGGATGGGGTTCCCGCGCGACGTGGTCTTCGCCTTCGTGACGGCGGTGCGTTTCATCCCGGTCGTGATGCTCGACGCATCCCAGATAATGGACGCCCAAAAGTCCAGGGGACTGGAGTTCGAGAAGGGGAGCCTCCTCAAGCGGGCGAAGAACCTCGTCCCCATCCTGGTCCCGCTGGTCGTGAACTCGGTCGTCAGGAGCGGAGAGCTCGCCGAGGCGATGGAGTCGAGGGCCTACGGCTCCACCCCCAGGCCGACGTCGCTCTACGCGATGCGCGCGACCTGGTACGACTGGGCCGCCTGCGTGCTCAGCCTCGCGCTGGCGACGGCCGCGGGACTGTATATCTACCACCACTTCCCGTTCGGGTGACGAGGATGATACCCCCGCGGGTGGTGGTCGACGAGAGGGAGAGGCAGAGCGGCGTCCCCGAGCGGCTGTCGAGGCTCGACATACGCGTCTACTACTCGCGACTGGTCGTCGGCGACTACGTCGTCAACCCCGAGATCGCCGCGGAGCGCAAGTCGATCGGAGACTTCGTGGCCTCGGTCTACGACGGGCGGCTCTTCACCCAGGCATCCGCCCTCTCGAGCTCGTACAGGAAGCCCTACATAATCGTCGAGGGCGACGTCGGCAAGGTAGCCTCGATGGTGAAGAGCGTGTCGTCCTACTACGGGGCGGTAGCGTCCGTCACCCTCGCGTACGACCTCAGGCTGGTGCACACCGCCAACCAGGACGAGACAGCGCAGGCGATAGCCGCGCTGGTGAAGAACAGCAGGGCCAGGCCGCTCCCCCCTGGGGTGCTCCAGCCCCCGCCCAAGAGCAAGGACGGCGCCCAGCAGCAGCTCTACCTCGTCTCCTCCCTTCCCGGGGTTGGGCCGAAGCTGGCGAAGAGGATGCTCGGGAGGTACGCGACGCCCCGACGGGTGATGTCTCTGTCGGAGGCCCAGTTCGCGATGGTCCCCGGAGTGGGGGCGAAGCGCGCCTCCAAGATATCCCACGCCCTTGACGACACGTACCAGGGGGCCCAGCCCGCGGAGACGGGCGCGCAGGGCCAGCTCGGCGGGGAAGAGGAGGACGGGCTGGATGAGTAGGCTCGCCGAGGCCAAGGTCGCCCTCATAGGAGGGACGGGCGCCCTGGGGTTCGGGCTCGCAGTGAGGCTGGCGAAGGCCTACGCTGTCACGATAGGGTCCAGGACACTCCCGCGCGCGGCCGAGGCGGCCGTGAAGGCGACAGACCTCGCACGGATGCGCGTCGAGGCAAGGACCAGCGCCGAGGCCGCCGCGTGGTGCGACATCGCTATCCTGGCGGTCCCAGACCTGCCCTCCCCCGACTTCCTCGGCTCGCTCGCCCCGAGCCTCAAGGGCAAGCTCGTGATATCCCCCATCGTGCCCATGGTGATGAAGGACGGGTTCTTCGCGATTTCGCTCCCGGGAGAGTCGGCCGCGGAGCGCGTCGCCAACGCACTCCCGGGGGCGCGGGTGGCCGGGGCGTTCCATACCGTCCCCGCCGCGAAGCTCGTCAAGCTCGACCAGGAGCTGGCGTACGACGTCCTGGTCACCGCGGACTCGGAGCGCGTCTTCGCCGAGGTCGCCAGGGTGGTCTCCTCGGTAGGGAAGCTGAGGCCGCTCTACGCAGGCCCCCTCGTGGCCACCCGGCTGGTCGAGGCGATCACTCCCGCGCTCATCAACGTGAGCAGGCTGAACAAGATCGGTTCGCCCTCGATAAAGCTGGTGTGACGGCTAAGGGGTGGGTCTCTCCCGGTACGTCTCGAACGACCCCCGCTGGATCCCCGCGTACAGCACGGGATGGTATGCCTCGAACCTCCAGTAGCCCTGGAAGTCGGCGATCGCCCTCGCCGCCTCGATCCTCCCTATGAGGAGCTCGTGGTCTCCCGTCACGTGCCTCGACCAGAGGGAGCACTCGAGCACGGCGGCGGCCCCTTCGACAACCGGGACGTCGAGCGTCCCGCCTCTCTCGTGCCTCAGGCCCGCCGAGAGAAGCTTGTCCTCCCCTGTGTGGGGGGTCGTCCCCAGGAACTCCAGGGCAGGGGCTAGCTGGGAGCCCACCCAGGCGACCGAGAACCTGCCTGCCCTCGCGATGGCTCTGTGGGTGGAGTGGGACGGGGAGGACGAAACGCCGACGAGCGGCGGGTCGTTCGAGAGCGAGACTATCGAGACCACCGGCATCGCGTAGACCGTCCCTCCGGCGCTGCAGCTCACTATCGCGGGGACGGCCGGGTAGAAGAGCCTGTAAGCCTTCGCTGGGTCTACCGGGTTCATCGGCCCTCGGGCGTGGCCATCAGAGATAACCGTTTGGTCACCTGCGCTTCCTCCTCACCCTGGGGTTGAAGAAGGACCTGATCCCCTTCCACCTCGACCTCAGGACCTTCTCCGTCTGGTTGGTGACCCGCATCTCTTCTACCAGGTCAGCGAGCTCCTTCTCCTTCCGTCCCATCCACGACGCGAACTCGTCCTCCGTGATGTCGCCCTTCTCCCTCATCTTCCGTATCTCCTCAAGCTCCGCGAGGGTCGAGGTGAGCTTGGCCTCCGACTCGCTCTTCTTTGACCTGTGGCTCCTCGGGAACTTCGAGTCGGCGTACCTGAACAGCAGGGACCCCTGCAGGGTTATCGAGAGGAACGCGACCCCCAGGACCATCGTGGTGACCTTGCCGTTGTCCGTGAGAGCCGCGGGCACCGAGGAGACCAGGACGATGGAGAGGGCGCCTTTCATCCCGCCCAGCATCGCGACGTTCTTCCACGGCCTCGGGATCCTGACCTTGGAGCCAGAGAACGCCGAGAGTATGGGGTAGACCGAGGCCGCCCGAGCGGCGTTGACCGCCAGGAACGCGGCGAGTATCGCCAGGCCGCCCGCGACGAGCTGCGAGACGTCGGTGCTCAAGCCGATGAAGATGAAGGCCACCGAGTTGGCCACGAACGCGATGACCTCCCAGAACGACCTCACGGTCCCCCGCGCCTTCTGGACCAGGGTGGTCTGCATCGTGAGGTTCCCGAAGTAGAGCCCGGCCACGACCACGGCGATCAGCCCCGACACCCCGAGGTAGGTGGCTAGGGAATACGAGCCGTAGACGCATACGACGGTGATTATGGTCTCCGAGAGCGAGTCCTCGACGAGGCTTGAGAGGAGCTCGGAGCCGAACCCCACGAGGAGCCCAACGAGCGCCCCGCCGCCGAGGAGCACCGCGAACTCTGAGCCGGCAGAGAGGAGCTCCGGGTGTGAGACGGTCGCCGACGCCAGGACGACGGAGAACACCACGATCCCTGTGGCGTCGTTGAACCCTGCCTCCGTCTCGAGCATCGCGGACAACCTTGCCGGGACCTTCGCCCTCCTGAATATCTCGAGGACCGTCGCCGTGTCAGTGGGGGCTATCAGTGCCCCGAAGATGAACGCGGGACCCAGGGGGAGCGCGCCTATCAGCCACAGGAAGAGCCCCGCCACCACCGTCGCGATGACCACGCCGAGCGTGGCGAGGGCGAGCGAGGGGTTGATGACGACCCGAAGCTCGTTCGCCCGAACCGTCATCATGGCCTCGAACAGCAGCGGCGGGAGAACCAGGGCCACGAAGTATCCGCCCCCGGCGAGGTTCGCGAGGATGAGGTTCACCCCGAACAGGGAAGAGGCGGAGAGGCTCGCGAGCACCACCCCGAGGACCACGAGCATCACCGTGTAGGGGATCCTGATCCTCCTGGAGACGATGGAGGCCACGACGGTAAGCACGAGGAACCCTGCGATGATCGTCTCAGCTTCCGGCACTAGCCCTCGCCCCTCACCAATCGCGTCGATGCTACATTACTGTTCGGGACCCTGCGGCCCTCGCGGCCAGACGACATGGCAGAGTCCAGACTTTTCACCCAATCCTTAAATACGAGGAGAGGTAGCAGAAAACTCACTGCAAAGACGGCTGATTTGATTCAGGATTGAAAGACGGGTCTAGAACGACCAGGAAGCTTCTGATTCTCTCAGAACGGCTTTGCCGTGGAAACAAGAAAGCAAATGAATAGTTTCAAGGAACTGGAACTGCGCCCCCAGATACTCAGGGGCGTTGACGAAGCAGGGTTTGAGAAACCTTTCCCTATCCAACAGCTTGCGATCGGACCCCTATTAGCGGGCCGCGACATCATTGGACAGGCGAAGACCGGCAGCGGGAAGACCGCCGCCTTCGGCTTGCCCATGTTGCAGGCCATAGACACCGCGAGGAACGAGGTGCAGGCACTCGTGCTCGCCCCTACGAGGGAGCTCGCGGTCCAGATAAGGGACGAGATATCGCGCCTCGGCGCGTACACGGGGGTGAATGTCCTCGCCATCTACGGGGGCCAGTCCATCAACGTCCAGCTCGACCATCTGCACAGGGGTGTCCAGGTCGTTGTGGGGACGCCCGGGAGGGTGATCGACCACATGAAGAGGGGCACCCTCGACCTGACCAAGACAAAGTACGTCGTCCTCGACGAGGCAGACACCATGCTCGACATGGGGTTCATCGAGGACATCGAGTTCATACTTGACTCGATCCCTCGCACCAGGCAGACGAGCCTCTTCTCCGCCACGATGCCACAGAGGATCATGGACATCGCAGCCAGGCACATGAGGAACCCGGAGAAGATCCTCGTCAGCGCCGACGAGCCTTCGGCCGAGACGCTCGAGCAGTACTACGCCGTGACGGGCTACGAGGACAAGCTCCAGACCCTGGTCGACATCATCGAGACCGAGAATCCCGCGAGCGCGATCATCTTCACGAGGACCAAGTACGGGGCGCACAAGCTCGCGAGGGAGCTCCAGAGGCGCTACTTCAACGCAGTCCCCCTCCACGGTGACCTCAGCCAGAACCAGAGGGACCACTCGATGCGCCTCTTCAGGGACGCCAAGGCGGACATACTCGTCGCCACCGACGTCGCCAGCAGGGGGCTCGACATCTCTCAGGTCGAGGCGGTCATAAACTACGACGTCCCCCAGGACCCGCTGGTCTACTTCCACAGGGTGGGGAGGACGGCGAGGGCGGGAGACAAGGGAAAGGCCTTCACGCTCGTCTCCGGGGACGAGCAGAGCGACTTTGAGCGGATCCTCGCTCTCAGCAAAGCGACCATCAGCCCCCTCAGGAAGCAGGACGCCGAGCACCAGTTCTACGTCCCGGCGAAGACTACGATCACGGCGGTCCAGGACTCCCGCTACGGCGGCGGAGGGCGCGGCGGCGGGTATGGGGGAGGATATAGAGGGCGAGGAGGAGGGGGCGGGTATGGGAACCGCAGAGGCGGCTACAGGGGCGGCAGGCGGGGCGGCGGCGGGAGGTACTCATCATGGTAAGATGCAGTAACTGCAACGCCATCGCCAAGACCCAGTGCAGCGAGTGCCAGAAGCCCGTCTGCAGGTCCCACGTCAGCGTCATCTTCAACGAGGAGTCCAGGCAGTTCAAGAGCCTCTGCGGCGCGTGCTACTCACAGGTGAGGAGACTCAATTGGGTAAGAGAAAGGTCCTAAACGAGGCCCACCTCAAGGAGCTCGTCCTCCCGGAGCAGGGGGAGCTCCTGGGGAGGGTCCAGAAGATATCCGGCGGGAACCAGGTCCTCGTCCAGTGCACCGACGGCGAGGTCAGGCTCTGCCGCATCAGGGGTAAGATGAAGAGGAGGATGTGGATAAGGGAGGGCGACATCGTCCTGGTCTCTCCCTGGGACTTCGACCAGCGGCGGGCCGACATCGTATGGCGCTACATAAAGGACCACGCCGACTGGCTGGAGAACAACGGCTACATGCGCCCTACCAGTCGTCCCGCCCAGCAACCTGCGGCCGCTGCAGCGGCGCCGGAGCAGCAGCCCGCCGCGGCCGACCCCGCGCCTCAGCAGGCCTAGCGTCCTCGGGAATTGCCCTGCCCGGGCTACTCAGAACTCGGGAAGCCACCCAGGCTTCCTTGACCAGGTGGCCACCGCGTCATGGGCGTGGATCGACTCGAAGCACCTCGCGCGTATGTAGTCCGCGTTGGGGAACCGCCTCACGCACTCCCTGACAAGGTCCTCGGCGAAGCGCCCGTGCTCCTGCGCTTCAAGGATCTTCTTCGCCTCATCGATGCGTTTCATCTTCTCCGTCGGGACTGCCGAGAAGCACTCCTCCATCTTGTCGACTAGCTTGAGCATGTCGAGCTGCGCGTCCCCGCCCAGGATCATGACGATCTCCGCCCTCTGCATGTGCCCGACCCCGACCATCTTCTTGCTGCACGGGCACGCCGTCATCCCCTTCGCTGTGAACCGGTAGCGGACGGCCCCCGACCGGCTCGTCCTTATCGAGACCGGGATGAACTGGTCCGCGTAGGGCAGCTCAAACGAGCAAGCTACGGACGACCCGGGCTGGCTCTTGTTCACCTCCTTGCATATCATCCTGAGCCACGACACTATCTCGGGGCTGCTGTGAGATGTGGCAGCGTGCACCAGCCTGCTCATGTGCACCCCCCTGTGGAGCCCCGTCGACGTCTGGATCGTCAGGCTGACGGGGAGCGCGACCTTCCCGTTCTGGTAGAGCACCTTGAGGTCTGAGACGCCCGCGTCGATGGCCAGCGCCGCCGGCTCGTTCTGGGTGTCTGCAAACGTGTCGATGTAGTTCGGAGGGGCGCCCACCGAGTCAGCGAGTGCCTCGACAGGGGCGTCGTCCTCTCCCGTCCCGCGCCCGTAGCGCATGTCCCGTCGGCCGGGCCTTGGACTTTAAACCTTTTTCACGGCGAGAGGGCGCCGCTGCCCGACGGGGGGCTCGGGCTCTCCGGCGGGGGCCCGCGCCTGGAGCCCGCCTCCCGCGGAGGCATGGTGCTCGACCGCCTCCAGGGCGGCCTCGACCCTGACGTCCTTCCCCGTGAGGATGGTGATGACCCCCAGCACGACGCTGACCATGATCCCGAAGACAGAGATGGCCGTGGGGATGTCCGAGAACTCCATCGAAGCGCCGACGAAGACGATCCCCACAGACCCCCCGTGCACGAGGCTTGCGCCGACGAACCCCGCCAGGAAGAGGAAGGTGGAGATGGAGTACACCCCGAGCTCCGAGAGTATCAGCTGGAGCATGACCGACCTGCCGTCGAAGGTCCCGCGCGAGAAGTATGCGGGCGACGAGCGGTACATCACGCTCCAGCACAGCATCCCGACGACCCCGAATATGAGGAATGATGAGTATGCCACGAAGATGTAGATCCCAGGCCATTCGGTAAGGAGGATCGGCAAGTCCAGCGGCGGGGCGAGCATCGGCGCGGTGAAGACCACGGCCGCGAGCGCGTTGACAAGGGCCAAGCGCGCGAAGTACCTGGCCACGGTCTCGTTGCCGAGCGGAAAGTACCTCGGCCAGTCCACGAAGACGCTCGCGACGACCAACAGCGCGCCGGCCACCGCTATGCCAGCGGCCGCGACCTGCGCGGGCGGGATGTAGTACATGGCCATGAAGAAGGGCTCAGCGCCCAGGCCAATCAGGAGGAAGTGTGTGACGATGCCGCTGGCGGCGAGCAAGGCCCCCCAGAAGGCAAGGTACCTGTTCAAGCGCGATCGCCTCGGGGTTTCGGCGCCTCGCGCCACTCGTTATAAGGCTAACCAGGCAATCCGCCCGCGCCCCCTAGCCGTTCCCCGCCCTGAGGGGGTCTTCCACGCCCGCGCCCTCGAAGGCCTTCACCCTCGACGCGCAGCCGTCGCACCGCCAGCAGTGCGCCTCTCCGGCGCGGTGACAGCTCCAGGTGAGCTCCAGCGGGACTCGGATCCTAGCCGCGAGCGCCACGACCTCCGCCTTGCTCTTGTCTCTGAGCGGGCGCACTATCTTGAGGCCGTTCATCCTCAACCGAGGGGATGACGCCAGGAGCGCCTTCTCGAGGCTGGAGAAGAAGGCCTCGCCCGTGTCCTCGAACGCCCGCCTGTCGTCGAGGTTGTGCCCCCCGACCAGCCTGTGCGAGCCCCTCTCCTCCGCGAACGCGGCCGCCATCGAGTAGAAGACGGCGTTCTTCATCGGGATGTACGTCGCAGGGACCTCCTCGCCCGAGAGCCACCTCGAGCCCTCGATGTCCCTCGCCTCCTTGAGGTCCGGGATGCTCACGAACCTGTGCTCTAGCACCCCCACGCGCCTCCCCAGGAGCCTCGCGGCGCGGAGCTCGGCGGCGGCGGTCCCGTGTATCTCCACCGTAAGGGCCCTCGTGGCCTTGCCCTCCCTCCTCGAGAGGCACAGGCAGGTCGCGGAGTCTATACCTCCAGAGAGGAGGACTATCGCTTCCGTCGCCTTTCTGCCTCTCTGGATCGGAGCCTTGAGAGGAGCTGCGTCCCCTTGTTCAGCCCTTCGTAGACGTAGACCCCCACCGCGTCCACGTTGCCCGGCATCCGCGGCGCGATCCTCCGCAGGAGCTCCCGGGCCAGGTTCTCGACCGTGGCCTCCCCGTCCATCAGCACCGTGGTCTCCCTCGGGACGTGCAGGCTGAACTCCCCGTGGACGGTGTAGAACGCCAGGTCGACGTGCGTCTGCGTCCTCCCCGTGACGTACCTCTCGTTGATGAACAGCTTGTGGTCGAGGTCCGAGATTGCCTCCTTGATTATCGGCTTCGCGTCGTTGAAGTCGACGACCATCCCGTCCTGGGGCCTCCCGACTATCTCGACGAGGGCAGAGGACGTGTGGCCGTGCATGACCGAGCACTTCTCGGTCTTCGGGAGGATGTGGGCGTAGTCGAAGTTGAACGAAGGGTCGTCCAGGAAGATCGTCTGCAGCCTTCCGCCGGGCGCCTCGCGCCCGCGCCTCTCCAGCCTCGAGACCCTCAGCCCCGAGTCCGCCGCGTCGCTCCTCTCGTCGCTGATCTCGATGGCGACGCACCTCCTCCCGGATGCTATGGCCGCCCTCCTCTCGGACGGGGAGAGCTCGCGTCCCACGAACAGCGCCGTGCGCCCCTCCACCACGAAGTCCGCCTTCAGCTTCGATCCTCCTCCCAGGGGAGCGCCGCTCTCGTACCTGAGCCCGAGCGAGTCGAGGAGGGTCGCGACGCCCGCTAGGAGGCCTGTCTTGTGCTGGGCTCCGCCCCCGACGAAGGACCTCGCGTATCCTCCGTCGTCCAGCGACTCGAGCTGTCTGAGTATCTGGGAGCTCTCAGCGATGTCCCTCCTCGCGGGGTCTCGCACGGTCGGACGCGCGGCGCGCTTCGGCTTATACGGGTTTCTGGCTGTGGAGGCGTGGTCCGGTGCGGGCTCTCGAACCGGCCCGCCCTGCTGGCGTTCGCCGCTCGGCGGGTCGCGGGCGGTGACCAGAAGCGGACGACCATCTTCGCTCCACAAGACAGAGCTAATCAAATTTATACCCATGAAAGGGGCTCAAACGCTGAGCGGCCGTGATCTAGTGGTCAGGATTGGGGCTTCCCAAGCCTCCTGCGCGGGTTCGAATCCCGCCGGCCGCATCGCCTTCACACCGCGTCATCGCCGCCAGCGGCGCACAGGTCGTCGACGAACCGCGCTGCGCCTTGTCCCATGGCAGCGCCTCCTGCGGCTCTCCCCGGTCGATTGCCTAGCCCGTCGCCGGCGTCCCGCCTTCGGCAGCCCCTAGCGCCTTCAGGGCCTCCTTGACGTGCCGCGTCGGCTGGAACTGCGACGAGAAGATGTGGCGGACCACCCCCTCACTGTCTATCACGTAGGTCACCCTGCCTGGCAGGAGCCCGAGCGAGGACGGCACGCCGTACTTCTTCCTGAGCTCGCCGTTGGGGTCGCTTGCGAGCTTGAACGGGAGGTCGCACTCGGTCGCGAAATCCTTGTGGGAGTCCACCGAGTCGGAGCTCACGCCCACCACCTCGGCCCCGAGCGCCCGGATCTCGCGGTAGCTCTGTCGGAAAGCGCCCGCCTCCGCCGTGCATCCCGGGGTCTTGTCCTTCGGGTAGAAGTAGAGCACGACGCTCCCACGCTCGAGGAGCTCTCCGAGCCTCACGGTTGACCCGTCCTGGGAGGCCAGCGAGAACTCCGGCGCCCTGTCCCCGACCTTCACTCCCGTCGTGACCCGACCTCCCCGCGAAGCTAGACTCCGGTGGCCTGCCTCAGCCCGATCGTGCCGTTCCTTATGTCCAGCTCGTAGACCTCGTTGACGTCCAGGCGCATCGCGAACATGTCGTACTCGCTCTCGGTCAGCACCATCGTGATCTTCGGGAAAGCCATCTCCCTCATCTGGGGCATGAGGCCCATCCCCTGGAGCTGCGACACCATGCTCTGCACCATCCGGTTCTCCTCCCCTCCCATCCCGTATGCCTGCGTGGTCGCCCTCTGCCTCACCTCGACTAGCTCGATCTGCTTCGCGGGCAGCCCGGTGTAAGGGTCGGTGACGCTGCTTATGCGCTGGACCTTGACCTGCACCATGACGGACCTAGCTTCCTCCGGAGAGTTATAACAATATCTGAGGCGGTGAGCGCTACGCGGCCTCTTCCCGCTCCTGCTCCTCTACGTCTTCCTGCTCGTCGAGGTCGGCGTCCGCAGCCTCGAAGTCCTCCTCCTCCTCGTCGATGGGGATGGCTCGCGGCCCCTCGGGCGGCGGCCTCGCTTCGGCCTCCTCCTCCATCTTGACCTCGGCTATCACCTCCTGCGATTCGGGCGGCGGCTGCTTGCCCATCAGGTCCTCGATGTACTCCGGGCTCACCACCCTGGCCATCGAAAGGTTCACGAGGCTGTGCTGAGAAGCATCCCCGGTAACGCGCCCCGTGGGGCCTGCCATCTGACGCCACTTTAGCTTGCTGTTGCCGCTCTTCGACGTGTAGATTATCCCCAGAACCTCGTTCGCGTTGACGAACGTGATGTCCCGTATCTTCTTGAGGGTGACCTTGTCGGCAGCCTCGATGTAGATCGAGCCTGGCTCAGACTCTTTCTCCGGGAAGACCTCGGGGTCTCTCATGTACGACTCTGGGATGAAGCTCCTGCAGGTGCTGTTCACGAGAAACCGCCTGAACGCTTCAAGATGGCAAGTTACGTCGATCTCTACCATGACGATGCCCCTCCCCGGGCACTCTCGACCTCGAACCGGTCATATTTGAATATGGCCATGCGAAACAACACGGTTCGTCTGACGGGCCGAGTTTCAGGGGAGGCTGCAGCTCCCTGTGAGGAACGGGGTGGGCGCGTACGTCCCGGTGACATCGGGCTCGAGCAGCGCCGGATGAGCCGAGTGATTCACGATAAGCAGCACATAGACGGCGCATCCCTGAGATAGCCTGAGGTCGTACTGGAACGAGTTCCCGGTATGCTCCGTCACATATCCGTAAGGGGAACTGTCGAGGTAGTTGGCCACATCGCTGACGTTCATGATATAGAAGCTAAGCGTCGAGTTCGAACTGACAGAGACGTGGTTGTCGAATGTATCCAGGAGGTCCCACGCGAAGGTCGAGTTCGCGGGAACCGTCTGGTTGAGGGTCCAGATGGGTAGAGAGATATTTTGCCCTGGCGACTGATAGACGAAGCTCGTCCTGTCGTAGTTGCTCAGCATAGATTGCATCTCCTGGTACGTTTCGTTAAGCTCCGCGCGCAAGTAGGAGGCTTCATTCCTGTTGAGGGTGCTCGTCGCAGATAAGACAGAATTCGCCTGCTGCAGGGAGTCGTACTTGTAAACGAGGGAGTTGTAGTTTCCCTGGTCGTAGTATGCTTGAACTGCAGTTCCTCCAAGGAAGAAGAGGGCCACTATGCAGATGGTTTGGATAAGGCGCCAGGAGATGCCCATGAGAACGATGTCTAAGCGCGCGAATTTAAGCACCCTTTTCCACGGTCGCGCCACGCCCTACCGGGCCCTTCGGCTCTACGAACTTTCCGTCGATTCGGCGCCCGTGCTCATCGATGACCATCTGTCACTCAGCCCCTTGCTCAGGGGGGTGAAGGATGGCATACGCTACGCCCCGAAGGTGATCGTGACCGACGATGACCGCGCCTGGAAGGCCGCCGTGACGACAGTCTTCCCCGACGTCTCCATCCAGCTCTGCGTGGTCCACTTCGAGAGCGTGGCCGACGAGGTACTCCCGAAGAGGAAGAGGACGCTCGAGCAGGAGGAGTTCAAGGGACTGGTTAGACGGTCATCTACACACCGAGTGAAGAGGCTGCCGCGCGAGCCATGGCGGAGATGCTCGAAGCGAGGAGAAACGGACGCTTCAAGGCTTGACCGGGTACCTGCTCGCAGATGGACGTCCGTATCTTCGACCATCTGTGACGCAACAGTCCCGAAGAGTTCGCTACGTCCCGAGATTAGGCGTTCAAGAACCTCTTCCATCCGGTCCACCTGGGAGGCGGCCTTTCATTCTCGATCAAATGCAAGTCTCGGTATTCGTCCTTGATATCCTCGAAGACCATGGTAGGCCGTTTCCCCCGGCTAGAGTACCCGATCATGAAACCCTGCCGGTCGTTCCAAACGCTCACTGGGACTCAGCCCCTTAGATAATCAGACAACTCTTCGGAACAAAGGTCGATGCAGGCAACCAGCCAACGCTTCTGCTCTTCATTGATGTCCAGATTCTCGCTCCCCTTCCAGAACACTCCGTATGGTAAGTGCGTGACCACCTCTTGGTAGCGCGACACGTAGTGCTCGAAACGCGCGTTCCTGGCGGCAGATATTATGGCACGCCAGGCGAGGAATAGGGTGGGTATGACTCCGATTGCCAATACTGCGTTGGCGACGTAGCTCGCGGTCTCCCAGTTCAACCGAAGTCCCGGCGGAATGTTGCGATTCTAGTCTTTCCTGATTCGGTCTGCAACCAATTGTCATATCGTGGAACTACTTGAATATGGGTAGGCGCGGCACCTCTCGGGAGCCGGATGGATTCGTCGAGGCAGGGTCTACACTGACCGAGACGGCCAGGTGCGACCGCTGCGGGGGCGCCCTCGCGCTGGTGCTGGAAAGGGCCCTCGGACCGGAGCACCTCCACCGAGAGTTCGAGTGCCCGGGCTGCCTGGCACAATACTCGGCGTGCAGCGCCGAGGGCTTCAAGATAGAGCGGCACGCCCACTGACCTCCCCCGGAGACGGAAGCCTAATCAGGCCCGGCGGCCCGAGACGGACCGTGGGTAATGATCGACAAAGCCGTCCGACACCTGGATGACGACGATTCTTGAGATGAGAACCCACGCGAAACGAGCGGCCGCCTGGAGCGCCCACCCGGAAGGGGGCCAGGCCGCCGCGGTCGCCCGAGGCCGTCTTCCCGACGCCGTCCGGCCAAAGACCTATCTCCATGGTCTGCCGTCTGCAGACCCGCTTGCGCTTCCTCGTCCGCGCGTCACCAGCAGAGCGTGACCGCCTCGCCGCGCTTGACTCTCTCAAGGGGGTCGCGAAGATGCTCGGGGCCCGGGTGTCTCATCCCAGATGGACGTCCGGGGGCTCCATCGAGTTCGACGTCTTCGCCCCCTCTGTGGTCGACTTTCAGCTCTTCACCGCCGCTCTTGAGCCTCTCGCGGTGGTCGAGCACTCCAGGAACCTTGACGAGCCCCCCAGGTTCCAGCCCAAGGAGAGGGTCGTCGAGGAGGCGGTGCGGTACTTCAACGCCGAGAGGTACTGGGAATGCCACGAGGCCCTCGAGTCGATCTGGCGCCCCGCCCGAGGAAAGGAGAGGCTTCTCCTCCAGGGGATGATCCTCGTCTGCGCCGCCATGGTCCACGTCCAGAGAGGCGAGCCGGACGTTGCCCTCGGCATCTACAAGAGGGCACTCCCTCAGATAATGTGGGACGCGGAGTCCTACCATGGGGTCGACGTCCCGAGGCTTCGGGAGCGGGTGAAAGAGTCACTCGCCAGAGGCGAGTTCCCTCCCTTCAGGATCTAGCCAAAGACAGGGAGGTTCAGGGGGCTGTCCTTCTCGGAGAGCTCCCTTCCCGGCCTCGAGGCGACGAACTCTACGGCGGCTGCCACTATGGCGAGGGTGGCCGAGGGAAGCGAGTTCGAGCCGAACGCCCCCCACTTCGCTACCACCAGGCCGAGGACGACCACCGAGAGGCCCCCGCCTAGCAGGAACGCCCAGCCGAAGCCCTTCAGGGAGACCAGCGAGGCGACGACGAGCAGCAAGCCGACCACGACAAGGGCCTGGTAGTCGTAGAACATAGCGGCAGGGCAGCCGTTCGCAGGGCAGCCGTACGGCGCGTCGAGCGCACCCATCGCGACGTACGCCCCAAACGCGCCGTTGGCCAACCCCAGCACCGAGCCAAGGGCCCGAATCGGGGTCAAGGCCTACTTCATCATCCGGAGCCTGTAGAACCCTGCTTCGATTGACTTGTTGATGTGGTCCTTCACGAGGAAGAGCCTGTGCATCGTCTCGCCGTCGTCTTCACCGATCGTCCAGTCCTGACCGACCGCGAACTCGTGCTGTGTGCCGTTCCGTGGGCACGTGTGCTTCAGGACCTTCCCGGGCTTCACTCCGAGGCTCACCATGTAGACGCCCTTCATGTCGGTGCACGTGAGTATCCCCCACTGCTCGTCCTCGGGGACCTCTTCGAAGCCCACGCTCGGCTTCAAAGGCTCTCCATAGCGCTTGTCGTCGCAGAACAGCCTCTTGCAGCCTCTGCAGATCCAGACGTCGACCACCCCCTGAAGGTAGTTGTCCCTGTTGACGTTGACCATTCCGGCGATGACGATCTCGTGCTCGTGCTTTGCCCCGCCCGTGTTCTCGACAGCTGTCATCTCGGCGTCCGACCTACCCCCGGACCGCCGGCATTTGTGCCCTTCGATTCCCCGGGGACCAGGGTGATCAGCTCAAGGGTCAGCCTGTCCACAAGGAGCCTCCTCTCCTTCCTCTCCCTCGCCGCCCTCTCCTCGTACGCCCTGAACAGGTTGGAGAGGGCCAGCCTGGGGTGTACCGGGAGGTACCTTCCGCCCTTGGCCTCGACTATCATCATGCCTCTGGCGCGGAGCGCCTCGGCCGCGGCCCTCTCCCGCGAGTCGGCCGGCGTGCAAGTCCCGACCCTGAGGGCTGCCACGTAGAGCTCCGCCTCTTCGCCCGGGATCCCCAGGTGGTCCTGCATGTCCCTGACGAGCGACCTTTCGTCCCTAGGCATGGGGCGAAGGGGGCCCCTGGCGTTAAAAGAAGTGCCGACCTGTGATTGCAAGTCTTTCATCATTTGCTGTAAGGGTACATGATTATTACGCAGATTCCAATTCCTGGAAGCCACCCGTTATAGGGGTCATGCTCCGGTCTCACTCCCAGCATGGACCTTGCAAGGACAGGGGTGAACGCCCTTGCCGTCTTCGCGATGCTGCTCATCGTCGGATCGGGGTTCGTAGCGAGCGCCGCCCCCTCCCCACTAGACCAGCCCGGCCGCTCCCAGGGGTGGCAGGCCCCCGACGCCGTAGGGGGCGGCCTCAGCTTCATCCTAATGCCCACGCCGCTCTACCTGCACCAGCCGGTGCCTGACAACTTTCCGTTCAAGCAGGGAGGGGCGGTCGCGTTCGTCTTTGGGGACAAGCTCGAAGTCAAGACAAGCTTTCAGGGGTCGCCCGGGACGACCTTCTCTGTCGTCCTCCAGACCGCAGACCAGAACGCGACGGTCGGGCGGACGACCTCGGGAAGGGACGGGCAGGGTCAATTCCAGGGCAACGTCACCCTCTCGCCGGGGGGCTACGACGTAGGGCTGCTCATCTTCGCGGGGGGGCCCTCCCCAGTCGCGGTCAGCGTGCCCAGGTCGCTTCACATAGTCCTGGGCGGGGCGTCGCAGGCGGAGACCACCAGCACCGCCGCCCGAGGTGAGAGCGGCGCTGGCCAGCAGCAAGCGGGCGGGTCCTCGCCGGCGGGCCAGCTCCAGTTCGTCCCGGTGAGCCCGTCCGCCAAGGGCGGATACGACTTCGGGACGGGGAACGGGGATTACGCTGTGGTCGGGGCGAACATAACCTTCAGCCTGGCCTTCTCCGGCCAGCGACCCGGATCCGTCTTCTCGGTGGTCCTCGCGGTCAACGGGACCTCCACGAGCCTGGGGAACTACACCGCCGACTCTGGCGGGTCGGGTCACTTCGAAGCCACCGCGTCCCTCGGGACGGGGACATTCTCCCTGGGCCTGGAGGTGGTCGACCTCACCGGATTCGCAGTCCCTACGCCGGTCCTGTCTAGCGTCCCCCGTCCGTTCACGGTCGAGGCGGTCGGCCCCTCCACGAGCGGGGAGGCCCCTCCCCCGGGCGGCCTCAACGCGACGGCCAGCCCGAACGGACCTGTCTGGACGTTCAGCCTCCAGCCGGCGCCCGGGGCGGCCGCCCCGAGAGGGTACCGGTTCGCAGAGTCAGGGACCGCGTTGGTCTCGATGGGCTCGGAGGGGTCCCCGACGCTGGGGGTCGCCCTCTCGATACGGGGCGCCAACCCTTCGACTTCCTATTACGCAGACCTCGTCCTCAACGGCACTGACCTGAGCCTGGGCTCTATGACCACGAACAGGCTCGGGGACGTGGTCCTGCGTTCGAGCGTCCAGGTGTCCCCAGGTACCTACCTGCTCGGGGTGGCGATCTACGGCTCTTCGGACGCCGGCGAGTTCAACCAGTCCTCGCCGGCTCTCGTGATGGTGGGCGCCCCCTCGCCCCAGCTCGCGATCGTCGGACAGGGAGCGTCCCCCGGAGCATCGGCCAGCTTCTCGACCCCCTCTTCCACCTCGTCGGCCTCCTCCACCGGGGCTGTAACCAGCTCGGTGACCACAGAGAGCGCGGGCTCTGAGGTCGAAGGCCAGATCCAGAGCGCCCTCAACTTCACCATCCCCGCCGCCGTCCAGGTGACCCCCCTGAACAGCTACTCCAACGTCTACGACTCGCGATTCTCGCTCTCGGTGGGCCAGCAGGGGAACAACGGCCTGGTGATCGCGATCTCGGGTGAAAACGTGACCGGGCCCAGGGTGCTCCTGGTAAACATGAGCAGGACAGACCCGCTTGCGCTCTACCCTGCCCTCAGCGTCACCCTCGACGGGGCGCCTGTGTCGGAGGCCTCCTCGGCGCTCCAGGTGCTCGACCCCGTCGCGACAAACCCTCCCTACTACGTGCTGATCGCCACGTCCGACTCGATACAGCTCCTCGTCTCGATCCCGCACTTCTCCCTGCACCTGATCCAGGTCGCGGGGGTGGTGGTCGCCTCCGCGGTCAGCTCGCTCGTGGTGGACGCGCCGCTCCTCCTCGGGTCCGTCCTCGTGGTCACCCTCGTGTTCGCGGCGGTGTACGGGGCGAGGAAAAGATACACGACGGCTTGGTGAGAGGCTTGCAGCAGTACAGGAACAGGCTCAAGATAATCTCGGATATCCTCTCCGTGGCGCTCCTCTCTGGTAGCGAGGGAGGCGCGAGCCCCTCCGTCCTCATGCGCCGATCCAACCTCTCGTATCGGGGGATGGAGGCCATGCTCTCCCAGCTCCTCTCGGCCGGGCTCCTCCTCGAGCGCCAGGAGGACAGGGGCGTGAAGTACCTGGTCAGCGCCAAAGGCGCGGACTACCTTGCGCACTACCAGCAGTTCGAGGCCTTCGCAGAGTCCTACGGCCTCCGCCTCTAGCCCGTGTGAAGACCGTACAGGCTCCGTCATTCTTTTAGTATGGGGGTTTGCAAGATGCAACAAGTGACCGAAAGACCGGACCCGGCGAGGGTAATGCGGATAGTCAACCACCCGGTCCGCATGCGGATAATCGAGCTCCTCTCCGTCAAACCCATGTCTTGGAAGGAGCTCTCCACCGAGCTTGGAGTCCGGACCGGCGCGCTCTACCACCACCTCGACACCCTCGAGGGTATCGTGACAAGGGACGCGGAGAGAAGGTACGCCCTCACGCCGCTGGGCAGAGAGATCTACGCGCAGCTCAGCGACGAGAAGATGACCCCCGCGCAGTCCCTGCAGGGGATAGAGAGGGCGATGAGCCGGCGGACTCTCGCAGGGTCTGCGACCGAGGTCTTCGTCCCGAGGGGCGTAATCGTCCGTCTGACGTCCTCGAGGCCGCGGGCGTTGGCCAGCCTGGCCGCGATATCCTGCCTGGTGGTCGGGCTACTCGTCTATTCGGGCGACCAGCTCGTCCTCTTCTCGTTCTCCCCTTCGGGCAGCGCCTCCGCATCGGTCTCCACCTTCCTGGGGAGCCTCGGCGCGCTCGCAGCCGTGGCGTACGTCTCGCTCGCGGTCGCCTTCAAGGAGCGCGGCGACCTCTTCACGCTCGTCACGTCGTCCGCGCTCTCCTTCGTCCCCCTGTCGATCTTCGGGGCGCTCCTAGGCATCGCCTACGGGGGGTCCACCACGGGGTCTGCGGGGCTCCCCGTCTCGCTCTTCTCCAACGGGGCGTTCGTCACCGTCGTGTTCGCGTTCTTCCAAGCCTGGGGAGCCGGGATCGTTGGTGCCGGGATGAGCGTCGCCTCGGGGCTGAGGGTCGAGAAGACGCTGGTGGTGAGCCTGGTCGTCCTCTACGCGACGATGCTCATAGTCCTTGTCCAGGGCGGCCGCCTGGCCTAGGACCTACAGCCTGCTGCTTCACGGTCTCCCTAGAGTCCCAGAGGAACTCGAAATAATCCCTGGCGAAGCTCGCCAGGCCAGGGTGGTCCGCCCATATGGCGAGCGGGGAGCTGGCTGCCTCGCCGCTCCCTCCCCCGCCGAGGAGGAGCACGACCTCCTTGGAGTCGGCGATCACTCCGCCGCCGAACATGGTCTTCCTCGTCCTGACCTCGGCGCTCGAGGACAGCGCGGACAAGGACTCTTCAGGGAGAACCAGGGAGGTCAGGATCGATATCTTGACCCCCCTCTCCTTCACCGCCGTGAGGAGCGCGGCGACCTGGTCGGCGTACGGGGCGATCCCCAGTGGGAGCGCGATCAGCAGCTCGTTCCTTGAGTTGACCACGGTGTTCTTGACGCGCGAGAGTATCTCGGACGTCCCCCTGAGGATCCAGATGTCCGGGCGCTCCTGCTCTCCCTTCCTCTCGTAGATGCTCACGAGCTCCGCCAGCGCGACCTTCTCCTTCTCCCTGGACTCGGCCTCGTGCTGCGCCCTGAGCTCCTCGAGCGCGCTCTCGGGCGGCTTGGCCGTGTAGAGTATCGGCCTGATCCGCTGCCTGTCGACCCAGCCCTTCTTGTGGAGGCTCTCGAGCGCCTGGTAGACCTTGGAATAGGGGACCCTCGCAGCCCGGCTCACCTCGCTCGCGGTCATCGTTCCTCGCTCCAGGAGGGCGGCGTAGCTTCTGATCTCCGTCTGGGTCAGCCCCAGGCCCTCCAGCGCAGCAGCGGCCTTATCGCTGACGCTCACGGCCGCAGGCAGGCCGCCGCCTTCTATTCTACTAATCGCTCCGCGTCCGCACGAGAGTCAGAGCAACGGTCCTATCACGACGGCAACGACGAACGCTGCGGCGGGGACCACCAACCACGAGGCGACCACCTCGAGTGCGAGCCTCCTGTTGACCACGGCTATCTTCTTCGTGTACGCAGCCCCGAACATCCCTCCGAGGAGGCACTGGGTAATGGAGATCGGGATTGCGAACTGGGTCGCGACCCACATCATGACGATCGTCCCCACGAAGGCGGCGAGCACCCCCTGCGGGGTGAGCGAGAGGAGCCTGTCCCCGACCGTCCCCGCGACCCCGCCTCGCCCGAAGAGGGCTATCCCTGCGATCGCGACCGCGGCGAGCGCGACCAGGATGAGGTCGGCCGCCCCTGGTGTCTGCGAGCCTGCGCCCACCGCGGTCCCGTAGATCAGGCCGAGGTTGTTCGCGCTGAGCACGTAGGCGAGCCCCAGTGAGACCACCCCGACCCCCCTCCTGCTGAACGCGTCCACGGAGAGGAGGCTCATGTTGGAGGTCGCCCTCCTGATCGCCCTGTAGCACAGGAAGGTCACGGCCATCGTGGCGAGCGGGGCTATCAGCCAGAACGAGAAGACGACCTCGAGCTGGCTCACACGGAGCGGCGTCGAGAGCGCGAACACAGCCCCGATGAACGCCCCGACCATCGTCGCGCTGAAGGTGACCGGGATCCGCGCGAGCGTGAGCGAGAACGTGAGGAGGATCGAGGCGACCAGGGTGACCAGGACGACCGTCTCGGGGGGTTGGGCGTAGATCATCCCTCCGAGGCTCTTGGTCATCTGCGGCCCCTCGGCCACGGCGCCCAGGACCATCCCGAGGGACGCCAGCACCGTAGCCTCCCGCCCGGAAAGGGTCCCCGACCCGAGCTCGTTGCCGATAAGGAGCGAGCTGTTGTTCCAGCCGAAGATGAACGTCAGTGCCCCTGCCAGCAGGAGGGGGGTCGACTCATCCATAGCCCTTCGCGACCAGGACGATCGCGACGTCGCTGGCGTCCTCCGCCCTGTCTGCCACGTCGTCGGCGCAGAACAGAAAGTCCCGCACGAGCATCAGCGTCACGGGGTCGATGGCGCCGGCGTCCTTCTGGAAGAGGGACATCAGCATGTTGTTCTTGTACACGTCGGCCTCCTCCTCGAAGCCCTCGACCACGTGGACCCTCTGTAGGACGGTGGTGCGGTCTATGGCGAACGCCTCGACCACCGACCGGAGGGCGACCACCGAGTTGTCCAGGTTGGCGAGGAACTGCTTCATGTCGTCGGAGCGGAGCACCTGGATCGCCTCCGGGTTGGTGACCTCCGTGAGCGTTAGGAGGCGGGCGGCGTCCTTCGCCTTGTCGGAGACCGAGTAGACCTTGGCGATGAGTTCTAGGATGTCCTCCCGCACGCCTCCGAAGAACGCTCCCTCGGCGACCTGGGTGCTCAGTTCCCTGTGAAGCGACGCCGCCTTTGACTCGAGATCGAAGACGGCCGTCCTCTTGGCGAGCCGGGCTGGCAGGTCGCCCCTCGCGACGGCGGAGACCAGCTCCGCGAGTGCCAGCTCGGTCTCCCTTACCAGGGCGACGTCGTCGACGATCCGCTTCAGGATCGACGGCTCCCTGTTGCCGAAGGCTACGCCTGGAAGGCTTACCAACGTTGCGGCTCAGCCGGTCGGAGATACTTAAGCTGCGCTTCGGCGCGTGCCCTCTATGAGCGGCCGATTACCTGCTTCAGGCTTCCGCGGGGGCTGACCGGGACCTCGACGAGAGGCTTGGCCTCCTTGACGCCCCGGGACCTCGCTATGCCGGCCACCGCCCTCTCGATCGCCTTGTCGTCTTCTCCCTCTACGGTCACGACAGCGTCGAACGCTCCCAGGACGACGTCTACGTTCTTGACTGCCGGGACGTCGCGTATCTCGTATAGGCTCGAGCGGTCGGCGTCGCTGTAGACCGTGACCAAGACAAAGGCTCTGTTTTTGATTCGGACCACCTAGACTCTCTTAATCAAGCCTGGCGCTATGGTGTTGGAGTCGCGCTGCTATTATAGGTTTGGTCCATGTTCTAGGCGCCTCTCAACGGCCGGTCTGTACGAAGCCTCGTCAGCACCGACCTCCAAGGTCTGTCGATGCTTTAGCGGCTGCCGCGTCGCCAACCCACACCAGCGCCCGATGGTCGGCCGCCGCCCCAGCATCGTTGCGTCTCCGACGCCCGCGCCTCGAGCAACGGTCGCTTTCACCCGAGGTGGAGCCGCACGATAGCAATTTCACTACTCACCGTAGCAAAAGTTAAAACGCTTATATCCTCTTCATGTCTAGCCGGACCCAATGGCTCAGATAGTCGACATCTCCTTGGACCTCAGGAAGGAGAATGCCAAGGGCAGGTTCATCCGGCAGACGCAGTCCATCTGCCCTGACTGTAACAAGATCCTGCCGGCGATAGTCTTCGAGCGCGACAACAAGGTCTTCATGACCAAGACCTGTCCCGAACACGGGGAGACCGAGGAGCTCTATTTCGGGGACTACCAGATGTATGCAAAGTTCGCCCGCTACTGGAAGGACGGCAAGGGAACGCACGCGCCCAACGTCCCGATGGACGTCTGCTCCTGCCCGGCCAATTGCGGCCTCTGCTCCAACCACCTTTCGCACACGGGGCTCTCGAACATCATCATCACCAACAGGTGCGACCTGACATGCTGGTACTGCTTCTTCTACGTCAAGAAAGGGCTGGAGGGCGCGTACGTCTACGAGCCTACGATGGACCAGGTCCGCGAGATGGCCAGGACTCTAAAGGCCGAGCGGCCCGTCCCCGGGAACTCCGTCCAGCTCACCGGCGGCGAGCCAACGATCAGGCCAGAGCTGCCGGCAATCATCAGGATGATGCACGAGGAGGGCATCGACCACGTCCAGCTCAACACGAACGGCATCAACCTCGCCCTGGACCCGTCCCTCGCCGGGCGGCTCCACGAGGCAGGGGTCTCCAACCTGTACATGTCGTTCGACGGCACCACGCCGAAGACGAACCCCAAGAACCACTGGGAGGCGCCCTACACGCTCGAGGCGTGCAAGAAGAACAACATCGGCGTCGTCCTCGTCCCGACCGTCATAAAGTCGGTCAACGACCACGAGCTCGGCTCGATAATCGAGTTCGGCCACAGGTACCTCGGCACCGTCCATGCGGTCAACTTCCAGCCGGTATCGCTGACCGGGAGGATGACAAAGAGGGAGAGGGACAAGTACCGCATCACGATACCCGACTGCATAAAGAGGATAGAGGAGCAGACCAACGGACAGATAACCTCCGACGGCTGGTTCCCTGTCCCCTCGTGCTCCCCGCTGACGAGCTTCATCGAGGCCTTCACCAAGAAGGAGCAGTACGAGCTATCCATACACTTCGCGTGCGGCGCCGGGACCTACGTCTTCGAGGACGCGGAGACCAAGAAGCTGGTCCCGCTCACCAACTTCGTGGACATCCAGGGGATGATAGAGTACCTCGAGGAGAAGACCGAGGAGATCTACTCCGGGACCAACAGGTACGTGGTGGCGGGCAAGGTCCTCACGCAGATATCTCGCTTCGTGAACAAGGAGAAGCAGCCCAAGGGCTTGAGCTTCGCGAAGATGATATCCAACGCCCTGATCAGGCACGACTACACGGCCATCGGAGACTTCCACACGAAGAGCATGTTCATCGGGATGATGCACTTCCAGGACAAGTACAACCAGGACGAGGAGCGCCTGCAGCGCTGCGACATCCACTACCTCACCCCCGACCTTCGCATCATACCCTTCTGCAGCTTCAACGTCATCCCGGAGTGGTACAGGGACCGCATCCAGCAAAAGTACGGCCTGCCGATCGAGCAGTGGGAGGCGAAGAACCACAAGAAGCTCGAGGACGGGCTCTACCGCGGGACCCTCCGCAGGGGCACCCACCACGCGGGCTGTGGCTGCGCCCTCGGCGAGGACGGCGAGGAAGTCCACATCCAGCCGATCACGGGGACCTAGGCGGCGCGCACGGGCCTGCCCTAGCCCCGCAGGCTAGCACGGCGATTCGCGTCCGGTCCGCCTTCCAGCTTCCGGGGATCTTCTCGGGCAGCCCCCCGGGGTCGCATCGGAGAAGCTCGTCAAGGCGTTCCCAAAGCCCGCAGGCAAAGGGAAGATGGGCCACGCGCTGGTTGCGCCCGCACGCCTTCGACGGCGCCCTCTCACACAGGCGACCGCTGCGCGCCCTTGGATTCGAGGGCGTGGATCAGCTCCCTCGTCTTGACGACGCTGTCGGGGTTGACCGAGACCGAGTCGATCCCGAGCGAGACGAGATACTCGGTGAACTCGGGGTAGACCGAGGGCGCCTGCCCGCAGATCGAGACCGTCCGGCCCGCCTTGTGGGCGCCCTCGATGAGCATCTTGATCGCCCTCTTCACCGCCTCGTTCCTCTCGTCGAAGTACCCCATCCTGCCGAGCCGGGCTGAGTCCCTGTCGATCCCGAGCGTAAGCTGAGTGAGGTCGTTCGAGCCCACGCTGAACCCATCGCAGAGGCCTGCGAACTCCTCTGCGAGGAAGACCATGGACGGAACCTCGGCCATCAGCCAGACCTTGAAGTCGGGCCCCCGCTTCAGTCCGGACTCTTCCATGAGCCTCAGGCACCTCTCCACCTCCCAAGTAGTCCTTACGAACGGCAGCATCACCCAGACGTTCGAGAGCCCCATCTCCTCCCTGACCTTCCTGACGGCGCGCAGCTCCATCCGGAACGCCTCGGTGTAATCGGGGGAGATGTAGCGAGACACCCCGCGCCAGCCGATCATGGGGTTCGACTCCGGCTCCTCGTACCTCTCGCCGCCCTGGAGCTCTCGGTACTCGTTGGTCTTGAAGTCGGAGAACCGGACCACGAGCGGGCGGGGTCGGATCTCCCTCGCGACGGTGGCTATCCCCTCGGCCAGCCTGTCCACGAAGACCCCCTCCCTCCTCGTCTCGACCAGCCGGAGCGGGTGCTCCCTGATGTAGCTCGCGATGATGAACTCGACCCTCATCAGCCCGATGCCGTCGAATGGGATCTTGGAGTAGTCCTTGATCTTCTCGGGCACCCCCAGGTTCATGTAGACCTTGGTCTTGGTCTCCACCCTCCGAGACACCTCCGTGCCCTCGCCCGGCGCGGGCCTCGGAGCCTGCGAAACCCGTCCGCTGAATATGAGCCCGCGGGAGCCGTCCACTGAGACCAACATCCCCTCCTTCAGCACGGCAGTGGCCTTGGAGGTGCCGACCACGCACGGGACCCCGAGCTCCCTGCTCACGATCGCCGCGTGGCTGGTCATCCCTCCCTCGTCTGTGACGATCGCCGACGTCTTGGCCATCAGGGGGACGAAGTCAGGGGTGGTCATCCTCGTCACGAGGACATCGCCCCTTCCGACGCTGGAGAAGTCGCCCTGCCCAGTCACCAGCTTCACCCTCCCGGACCCGACACCGGGGGAGGCTCCCAGTCCGCTCAGGATCGGCACGCCTCCGACCGCCTCGTTCCTCCCGCCCTTCGCGGTGACCGTGACAGCCCGCGTCTGGACCAGGTAGGCCGTCCGTCCCTCGATCGCCCACTCGAAGTCCTGCGGGAACTCGTAGTGCTCCTCGAGCCTCCTTCCCAGCGCCCACAGCGCCTTTAGCTCCGCGTCCGTGAGGACGGACCTATTCCTGAGCCTCGGAGGGACCTTCGCCGACACGAGCCCTGAGCCGCGGACGCGGGCCTTCTTCATCTCCTTCTTGCTCACGATCCTCCTCTCGAGGACGGTCCCCGTCCCCTTTTCGAGTACGAAGGTGTCCGGAGCTATCCTCCCAGACACGATCTCCTCGCCCTGGCCGAAGACGGCCTCGATGACCATCCTGTCGCGGTCGCCCGTGGTCGGGTGGATGGTGAAGCCCACCCCTGCCTTCTCGCTCATCACCTGCCTCTGAACAACGACCGCGGTCGCGATCGGGCGCGACCCGAAGCCCCGCTTGACGCGATAGAACGTCGCCCTCGCGGTGTAGAGAGACGCCCAGCACCTCCTCAAAGCCGCGAGGAGCTGGGCCTCCCCCCTGACGTTCAGGACGGAGACCTGCTGCCCTGCGAAGCTCGCCTCTCGGAGGTCCTCCATCGTGGCCGAGCTCCTGACCGCGACCCGCACCTTCCTCTCCCCGCACTCCTCGCCGAGGCGGGCGTAGGCGGCGACGACCTCGCGCGCGACGTCCTCAGGGAGCTTGCCAGCCTCGACCATCCTGCGCACCGCCCTCGCTCCCCTCTCCAGGCTTTCGAGGTCGTCCACGTCTATCCCCTCGAGCCTCTCCCTGAGCCTCTCGTCCAGGCGGTGCATCATCGCGAACGACGTGTAGGCTTTCGTGGTGACCACGAACGCCTCTGGAACCGGGAGGTTCGCGCGGCGCATCTCGCCGAGGTTCGCCCCCTTCCCTCCCGCGAAGCCGACGTCGTGCTTCGAGACCCCCTCGATGAAGCGGACGTAGTCCGTGGCCATGGCTGCTGCTCCCTGCCTCCGCCTAATAGGCGCGTCCCTCGAGAGTGGCGCCGGCTGGCCGACCGCCATCGACGCGCGGCGGCGTGCGGCGCGTGGCCCTCAGCTCACCACGCGGTAGTCGTCCTCGAGCCTGACTATGTCGCTCTCCTCGAAGTCTCCCCTCGAGACCTCGAGGATGTCCGCGCTCTCCTCCTCGCACCCCAGCCGGTGGACGGTCATCCTGGGCACCACGATGCGGCTGTCCTTCTCCAGCTGGACTTTCTCGAGGCGGCCGCCGCGCTTGAGGATCGCGTACGCCCGCCCGGAGAGGCAGTACCACTCTTCGCTGCGCTTGTGGTGGTACTGGAGGCTGAGCCGAGACTTGGCGTACACGTGGATTATCTTCACCGTCATCGGCCCGCCTGCCAGGTGCTCCAGGAGCTGCCCCCTCGACTGGTACGTCGACCGGAGCTCAGAGACGAAGTCCGAGACCCACGAGGGCGAAGGGGTCTGCTTGTCGAGGTACACCGAGAATGACCCCCACGGCCTCCTCTCGATCTTGATGGGCGTGGACAGGATCGAAGAGTTCAATTCTGGCCTGGTGCCGTGGGCGTTGCCTGGAGGGGCAGGCAGGCGCGCTCGGCGATGCCCTCGCCGCCTCTCTTCGCGCTATGCTTTGTGTTCATTTTGCTAGGGGAGTCATCGTCGCGTTCGGGTTGAAAACTCTTTTCATTCCTCCGGCCCGCGCATCTACCGCGCACGGGGCCCGCAGCGTCAGTGCCTCACCTCCCCTTCTTCTTCGAGAGCGAGTCCGCCAGGGCCAGCCGCTCCTCGTACTCGGCGTCGCTGAGCTCGCTGAAGGGCTTGCTCTGGAGGTAGGAGAAGCGCGCCTCAGCCTCCGCTGGGCTCATCCCGTGCAGCTTTGTCGTGACCTCCTTCGACGGGGTGAACTGGGGCACCAACGGCTTGGCCTTGAGCCTGATGGACTCGGACATCTCCAGCCGCTTGCCCTTGGACCACTCCTCCACCGCGTCTCTGACCGCCGACCACAGAGGGGCGGGCGTCACGTCTGGGACCTCCAGAGAAGCCCCCGCGAGTGACAAGGCGACGCCTCCCGGTCCGCTCGATTCCAGGTGCTCCCGGAGCTCCTCCGCGAGCTCCTTCGAAGGGAGGTCTATCCTCTTCACCGCGCGCTCACCTTCCAGCCCTGGTCGGCGGCGTCCCGATATTCCTTTCCACGCCTCAACCCTCCGGCGGCCTCCTGCCCCGCCCGAGCCAGACGGTGTCCACCCCGAGGCCGCGGGGCGGCCTCATGTGGGCCTTCGAGTGCGACCGCAGGGCCTCTATCAAGGACTTCACCTTGAGGGGCTCGGAGACCCCCCTGAACGCCATCACAGTCTCGCCCTTGACCCTGAACTCGAGGTCGCCCGTCTCGACGGGCTCGCCCATTGCGGGGGGCACGTAGTCCGCGGTCTGCGGGACGATGAAGCTGCCTCCCCTCCTGGTCCTCCTCCCCGGCACGAGCCCCTCGACAGACACCTCTGCCTGCTCTATGGGGACGCTCGCCGTGACCTGGTCTGTCTCGACGTCCCACGCGAAGCACCTGTAGTTTGTGATAAGGTAGCCTGTCACAAGGTGGCGCACCAGCCTCCCCTTGACCTCCGCCATCTTCCAGAACGGATACTCGCCACGGACGAGGTCTGGAGGAGGCTGCCTCGTCTCCCCTGCGGACGGCATCGCGAGGTGGACGCGGGCACTACGGGTTAAACAATGCGGAGGCCATCCTGACGAACCCTTATTGGCTCGAGGGGCTGGAGGCGCCCCGTGCGCCTCGAGGTCTCCCGCGTAGTGAGCGCCCCGTGCGGGGCGGTCTTCGAAGCGTACACCGACTTCGAGAGCATGCCGAGGTGGTCTAAGCGTCTCTCTTCGGTGAGGGTCGTTGCCAGAGAGGGCGACACCGTCCGCATCGAGACCGAAGGGGTCTCCTCGAAGGGGGAGCCGCGGCGCAGGGAGGGTTCGCTCAGGCTCACCCCGCCGTCGAGGGTCGAGTCGGAGAGCGAGACGCGGTTCACGAAGACCAGGAGGGTCGTCACCTTCGAGGCCGCCCCCGGGGGCTCGGCCACCAAGGTCACGGCTGCGCTCGAGGTGCGCGTCAAGGGGCTCTGGGCACTCGCGCTCAGGCCGGGGGTGAACAAGGACGCCGCAGAGGCCTCCGCCCGCGACGAGCTGGACTCGTTCGCGACCTTCGTCGAGGGCTCCTCGCAGCCTGGCAAGGCAGGGAATGTCCCATCCAGCCCGCCCTGACATGGTCGCGGGGTCGGCCGCGCGGCTCTTCGTGGGGGTATCGGGCTTCAGCTACCTCTTGGAGGGGTCGGTTCTATCCCCGGGAGCTGCGCAGCGAGGAGCTCCTGGGCCGCTGCTCGAGCCTCCTGAACAGCGTGGGCCTCGACAGCTCCTTCGCGGCGCCGGGGGCTGCCGCCGTGAATGGCTGGGCGGAGAGGGCTGGGGCGGGCTTCAGGTCCGCGTTCGAGGGCCCCAAGCCGGTCACTCGCGTCCTCAAGCTCGGCGACGGCGCGCTCCTCGCGCGGCGGCCCTCGGAGAGGCTCCCCCCTAGGGACCTGGCCGGGGGTCCGCGCCGTCGCCCCCCACGAGGAGGACCGCCGACTCTGTGTTGTTGAGGAAGACGTTCGAGACTATCGTGTTCCCGTACGACGCGTTCGCCTCGCCGATCCCGTATGACTGCGGGTGGGGGGCGTTCCCCTCGTTGCCGAGCCAGTTGCCGAAGACAAGGTTGCCCGTAGACCCCTCCTGCCCCGGGTCGTTGTAGAGGAGGATGCCGTAGCCTGAGTTGTCATAGCACCTGTTCCCCGAGATCACGTTGTCGACGGCGGAGTTCAGTATGATCCCTCCCTTTCCGTTGAAGCTGCAGTTGTTCCCGGAGATGGTGGCGCGCCCCATCGCTGGGAGGCTCCCGTGGTAGAGCCCTATCCCGTACCCGCCGTTGTGGGTGGCCACGTTCCCGTCCACCGTGACGTTCCACGACCTCTCGAGGTAGACCCCGTAGTCGCCGTTCTGCTCGACGCTGTTCCCGACTATCGTGTCGAAGGAGCTGTGGTCGTTGGTTATCCCAGACTGGTCCTCCGACCCCCTGTTGTCCATGGAGATGTTGTAGGATATCACGGTGTGGTTGTTGTAGTACGCCTGTATGCCGAACCACGACATGTTCTCCACCTCGTTCATGCTCACCGTGTCGTTGCCGCCGTTGGTGACGCCGATCCCTATCTCTCCCGGGCCGTTCCCCTCGGAGTTCGCCACCACGTTCCCCACTATGCTCACGCCCTCCACGCCGTTGGTGTAGATCCCTCCGACGCCGTTGTCGGTGGCGACGTCCCCCGAGATGGTCGTCCCCGTCGGGCCGGTGCTCCTGTTCGAGAACACCTGGACCCCGAACCTCGTGTTGCCGTGCAGGAGGTCTCCAAGTATCGACACGCCGTAGCTCGTCCCGGTGTTGTCGTAGACGAGCACTCCGTCTCTGCCTGACCTCGTCACCTGCGTGCCTTGGATCACCGTGCCGTTGCTCCCGTGCTGGATCCTGATCGCGGACTCCCGTCCCCGCCCAAATCCGACCCACTCCCCTCCCTCGACCACAGTCCCCGAGCTCGCGAAGACGAGCAGGTCTCCGCTCCCGGTGGTGGACCTCATCACGGCGCCGGGGGCGAGGTCGAGGGTCACCCCGTCGAGCCGCCTCACCTCGACGTCGGTCTGCAGAATGTACTCCCCGGGCGTCACGCAGATGGTCTCGTGCGAGGCAAGGAGCGAGTTGATCAGCGAGCCCGCGTCCGTTCCGCGGGCCACCACCCGGGCGCCCGAAGCCGGCCTGGCCACAGGCGTCGTGCCGTCGAGCGACAGGGTGTAGTTGCAGCCAGCGGCGGGCGGGAACGGGGTCGCGGCCGCGGGGGAGGTGGCCGGTGGGGCGGAGGCCGGCTGGCCGCCCCTGGAGACCACAGCCCCGCCCGCAACCACGAGGGTCGCGATGAGGGACGCGGCGATGAGAAGCATCGACGCCCCCTTCAGGGCGCGCCGCCGGGGGCGCGCCGCAGCATCGGCGGGTCTCTCGCCCAAATGTGGCTCGGGCGGAGCAGCCCTTAGAATCTATTAAGGGTGTCAGCGCCGCCTCGGGGAAGCACAGATATGCAGGCTGCGTGCCGCACCGCTACATGGCACGCGTGAAGGTCGTCGGGATCGGGGACTCGACCACCGCGGGCACCCCGGGGTTCCTGTCTCCGCTCGAGGCGCCGCCCGTCGGTCGGGGAGACCCCGAGAGCCAGTACTCCTACTGGGTTGCGAGGGCCGACCCGAAGTGGGATGTCCTCAACCGCGGGGTGAACGGCCAGACCTCCGGCCAGATGCTCGCCAGGTTCCAGGCTGACGTCGTCGACGAAGCGCCCGCGGTCGTGGTGGTCTTGGGCGGGGTAAACGACATCTACGGGGGGGCCGGCCCGGCCTCCGTCGAGCGGAACCTGGAGGCGATGTACGCCCTCGCCGGGCGGAACAAGATCGTAGCGATCGGGGCGACCATACTCCCGTACAACACCTCCGGCCGGCGCGAGCGCGCTGCGATCAGGGCGGTCAACGCCTGGGTGGAGGCCTCGTGCCGGGGCACCCGGCTCTTCTGCGACACCAACGCCGCCGTGGCGGACCCTGGCGACCCTGACCGGCTCGCCTCGAGCCCCGACGGGCTCCACCCGGACCCGCAGGGGTACAGGAAGATGGGCGAGGCGGTCGCGGCGACGCTCGAGAGGGCTGGGTTCTAGGTCAGCGCCGGGCGTCCCCCCCTAGCCGCTCTGCCAGTCCAGACGGAGGGCCTGGTCGACGTCCCTCTTCAAGCGGGCTACAGACGTGAACCTGAGCGCCCTGCGTATGCCATAGGCCTCTGCCCCTCTCACGTTCGCCTCCCTGTCGTCGATGAACACCACGTCAGAGGCCCTCGCCCCTATCTCCCGGAGTGCCCTCGAGAAGGCCTCTGCGCTGGGCTTCATGCTCCCGATCTCGCACGATGCCACGAACCCGTCAACGATCTCCGTCCACCCCGTCCTCCTCAGGTAGGCGGCGTGCGGCGGGGAGGTGTTGGAGAACATGTACGCCCTGTACCCTCTCCGTCGCAGGGACTCGACGACCTTGAGCGCCCCCTTCCTGGGCTTCATCAGGCGCTCGAAGGGGAGCGTCCAGAGCGCGTCCGGCGAGTCGCCCTCCCTGAGCCGCTTGCCGAACTTGCCCAGGGCCGCCTCGAGGCACTCCCGCATAGTGACCTGACCCGTCTCGAGCCCTGGCAGGGCCGCCTCCAGCTCGCGTCTCATCGGGGCCACGGGGATCCCGTACCGCCGGGCAACGTAGTCGAAGATCGGGTCGTTGTTCTTCCACTTTATCAGGACGCCGCCGAAGTCGAAGACGAAGACCGGCAGCCTGATGGGCGGTGCCTTTGCGTGCATCCGGCCCGGCCGTCCAGCACGGGGATTATAGTCTTGCATTACCCGGGCTTCACAACCTATAACCGGCGACGGGCCGCCGTCTCGAACGGTCGCCATGGCGGGTGCAGGTAAGCGCGAGTCGGGTACGCGCTGGTTCTATTCACAGCTCCCTGTGGACGTCGCGACCGGGGTCGTCGGCACCCTCGTAGTCCTCTACATACACGAGCTGCACGGCACGGTGATAGACGTCGGGCTGACCGTGACACTCTTCAACGCCGTGACCATACCTGCGGCCGTCCTCTGGGGCTACGTCACCGACCGGTTCCAGAGCAGGAGGACGATCCTCGTCCTCGCCGGCGTCTCGATCGCTGCAGACCTCATCCTCCTGCCCGTGGCGAGGAGCGTGCCGGGCGTCGCCGCGGTGTACGCGCTGTTCTCCCTCGTCTCGTCCGCCTCGGCCACCCCCGCGAACCTCCTGATAATGGAGACATCCCGCAAGTCCAACTGGGCCTCTGCCTTCGCCAAGTTCTCCATGATATCGAGCATAGGGACCACGATGAGCTTCGTGCTAGGGGTTGCCTGGTCGGCCTTCCTGCCAGAGTCGCTCCTCGTAATCCCGCTCGCTACGCTCGCGGTCGTCTCCGCGGTCCTCTCGATGCTGATGGTGAAGGAGCCCGTGGTCTCGTTCGAGCGCGAGGTGATGGTCCTCCAGAGGCGGAGCCTCCAGCAGAGGCTGCTGGCGATCCCGCTGATCTTCCTCAGGATACCCGACCTGGTGGACTTCAAGAGCGTCTTCCGGGGCCTCAGGAGCACCCTCACGATGAACCTCCCGCTCCTCTACCTGTCGATCTTCGTCTTCTACATCGCGAGCGGGCTCTTCAACACCTCGTTCGTCCCCTCGCTCCTCGAGAGGGGTCTGAGCGCGAGCGAGGTGTACCTCGTCGTCCTGCTCGCCAACGTCACGCAGACCGTCTCGTTCAGCTTCGCGGGACCCTACGTCGAGAGGCGGGACCTGAGGAAGGCGGCCGTGGCGGGGCTGGTGCTCAGGATGGTCGCCTACGCGGCGATAGGAGTGATCGCAGAGTTCGGGGCCAGCTCGTCCTACCTGGGGGGGACGCTGGTGCTGTACCCCCTGGCAGGAGGGCTGGCCTACGCGATCTACTACACCTCCTCGAACACTATGATCTTCAACACCCTGGGCGCGAAGAACCAGGGCTCCCGGTTGGGGGTGTACAGCGCCCTCGTCGGGGTGGCCACGATGGTCGGGTCGCTCCTCTCCGGCTATGTGTCGTTCTACCTCGGGTACCTCGCCACCTTCGCGCTCGCGGCGGGCGCGCTGGGGGCCTCCGCGCTCCTCGTCCCCGCCGTCTCCTCGGCCCCCCAGGCCGGCCCTCCCCACTGAAGGCCGGGCGCTACCCCTGGCGCCAGGGTTCTCTTCGCCGCCGACCGGTCCACTGGACGTAGAGTCCGGCCGCGGCGAGGACGACGGAGAGCACCGTGGCGTCCAGGGGCGGGCTGCCGAAGAACAGCAGCACGCCGTAGATGATGACTCCTCCGAGGGCGGCGGTCGCGAGTTCCAGGAGCTCGCCGGAGACCGCGAGCCCGACGAAGAAGAGCGCGACCCCGACCACGGCCGCGAGCAGGAGCGAGTGCGTCAGGTAGCGGGCGGCCAGATACGCGAAGTACCCTATGGCGAGCCCGATCCCGAGCTCGACGAGCCAGACCCCAAGCATCCCCCCTACCAGGAACCCGGCTATCCCACCGATGACCAGGCCTACCGGGCCGAGGACCGGCCCCGCCAGCCCTGCCCCGAACGCCGCGCCCGCCAGCCCCGCTACCAGGAACGCGAGCCCCTTCACCACCGACCTGCCCGCGAACATCAGCGCCAGCGCCACGAGCGCAAGGACCAGCGCGTAGACGGTCGCACCGGCTCCGGAGAGCGCGTGGGGAAAGAACGTCGCTGCCAGCTGAGGGTCTGTCATCTGCCGGGGCGGAATCCGCGCGTCGGCGCAATAAAGATTGGGGAACTAAGGTCGCGCGGGCGGGTTCGGACCAGAGGTGGGCCGGGGCGTGAGCCCCGCCAGCCCCTGCACGCCAACTCCCTTTGCATGACGAAGGTCGGTAGCGATAGGACTACCGACGAACGGGAAGATATAATGAGTTGTGGTGCAACCCTCTAAGTCCGACGCACGGAGCCCCGTCAACTAGGTGGGAGGCGGGACCGGGATGGCGTCCAGGGCTGCCAGGGCGTCTGCGGGCGGTCTCTCTGACAGCTGCCTCACGTTCTCCTCGACCTGGTCTGGGCGAGACGCTCCGACTATCATCGAGGTCACCGCCGGGTTCTTGGCGATCCACCCCAGCGCGAGCTGCGAGAGCGGGATCCCCGCCCGCCGCGCGACGGCCTTGAACCTCTCGACAACCGCGTAGTTCTCCGGCCTGTTCATCCTGCCCCAGAACTTGGGGTAGAGCGCCCCGCGGGTGCCCGAAGGCGCCGGGATGCCGTCGGCGTATTTGCCCGTGAGGAAGCCCCCTGCCAGAGCGGAGTAGGTTATCGTGCCGATGCCCTCTGCGGCGCAATAGCCGAGCGTCTCCTTCTCGACCCCCCTGTTCAGGAGGTTGTACGGGGGCTGGAGTGCCACGATCCTCTCGAGGCCGAGCCTCTCGCTGACCTCGCCGGCGGCCTTCATCTCCGCGACGGTGAAGTTGGAGCAGGCGACGTACCTGACCTTCCCGTCGCGCACGAGCCGGTCGAAGGTCTTCAGCGTCTCCTCGAGCGGGGACTCCTGGTCGAAGCTGTGCATGTAGTAGATGTCAATGTGGTCGGTCTGGAGGAGCCGGAGGCTCTCCTCGACCTGCCACAGTATGTGTTTGCGCGAGAGCCCCGAGTCGTTCGGGCCTTCCCCGACGTCGTTCCCCACTTTGGTCGCGATCACGAAGCGCTCCCTGTCCCCGCGGATGGCCTTCCCGATTATCTCCTCCGACCTCCTCTTGGTGTAGACGTTCGCGGTGTCCACGCTGTTGACCCCGAGGTCGATCGCCTTCCTCATGACCCTCACCGACGTCTGCTCGTCGACGTCCCTCCCGAAGTTGTTGGTCCCGAGCGTCATCCGCGAGACCTTGAGCCCCGTCGTTCCAAGAAGCCTGTATTCCAAGTCCTCTCGCAGAGGGCTCGCCGCGCTTGAAATCCTTTTCCCGGGCGGGTGCCCCCGGCGATAGACTAAAGCCTCCCCCGCCCGCTCCTGACGCGATGAAGCCTGCCGCCGGGGCGGAGGGGTTCGAGGTCAGGGAGGCGAGGCCGGCTGACATCGCGAACGGCCTGCTCGAGACCCTCGGGCACCTGAGCGACCTCGAGGGCATCACAGCCGCCGAGGGCCGGGCCGTGCTCCGGGAGATGAAGCGCGCAGGGATCTACCGCCTCCTTGTGGCCTGTTCCAAGGACGGCAGCGTCGTCGGGGCGACCACCCTCCTCGTAGAGAGGAAGCTCATCCACCGCGGAGGGCGTGTCGGGCACGTTGAGGACGTGGCGGTGAGGGTGGGGTTCGAGGGGAAGGGCGTGGGCAGGTCTCTCGTGGAGGCCGCCGTGGAGGCAGCCAGGGACCAGGGCTGCTACAAGTGCGTCTTGGACTGCCGGGAGGGGCTCGTCGGCTACTACGGGCGGCTCGGGTTCAGGCGGCACGACGTCGGCATGCGGCTCGACCTCTAGCTAGCGTCGTCCAGCGGCCGCTAGAGCGAGTAGCCGCAGTTCAGGCACTGGTACCGCAGCACCTCGCCCTTGGTCTCGACCTTCTCCATGAACCCCGACCTGCAGCTGGGGCAGAGGACCTCGACCGGCTCCGCCTTGTCGTCCCGGAGGAGCGCGCCGAGGAGTGGCGCCCGACGGCTCTTGTTGTCGAGGCCGGCGAGCGTGATCCATCCGAGGAACTTGTCGCCCTCGAAGACCCCTAGGCGGGTCACCGCCGCCTCCAGGAGCCTCTTCTTCGCTTCCTTGGTCGAGGCAGAGGCCTCTATCTTGAAGAAGGGGGACATCACCTCGCTCACCGTCACCTCGTCCGGCCGCCTGTTGAGGGGGACGAAGCGCCTGAGGATCCTCCTGTCGGTGAGCATCCCCACCGCCTTTTCGCCGTTGAAGACCACCACGCCCGACGAGCCGGCGTAGTTCATCACCTTGCAGGCCTCGTAGACGGTCGCGGAGGCATCCACCCGCTGGACGTTCGTCTCCATGACGTCTCTGACCTTTGCCAAACTATCCGCTCGTCCCCAGCGGTTGCCCCCTCCGAATAATCAACCTTTCCCAAGGAGCACCGCGAAAGCGCTAAAGCCCGGGCGTGGCCTCACAGGCTCATGGCTGCCGTCGGGACGGAGGGCTACCGGGTCAAGGAGGGCGAGGAGGTGAGGCTCGGCAGGTGGCCCCCAGGTGAGTCCCGGGGCATCCGCGAGCCCGAGGCGCTCGAGGAGTCGAGGAAGCTCACGGCCAGGCTCGAGAAGCTCCAGGAGAAGCTCTACGCAGAGCACAGGCACAAGGTCCTGGTCATACTGCAGGCGATGGACACGGGCGGGAAGGACGGGACCATAAAGAAGGTCTTCGAGGGCGTCAACCCGCAGGGGGTCCGGGTCGAGCACTTCAGGACCCCGACCCCCGAAGAGTCAGACCACGACTTCCTCTGGAGGGTCCACGAGGTCGCCCCCGCCAGCGGCGAGATGGTCATCTTCAACAGGAGCCACTACGAGGGGGTGCTCATAGAGAGGGTCCACGGCCTCGTCCCTAGGAAGACCTGGGAGAGGCGCTACAAGGAGATCAGGCACTTCGAGCGGCTCCTCCACGACGACCACACCCTGGTCCTGAAGTTCTTCCTCCACATCGACAAGGCGGAGCAGAAGAGGCGGCTCGAGGAGCGGCTCACCGACCCCTCCAAGCAGTGGAAGTTCAGCTCGTCGGACCTTCAAGAGAGGAAGCACTGGGCAGACTACATGAAGGCCTACCGCGACGCGCTCGAGAAGACCAGCACGGACTCGGCGCCGTGGTACGTGATACCTGCAAACAAGAAGTGGTTCAGGGACTACCTGGTCTCGAGGATAGTGGTCGATTCGCTCGAGGCGCTTGGGATGGAGTACCCACCGCCGTCGGTGGACCTCAGGGCCGTGAAGATCTAGCGCGGCCCGCGCTACTTTACGACCAGTACCGAGCAGTCCGCGTAGTGGAGCACGCTGTTCGCGACGCTCCCCATCATGAGCTTCTTGAAGCCCTCGTTCCCCCGAGTCCCGATCACGATAAGGTCGGCGTGGTCGCTCTTCGCGAGCTGGACCAGCCCCTGCGCTGGCGAGACAAGCTCTGTGACGAGCTCCTCCTCCACGTCCTCCACGCCCGCGTCCTTTGCGAACTTCACCGCCTGGGTGACGACCTTGTTCCCTGCCGCAGCTGCGTCGTCCTCGACCCGCTGGGAGGGTATAGATGACCCCGGGATCCCCATGGACCAGAAGAGCGTGGGGATGTAGACGACGTGGGCCACGCGGAGGCTCGCCTTCACCCCCTTTGCCAGCTCGACCGCGGCCTCTAGCGCCCTCTGCGAGTTGGCCGAGCCGTCGACCGCTGCAAGGATCAGCTTGATCTGCGGGGCGCCCTTCTTATCAGACCTGACCACCATCGATGCGCAGGGCGCGTGCGCCGTCACCGCGCTGGAGACGCTGCCCAGGACCGCGCGCTTTATGCCTCCCAACCCCCTGGTCCCCATCACCACCAGGGTCGTCTTCTCCTCCTCGACATAGTCCAGTATCGTCTGGACGGGGGACGCCTTGCCCTGGGGGACCTCCTTCGCTGCGACGGCGACCCCCGCCCTCTTGAACGCGGCCACCGCCTTGCCCGCTGCGTCGTCGGCCTTGTCTATCAGGCGCGAATAGTACTCCCCCTCGAGGGGGGCGGCGAGGGCGCTGATCGACGGGATCGCGCAGAGGACCGTCACCTCGGAGCCGAGCCCTCTCGCCACCTGTGCGGCGACCTCGGAGGCCATCTCGGCGCCGGGCGACCCGTCGGTCGCCAGGAGGATGCGCCCGAACACCTTTGAAGCGGTCTTCGGCATCGGACGTCCCGTTCCCAGAGTGCTATTTTAGGATAGGGTAGGCTCGTGCGGTCGGCCACCTCTCGCTCACACGTGGTCAACTGCTTTGGCGCAGCGGGCTGATATGCCGAGGCAGAGAGGACAGGCCGGCATGGAGTCCGCCCTTCACCGCTCGATGAAGGAGCGCGCGTCCCGGGAGCTGGAGAGGGAGGGCTACTCCGTCTTCTTCGAGCCGCCGTCCTCGCCGTCTCGGTTCATGAGCTGGGGCGCGTACAGGCCGGACGTCTTCGGGGTTAGGACCTCCGCCGAGACCCAGGACTACGCGCTGGTGGAGTGCGAGACGAGGCCGTCCGGGAGGAGGCTCGGATCGAAGGACTTCCGCAGCGTGCGGCTCCAGGCACAGCTCAACCGCGAGCCCTCTCTGAGGATGATCCTTGTGATCCCGAGGGGGACGCTGGGCAGGCTGGAGCCCAGCCTCAGGCTCACGTGGGAGACGTGGGTCTTCGGCGAGGGAGGCGTCCTGAGGCTCCCGAGGGCGCTACCCCCTGCGCACTGATCGCCTTTTATCAGGCGGGCGGCCCGCGACAGCGTTGCCCGAGCAAGATAACCTGGAGGCGGTGCGACTGTTCTTCGAGCGCGTCCTCAACGCCGGGGACTACGAGAGCCTTCGGGCTCTGTCCCATCCCGACGTCGCCATCCCGCAGTACTCTCCTGGGGTAGAAGCGTTCAGGAGGCACCTCTCCGAGCTCAGGGACACCTTTGCGAGCCCTGACTACAAGCTCATGGACGCGGTCTGCGAGGGGGAGAAGGTCGCGGTGAGGTTCTCGGTAAGAGCCAGGCACGCGGGCAAGTTCATGGGTGTCCCTGCCACGGGCCGCCCCCTGAACCTGTGGGGGGTGATGATCTTCAGGTTCGAGGCTGGCTCGATCGCCGAGTTCTGGAGCCTCGTTGACGCGCAGGGCGTCCTGACCCAGCTCCGCGGTGCGTAGACACCGGACGCCCGGCGCCGAACCCCCTGGACGCCTTACAGGGAACCCCTCTTCTCCACGAGAGCCTGGGGGCCAGCGCGGCCACGGCCCCGACCACGATCACGCACGGGGGCTCGATCTCGTCGGCGGGCGGGTCGCCCCTCGCCGCCTCCCGGAGCGTCGTGAGGACCGTCCTCTGCCTCGGCGTCGTACCCCAGGTCGTGGCTGCCACGGCGGTGGCCGGCGCCCTCCCTGCGTCCAGCATCTTCCAGGCGAGCTCGCGCAACCGCCCCGCTCCCATCAGCACCACCACCGACCCGGTGGCCGGCAGCGTCCCTGCCCAGTCAGCGCCCGAACCTTCCCGCTGCCCCGACCCCCTCCCCGTGACTATGGTCACGGAGGAGGAGTGCTCCCTGTGCGTGAGGGGGATCCCGGCGTAGGCCGGTACCGCGAGCGCCGACGTCACTCCGGGGACGACCTCGAACTCGACGCCGTGGCTAGCGAGGAAGTCCGCCTCCTCACCTCCCCTGGAGAACAGGAATGGGTCGCCGCCCTTGAGCCTTACCACCCTCCTCCCCGCCCTGGCCTCCCTGAGCATCAGGCGGTTGATCCGTAGCTGCTCCGGGCCCGGGTCCGACCCCAGCTCCTTCCCCCCGTACACCTTTGATGCGCTCTTCGGGACCAGCTCGAGGACCTCTCTGCTCACCAGTCTGTCGTACACCACCACGTCCGCCCGCTTGATCCTGTCCAGGGCGAGCAAGGTGACGAGGCCAGGGTCGCCCGGGCCCGCCCCTACCAGGGACACCCTACCCCTCATCCGCTTTCCCTGCCGACCTCAGCAGCGCCTCGGCCCGCCTCCTGGCCTTGGCGTAGCTCCCCTGCTTGAGGAGTGCACTGATCCTCCTGTCCCCGATGACCTTGTACGCGAACTCCTTCCTCTCGGCAGGGCCTGCTAGGACCTCCTTTGCAAGGCCCCTCACGTGACCCTGGAGCCTGACCTGCAGGACGTCCTCCGGAGCGATCAGCTTCTCTATGCGCCTCCTGAGGACGCCTGCCATGGCAGGGCTGAGCCCCCCGGTGGAGACCCCCACCCTGATCTCTCCCACCTCGGCGATGGCCGGCATGTTGAAGTCGTTCAGCCTGGGGTCGTCCACGACGCAGACGATTGGGGTGGGTCCTGACGTCCGCCTCGCGGCCTCGGCTAGCTCCTCGTCGAGGTCGCGGTCGCCCGTCGAGATGAAGACGACGAAGGGCTCTTTCTCGCGCATGACCCTCCGCAGCGCATCGGCGCTCACCTCCTCTCTTGCGAGGGTGACCGCACCATGGCTTCGGGACGCGAGCTCCCGCAGGCCCCGGGTGAACCTCTCGGCTACCACGGTCACCCTGGCTCTGGCGTCTATGAGCTTGAGCGCCTTGAGCTCCGGCTCCTTCCCTCCGCCCACCACGACGCACTCCCTGCGCGCAAGCACCAGGTCGACGAGCATGCCCGCTACCTGGCCCTCCCGAGGTAGGCGGCCAGGGCGACGGTCATCGCGCCCATCGCCGGGACTCCGGGGACCACGTGGACCGGCGCGCCGCGCGCCTCGAGCTCCCTCTGGGTCGACCGCCCCACCGCGGCCACTGCTATCCCGCGCTCCCTCAGCCCACGGAGGATGTCCCCCTCGAGCCCGGCCTGGGAGGCCGTCTCGAAGAGGCTGCTCGCCGCGGGAGGGCTGGTGAAGGTGACAGCGTCTATCCTCCTGGTCCCTCCTGCAATCTCGCCTATCAGCCTGAGGACGCGCGCCTCCTCGGGGCCCCTGGGTTTGAACCCCATCCCGCCGAGGACGCGGGCCCCTTCCTCGCCCTGGCTCTTCGAGTAGCGGTAGGCGAAGCACTCGAAGACCTCGCTCGCCCCTCCCTCCAGGATGCCGTCGAGCGCTTCCTGGTTCCTCGACCCGTGCCAAAGGACGGCCACCCTCTTTCCGCGCAGGCCGCGCCTCCGCAGCAGCCCTACGACCCCCAGGGCTGTGGGCTCCTCCCTCGCGGGGACGGCGTCGACCTTGATGCCTTGCTCGGCGAGCTCCAGCCTCGGCTTTGCGCTCCTTGCCACCACGACCACGCGGGGGCTGTTGAGGGACTCTGTAAGGGGGCCCTTCACGCCCAGGCCGTTGGCGGCCAGCATCAGCACCCTCACCCCCGTCGCGGTCATGAAGACCGCATAGTCCACCCCCGGAGGCGCGGTAAGGGCGCGCAGGAAGGGCTCTACCTGGGCGTCGCGGTCGGTGAGGCGCACTCCGACCGTCGGGACGAGGTACGGGATGCCGCCGAGGCGGGAGACGAGGTCGGACTGCTCGGTCGCCCTCCTGCTCGCGGTGACGACCACCGTCATCCCGTCGAGGCGGCTGGTCCTCGAGGGCCCGCTTCCGGGGGTGTAGGGGCGCATCTCTCCTCCCTAGGGCTCGCGACCCGCGAGGCTCTGGTTGAGGTAGAACGGGTCGGTGCTCGGGAGCGGGTTGGGGAACGTCCTCTTCATCAGCTCGGCCGTGTCGGGATGCCCCTTCAGGTACTCGATTATCCCCTCGAGCCCCACCCTCCTGAAGAAGTACCCCATCTGTCCGGGCTTGCCGAGCTCATCCGGGCTGCCCCTCGATACGTAGAACTCGAAGAGCGCGCCGGTCACCTTCGGGACGTCTTTCCTGGGGACCATCCTCATGTATATCTGGCGGGTCTTGGGGTCGAAGACGTAGCCTCCCTGGTGCCTTCCGTCCTCCGTGCCTCCCAGCTTGAGGGCGTACATGTTGAACCCGGTCCCCATCCACCCTATCGTCCTGGTCGCCGGCTTGTAGCACTGCCTCTCGCACCCGGTTATCCCGATCGACTCGCTCATCTCCCCCCACCTCCCGTCCAGTTCGTCCAAGAGCTGGGGCTCGAACCTCTCAGAGTCCGTATAGGTGAGCCTGCAGGTGTCCCGGCCCACGCAGGCGCCCGAGAGTAGCCTTAGGGGGGTGTACGGCCTGCCGTCCCTCCCGCCGTACCCGAAGCTCTTCATCTCCTCCAAGAACCCCTCCTTCTCCGACTGGTCTAGGTTCGCGAAGAGCAGGTCCTGGTCCGGGGTCACGTGGAGGAGGACGTGCGGGTGGCGCTCGGTCAGCGCCCTCACCATGCTCTTGAGGTCGCCTCCGGGGACGTGGTCGATTATCCTTCCCGTCTCGATGAACGCCCCGTAGCACCACCTCCCGTCGGTCTCCTGCCGCGTCCACCCCTGGTGCATGAGCCTCGCCCCCGCGTCCAGGGTCTCTTCCGGTGGCTGGAGGTCGACGCCCCTGGCCCTCACCTGCTCCCGGTACCAGCGCACCCCCATCTTGAAGATGACGTACTTCATCCTCGCCCAGTTCCGGTTCTTCCTGTCGCCCCACTCCTGGTGGACGCCGACAATCGCGTCCAGCGCCTCCAGCAGGTGGTCCTCGCCCGTCGCGATCCCGAGAGGGAGGCCGAAGCTGGCGAAGGTCGGCTGGCCGGACTTTTCCCCCTCGCTGCCGCCCACGAAGATCTGGAACCTCTCGACCTTGCTCCCGCCGCCGAGCATCGGGACCACGCCGACGTCGTCAGTCCTTACCTCCACGCAGTTGTCCGCGACGTAGTCCCCCGTCCTCTCGTCGCGCTCGACCCCCGCGACCGATATCTTGAACTTCCTGTTTAGCAGCCTGTCGCCGTACTCGAACTTCTCTCCTGGCGCCCTGTCGTCGCGCACGTACTTCGGGTCGATCTCGAAGATCTCGATGTAGCCTCCCGTCGGGAGCCTGAAGTACCGCGCCGCCCTGGCGGCGAAGGCGGCCGCGTCGAAGTACCTAGAGTACGAGGAGATGGGACAGGCGACCAGGTTCCTCACGTTGTCGCCGCATCCGTTTATCGTATAGAACCCCGAGCTGGCTATCTCCTGCATCGCGGGGATCACGTCCCTCTTCTTGATCCAGTGCAGCTGGACGGCCTGGCGCGTGGTCAGCCTCAAGGACGGCTCGGGCTTGCCAGTGTACGAGTCTGAGGATGTGTACCTGGTCGCGACGTCGTCGAGGATCGCCCACTGCCTGGCCGTGATCGGCCCGCCGGCGGGTATGGCGATCCTGAACATGTACATCCAGTCCTTCTCCTCGCCGGTCTTCGCGCGGTTGAAGTCGGTGTAGATGCCGTAGGACTTTGCAATCGCCTCCGCCGCCTCGGGGATCCCGCCGTGGCCGTCGTCCTTGAACTGGTGGCTGAGGTTCAGGGGGCTGTTGACGTCCTTGACCGTGAGCGTGAGACCCTTGGTGGCGACCTTGAGCCTCTCGTTGCCCGACCACTCGTCCTGGGGCGTTCGGAGCGCCGGGTCGACGTCCGTCACGGTGCCGTACCGCCCTCCCGCGGGGGTGTGACGCTAGACATAGCACCAGCTCTTCAGCCGCTCAACAACCTGCTCGTCCAGGGTCTCGTCGGGCCTCGCCTTCGCCAGGCGCTTGGCTGGTCTGGCCACTGGGGCGTCGCCCTTCATGGGCAGAAAGGTCGATCCAAATTATTTAAGGGGGTCTGATTGTAATATGACGACGCGAATATTCGGATTCGCATAAAATTACTATCGGATATGGCCAGGGGGCGGGCGACGCGGCCGATCCTCGCCACAGGTGTGTTACCATGTGTTCCATGGTGTGACCACGCGCCCGTCCGGCCGCTGCTGTAATCGTCCTCGATATAGCGGCCCGCCCGACAGGGACTCTCGAGAGGTGTCCTCTACATGCCCACGCTTTCCAAGACGGCGCCGCCCGTACCAGCCGCGCGCGGCCTGATGGGCGCTTCCTGCATCGGCCTTCGGTCGCCGGAGGGTGACGAGCGTTGATCCGGCAGTGGTTCGACACCAGGGTCTCGCTCTTCGAGCAGAGGGTCGCCAGGGTTGTCGACAGAACGATCCTCACGGGAGTTGTGAGGGACAACTGGATGCCCGCAGTGTACGTCCTGGGACTCGTGGCGCTCTCCGCCGGGATCGTCGACGCGCTGGCGAGCCCGGTCTCGCAGTCCTACATCATCTACCCCAGTCCCGGGGGCGAAAGCATAGCCGAGATGACCCTGTACATGGTCGCGACGCTCATCGGCGTCGGGGGGCTCTATCTCTCCTATCTCTGCGGGAGACCGACCTTGAGCCGACGCCTCGTCGGCTTCTTCCTCCCGCTCGGGCTGTTGATGCTGGGAATCGCCGTGTACATCGAGATGTACATCTTCTTCGCGAAGTAGGGCCGCCCCTGACGCTAGGCTGGCTGCGACGCGCGGCCCCTCATCGATCGTATACGGCTTCAGCTTCCGACCGACTTGTTCCGGCCCCACGCTACGATGTCGCCTGGGACGGGGCCGAAGGTCAGTCTAGGTCGGGCGCCGGCTCGTCCGTTTCGCTCTCGGCCGACGCTGCGGGCTCCTGGATGACCTGGCGCCGCACGCCGAGCTCGCCCTTGCACCTCCTGAGCTCTGCTATCCTCTCTTTCTTCTCGGAGTCCTCAGGCCACGTCTGAAGGATCGAGACCGCCTCCTCGAGGTAGCGCTCGGTCATCCCGCATGCGGCGCACTTCCCGGAGACGTCGAACTTGTGCTCCCCGCCGGGGCTGGTACCGCCGGTGACGGGTGCGATCAGCCCGCGCAGCTCCTGCCAGTCTTCGTTCCTCAGCCAGTACCCGCCGTCGTCCTTCCGGTACCTTGCCCTGTTCGCCACAGCCTCGATGCTCCTGACCGTCTCCCTGCCCCTCATGTCCGCCTCTGCGGCTCTCCCCTTCACGGCCTCAATCTCCCTGGCCTGCGAGGCCTCGCCGATCTCTAGGCTCTTGATCCGGGACCTCAGGTCTCCGACCTGGGGCTCGAGCTCGCCGTTCCTTGCCGCGAGCTCCTGGTTCCTGGCCTCGAGGTCGTCCACCTTCCTGTTTGCCTTCTCGAGCTGCCCCTTGGGCACCGACCCTGCGAGTCGCTCCTCGAGCTCGCCGATTCTGGCCCTGAGGGCGTCAGCCTCGGTCCTCGGGACAGACGCCGCCAGCTCCTCCCTGAGCGCTGAGACCTGGGCATCAAGGTCGCGCTTCAGAGCCTCAAGCTCTCCTCTTGGCACGGAGCCTGAGAGCTTGGATTCGAGGTTCTTCACCCTAGTCCTCAGCCTCTTGAGCTGAGGGGACTCTGACTTCGGCTTCGCCTTGACCTTGGGCTTCTTCGCCAAGCCTCCCCCGCCCAGTTTGACGACTCGACGTTTTACACGTTACCATTGCCCCCCTGCTCGAGGCTCGCCTACCGCCATGGGGATCGCCGTCTCATGCGCACTCCGACGGGAGCCTTTGCCCCGGCAGGAGGCGCCCCCCCCGCACGAGTACCCGCGGGAGCCCGGCCTTCATGGGGCCATGCTAACAAACGTTAAATAGCAAAAAAATCCCCGCGCGTTCTGGTTCTTGAAGTCAGCCCTTGTCGAGAACGCCGGGGAGGTCACCCATCCCGACGGCGGTGAGGAGACGGGGGGCCGCCCCGTGGCAAGGCCGGCGGTGGTGGTCGTCGGGACCTCGTTCAAGACGTCCTCGCTGGCATTCCGCGAGTCGCTCTCTCGGCGGCTGCCCAAGGACACGGCAGCACTGGCGCGCCTCTGCGGCGCCAGCGAGTGCGGCCAGCTGGTGACCTGCAACAGGATCGAGTTCTTCCTCGCCTCCGAGTCGGCGGAGGAGTCGGGGCGCGCCCTCCTTTCATGGGTGGCCGAGACCCCTGGGTTCGAGCCTGGGTCGGTCTACGTCCGCGCCGGGGTCGACGCGATATCGCACATCTTCAAGGTGGCTTCGGGGCTCGACTCGATGGTCGTAGGGGAAGACCAGATCCTCTCACAGGTCAAGCAGGCGGGGGTCGGTGCGAGGACATCGGGCACCTCAAAGGGGACGTTGTCCGCCCTCTTCGACGCGGCCGCTGGTGCTGCCCGGAAGGCGAGGGCAGCCCTCGACCCGGACGGCGAGTCGGTCTCGTCGGCCGCGCTCCGGTTCGCTCTCGGCCGCCTTCCCAGGCCCCCGAGGAGCGTCCTACTCATAGGCACGGGGAAGACGGCCAGGCTCGCCGCGGACCGGCTGAAGGGTGCCCGCCTCTACGTGGCTACGCGGAGGAGTGTCCCCAGGTCGTTCCCTACCTACACCGTCGTCCGACAGAAGGACCTCGAGCGCGTGGCCCGACGCTGCGATCTCATCGTCTGCGCGACGAGGCGGAGGGGTTACGTCCTGAGGGAAGGCGACCTCGGCGTGGGCAGGCGCGTCATCCTGGACCTTGCGTTCCCTAGGAACGTCGACCCGAGTCTCGCCAAGGGCAAGACCGAGCTCTACAACCTCGAGGACCTCGCCAGGGTCTTCGCCCCGGCTCCGGCGCCCACGCGTGGGCGCGAGATGGCGGAGGAGATCGCAGCATCCGAGGCGGAGCGATTCTCCCGGTGGCTCCTCGCCAGCAGGCAGTCTCCCGCGCTCTCGCGGCTCTACCGGTGGGCGGAGTCCACCAGGAAGGCGGAGGCGGAGGCTGCGCTCAGGCGGCTGCCCGGCCTCACCGCGAGGGAGAAGAAGGTCGTCGAGTCGATGAGCAGGCGGCTGGTGAGCAAGCTCCTTGCACCGGCAACGAGCTTCGCCAAGTCCTCGACAGCAGACTTCCCGCAGGACCAGCGCCTCGAACTGGTAGACAGGATCTTCGACAAGGCAGTGTGATGGGTGCTGAGGCTGAGGATCGGCGCAAGGCAGAGCATGCTGTCGCAGGCCCAGACCGCCCTCGTCTCGAACCTCCTGAGGCAGCGCTTCGGCAAGGACCTCGTCATCGAGCTTGTGAATGTCCGGACTCTCGGGGACCGTTCGCCCCCCGGAGCGGCCGCCGGCTCAAAGGGAGGCGCCAAGGGCGCGTTCACCGGGGACCTCGAATCGATGCTCGCAGGAGGCCGGATCGACGTGGCAGTCCACAGCATGAAAGACCTCCCCAGCGAAGAGACCGAGGGCCTGGTGATAGGCGCGACCCCTGAGAGGGCCGACCCTAGAGACGCGCTCGTCACCCGGAACGGGGAGACTCTCAGCACCCTGCCGAGGCGCGCCAAGGTGGGCACTAGCAGCCTCAGGAGGAAGGCGCAGCTCCTCAAGCTGCGGCCAGACCTGGAGGTCGTCGAGCTCCACGGGAACGTCGACACCCGCCTGACCAAGCTGCAGGGGGCGCCGGCGGACGGGCTCGCCGGCGTGGTGCTCGCGGTCGCCGGCCTCGCACGCCTCGGCGAGGAGTCGAGGATCTCGCAGGTCTTCAGCGTCGACGAGATGGTCCCCGCGGTCGGCCAGGGGATAATCGCGGTCCAGATGAGGTGGGGCGACGGCGAGACCCGAGAGGTGCTCTCCAAGATAGACCACGAGGCGACCAGGATAGAGGCGATCGCGGAGAGGGCGCTCGCGAGGCGCCTCGGGATAGGCTGCAACGTCCCCGTTGGCGGCTGCGCGAGGGTCGAAGGGCGGAAGGTAAGGCTTGTGGGCATGATGTCGGAGGATGACGGTAGCGGGCTCACGCGGAGGTCCGTATCAGGGCCCTGGGGGAACGCGGTGTCCCTTGGGGAGCGCCTCGCCGACGCCCTGCTGGCGCGGGGGCGGACGCGGAGGGCGGTGGCTTCGTGAGGGCAGAGGCCGCGGGGAAGGCCAGGCTCTCGAGGGTCGTGATCACCCGGTCGAGGAGCGGAAACGAGGAGCTGGCCGCCAAGCTGAGGGCCAGGGGCTTCGAGCCCGTCTCCGTGGACACCCTCGAGTTCGCCCCGCCCAAGGACTGGTCTCGGGTCGACGCTGTCCTCGCAGGGCTCGGACGCTACGACTGGCTCGTACTGACGTCTCCAACGGGGGTCGGCTTCTTCGCCGAACGGATGCGGCTCCTGTCGCTGCCGCTCGCGTGGGTGGGTAGACCCTCGGTGGCTGCCGTCGGCCCTTCGACCGGAGCTGCCCTCTCGAGGGTCGGCGCGAGGGTCGACTTTCTGCCTTCAAAGTACACGAGCAAGGTCCTGGCAGAGGAGCTTCCGGCGGGCAGCGGGAGCGACGCCCTCCTGCTCCGCGCAGCCTCCGGCGACCCCGGGTTCCTCCCGGCGCTCGTGGCGCGAGGGTTCAGGGTGACCGACCTGCCGATCTACGCGACGTCTCATCTCTCCGGGCGCGGCGCGTCTCGCGCGATGAGCGGCGCCGATGCCGTGGTCTTCGCCAGCCCGTCCGCGGTGGAGGCGTTCGCAAAGGCGCTGGGGCCGGGCGACCTGGACTCGGCGGCGAGGCGCGTCCTGGCCGTGTGCATAGGCCCAGTCACGGTCGCGGCTGCGAAGGAGAGAGGGTTCCGGAGGACGGTCGCGCCCGAGACGCACACCATCGACGGAGTCCTGACGTGCCTGGAGCAGGCAGCGGGGGAGCGATCCTGACGCCCGGGGAGGGGGCGCGCGCACAGAGGCGGGCGGAGAGGCTTAGGAGGCTCCGGCGGACGGACGCGATCCGAGACATGCTCGCGGAGAACAGGATCCACCCCTCAAACCTGATCGCGCCGATCTTCGTGCGCGGCGGCGAAGGGATCGTCGAGCCCGTGCCTGCGATGCCCGGAATATCGCGCTACTCGGTCGACGCGGTCGCCGGCTATGCAGGCAGGTTGGCCGAGACCGGGGTGCGGTCGGTGATCCTCTTCGGGATCCCAGAGAGCAAGGACGAGGCCGGGACCGGGGCCTACGCTCCAGACGGGGTCGTCTGCAGGGCGATACGGGAGCTGAAGGGCCGCCTGCCCGCGCTGGTCGTAGCGGCCGACGTGTGCCTCTGCGAGTACACCTCACACGGGCACTGCGGGGTGGTGGAGCACGGGGCCGTGAGCAACGAGAAGACCCTCCCTCTCATCGCGCGCGCGGCCGAGGAGTACGCGGCGGCGGGTGCAGACATGGTCTGCCCGAGCTCTATGATGGACGGGCAGGTCTCGGCCGTACGGAGCGCGCTCGAGAGGTCGGGGCACGACGACCGCATCGTGATGGGGTACTCCGCGAAGTACTCGTCCAGCTTCTACGGGCCGTTCAGGGAGGCTGCCGGGTCCGCCCCGTCCTTCGGGGACAGGAGGGGATACCAGATGAACCCGGCGAACTCTCGCGAGGCGATGAGGGAGGTCGAGACAGACATACTGGAGGGCGCGGACATAGTCATGGTCAAGCCTGCTCTCTCCTGCCTCGACGTCATTGCGAAGGCCAGGTCGAGGTTCGACGTCCCGCTCGCAGCCTACAGCGTGAGCGGCGAGTACTCGATGATAAAGGCGGCGAGCAAGATGGGCTGGTTGGACGAGAGGGCAGCCGCCATGGAGGTCGCCCTCTCTATAAAGAGGGCCGGGGCGGACCTCATCGTGACCTATTTCGCGGAGCAGCTGGCCTCCTGGCTGGGGGGACGACCATGACGGCACCAACCGGGGCGGGAGCGGACGACTCGGGCGCCGCAGGTTCGCCGAGGTTCGTGAAGTACACCTTCTTCAAGGTCGCGAGGGAGTGGAGGTCTCTCCCCGAGCCGGAGAAGGAGTCGGCGAGGTCGGAGGCCGCGGAGCTGCTCGCCGGTTCGCCGGGGGGCCTGCGACCCGAGGTCTTCTCCCTGGTCGGGATAAGGGGCGACGTGGACTTCATGCTCCTCTGCGACTCGAGCACGGTCGAGCCGTTCCAGGAGATGGTCTCGGCCCTCCTCGCGACCACCCTCGGGAGGTTCCTGGACGTCCCCTACTCCTACCTCGCGATGACGAGGCCGTCGCACTACACCGGCTCCCACAAGCACCCCGGACAAGAGGGGGAGGGCCCGCGCCAGCCAATGGGAGCAAAGTATCTCTTCGTATACCCGTTCATCAAGAAGAGGAGCTGGTACGGCCTCCCGTTCACCGACCGGCAGAAGATCATGGGAGAGCACTTTAGGATCGGGCACAAGTACCCAGAGATCAAGATCAACACCGGATACTCGTTCGGGCTGGACGACCAGGAGTTCGTCCTCGCGTTCGAGGGCGACGACCCGGCGGAGTTCCTCGACCTCGTCGAGGAGCTGAGGGGCACCGAGGCCAGCAAGTACACCGAGCTCGAGACGCCGATCTTCACCTGCGTCAGGACCAGCCCTCGGAGCCTCCTGCGGCTCCTCGCCTAGGCCAGCGTGAAAGCGCATGACCGGCCGAGATGAAAGGAAGACCTCAGGGGAGCTCTTCGCCCGCGCCCGGAAGGTAATGGTCGGCGGGGTGAGCAGCCCCGTCCGTGCGTTCGCGGCGGTCGGCGGGACGCCGATCTTCATCGCCCGCGGGAAGGGAGCCCACGTGTGGAGCGTCGAGGGGAAGAGGTACATAGACTACGTCTGCTCGTGGGGGCCCCTGATCGCGGGGCACTCGCACCCGAAGGTGCTGGCTGCAGCAGCCTCCGCGCTGGAGTTCGGGGCGAGCTTCGGCGCCCCCACCGAGGGCGAGCTCAAGCTCGCGGAGAAGGTGTGCGCGCACATGCCCAGCGTCGAGAAGCTGAGGTTCGTGAGCTCCGGGACGGAGGCCGCCATGTCGGCTCTGAGGCTCGCGAGAGCGTCCACGAGGCGGGACAAGTTCCTGAAGTTCGAGGGCTGCTACCACGGCCACGCCGACGCCTTCTTGACGGAGGCTGGTTCGGGTCTCGCGACGCTCGACGTCGCCTCCTCGGCGGGGGTGACCAGGTCGGTGGCCGAGGACACGGTCACGGTCCCATACAACGACAGGGAAGCGCTCGAGGGGGCATTCGCCTCTCACCGCGGAGAGCTCGCCGCCGTCATCGTGGAGCCTGTCGCGGGCAACATGGGCGTCGTCCCGCCCCAGGCGGGCTTCCTTGAGGCGGCACGCGAGCTCTGCGACCGGGACGGGGCGCTGCTCATCTTCGACGAGGTGATCACGGGCTTCAGGGTCTCGCCAGGGGGCGCCCAGGCGGTGTCGGGCGTCCGGCCGGACATCACGTGCCTGGGGAAGATAGTCGGAGGAGGGTTCCCGCTGGGCGCCTACGGTGGCCCTCGCGAGGTCATGTCCCTCGTGGCCCCAGAAGGGCCCGTCTACCAGGCGGGGACGCTCTCCGGCAACCCGGTGGCCGCCGCCGCCGGGCACGCCACGATCTCCCTCATGGAGAGGCGGGGCGCCTACGAGCTCCTCGACGCGACCGCGGCTAGGCTCGAGCAAGCCCTCAGGGCAGAGGCAGAGGCGGCTGGCGTCGCGCTGACTACGAACAGGGTCGGGTCGATGCTCGGGCTCTTCTTCGCCCCCGGCAGGGTCGGCGACTTCGCCGGTGCGAAGCGCACGGACAGGGCGCGCTTCGCGGAGTTCCACCGCGCCATGCTCGAGGAGGGCGTCTACCTGCCTCCGTCGCCGTTCGAGACGCTCTTCGTCTCGACCGCCCATGCGGAGGCAGACGTCGACAAGACCGCCGCCGCGGCTAGGAGGGCGTTCCAAAGGCTCGGCAAGAAGGGTTCGCGATGAACACATCTTTCCTAGACGCGTGCAACAGGAGGGAGCCTGCCCACACGCCGGTCTGGTTCATGAGGCAGGCGGGCAGGTACCTTCCCAGCTACAGGGCCGTGAAGGGGGGACGGCCGGTGACCGAGATTGCGAGGGACCCCGAGCTCTCCTCGCAGGTTGCGGTCGACGCAGTCGAGGCTCTCGGCGTAGACGCGGGGATACTCTTCGCCGACATAATGCTCCCCCTCGAGGGGATGGGGGTCAGGTTCAGGATTGAGGAGAACGTCGGGCCCATCGTAGAGAACCCCGTCAGGACGGGGGACGACGTCGGAGCCCTGAGGGCGCTCGACCCGGAGGCTGACGTGGGCTTCGTCCTCGACGGGATCGACGCCACCCTCCAGAAGCTCGACGACTCCGTGCCTCTCATAGGGTTCTCAGGCGCGCCGTTCACGCTCGCCGGGTACATGGTCGAGGGCAGGCCTAGCAGGGACCTCGAGCGCACGAAGCGCATGATGTACAACGACCCGGACGCCTGGCACGGGCTGATGAGGGCCCTGACCAGGATGGTGAAGGCATACCTGGGCCGCCAGGTCTCCCACGGCGTGCACGCCGTCCAGCTCTTCGACAGCTGGGTAGGCTGCCTCTCTCCGGCGGACTATCGCACCTACGTGTCGAAGTATACCCGGCAGATCATGGACTCTCTTGAGGGGAAGGTCCCGCGGATACACTTCTGCGCCAACTCGTCCTCGCTCCTCGGGGAGCTTGTCGGGACGGGAGCCGACGTCATAAGCGTGGACTGGCGGATGCCGATCTCAGACGCGTGGAAGGCCGCAAGGGGGCGGGGGGTACAGGGGAACCTCGACCCGGTCCTGGCGCTCGCGGGCGGCGCTGCCATGCGGCGCGGGGTCGCGCGCGTCCTCGAAGAGTCCAAGGGCAGGCGCGGGCACATCTTCAGCCTCGGCCACGGGGTCCTCAAGGAGACGCCTCCCGAGAACCTCAGGGCCGTCGTGAGGTCGGTCCACGCAGCCACCAGGCGGAGGGCCTAGGCATGGACGTATGCGTAGTCCTGATGACATACGGCTCGCCCGCGAGCCTGGACGACATCCCCGCGTATCTCAGGGACGTCAGAGGGGGGAGGGAGCCGGATGCCGCGCTCGTCGCGGAGTTCCGTAGGCGCTACTCGCTGATCGGTGGCTCCCCCCTGCTGCAGGTGACGAGGGCACAGGCGGCGGCCCTCGAGGGCGAGCTGCGGGCGCGGGAGGACGGGAACTCGTACCGGGTCGTCGCAGGGATGAGGTTCGCCCCGCCCCGCATCGCGGACGTCGTGAGGGAGGCCGCCCCCGCGGCGGGCGCGCTGGTGGGCGTGATCATGTCGCCGCAGTTCTCGCCCATCATCATGGGGGGCTACGTCAGGTCATTTCGAGAGGCCGCCGAGTCGCTGGGGAGAGAAGGCCTCTCGCTCCGGATCGTGCAGGACTGGCACCTGCAACCCCTCTTCCTCGAGGCGCTCGCGCGGCGGGTGACCGAGGCGCTCGACCGGCTCCCTCCGGGCGTCCGTGACGAGACCCCCGTCTTGCTCACCGCCCACAGCATGCCAAAGCGGGTGGTCGAGGGGGAGCCAGGGTACATCCGCGACCTCGAGGAGACCGCGGCCGCCGTCGCCGAGCTCGCCGGGCTGGGGGAGGGGCGCTGGATGTTCTGCTACCAGAGCGCCGGCCACACGCCCGAGGAGTGGCTAAAGCCTGACTTTGCTGACATGATGCCCCGCCTCAGGCAGGGCGGCTACACGCACGTGGTCATAGCCCCCGTCCAGTTCCTCGCCGACCACCTCGAGATCCTCTACGACATCGACTTCGGCGCGAGGGAGCAAGCGGAGAAGGAGGGGATCTACTTCTCGCGGACGGAGTCGCTGAACACCTCGCCCCTGTTCATCAGAGCGCTCGCCTCTGTGGTCGGGGAGGCGCTGGGGCGGAGCGCGGGCGGCGACACCTCCCAGCTTTAATACGCGGGGGCCTCCGTAATGCTCGATGGAGATACTTGAGGGTGACGCGATCCAGGGGGCCGTCCTGAGGAGCTACTCGAGGGACCCGCGGGGCTGGAGCTTCACGGTGCGCCCCTCTGGTGCCGACGGGTTCTTCGACGCTCTGGTCACGGGCCCGACCGAGACCTGGCGCCTCAAGCTCGACACGATCTTCAAGCCGACGCCCCTCGTCCTGGGCGCCCGCACCGAGGAACAGGTCGCCGGCGCTACCGCTCCCCTGTCTTTCGGGTTCAGGAGGGTGGACCAGGAGGTCGCCCCGGCCCTCCTGGACGGCTCACCAGAGGGGGTCCGGAGGCTGGTCGAGCTGCTCCGCACTGCGAACCCGGTCGCGCCAGCGGTCCCGGGGAGCTACGTCCAGGGGCCCATCATCTTTTCGAGCCGGGCTGCTCGCTCCACGTCCGACCGAGAGCGGGCGGTCGAGGAGAGGCTCTCCGCCGAGATGAAGGCGCTGGTAATGAGAAGGTATCCTGGCTACCACTAGAGCCTGTCCATGGCCCGGAGCCTGCCGAGGACGTACTCCACGCTCTCTTCCGGAGTCGCCATCTCTGTCTCTACGACGATGTCCGCGTCCGAGGGCGCTTCGTACGGGTCCTGGATCCCGGTCATGTTTGTGATCTCGCCCCTCCTCGCCTTCGCGTAGAGCCCCTTGGGGTCCCTCCTCTCGCACGCCTGGAGCGAGGCCTTGACGTACACCTGGACGAACCTCTCCGCCCCGATGACCTGCCTGGCAGCCTCCCTAGACGTGCTGTAGGGCGAGATGAGCGCCACGATCGAGATCACCCCGTTCCTGGAGAGCAGCTTGGAGACGAACGACACCCTCCACGCGTGCTCCTCCCTGTCCTCCCTCGACAGGCCGAGGTCGCGCGAGATCCCCTTCCTCACCTCGTCGCCGTCTAGTATCTCCACCATCCTCCCGCTCGCCTTGAGCTTCCCCTTGAGGAGGGTCGCGAGGGTAGACTTTCCCGAGCCGGGAAGGCCTGTCATCCAGAGGGTGAAGCCCTCCTGTGGCCCGACGCTCAACCTCTCACGGCCTCGAGGGCTTCCCCGATCGTGCTCCCGGCGAACCCCGCCGCCCTCGGCTCCATCCCGAGGAGCGACGCTATCGTTGGCGCGACCTGCTCCGCCCTGGCGCCCTTGACCTCTCTCCCTCCGAGGTCCCTCCCGGGGACGCTCATCATGATCACCCCGTCCATCGAGTGCACCGAGTCGTCTGGCCCCGTGTCGTTCTCGAAGAGGTAGAGCGAGTCGTGCCCCACCGTCCCGGCAGACCTCCAGTCCAGGTCGTCGAAGTAGACCATGAGGTCGGGCTTGTCTCCCGTGGCCGTTCCGTAGAGCTTCTGCGGCTCCATCACGGAGTTCCGCATCCTCCTGCCTGTGTGGTCCCTTATCTCCGCTATCCTGTCGGCGAGCTTCCTCTTCTCCGCCTCGAGCTCAGAAGGCTCGACCACCCCCTTCGCCTCTCTCCCCTTCACGTTGAAGAAGATCCTGGCGTAGTAGCCTCCCCACCCCCACGCCTTGGTCCTCCCCCAGTCTATCTCCGCCTTGTCGAGCTCGACGGGGGCCTCTGGCCTCTTCACGAAACTGAGATACCCCTCCTGCTCGAGCCACTGGTTGACGCAGAACCCTCCCTGCATCGCCTTCGACCCGTGGTCGGAGAGCACAAAGGTGACCGTGTCGTCTCCGAGCAGCGGCAGGAGCCTCCCCACCCGCCCGTCGACCATGGAGTAATAGTCGAGGTCGATCCCTTCATACTCGTTGCCGCTCACATGCTTGGGATGCCTCGGGTCGAAGAACTTCCAGAAGGCGTGGTGGAGCCGGTCGAACCCGATCTCGTGCATCATGAAGAAGTCCCACCGCTTGGTCTTGGCAAGATGCTCCGCGACGTCGAACCTCTTCTCGGTCATCTCGAAGAGCTCCTTCTTGACCTCTGCCCTGTTCTCTGTCCTGAACGTGACGTCGAAGATGTAGTTCCCTCCAGCGGCCTGTATGACCTCGTCCCTCAGGCCGTCGGGGTTGGTAAACGGCCGCTCGACCGAAGGGGTGAGGAAGCAGGAGACGGTGGCCGCGTTGGCGACGCGCTTCACCGGGTATCCCGGAGGGACGCCGAGCACCACCGAACCGCGCCCCGCGTCGGAGAGTGCGTCCCACACAGTCCTTGCTCGGACGTTCGCCGAGGTGACTATGTACCCGTCGTTGTAAGAGAATCCCCTCCTGTGCTTGAACCCGTAGATCCCGAGCTCCCCCGGGTTCCTCCCGGTCATCATCACCATCCAGGCGGGAACTGTGATGGGCGGGTCGCAGGTCCTGAGCCGACCGTGGATGCCCTCGCGGTACATCCTGCCGAGATTCGGGAGCTTCGTGATCAGCTTGTCGAAGAGGATCTCGGGGGGGACAGAGTCGAAGCCGAGCACTGCCACCCTCCTGGCTAGTCTACCTCCTCTTCCGTCGTCTGTCTCGTCCGATTGCAAGCTTCTTCTCCCGGGCTCTCTTTTCGATATTTAATGGTTAGTCATTCATTATTAGTGGCGACGTAAAATTAATGACTCTCAATCATCTTCTAGCCTCGCCTCACTCGACGAAGGGCTGCTTGAACCTCAGGATGGCCTGCGCGACCTCTGGCCTCATGAACTCCTTCGGGGGCGTCTCGCCCTCGGAGAACATCTTGCGAAGCTTCGTTCCGCTGAAGTTGAGCCTGTCCTCCTCCTTGTGGGGGCAGGTCTTCTCGCTGGCGATCCCGGCGCACCTCCTGCAGTAGTAGAACTCTCTGAAGAAGAGAGGGGATATCCCGAGGTCCGGGAACTCCTTGAATATCTCCTGGGCGGCGTACGGCCCGTAGAAGCTCCCCACTCCGGCGTGGTCGCGCCCTATGATTATGTGGGTGCACCCGAAGTTCTTCCGCATTATCGCGTGCATGACTGCCTCCTTCGGGCCCGCGTACTGCATCTCGTAGTGGAGGACGCTGAGCACCACCGATGCTCTTGGGTAGTAGTTCGCAAGGATCTCCTTGTAGCCGGCGAGAATCACCTGGTCCTTGAAGTCGCCGGCCTTCTTCTTCCCTAGGACCGGGTTGATGAATAGGCCGTCGACCAGGGCGAGGGCGCTCTTCTGCAGGTACTCGTGGTTGATGTGGGGGGCGTTCCGAGTCTGGAACGCGACCACCGTGTCCCACCCCTTCTCAGAGAAGAGCACCCGCGTCTCCTGGGGTGTCAGCGTATGGTCTGCATACTCGCCGTAGTCGGGGCGGACGACCGTCTTGAGCCGCCCGCATACCGCCCGGCTGCTCCCGTCGAGCGCCCTCGCCGCCCCCGGGTGCGCCCTGTCCTCCGTCCCGAACACCTTGTTGGCGTACTCCTGCCTCGAGATCCCGAAGCTCCCTTCGCAATGCATCAGCGCGACCGGGCGCGAGCCCTCGTCGACGAGGAGGATCTCCTCCCCGCCCGAGAAGGTGCGGTCTTCTGGGACCGGGAGGAGGACGGGGATCGTCCAGGGGACGTCGCTCTCCAGGCGCATGTGCTCGAGGACGTTGAGATAGTCTCCTTCTGACATGAAGCCCTCTAGAGGGCTGAACACGCCGTTCGCGATGTTGGCCACCGTCGTCGCCGTCTCTTTGGTGACCATGAGCCTCTGGCTCTCTCCGAACCCCGCGAGGGCCGGAGAGTCAGGGGTCGTCTGGGGCACCTGGACAAGCCTCCCGCCGTGGGGCGCGCTCGCCATCGCGTCCACCTACAGGTATCCCAGCGCCTGGAGGCGCTTCTTTATCTCCTCGAGGTCGGTGCTCGTGAACGGCTCTGGGACCTCCTTGAGCTCGTGCATCGCGACGACCTCTCGCAGGACGTAGGTGACATAGTCAGAGACCGATTTGAACCCGGTCTTCTTGGAGATGATGGTCTCCAGCCTCTTGTGGAGCGTCAGAGGTATCGAGACGGAAGTGTACTTTGTCACGAAGCTCGCCGCCGAGTGTAATTACATGTAATTATGTTTTTGGGGTCGCCGGAAGCCGGCGGAGGTCCGGGCTGTAATTATATATAATCAAGGCTTAATTACATATAATTACCAAAGCCAGTTCGTGGCGGCGCTAGACCTCTCCTTCGGCGTCATCGCGTTCTTCGCTGTGCTGTCGCTCGCCGCCTCAATCGTGAACGGCGGACTGGGCTACGGCTACTCTTCTCTCTCCACCCCCCTCGCCCTCCTGGTCTTCGCCAACCGGATAGTCAACCCGGCGTACGTGCTGCTCGAGGCCGGGATCAACACGCTGATGCTCTTCCGCTCGGGCGGGTCCAACGTTCGGGCGACATACCGAAGGGCGCTCCCCGTGGTGCTCTCGCTCGTCCCTGGGGTGGTCTTGGGCAGCGTGGTCGTCTCAGAGGTGGCGCCCGAGTGGGTGAGGTTCGGGGTCTACGCGACGATACTCCCGCTGATCCTCCTCCAGGCGGCCGGCTTCAGGAGGCCGCTCAAAGGGGAGACGTCGGCCGCGGTGCCAGTGGGCGTCGGGGTCGGACTGATGTACTCGATCACGACGATCTCGGGCCCTCCCATCGCCCTGTTCTGGAACAACCAGGGGCTGAAGCCTCGCGAGTTCAAGGCCGCCGTGGCGCAGGTGAGGATAGCCGAGTCGTACCTCGCCTGTCTCTCGTACTACCTCCTCGGGCTCTTCGGCGCGCAGAGCCTCTCCCTCTTCAAGGTGATAGCGCCGCCCGTCCTGGTGGGGGTGCCGGTCGGCATGTTCGTGGCGACGATGGTCGCAGCCGAGACCTTCAGGAGGGTCTGCATGGCATTCGACGCGGGGATCGTCGGCTACGGCCTCTCGGTGGTCCTTCCCACCCTCCTCGGGGTGGGAGCGGCCGTGGCGCAGTCGCTCTTCGTAGCCGTCCTGGCGGTCGACGCGGGGCTCCTCTACAGGTACCTCAAGGAGAGGCCTATGGTCGCGGCGGGGGCCACGGGTGCGCTCGACCCGGGCGGAGGGCTGGCCGGCGGCTCGACGCCCGATGCGGGGGAGGGCGACCCCCACCCAGGTCCAGAGACATATAGCTAGAGATGCCACACCCCGTGCGTGGGCCTAGCCCTGTCCCTGAGCTCGTGGACTAAGACGGCCGAATCGCTCGAGGCCTCGAAGAACCTGCTCTACTTCCGGCAGCTCGTCGGGCTCAAGATCGACAAGAGGCGGCTCGCCTCGATCGAGGCTCGGTCGAGCGCCCACTACATGTCCTATCTCAGGGGCCCTGCCCGCGCGGAGGGCGCGCCGCGCGGGCTCTACCTGATGTCCGTAGCCGCCGTGGGGGCGGCCGGGACATACAGACAGCTCCTGAGGCTCTACGAGGCGAGGTCGAGCAAGATCGTCTCGCGAGAGTCCAGATACGGCGGCGCCCCAGTGACCTGGGGGTCTTGGAGGCAGTTCTCGGCGAACACCGATGACTCGGCTGCACGCAAGCGGGTCTTCGACGACTTCCTCGGCAGGTCAGGGATCCTCTCGCCCCTGATCAAGGGCAGGTTCGAAGCGTACAGGGCCAAGCTCGCCGAGTTCGGCACCGACCCGCTCTCGGCCTACCTGGAGCTCGAGGGGCTCTCCTACGAGAGGCTGGACGCGCTAGTCCGGCGCCTGGGCGAGCTCGCGAAGGGTCCGTTCACGGAGGCCCTCGCTCGCTACTCCCACGAGGTCGTGGGCAGGACGGCGGAGTACTTCGACGACTTTTACTTCTTCAGGAGCCGGGTCTTCAAGCGGTACTCGAAGGCGGCCCCGACACGGGAGAAGCCCATCGAGAAGGTGGTCCGGACCATGAGGCGGATGGGGCTCGACGCGTCAAAGGTGCCCGTCGACGACACAGACCGGAAGGGCAAGAGCGCGTCGGCGTTCTGCTCCGGGATAAGGATACCGTCAGACGTCCGCATCTCCTACAGGAGGGCCAACCCGTTCGAGGACTTCGCCCCGGTCTTCCACGAGTTCGGGCACGCCATCCACTTCTCGTCGATCGACCCCGGCGCCAGCTTCTTCGACAGGTACGGCGTGGCCAACGGGGTGGCTGAGGTCTTCTCGATCTTCTTCGAGGGCCTGGTCCACGAGAAGGGGTTCCTCACGGCGGAGCTCGGGATCCCGGAGCCCGCGGCCGAGGACATCGTCGACAGGTTCCGCTTCAGCAGCCTCTACTTCGCGGCGTTCTACGCCGCCAACTCGACGCTGAAGCTCGGCTACTGGCACGACTCGCCGCCCTTCGAGAGCCTGGACGGCCTCTACTCGGACCTCACCGAGAGGTACCTGGGCATAAGGTATCCTGGGGCATACTGGAAGCTCCACCACGTGATGCCCGACTACTTCCTCTACTCTCCCTCCTATCTCGTAGCGGCGGTCAGGGCCTTGGAGCTCAGGAACGACCTGATCGGGCGGTTCGGCGAGCGCTACTGGCGGGAGCGGGGAGCCGGCGCGCGCCTCCTCGAGCTGATGCGCCCCGGACAGTCGGTAGACCTGGGCTTCTCGAAGCTCGACGAGTCGGCGTACGTGAGGAGCCTCTCCGCTGCCTGACGCGCTCAGAGCAGGAGCTTCTTCGCGTTCCCGTACAGGACGAGCTCCCTCTGCCCCTCCGTGAGCCCCGCGGCCTCAACCTTCCCGAGCTCCACGGCGTAGGCGTGGAACGGATAGTCGGAGCCGAAGACGACGCGCCCCTCGCCCACCCTCTCGACCGCTTCCTTGATCTTCGAGTGCATCGAGACCCCGGAGGTCTCGAGGACTATGTTGTCGTGCTTCCTCGCCGTGTTGATCGCCGCCTGGATGTAGACGCCGTGGGCGTGCCCCATGTGGAGCATCACGAGCAGTACGTCCGGGTAGAGCTCGGCCAGCTCCCCTATGCTCCACGGGAGCGAGAACGGAGGGTGGCCGGAGTGTATCGCGACGGGTATCTGCTCCTTCCGGGCGAACTCTACTATGGGGATCACCTCCTCGTCGGTCGGGAGGAATGCGTGAACGAGCGGGTGTAGCTTTATCCCTCTGAACCCCCATTCCCGCACCGCCCTCTTCACCAGCGGGAGGGCACCTGCGTCGTGCGGGTTCGGCCACACGTACCCGGTGAACCTGTCGGGTCTCCCCAAGACCGCAGCCCTCGCGAGCGCGTTGTCGGGCGAGAAGACCACCGCCCTCTCGACGCCCGCCGCGTCCATCTCGCGCAGAAGCTCCTCGGACGTGGCGGCGACCCCCGCCCAGCTCCCGAAGCGGCCGACGTGGGCGTGCGCGTCTATCACCCTCGCCTTCACCGGTGCCTTGGCCTTCACCCTGGTCACTCCGGAGGCAGCTGCGAGTGGGAGAGCCGGAGGTCGACCCCCCTTGACCTGTGGTACCAATAGGACGCCGCGTAGATCCCGACGGGAACCAGGACGACCGCCGCCACCACGGCCTGCGCCGACTGCTGGAATGGCCCGACCGCGGGGTTGGTGACGCTGTTGTATCCAAGGTACGCGAAGAGGGCCGCCCCTACGAGCCCGAGAACCGTTATCGGCGGGACGCCCCTCCGCCTCCTCCCGGTGGAGGCTTCGTAGACGTCGCGCCGGACGAAGGGCAGCACCATGGCGCTCAGGGCGGCCAGGAACCAGACTACGCTGTAGAAGAATATAGCGTTCACCTGCGCTGAAATGAACGAAGTGAAGTAAAGGAGGTACATCGGCACGACCGCCAGAGCCGCCGCGAGGACTATCGCGTTTACCGGTGTGTGGAACCTGTCGCTAACCTTCGAGAGCCACTGCGGCATCACCCTGTCGAACGACCAGGCGAGGAAGAGCCTGCTGATGAACACGAGGCTGAGCCACGACCACCCGATGTTGCCCACGAAGAGCCCTACGACGACGAGCCAGAGGACGACCCTGCTGGGGTCCAGCACCGTGGCGAAGGCTGTCGGGACGGTGGAGAGGGGCCCGGAGGCGCCTCCGTTCTGGACCGCCCACGCCTCGACGAACTGGAGCCCCACTACGTGGTCCAGCATGTACGTCAGCCCGAACCAGATGGCGATGGAGGCCGCCTCTGCCAGCACCAGTCCGTAGAGGAGCGACCTCCTCGGCCTGCGTATCTCCCCGCCGACGAACTGCATGACCGGGTAGGGCCCGATGCTCACGAAGAGGAGGGGCACCACCGCCCCGAGGCTGGCCAGGCTCTCCGTCGGGGAGTACCCCAAGGCCGAGGCGTCGGAGAAGACCTTCGGGACCCCTCCCGCGAAGTACGACCCGTACGCGCTCACGAAGCTGGCGTGGCTGCTGGTGAGGAAGATGCCCATGACGACCAGCATCGCGAAGACCCCGTACCCGAAGAACGAGTACACTACGAGCCTGAACGCCCTCCCTCCCACCACCACCAGGGCCGCCCCTATTGCCAGGATCGCAACGCCGGCCGCCATGAGCGACGCTGGCGAGCCCGAGACCCCGGGGGTGATCGAGCTGCCGATCGCCTGGACGCCCTTGTCGCCCAGCACCTGCCCTGCGAACGAGAGCTGGGTCCCGACCTCGGAGAACGCCCAGTACGACCCAGACCCGGCGGAGATGAGGATGGCCACGAAGAAGAGGAAGCTCGACACGAAGCCCAACGGAGTCGAGAGGACCCTGGAGATGAAGACGTAGTCGCCCCCCGAGCGGGGCATCACGCTGGTGAGCTGCCAGTAGAGGAGGACGACCACCACGGCTATGACCGCCCAGACCGCAAGGCTCGCGTAGTAGTTCACGTTCTGGTAGTAGTCCGGGGTGACCCAGAAGATCCCCGCCCAGCTAGTGAGCCAAGGGAAGAAGATGATGCTCCATGTGAAGACGTCGACGGCCGAGAACTGCCTCACGAGGCCTGTCGCCTGTCTCACGAAGTACGTCCCCGCGGTCGCGGCCCCGCCGCGACCCTCCTCTCCCTCTTGTGCGGTCACTCAGGCTTGCCTGACACCGCGTCCGCCTGCTCACTATTAGATTGTTGCTCGCCTGACACAAGGGAAACCTTTTTTCGCCGAGGGCTGGCCGCTGCCAGGGCAATGAAGAACCCGCTCTCGAGGGAGAGGACGAAGAGGGTCACGCCTGCGTCAGGGCTGGAGAGCGTCCCGGCGGGAGCCCAGATGATCCCGATGACCGTCAAGGCAGGCTACGAGCCCAACCCTGTCCACATCTATCACCCGACCCCGTACAGCGCGATCACCGTCCTCAGAGACAAGAAGCAGCCCCACGACCTGCTGGTTTGTGGATGGTACGTCGACACCTACAGGGAGCGAGGGGAGGTGAAGGGCCTGATCTACAAGACGGTCTCCTCCGAAGAGGACCGGCAGCACGTGGTCGCCGAGCTCAAGAAGCTCGACAAGGACGCCAACGCAAGATTCGGCCTGTGACCGCCCAGCCGGGGGCGCTACGCGCAGGTCGTCCATACGGCGTTGTCGGTCAGCTCGAGCACGATGCTCACCGTGTCGTTCTGCCCTCCGGTGTTCGTCACAGTGATCGAGTAGCCGCTGTTGGGGGCAAGGACGATCCCCGAGGGAGTGGCCAACGTCGTCCCGTTCTCCGCGTATGCCACGGCCCCTCCGGAGGGCAGGCTCCCTACCTGCGTCCCGGAGACCGTGACCTGGGACGGGTATTCCGCGCTCACGGTCGCGCTCAGGGTCATCCCGTTGGGGTCGTCGACGGCGATCAAGTAGCTGCCCGAGCTTCCCGACGTGAGGCACCCCGTGTAGCTCTCGTAGGCGCTGGTCCAAGCCCGAGACGTGTGGACGGAGAACTCGCAGCCGACCATCGATGTGCTGGTGCTGGTCGCGGTGCTCGGCGGGTCGGAGGCGGCGGGCTGCTCGTTCAGCACCGTCCCCAGCCCCGCGACCATCAGCACCATCACTGCGACGGTCGTGACGGCAGCCGCCTTCCCCACCGCGCGCCTCTTCGAGCCGGTCACCGCTGCCCGGCCGATGGCGACGTCTTATGTGCCTTGCGAGCCGCCGAGGCGGGCGTCGGACCCCGCCCTGAAGGTCGGGGCGGCCCGCCTCGATAGGCCTCCGGCGGTCGAAACCAGTGCTTCGCTCCAAAGGCATAAATGGGGGCTACATCGCGTCGACTTTCGAACCGACATGGAGACCAAGACACTCCTGAACGTGAAATCCTCGGAGTTCGAGAAGGAGGTCCTGAGGGCCTCGACCCCCGCGGTGGTCGACTTCTATGCGGATTGGTGCGGGCCTTGCAGGATGGTTTCCCCCATCATAGAGCAGCTCTCGAAGGAGTACGAGGGGAGGGCGAAGTTCGCGAAGGTCAACACCGACGAGAACCCCGACATCGCCATGAAGTACGGCATCATGAGCATCCCGACGATAATCGTCTTCAAGAACGGTCAGGTCGCCTCAACCGTCATAGGTGCGGGGCCGGCCAGCATGTACAAGCAGAAGATAGACGCTGCCCTAAAGGCCTAGGCTCAGCCGGCCAGGGTGTAGACCCTGTCCCCTTCAGACTTGGTGCCATGCTGACCGATGCTGTTCAGGACGAACCTCTTCGACGCTCCCGACCTCCATTCCCCGGGCTGGATCCTCCCCTCGTGGATGCTCTCGTACTCCTCTATCGAGAGCTTCTTCCTCGAGTTGAGCATGGGCATCATGTCGAGCCTCTTCGCGACCTCCCGAAAGCCCTCCGGGACCAGGTTCGCCTGGATGACCGCATGGCTACCGCTGCCGTATCCGCACAGGACGACCCTCTTCCCCGCGAGGTCAGCCTTGTCGTTCTCGAACATGCTGTCAAGGCCGACGAAGACCGAGACCGAATAGGAGTTCCCCACCAGCTCTGGACCTACCACCGAGCTCCCCACGCGCGTCGCAAAGTCGTCTATGAAGTCCTTCGAGTTCATGAACTTGCGCCTAAAGTCCCCGTAGCCCTCGCTCATGTAGTACGCCATGTCGTCCATGCCCTCCCTCGACGGCTCCGGTCCTATCGCCGAGACGACCTCCTTCCAGCGAGGGAGCGTCCTCCACTCGTGCATCAGGAGGGATGCGTAGGCTGAGATGACCATCTTCTTGTGCGGGTTGTGGTAGACCGCCCGATCTATGCTGTCTATCGTGGCGTCGCCTGAGGCGTGGGCCCCTGTCCGGGCTGCCGCTGCCTGGAAGTTGAGCCAGGCGAGCTTCATCTCGGTGAGGTACGACGCGTAGGACCTCGCCCCGTCCACCAGGGCCACAGTCCTCCCGCCTGGCTTCTTGAAGTCCCCCTTCTCGTTCCTGAGCGCCGCCCCGAACGCGCCCGGGATTATCTCGAGGAGCCTCGGGTCGCGCCCCACGAGGATCGCCGCGGCGGCCGCCCCCTGGGTTGGCTCCTCCTTGCTCTTGAGGTCGTACTTCGCCACGTCTGTAGAGACGATCAGGGCGTACTTCGCCGAGTTCCAGCCCGCTGCGAACCACGCGCTCGTGTCGAGGTACCTCTCCATCCCGCTGACGCAGGCGAACTTCTGCTCGTACCCTAGCACGTGCGAGAGGCTCCCGTTCCCGTAGACCTGCTCCAGCATCCCGACCACGTCGGAGACGAGCGCCCGGGAGCCGTCCAGACCGCTCTCGGTGGGGGTGTCGATGCGGAATATCTCCGAAGGCGAGATCCTGTGCGCCTCCATAAGCCTGTAGGCCGCCGTGGCGGCCATGCTCGACTGGTCCTCGTCGGGCGGGGGGATGGAGAACGTCTTGACCCCGACCCCCTCGGTGAAGTGCTTCGGCTGGCTCCCCCTGGCCAGCGCGAGCTCCCCGTTGTCAACGTAATAGTCCGGGGAATACACGTACATCGCGTCGATTCCGACCTTCGTCATGTCGTCGTCCCGCGCCAAGCCACCGGCTATTTATTGTGTCACTTGCCAGACGCGGGTTTGCCGATTGCCGAACTGGCGGCAAGGTTAATCTAGTCTGCGCCAATGCTTCCCCCTCTGGATTGAGGATATACTCCTTCATCCCCAGTGCGACGGAGATCGTCTACGCGCTCGGGCTGGGGGACCAGCTGTGCGGCGTCACCCACGAGTGCGACTACCAGGACGATGCCAGGCACAAGCCCGTCGCGATCAAGTCGCTCATCGACCCGGCTGGCCTGGGGCAGGCTGAGATAGACGCGATGGTCGCGGAGAGCATGACCCACGGCCACGGGCTCTACTCGATCGACGAGGCGCTGCTCCGGGAGCACCCGCCCGACGTGGTCATCACGCAGGAGCTCTGCGACGTCTGCTCCGTCTCACTGCGCGACGTCCTCTCGACCCTCGCCGGGATCTCGAAGACCTGCAGGGTCGTTTCGCTCAAGCCGCGCGGTCTCTCCGGCGTCCTGGAGGACATATCGACGGTCGGGAGGGCGTGCGGCGCGGAGCCGGAGGCTGAAGAGCTCGTGGGCTCGCTCTCGCTGAGGATAGACGCTGTGAGACGCAGGGCAGAAGGGCTCCCGCTGAGGACTGTCTTCTGCGTCGAGTGGTTCGACCCGGTCTTCGCATCAGGTCACTGGGTTCCCGAGATGGTCCGAGTCGCAGGCGGGCACGACGCGCTCGGGCTGCCTGGGCAGGACTCCAGGAGGGTGCCGTGGGAGCGCGTGCTCGAGTTCGACCCAGACCTGATCGTCCTGATGCCATGCGGGTTCGGCGTCGAGCGGGCGGTCGCGGACCTCCCGCTCCTGGCAGGGAACCGAGGATGGCTGTCGCTCCGGGCCGTGAATAGCGGAGAGGTTTACGCCGCCAACGGGTCTGCCTACTTCTCCAGACCCGGCCCCCGCCTCGTCGACGGCCTCGAGCTCCTGGCCAAGATGATACACCCTGAGACTTTCGGGCGCGAGATGCCCGCTGGGATGGCCTCAAGAGTGGGCCATGGCGTGCTCTCGAGCAGCAGCAACACAAATATCGAAGGCCGGCGCTCTCCGGCACGATGAAGCTCTTCTTGAAGCACGACCTGCCCAGGCGGCTGAGGAGCGCAGAGGTCTACGTCGAGTTCCTGAACGCGTCTCTGTACCTCTCCGTAGACGGCGCCAAGGCTAGCATGATGGGGAGCATCGGGGGGCCGCAGAACAAGGCCGTCTCGATCAGCGACCGCGAGTACTCGAGCTACAGGGCGTCGCACGGCGTCGTGGGGGTCCTCGACGAGGACAGCGACCGGGTCGTCCTGAAGACCGCGGACGGCTATGAGGAGGAGTGGCTCCGTCCCCGGTGGGTGCTCAACGGTGTGAGGCGCACGAGAGCGCAGGAGCGCTAGGCCTCTCCGCCACCCGTCCCAGCCCCTGAAGCGGGTTCGAACGAGCTCGTCTCTGCGACCTTGGGCTGCGGGATCCTGTCTGGTCTGCTCGGGCGAGGGGCTTGTGCTATTCCGCGTCTTCCTCTACAGCGGACTCCTCTCCGTCGTCCGCCGCCTCCTCGATGGCAATCTCCTCTTCGACGACCTTCTCTCCCTTGTCGGTCAGCATCTCCTCCGTTGGGTACCAGTGCTTCTTGCCGTCGAGGGTCGCCATCTCGACCTCGGCGAAGCCCGCCAGCGTCCTCCCTGTTAGGACACCGGCGCGCTGCCTGCCCGCGGCGATCGACGCCTTCTTGACCTCGACACCGTCCTCTCCGAATATGGCCTCCTTCGTCGGGGTGCAGGTGACCTTCAGGCCTGTCGTGGGCTTGACCTCCATAGAACCCGCCTCTCGACGCCCCAGGCGCTGTTTATCAACGTTCGTCGGCGCAATCAGAAGAGAGAGTCGAGCTCGGAGATGATCTGCTGCGCTTCTTCGTAGACGGAGTCAGAGCTCAGCGGCTTCTTGCGACCGGCCGCCACCGAGGCTCCGAGCATCACCACCCCCGGCACCGCGGTGATGGGGTCAGGGGCGAGGATCAGCGCAACGCCGGCCTTGCGCAGGGTCCCGGAGACGGAGTTGGGCCTCTTGACCTGCTTGAGTGCGTCGCGCGTCCTCTTGTCCGCCAGCCCGGCAGCGACCTCCTTCTTGTCGGCCGCGATGCGCACCGCGGACCCGACTCCGGACCTGACCACCCGGGCACGACGATGGCTCTCGCTAACCACGCTCTGACCTGGACGCCTGTGGCTTAACCACTGGCTTGTCAAAAGACCTTGTCAGGCGGCTCAACTAGGCGAGGTCTGAGGCTGCGAAGGCTGCGCAGCCATCCTCCTCGCCCTCGCGGAGACCATCCCGCCGGCCGCCATGAGTATCAGTATCAGGACGGCGACGCCCTCATGCGCCATAAGGATCCCCTGCGCCCCACCTCCCAGGATGAGGCCGTACCCCAGGGCGACCTGGGCTAGGGTGAGCAGCAGCGTTAGCCCGTAGACCAGCCTGGCAGTCCCGAGGCTCGCCGACCTGAAGATGCTCAGGGTCAGATAGGCGACCAGCGCGAGGCCCGCGACCCCGATCACCACGTGCGGGACCAGTATGGCGCTCTCCGTAGGGTGCGCCGTCCCGGCCACTGCGAACCCGAGTACAATCTGGATCACAAGACCTACTGCGCCGACGGCGCCCAGGAGCGCTGTCCTGTTCAATCTGACCCGTGCCCGAGCCTCGCGCACGGTATATAGAACTTCTCGGCACCGCTTAACTACTTGGAGCGCCTCCACCAGGATGTGGCAAGGCTCTCTGACGAGGCCGCGGAGAGGTCTATCCGGTCCCTCCCTGGTTGGCGGAGGGACGGGTCATACATCGTGAAGGTGTTCGACTTCCCGACCTTCCTGGCGGGGGTGGGCTTCGTGAGGGCAGTGGCGAGGGTGGCCGAAGCCCAGGGGCACCACCCAGACATCCACATAGTCTGGACCCGCGTGACCCTGAGGATAACCACCCATGACGAGGGCGGCCTCACGAGGCGAGACTTCGCCCTCGCTAGGGCGATCGAGAACCGGCTGAAGACCTCGCGCAGTCCCCGATAATTCTTATATACAACGCGAAGTTGTATACCCGACGCGGTGTACTAGAGTAAATGTCAACACAAGCGATACCTGCGGTGACTTCGGGAGGGCAGCCGGTGCTGATCCTGAAGGAAGGCAGCAACCAGTCGAGGGGAAGGGAGGCTTCAAGGAACAACATCCAGGCGGCGAAACTCGTCGCCGAGATAGTGAAGAGCTCTATCGGTCCGAGAGGGATGGACAAGATGCTGGTTGACTCCCTCGGCGACGTCACGATTACAAACGACGGCGCGACTATGCTGAAGGAGATCGACGTCCAGCACCCGGCCGCGAAGATGCTGGTCGAGGTGTCGAAGGCTACCGACAACGAGGTCGGAGACGGCACCACCTCCGCGGTCATCCTCGCCGGGGCTCTCCTCGAGAAGGCCGAGGCCCTCGTCGACAAGGGGGTCCACCCGACCATCATAGTGGAGGGCTACAACAAGGCCGCTGCACAGGCGATCAAGGTCCTCGGGGAGATTGCCCAGAAGGTCCCCCCCAACGGGAAGGACGCCCTGACCAAGATTGCAAGGACGAGCATGCAGACGAAGCTGGTCTCTCGCGACGCCCAGGGCCTCGCGGAGCTGATCGTCGACGCAGTGCTCCAGGTGGCCGAGAAGACCGACGCCGGAGGCTACAAGGTCGACCTTGACAACATAAAGGTCGAGAAGAAGCCGGGCGGCTCCATGCATGACACCAAGCTCATCAAGGGTATCGTGCTCGACAAGGAGGTCGTCCACGCGGGGATGCCCAAGCGCGTCGAGAAGGCCAAGATCGCCCTCGTCAACGCGGCGTTCGAGATCGAGAAGACCGAGTTCGACGCCAAGCTCAACATCAGCGACCCCTCGATGATGAAGAAGTTCTTGGACGAGGAGACCAGGATGCTCAAGGGGATGTCCGACAAGGTCGTCTCGATCGGAGCGAACGTCCTCGTCTGCCAAAAGGGGATGGACGACATCGCCCAACACTATCTGGCAAAGGCCGGGGTCCTCGCGGTGAGAAGGGCCAAGGAGAGCGACCTCACGAAGCTCGCAAAGGCGACAGGCGCCAGGATAGCCAACAACTTCGACGACCTCACCGCCGGAGACCTGGGATTCGCGGACCTCGTCGAGGAGAGGAAGGTCGAGCAGGACAAGTGGGTCTTCGTCGAAGGCTGCAAGAACCCAAAGGCCGTGAGCATCTTGATCAGGGGAGGGACGCAGAGGATAGTCGACGAGGCCGAGAGGTCCATGCACGACGCGCTCATGGTCTCCAAGGACGTGGTCGAGAAGCCCGCGGTGGTCGCCGGCGGTGGCGCCCCCGAGGCCGAGGTCGCCGCGCAGATCATGAAGTGGACGGAGAAGCTCACCGGGCGGGAGCAGCTGGCAGCGCAAAAGTTCGCGGACGCCCTGGAGACCATCCCGGTCTGCCTCGCCACCAACGCCGGTCTCGACCCGATAGACACCATGACGGAGCTGCGCGCCAAGCACGCGGAGGGGGGCGTGTGGTTCGGGGTTGAGGCGAAGGCAGGGAAGGTCAAGGACATGTACAAGGAGAACGTCATCGAGCCCCTGAGCGTCAAGGAGCAGATCGTAAAGTCGGCCACGGAGGCCGCATCGATGATACTCCGCATCGACGACGTGATCGCCGCTGGCAAGTCCAAGGGCCCAGCCGGTCCCCCAGGAGGGGCCGGAGGCATGGGCGGCGGCGAAGGCGAGTTCGACTAGGGGCGCCGCTCGGGCCTGGAGGCTAGCGGCGGCTCGCCGGAGCCGCGCGCTGTTCCCGGCCTGTCTCCCTTTCTGGGACTATGTCCCCGGTCCCGGGGCGCCGCGCTTGAGGTAGGCCAGTATGCCGAGCACGCTGAGCCTGATCATCACGTTGACGTACCCTGGGAAGCTCCCGATTGGGATCCCAGTCTCCGAGATGATGCTTCGCCTCACCTCCTCTACCACCTGCTCTGGGGACATGTGGCTGTAGTCGAGGCGCCTCACCAACTCTACCCACTCCTCGGTCTTCTCCCTCGTCCTGTCGATTATGAGCCCCACGTCCTTCCTCACCCCGAAGTGCGGGACCAGGAGCATCTTCGGGTCGGTCTGCCTGAGCAACTCGAGGCTCCGGATCAAGGTGGGCGGGTCGAAGCTCGGAGGGGGCGTCGTCGGGAGTAGGGTGGGGAAGGCCGGGAAGACCATCCCCACGGCGTCGGCGGGGAACAGGAGGTGCTCCTCCTCGAACAGGACGGCAACCTGGTGCGGGGCGTGGCCGGGGGCGTACAAGGTCCTGAGCGTCGCCCCCCCGAGGTCAATGTGGGCCTCCTCTCCAACCGCCTCGATCCTTTCCTTGTCGACGGGGAGGGGCGCCCCATACATCTGCATCTGCTTCTCTCCCACTAGGCTCGTCCAGCCTTCGATCACCTTCCGGGGGTCTGCCAGGTGGGGGGCTGCCCTCTCGTGCGCCACGACCTTCGCCCTCGGCATGTACTTCAGCAGGTGCCCGGTCGCTCCGCCGTGGTCGAGGTGGACGTGCGTAGGGATGAGATAGTCGACCTTCGAGGGCTCCACCCTGAGCTCGCGCAGCCCCTGCATCACGTTCCCGAAAGACGAGGCGTAGCCGCAGTCTATGACCGCGGTCTTCCTGCCTCCCTTCACGACGTAGACGGCCACGGCGCCCGAGTTTCCGAACCCCAGGGTGTCTATCATGAACGCCCTTCGGGTAATCCTTGTTGAGACCATCTGCCCCAGACGTCCCAAACCATCCTTTCTAAAGTTGGAGATGGGCGGGAGTTTCGCCAACGGTAAATAGGCGGGGCCCTCACGCGCGCTGGACCGGCGATGCAGGAGCGAGATGTCGTAGTCGTGGGGGCAGGCTCTACCGGGTGCAGCACCTTCTACCACCTCGCGAAGCTTGGGGTCAAGGAGCCGCTCCTGATCGACATGCTGCCGCAGGTGGCAGCCGGGCAGACAAGCAGGTCGACAGCGCTCGTGAGGACCCACTACAGCTCCGAGGCGCTCGCAAGGATGGCCCTCCTGAGCTACAGGTTCTTCAAGGGGTTCGAGCGCGAGCTCCCGGGGAAGACCGCCGGATACGTCGAGACCGGGCTCATAGTTGGCGCAGACGAGGCCTCCGTGGGCGCCCTCCGCCAGAACGCCTCGATGTACGCAAGGCTGGGGATCGACTCTAGGCTGATGACCCCCGAAGAGCTCTCGTCCTCAGGCATCGAGCCCGAGCTCGACGCCAGCCACTTCTCGCTCTTCGCGTACGAGCCCAACGCCGGCTACGCGGAGCCTTCCACGACGGCTGCGGCGTTCGCCGCGGCGGGTGCCGACCTGGGGGGTGACTTCCTCCCAGACGCCCGGGTCACGGCGATCCGGCGGGCGCCGGGGGGGCGTGCGGGGTACTCGGTAGAGACCTCGAAGGGCGCCGTCTCGTGCGACAGGGTGGTCCTGGCGACCGGGGTCTGGTCGAAGCCGATCTTCGCCTCCATCGGCGTCCCGCTGCCGCTGACTGTCTCGAGGCACCCTGTGGCCGTGTTCGGCCGCCCTCCGGGCTTCCGTGGTACAAGGCCGGTCGTCTTCGACTTCCTGCGCTCGGCCTACTACAAGCCCGAGGGGAAGGACCAGCTCTTCGTGGGGAGTCTCTCCCACGAGCTCGACGCCAAGGCCAGGGACTCTGACCCCGACGACTATCCGCAGGGGATATCCTACGACGAGGCGGTCGACTTCTCGGCGTCCGCCTCCTCGGCGTTCCCCTTGATGGGCGCCTCTGGCACCTATCGCAGCGGGTACGCAGGGCTCTACGACAACACCCCCGACCTCCATCCTGTGATAGACGAGCTCTCGGCCTGGGGTCTCCAGGGTGTGCACTGCGTGGTGGGGCTGAGCGGGCACGGGTTCAAGCTCGCTCCCGAGTTCGGGAGGGTCTGCGCCTCGATGGTCACCGGAGGGAGCTTCCCAGACTACGACGTCTCCATGTTCGGGCTGAGGAGGTTCGACGACGGACGCCTCCTTACCGGTCGGTACGGCGTCTCGACGGTCCTCTAGGAGAGGCCCTTCCAGGTCGACGCTGCGCCCCCGCAACGGGCTAGCCGGGGCGGTTGGAGTGCCAGTACACCGCGGAGGCGTACGCCGCGAACAGCGGGAGCAGGAGCAGGTCGTTGAGGGGCGTCACCGCCTCCGCGAACCAGAACGTCGCAAACGCCAGCAGGAGCCCGGAGACGGCCACCTTCACCTGCGCCTGCTTCAACCTCCTCACACGGCTCCGCAGGGCGTAGGTCGAGGCGACGACCACCACAGCCCCGCCTGCCATCCCCAACACCGTGGGGTCGAAGCCGTTGGGCAGGAGCCCGACCAGGACGATAGCAGCCTCGAACGCCTCTACCGCCCCGACGGAGAAGGCCGTGACTAGGGCCCCCTTCTCGAAGCCTTCCGCGTGCGCCGACCCTTTCCTGGAGGCCAGGACAGCCCGCCTGGCGCTCATCGCCAGCCTCCTCCCGAAGTAGAGCAGGAGAACTCCCCCAGTGAGCCTCACAAGGACCGCGGGGAGGAGTGCGATCATCGCCCCGATGGCGAACATCGGGGCGAAGACCACGGCCGCCCCGAGAGCCGCGTAGGGGAAGACCATGTGCCTTCCCGAGTGGGCGTAGAGCGTCAGGGCGACTGCCGAGGCCTCGACCATCTCGAGGGTCGTGATCCCGAGGGCCGCGAAGAAGATGGCAAGGTCGGAGAGCAAGCGACAGGGCGGGCCTGCCGGGTGCTAAAAAAGCACCGGGCGCGAGGGGCAGAATCAGCGCGGCTTGGCGTACATCTCGAAGGCAATCTTGAACCACGGGGTATACGAGCCCGGGTTCTTCGCCATGTCCTTGGCGAGCTCGTCCATCGTCATGAACCGCGTCTCCATTATCTCGTCGGGGTTCGGGGCAGGTGCGCCATCGATGTCCCCGGTGAGGAGGACGCAGAACTCGTTCTCGCAATAGTCGCCGAACTTCGCGAAGTACGTGTAGTCGAGCTTTCTCTCGAGGCTCTTGACCTTCAAGTTGAGCTCCTGCATCGTCCTGCGGATCCCCGCCGCCTCGTAGGTCTCGCTCTTGTAGACGTGGCTGGTCACCGACAGGTCCCAGAAAGCCGGCCACAACTTCTTCTTGAGGCTCCTCCTCTGGAGGAGCATCCTCCCATCCTTGTCGAACAGGAACACCACGAACGCCCGGTGCCTCCTCCCCGTCCCCTTGTGGCAGTTCTCCCTGGTGTCCAGCCCGAGCTCGTTGTCGTGGTCGTCGACCAGGACGAGCCACTCTACCTGCTGCCCGCTCAACCTCGCCCGCTTTATCTGACGAGGATATTAAGTCGTTCCAAGATGCCACCCCGCCGCCCGGCCTGACGGCCGGGGGCCGGCAGAAAGATGAAAAAATTTCATTGAACGGTGAAGCGAGCCTACTGGTGGGCTGTGAAAAAGTCTAGCACTATATACGCGCCAGGGGAGCCTTCCCCCGTGATTCAACGGCTCTCGCTCATATCTGTCCTGAGCCTCGTCGCGCTCGCCGCGATAGGCCTCGTTGCTGTGGAGACGCATGGCTTCGGCGTGACGAGCCAGGCCTCACCCCAGGTACTCCCAGCCTCGCCCCTAGCGGGGCCCTCGGGCTCGCACACGACGACCGTCCAGACGACCGTAGTCGTCACGATGACCAACTCGACTAGCCTGCCCGCCTCGTCGAGCGGCGCCGCCGCCGTGACCCCGGCGGGCTCGCTCCTGACCACTTCCCCGCCAGCCTCCAAGTCCAGCTCGGACGACGGAAGCAGCGCAGGCGGGGACGGCTCGGGCGACTAGGTCATCCGCAGGACTAGGTCGGACGCGCCTGCTCGGGGGGCTCTTGACGACTCTCGCCTTCGAGGTGGGCGACGCGGCCGGGTTCCTGGCCCTGATAATGGTCGGGGCCTCCTCGACGTTCATGCTGGTGCGTTCGAGGGTCTTGAAGGTCACCAGAAACCTAGCCGCTGTGAGGGCAGCCCATGTCACCATCTCGGTGCTCGCCGGGGTGTTCATGATAGTCCACGTCAGCCTCCTCTTCCTCCCGCCCACGACCACGGCGGTCGACCTGGGCTACCTGTCGGTGGGCGTCGCGGCGGTGGTCTGGCTTACAGGGACGGCCTTCCTCGAGCGCCTGCGAGACTCGCTCTTCTTCCACAGCACGCTGGCGACGGTCCTCGTCGGCCTGATCATGGTCCACGCCGCGACCTCCAGCCTCGAGATGCCTTCGCTCCTGTCCCAGGGGATGCTCGCGACCACCGTGATGATCATGCTCGCCAACGCGGCCTACCAGTACAGGAGGGCTTTCGCCCGCCCGTCGCTCGGCGCTGCATCCGGGTGATCGGATGGGCGGCGGACGGAGGGAGTTCATACGAAGGATCGCCGCCGGGTCAGGGCTGCTCGCAGTCGGGGTCCTGGGCGCTTGGGGGCTGGTCCAAAAGTCGCTGGGGGGCGGGACAGGACAGGCGCCCCAGACGCTACCCTCACCGAACGGGGCTGCTGGGCAAGGAGTCACATCCACCGAGACCGTCACGGTGACGGAGTATGCTTCGGGGTCAGGCGCGCAGTCGTCCCAGGCGGCCAGCTCGGCGTCTCAGTCTGTCCCGGGCGGGTATTTCCTGGTCACGCCGCTCAGCGCCCTCGCCGGGCGCACCTCCGCATACTTCAACCACCCGACTCGGGGGCTCTCGATCCTGGTCAGCCTCTCGAGCGGGTGGCATGCCTTCAGCGCCGTCTGCACGCACGCGGGCTGTACCGTGCAGTACACGGGGACCACCATCCTGTGTCCATGCCACAACGGGACGTTCAATCCTGCCAACGGGGCTGTCACCGGAGGCCCTCCACCGGCGCCGCTCCCCGAGATGACAGTGCTCGTCTCTAATGGGGACCTGTACGTGTCAGGGTAGCGGCCTGCCCTTCCTCGCGGGGCCGGGGCGTCGAAGACTTGGCGGGGGCCTGCAGTCCACAGGGACAGTCAACAACTAGGTGCAGCCGGTGGCGTCGACATCGGGCCTGCTGACACCCCCGGCGGTATTCGGGATATTCGCACAGGTCGCGTTCCCCCTCGTAATAGCCGTCGGAGGGTCGCTGGCCCTCTTCCTGAGGGCTCGCTGATCGCAGTCCTTCGTCCCGGTGGGTAGCGCCGAGGTCGGGCCCTGCTCGGGCGCCTGAGACGCGCCAGCGGCGATAGAAGACATAATTAGCTTGCACGGCCACCCGAGAAGGCCGCAAGTTGCGAACGGAAGAGAGAAAGATAGCATGTCGAACAGCGTGAGTCTCAGCCAGAAACTGAGCGCCGAGGTGCTCGGGACGTTCATCTTCGTCTTCGTCGGCGCCGGGTCAGCAGTCGCCTCCCGTTACATCGGCATCACGGACCCCGGGTCCGCTCTCCTGGTGGCCGCGTTGGCGAACGGGATAGGGCTCGGGGTCGGGATATCGGCCACGATGGCGGTCAGCGGCGGCGCGCTCAATCCTGCGGTTGTGATAGGGCTCTGGGTGGGCGGGAAGCTTCCCGCTCGTGAGGTGGTCCCGTACATCGTGGCCGAGATTGTCGGAGCCGCGATAGCCGGAGGCCTGCTCGTGGCGGTCGCCCCCCGGGCGATCGGCAACGCTGTCCACTGGGGAGCTCCCGGCCTGTCGAGTGCCACGAGCGTCGCTCAGGGGCTGCTCTTCGAGCTCATTATGACGTTCTTCCTTGTCCTGGCGGTCTATGGTACCGCGGTCGACGCGAGGGCGCCAAAGATCGCTGGATTCGGGATAGGGCTCCTCGTTCTCGCCGACGTGCTCGTCGGCGGGCCCTTCACCGGCGCGGCGATGAACCCTGCGAGGGCGATGGGGCCTATGATAGCAGGGCTGTACTTCCCCAGCTACTGGTACATCTACTGGATCGGGCCAGTGCTAGGCGGCATCCTGGCGGGGCTCGTCTACCATCGCGTCTTGGAGGAGCGGTAAGGTATCCGGACCCGCCCTCTTGGGTGGCGAGGCTACCTGGTCCCTGCAGGGTGCCGTCGACGCACTGCGAGTTCCGGGTCCTAATCAAGGCGCGTCGTGCAGGCTTTCTGCCATCTCGTGTGAAGAATATGCGGGGGGTGGGCATCGCAATTTAGGTTCAAATCGCCACCTTAACGGCTCTCTGCTGCCATCCGGCTGCGCTGCTGCCTCCGGGTGGCGGCTGTGTCCGGATCAAATCAGAATATTCTCTTTACTTCGGGCAATTTATCAAAATCCATGTCATTCGAGTATATTTCCGAAATCTTCATTCTCTTCATTTGCGCCCCTATGACTAGGTCATCCCATTCACGCCAGTCAAAGCTGTATTTGGCTTGCATGTCTCTCGCTTCCTCGAAGTCTAGAATCGAAGTCTCAATCTTTTCCAACGACGTGAGCTTCTTCAGCAAAGACAGGCACACTGGTATCACAGATTGCCTCCTCTTCCACTTCAAGTAGCCACAAACTTGAGTTACCACCAGCGTGGAGGTTGCCGCAAGCTCCCCTCGCTCGATTGAGCTTAGTATTTCGGTCGCTCTCTTCCCGTAATTGGGGTCACCCGCGAAATGATAGACGAAGACATTCGAGTCAACAAAACGTGCTGTCATTCTTTTCCTGGGGCCTCCTCAATGTCTTCCAGATTCACTTTGCCTATTTTCGCGATGCCCTCTGTTGATTTCACTGAAACTCTTTCCTTCGGCTTGAGGAGAATAGCCTGCCCGGAGAGTTCTACGTAGAACGAGTCCCCCTCTTTGATTCCCAATGTCCTTCGGATTTTCTCAGGAAGTGTTATGCGCCCCTTGTCGCGGACCTTTGATTCCATTCTATACGCCCACTTTAAAGTGGGAATATGTACGATATATAGGTTGCGGCGGTCTATGCCAACAATGGATGCGGGGCGAACATCGCACTTTAGGTTCAAATCGGGCGGGGTTCATGCCTAATTGGGCTCGTCCCGCTGGTGCCCCTGAGCGATATACTTGGAGCTTCCCTCCAAGGGCGTCAAGCATCTCAAGCGGAGCAACCGATGATGTCGAACGGTGTGATACGATTGAGGACTTGAAACTGCCAATTCTCTTGCGAGATCAACCATCTGGCACTGGCCGTGGAGTAGGTGTATGCGTCCTGAGCGGATACTGTAGCTGTGACGTTACCGATGGAGTTCCGGAACAAGATTCCAAACGTCGAATTCACTTCAGCCGAACCGTCTGTCACGACAGTCTTCACGGGAGGCTGGGTCACGTTCGAAATGGATATCGCCTGAAATCCAGAGAACCGTGTAGTATCTCCAAAGATTACACTCAGAAGGAGGGCGATTGTGGTTGAATTCGAGTATAATCCGCTCAAGCAATACAATCCGTCCCACGTCACGTTAGCGTTTGGCTGGTATTCCGAAACTATTGCAGATACATTTCGGGAGGTAAAAATAACCAAGTGTTGGTCGAAGGCGGCATCCACCATCCCCACGATATCAAAGGAAGGCGAAGCCGTGGTTAGTGAAGTAAGTGTTCGTGTCGAAGTCGAGGTTGAGACGACCGTCACTGCCTTGGACTCCCCTGATTCCGAGACGAACACAAGAAGAAGCGCGGCGACCAGAATAATTATGACAATGGATAGTGCGATAATGGGTCTTTCCGATTGCCGCCCCCTTGGAATCATTTTCGCTGTCTTTGGTGGCTCGCTCGCTAAATACCCTCGCAGGAGCATAACATCCGTATGAAGCTAGGGGAAAAACGCGAGATGCTCGTGGGTTGACCTTGAACGTCTGCGTCTAATTAATTGTCGGAGAAACCCAAGGTTAGCGAAATCTGTGGATATGGAAGGGAATAAGTCGCGCTCACGAGAACGCATTGTCCAGGATAGGACCGCTGGATTGCCCAATGTGCCGTAGAGTGCGTAGTATCCCCAAGTATCCGCCTGACTCATGTTGGGAGAGAAGAAGAACTCGTTTGTATAAGGCGAGCCGGTGAGAGTGGAGTGTCCCGTGTTGGTTAGGGCGGGCACAACGGAGTTGCCAATTCGAGGGTTGCGGTAATGCGCATCGAGCTTGAAAGGACCCGTGCCAGCCGAGCCGCTCGTATAGCCCACGAACGAAGAGTCAGATACGATGGTGGCGTAGTCGAATGGGGCATGATTTCCGACCACTTGGAAGTGGAGGATTGTCGTTTGCCCACACAATCCTGGCACTCGATTGTGTATAGGCCTGGGGAGAAGGGTCGGAAGACGTCTCCCTTGTCGTAAGTCCAATAGCCACAATATGTCATTCTTGCGGCAGCGGCAGCCGGGAAGCCCCGGTCTGAGAGATAGTTGCTCGTCGGCGCCAAAGACCAGGAGTTGGGGGATCCAGGACACCAATTGACGACTTCTTGGCTAGAGCTGATGAGGCCAAGTGATTCTCCTTGGGACGCCCCTTGTCAAGTGGAGTTCTGCCGGAGTCGTCGCTTCGTAACCGACCGCATTTCATCTTAAGGCTAACGTTATGAGAGCGTGCCGGGCTTATGCCAGGGCAAGGTAGGGTCCTTGGGTGGCATTTGTATCGAGCCACATCGAGAAAGGACATTATGCGGTTCCTGAGCACCATGCCTTAGGTTCAAATCCCAACAGGTTTTGCGAATTCCTGACCATCTCATGCGAAAAGTATGCGGGGGGTGAGCATCGCACTTTAGGTTCAAATCGCAAACAAACACCTCAGCGTCTTCTTGTGGAGCCATCGCGCGTCATGAAAGCCCGGTGTGCTAAGGTTGGCTCTTGAAAGGGATGAATAGGTTTTAGGCTGAGCGTAGCGTTTTCCGGAGTCGTGGAAAAGAAAAGCACAGTCCTTGCTATTCTCCTCATCCTCACTGTCGTCTTTGCTTCGCTCTCTCTGGTGGAATACACAATGTTCGGGACTGGAAGGACGACAATTAGCACAGTGGTTAGAACAACAACCACCACAGTCGAAGTAACACAAACTCCGTCTTCCTCGTCTTTGTCTCTGTCCGCCGAGTGTCTTCTCCCAGTGGGGGCCGGAGCCAACGTTATGAGGTCGGGGGACAAGAACATAACGGGAGTCACAGCGACCTTATCTTCTGGTCAGACGATGTTCTTTCCCCAGAACCAGTGCCCACAACCCGTGTCGAACCAGACCTTTGCATATTCGACGGGTTTCGGGCAAAAGATAGCCACTAACTACTATCAGCTCGCCCTTTCCGCGGTCTCGAACCCGAGGTTCGTCTCTCTGGAGAACGGGACGACCTTCCTCTTCTCGCAGCCTGAGTCGATGTCTCTCTCGACCACCTCAAACGGGAACGGTGTCTACGGGAGTTTCAATGGGTCCTACCAATACTCCTTCTCCGTCTTCTTCTTCCATTACACGAACGCGTTCCTTCCATACATAGGTTGCGAACACTTCAATGCCACTGCGGGAATAGAGGTAGACTTTTTCGCGCCTTACTACCAGCAATACTCCAATGGCGTGCCAACGCAAGGGAATTGGAATCTCACAAACCCCTCCGTCCACGCGCTTTCATCGAACGTGATAGCCAGCGAAGTGGACTCCTGCGCGATTACGTAGGCCCTTCTACCACGCGCTTTGAAACGTGCCCGTTAACCAGGCGGAGATGAAATAGAACCAAACTTGGGGACGCCTTCTAAAGTCGGCCCTTACGAAGAGCGAATAGGTTGAACCTCTGGACGCTGAGATTTGCTTCAATCGTGGGCATCATCCTTGGCGTTGTCGGTATCTTCAGGCTCCTTGTGTGGGTGGACTCCTATGCTTGTCTCACGATGACCGCGCGACAAACATCATCCCGGCCCGCCGAGTTGGGGGTTTGACCTCAGCCCTACGCGCTGGAGTCTCTCATCGCGCTCGTCGTCTTGACAATTGTCTCTTGCGTCGGGCTATACTACTCGTTTGTCAGGTCGAGAACGACCACGCGCAATGAAATGCCCCCCGTTCGAAATACGCCGATTAGCATTCAGTTCAAGGCCAAAACTCACACAAGGTTGAGTCGATATGCGAGAAGAGGCTCTGAACGCGAAAGCATCGGAGTTTTCTCAAGGCCAAGTAATGTCTCACGTGTACGACTCTCTCGCCAAAGGGTCAGTAGGATGCGGAGTCTGAGCACTGAACTTTAGGTTCAAATCCCAACGGGTAGTGTGACTTTTCCTACCGTTTCAAGTGAAAATCATGCGGGGGGTGGGATTTGAACCCACGAACCCCAAAGGGATGGGATCTCCTCCCCGGTTCTCCGGCCTTAAGTCCCACGTCTTCAACACCAGAGGTGCTTTTGACCGGGCTCAACAACCCCCGCGTTTCACAGGTCCGGAGCCAACCTCAAAAAGCGTTTCCGACCCCTCGCTCAGGAGGCCATCTTGAGGATGCCCCTAAGGGACATCGCGTTCGCGACGTCCGAGGGCTCCAGCCAGGCCCTCCTCGCAACCGATATCCCGAACCTGACGTTCTCCAGCTCCCCCACCGAGTGCGCGTCCGAGTCGACCGAGAGCTTCACCCCCTCGTCCCTGGCGCGCCTCGACCAGACGTCGTCGAGGTCCAGCCTGGTTGGGGACCCGTCGATCTCGAGGATCTTTCCGTTGTCCTTCGCTGCCCTGATCACCTTCGGGAGGTCTAGGGCGTGCCCCTCCCTCCGCCCCAGGAGGCGGTTGGTCGGATGGTAGAGTATGTCCACGCCGGGGTGGTTGAGCACCTTGAGCGCCCTCTCCGTGAGCTTCTCCGGGGTCTGGCGGTGCCCCTGGTGTATCGAAGCCCCCACGATGTCGAACCTGTCGAAGAACTCGCGTGAGAAATCGAGGCTCCCGTCCGCCCTCACCTCGGCCTCGACCCCTTTGAGTATCCTGAATGGCTTGAGCCTCTCGTTCAGCTCGTCCACGAGCCTCCACTGCCTCTCGAACCTCTCCTCGGTCAGGCCGTTCGCGACGCCCACGGAGACCGAGTGGTCGGTTATCGCTACGTATTCGTACCCGCGCGCCTTGGCCGCGGCCACCATCCTCTCCAGGTCCTCCTTCCCGTCGCTCCACACGCTGTGCATGTGGAGGTCGCCCCTCAGGTCGCCCTCCCTCACCAGGTGGGGCAGCTTCCCCTCCCTGGCCGCCTCTATCTCCCCCCTCGCCTCCCGCAGCTCTGGCGGGATGTACTCCAGACCCAGCTTCGCGTAGACCTCCTGCTCAGTCCTCCCCGCGAGGAGCCGCGACGCCTTGGGGTCCATGAGGCCGTACTCGTTGAGCTTCCATCCCCTGTCGATCGCGAGCGAGCGGAGCTCTATGTTGTGCTGCTTCGACCCTGTGAAATACAGCAGCGCCGCCCCGTACTCCGCGTCCTTGACCACCCTCAGGTCGACCTGGGTGCCGGTCTTGAGGAAGGCGCTGACCTTGGTCGGCCCTCTCTCGCTCACCCTGTCCACGAGCGGATAGTTCGCGAAGACTCCCGCAGCCTTCGGGTCTGTCGTGAGGAGGTCGATGTCCCCGACCGTGGGGCTTCCCCTCCTCAGGCTGCCGGCGGGCTGGACGTCGATCCCCCTCTCGCCGAAGTAGGCAACGAGCTGTGCCCCGAGGTAGAACGCCTCCACGAGGAGCATCCTCGACGACCCTGTCTTCATCTTCTGCAGGTCCTCGGCGATCCTCTTCGAGACGACCTGACCCACCGCCTCGGCGAGCCTCCCGGACGAGGAAGCCTCCTTGAGCGCCTGGAGGCTCCTTATCCCGTACCGGGTCGACAGCTTGTAGGCCGTCTTCGGCCCGACCCCCGGGACCCTCATGAGCTCCATCGAGCCGGCCGGGACCTTCTTCTCGAGCTCCTCCATCATCCCGAGCCTCCCGGTGCTCAGGTACTCGTCGATCTTCTTCGCTATCCCCGAACCGATGTACTTCACGTCCTCGAGCCCTCCCCGCTTCCAGACCTCCTCGATGTCCTCCTCCAGGTTCCGCACGCTCGTAGACGCCCTCCTGTAGGCGATCACCTTGAACCTGTCTTCGCCCGCCGCCTCGGAGAGCCGGGAGAGCCTCTCGAGGAGCTCTGCTACCTCGTAGTTCTTCACGCCGCTAGCGCCACCACCCGTAGTCTTTGGGGACGCTGCTGGTGGTAACTACGGCGTGCCCGCGCTCCGATATCACCACGTCGTCCTCTATCCTCACCCCGAGCTTCCCCGGGATATACGCGCCTGGCTCCACCGTGAACGCCATCCCGGGCTTCAGGCGCTCGCGCCCCCCGGCAACTATGTACGGCGCCTCGTGCACCTCCAGCCCCAGCCCGTGCCCCGTCCTGTGGATGAAGTACGTGCCCAGCCCGTCCCTCGTGAGCGACCCCCTTGCCGCAGAGTCCACCTCTCCTGTCATCGCGCCCGACCTCGCTGCCGCGATCGCCTTCCTCTGAGCAGAGAGCACGCTCCGGTACGTCCTCTCGACCTCCGCCCCCCGACCCACCACGAACGTCCTGGTGATGTCCGCCGCGTATCCGCCGTAGCTGCTGACGACGTCCACCACCACGCTCTCGCCCCTTCTCACCTTCCTTTCCGAGGTCGCCGAGTGCGGGTCGGCAGCCCTGGGCCCCGACTGGACCGTGGGGTCCACCTCGTCCGCCCCACCCTCGAGGGCGGCCTCGCGTATCGAGAGCGCGACCTCCCTCTCGGTGGCGCCCTCTTTCAGCGTCTCTGGGACCCTCATGACGGCGCGCGACAATATGGCCGCCGACCTCTTGAGCAGCTCCACCTCCCCTGGCTCCTTCACCTCCCTCACCGACTGCAGTACCTCATCGGCGGGCTTGAGCATGAGCCCCTTGACGAGGAGGTGGTTGAGGAACGCGAACGGGACCCTCCCGTCGCACCCCCACTTCCCCTCCTTTCCAATCTCCGCAAGGACCTCCCTGAACGCGGCTGAGGGGCCCTGGTTGTCCGTCCAGGCATGGACACTCATGGGGACCGAGTCTCTGAACGGTCCCGCCTCGAGCCTGGGCGCGAGTAGGTGGGCGCCCCCGTCGCGCCCGACGAAGAGCATGAAGGGGCGCTCGTATAGATGGGCCGCGACGCCTGTGTAATACGTGAGGTTCGGCCCCGGGGCGATCACCACCCCTCTGAGCCCCGCCGACCTTATGCCCTTCACAAGCCTCCCGATCCGAAGTCCTAGGGTGTGGGCTGGGTGCGCCAATCTCGACTCTTTCCCTGCCTCCGCGTCACGATAAGAGGCTTGTGCGCGCCCCTCCCGCCACGCAGGTTCCCCTTCAAGGAGCCCCGCGATCGTCACGGGCGGGCCGAGCCCGGCCTGGGGTCTCTGCGCATCGAGCACGGCGGCGGGAGCGCCTGCCCCCTGGCCAGCCCGCGTCAAGTTCTTAGCCTCCGAGAAACCCGCGGCGAGGCAGCATTGGGACTAGTGCAGAGCCTCACCTACCGTGCAGCCAAGCGGTGGATAGCGGGGAAGGACATGGACGCCGCCCTCGAAAGGGCAAAGGAGGCGAACGAGAAGGGGTTGGGGACGATACTGAACTACCTGGGGGAGGACGTCTCCGACCCGGCAGTCGCCGAGTCGCAGTTCGAGGAGTACGTGCGGCTCCAGCGCGCCCTGATAGGGAAGGGCGTCGACGGGTGCGTCTCGGTCAAGCTGACCCAGTTCGGGCTGGGGGTGGTCGAGGACGCCCACGTGGTCGACAAGGTGGCACTGCTCGCCGAGGAGGCGGGTCGGGCCGGACGGATGGTGTGGATCGACATGGAGGGCTCGGCGGTGACAACGAGGACGCTCGCCGTCTACGGCAGGGTATTCGAGTCGCGCAAGAACGTGGGGGTGGCGCTCCAGGCATACCTGAGGCGGAGCGAGGACGACCTTCGGGCGCTGCTGGCGATGGGCGCGAAGGTGCGCCTCGTGAAGGGCGCCTACCGCGAGCCGCCGGACCTCGTCTTCCGCTCCCGAGACGAGGTGACCAAGAACTACCTCAAGCTGATGAGGATGCTCTTCGAGGCGGGTAGCGGGTTCGCTGTCGCGACCCACGACTCGCGCCCCATCAGGGAGGCGGTCTCGCTAAGCAGGTCCATCCCGGGCGCCAGGTTCGAGTTCGAGATGCTCCGGGGGATAAGGGACGACCTCAAGCTCAAGCTCGCGGAGGAGGGTCACCGCGTCGTGGACTACATGCCCTACGGCGAGGAGTGGTACCCCTACTCGGTGAGGAGGATCAAGGAGCACCCGAGCAACATCTTGCTCCTCTTGCGCTCCCTCTAGGCGCGCGTGGCTCGCTCAATCTTAATAAGGCCCAGGGCCCTTCGCAGGGACACCGCTGGAGAGGGTGAGATTCGCCTTAGACCCGCTAGAGATGGCCTCTATCGCAGCGATCCTGCTCGTCTTCTTCCTCTGGGGGCCCCAGAAGATCCCCGAGATGGCAAGGATGCTGGCGCAGGCGCGCAGGGAGTTCGACAACGCCAGCAGGGAGTTCCAGAAGGTCTCGGCAGAAATCCAGAACGGGACGAGCCCCTTCCTCGCGACGTCGAGCCCCCCCTCCCCGGGAGCGGCTCCCAGCCCGGCGCCTGCCCTCCCCCACCCCGCGGCGAAGACGGGCGACCAACTGCTCATCGAGGCCGCGAGGAGGCTGGGGATACCCACCGTCGGGAGGACCCGGGAACAGATTCAGCAGGACATCATAGCCCGGGCGAACCCTCCGCCGCCCCCCGGAGACGCCCCGGCGCCCACAAAGGCCGACGATCCGACCCCATAATTGGTCGAAGTAGATAGCATCATCTGCTCAAGTAAGATAGACCCAGTTTTCAAAATATCGTGAAATTGATATCACCATGACATGAGCACCTACACGACGGGACAGACATGGGGAGCACTTCGGAAGGCCTGGAAGGCGTACAAGATCGCAAAGGTCCAGCACGACAACGCCAAGATGAAGGAGTACTCTGAGAGGATACGCACCCTCCAGACTCAGCTTGGCGTCCCGCAGTCGACCTTCGCATTCTAGGCCAAACGAGGTAAGACCCCTCTCCTCGATTTTCTGAGAAGAGGAGAGGGGCTGCTCCGCATCCTCACAGGTCTCGCTCTAGGTCCGCGATCACCTCGCGCACCCTGGTGTCGCCGACCCTGAACCCCTTCAACCTGTCGCGCAACCCGTCCTCGTCCTCGTCGACGAGCTGGTTGACCACTCGCTTCTCGTCCCACCCGGACGAAGAGACCCCGCCTATCGCCTTGGAGACCTCCTTCATGGCGAGGTTCCTGATGTAGAGCAGGATCGACCTCTCGTCCTCGATTCCGGCTAGCTTCTTGTCTATCTCCCTTATGAGCGAGGTCAGCGGGCGGAGCTTCGTGTTCTCCTCTGGCCGCTGGACCACCTCGGCCAGCAGCCTGTACAGGTCGCCGGACGCCCCCGGCAGGTCGAGCTCGGGCAGGGGGTCGAACTCCATCACCCTCGCCCTGAACAGGTTAGGGGCGAAGTCGATCGTGAGCGAGATGCTCCGGTTGAGCAGGTACTCCTTCCTCTTGGGGCCGTGGGGGCTCGCCTCCATCTGCGACGAGACCACCCCAGAATCCTCCATCGCGTCCAAGTGCTTTGCGACGAGCTGTTGGCTGAACCCCAGCTCCTTCGATATCCTGAGCTGATAGCTGGGCTCCATGCTGAGCCTCCTTATGATCTTGCGCCTTACGGGATTCTCGACCGTCAAGAGCACCGAATCTATGCCGATGTCGTCCTCTTCCATCGTGGTCATCCGAATATTGGCTCTCGCGGTCCTGTCCCTTCGCCTTGGCAGGGGGGCAAGCTTACGTAGTGTATCGGCTTCCCGTTGCGTATAAATCCTTCCATGGAGCCGCGGGCGATGTCGAGCCGGGTCGCGCGCCTGGCTTTCAGCTCGCATGGCGGAGTCCCGCCAAGCGTTCCTCTGTGCCCTCCGCCCTTGGCCAGGGCCCGCGCCTTCTCAGGCATCGACAGCGCGCGACTCCGCCCCGGACATCCCGCCTTGCTCGAAAGAGCCGCGCCGAAGTGGAATAGCAATAAATACGGATGCGCGGCCTTCGCAGCATAGGAAGTTTTGAGCCCAGCCGACCTGGTGATAAAGAACGGGAGAGTCGCCACGTCGTCTTCCCTTCGCAGCTGCGCTGTGGCCGTCCGCAACGGGAGGATCTCCTGGATCGGCGCGAACTCCAGCGCACCCTCGGCTGACAGGGTGATAGACGCCACCGGGCTCGTCGTCCTCCCGGGGGTCATAGATGCGCACGTCCACATGCGCGACCCCGGGGCCACGTACAAGGAGGATTTTCTGACCGGGACCGCCGCGGCCGCGGCCGGTGGCGTCACCCTGGTCTTCGACATGCCGAACAACTCCCCTCCTACCAGGGACGTCGCGGCGGTCCTCGCAAAGGCGAAGGAGGCCTCGAAGAAGGCCATCGTCGACTACGCCCTCTACGGGCTCCTGACCGTGGGCAACGCCGAGCAGGTCGTGCCGATGGCCGACTCGGGGGTCGTGGGCTTCAAGTGGTACATGGCGAGGACGACGGGGAACGTCGCCCCTCCCTCTGATGGTGAGACGCACCGGGACCTCGCGGCCGTGGGGAAGCTCGGCATGCGGGTGGCCGTCCACGCGGAGGACGACTCGGTCATACGCGAGCGGCTCGCCAAGCTCAAGGACGCGGGGAGGGTTGACGCGCTAGCGCACTACGAGTCAAGGCCGGAGGTCGCGGAGGAGAGGGCTGTGAGACGCGCCATCTCCCTTGCGAGAGAGGGGAGGTGCGCGCTCCACATCGCCCACCTGAGCAGCGCCCCGGGCGCGGCCCACGTGAGGGGCGCGAAGCGGTCAGGAGGCTCCCCAGGGTGGCTCACCGCGGAGACGTGCCCCCAGTATCTTCTCCTTGACAAGGGCGACTACCCCGAGAAGGGGTCGCTGATGAAGTGCAACCCGCCTGTCAAGCGAAGGGAGGACAGGCTCGCGCTCTGGAGGGCGGTGCGGGACGGCACGATCGACATGCTCGCGACCGACCACGCCCCCCACACGCTGGAGGAGAAGACCGCCGGCTCGTCGATCTTCGACAGGGCCTCGGGGGTCCCTGGGCTTGAGACCTCCGTCGCCCTCATGCTCACCTGCGTGAGCCGTGGCCTGCTCACCCTCTCGCGCTACGTCCGCCTCACATCCCACGGCCCCGCCAAGGCCTGGGGCCTCTACCCGAAGAAGGGGGCCATCGCGCTGGGGAGCGACGCAGACTTCACCGTCGTCGACCTGAACAGAGAGTGGACGGTCGACGCCTCAAGGTTCGTCAGCAAGGCGAAGCACAGCCCCTTCGACGGGTTCAGGGCCAAGGGTATGGCTGTCTACACAATAGTGAGGGGCAGCGTCGTAATGGACCACGGGGCCTTGGACAAGGGCCACAGGGGGGAGCTGCAGAGGCCGGCGCGGAGCGTCCCGACGGGCTGAGCACGATGGACGGCTACCGGCTCGCCGCCCCGATCCTCTTCGCGCTCGACCCGGAGAAGGCGCACAGCGTGGGGCTCCGCCTGATGAGGTTCGCGTCCAAGACCAGGACGGAGCCGTCCCCAGTCGAGACCTCTCTGGGGGAGCTGGCGAACCCGCTGGCCATCGCAGCAGGCTACGACAAGACCGGTGCCCACCTCCGGAGCCTCTCGCGGCTGGGCTTCGGGTACCTGGTCGCGGGGACCTTCACCGCGTCCCCCTGGTCGGGAAATCCCCGGCCTCGGGTGGCCAGGGACCGCAGTGAGAAGACCCTCGTCAACGCCCTGGGGTTCCCGAACCCCGGAATCGACGCATTCGTGCTCAGCCTCGCCTCCCAGGGGCAGATCGGCGTCCCCGTCGTGGCTAGCGTGAGCGGCAAGACCGAAGCGGAGGTAGTCGCGTGCTACTCGAAGGTCCAGCCCCACGTCGCCGGCGTGGAGCTCAACCTCAGCTCGCCGAACACGCCCGGCCTCAAAGACCTCCGAGAGCCCGCCGCGTTCGCCGAGCTCGCTCAGGCGGTGAAGGCCGCAAAGGTCAAGCCTACCTACCTCAAGATACCGCCGTACGTCGACGAGGCTCAGTTCGGTGGGGTGGCCTCCCTCGTCAGGCGCTGGGAGGACCTCGGGTTCGAGGGGGTGACCGCCTCGAACTCCCTCCCTATCGAGGACCCGCGCATGGCCGTGGGTAGGGGCGGGCTCAGCGGGCCTCCCCTGCTCGAGCGGACCAAGGCGGCCGTCTCTCGCATCAGGAGGGCCTCCTCGCTCTCCTTCGAGGTGAACGCCTGCGGAGGTGTGAGCAGCCCTGCAGACGCCTCGTCCCTCCTGGCCATCGGGGCGACCACCGTCCAGCTCTTCACCGCGTTGGTATACCAGGGGCCATCGCTCGTGAGACAGATCCTGGCCGACCCGGACTTCCGGCTGTCCTCGCGTACGCGATAGCCATCGGCTCAAGCGGCGAAATCGCACCGACCTTGAGTCTCTGGCGCCTGCGCTCCGTGGCCTGCCAATCCCGTCTGGCTCCCTTGGCGACCCGGCCCAGGTGGCCCTCGCCGCGATCGGCACGGTGCTCATGGTGGTCTCGGCCGGCACCTACAGGGCAGAGGGCCTCCTCGCGCGGGTGGGCGGCAATGGCTGCCTGAGGTGGAGGCCTGGTCTGGCTTATCAATGGGCCCGCCCCCCTGGAAGTGTCTTGGACGTCCGCCTCGGGACCAGCGGATGGTCGTACACGGAGTGGGAGGGGCCCTTCTACCCGAAGGGCGAGAAGAAGAAGCTCTCCTTCTACTCCAGGTCCTTCGACACCGTGGAGATTGACTCCAGCTTCTACGCGTACCCGAGCACCGGGATGGTCCTGGGGGCGGCGAAGAGCACCGCCGACGGCTTCGTCTTCTCCGCGAAGATCCCGCGCCAGATAACCCACGAGAAGGAGCTCGACCTAAGCATGGGGGTCAAGGATGACCTCTACAGGTTCCTGCACGTGATGAGGCCGCTTGCGGAGCGAGCGAAGCTCGGCCCACTCCTAATCCAGCTCCCTCCGGGCTTCTCCTATGCGCGAGGCGCGGCGAACCTAAAGCGCTTCCTCGGGGTCCTCCCTCCTGATGTGATGTTCGCGGTGGAGTTCAGGAACAAGTCTTGGCTCGACAAGGGGGACGCGGTCGACCTGCTGAGGAGCCACAACGTTGCCCTCGCGACCGTCGACGAGCCTCTCCTCCCTCCTGACACTACCACGACCGCCGACTTCGCGTTCCTCAGATGGCACGGCCGCGGCTCACGCCCATGGTACAACTACAGATACGGGGCTGACGAGCTCTCCGGATGGAAGGAGAAGGTCGAGGCGATAGCCACCAAGGCCAAGAGGGTTTACGGCTACTTCAACAACCACTTCCACGGGTTCGCCGTCGAGAGCAGCCTGCGGATGATGGAGGTCCTGGGGTCGGCCACAGACGAGCAGAGGAGGCTCCGCGCCGAGGTGACGAGGAGGATCGATGCTTCGACGAGGCCTCGGCAGGCTACCCTGGCCTGACGCGACGCGCAAAGCTTATCCGGCTGGCTAAGCCAGCCAGGCGGTATGCCGAAGCTGCAATCCGGGCTGGCGGTGGTATTTGCTGCCCTTCTGGTGATCAGCGCCACCGCGGGCGCGTACTACTACCAGGAATACAGGCAGGCCTCGCAGACGGGTGGGGTTTACGCGGGAGAGCTCACGACAGCGACCAGCAGGTACGCCAGCCTGGCGGCGGGCTACAACTCCTCGCTCGCGCTTGACAACGCGACCCTGTCCCTGCTCGCAGGCACAGTGTCCGCGATCAACACCTCGCTCCCGATCTACGGTCAGGCGAGCGTGCAGCTCTCGCAGCTGTGGGCGAGCTACCTGCGCCTCGAGCCTGCCTCGTCGTCGCTCTACTCTTCGAACATCCTCATTGACTTTGGGAACGGGACGCAGGTCTGGCACAACGGGACGCGCGTCCAGCCCGGCTGGAACATGTACACCGAGACGGTAGTCCTCACCCAGGGTAGGCTCCAAGCCGTCTGGTACCCGGCCTACGGGGAGCACCTGATCTCTGGGATTGACGGCGTCCAGAACTCGGCGACGATGAGCTGGTTCCTCTGGACCTTCGCCCCGAGCTCCTCTTGGCAGACCGCCCAGGTGGGCGCAGACGAACTGCCCGTCTACAACGGCTCGGTCTTCGCATGGACGTACTGCGCAGTCTCCCCCTCCTTCACCCCAGAGTGCACGCCCTAGCGTCGCCTGAGCTTCGAGCATCTCGGGGCCGAGGGCGAAGCAGCCGAGCGGAGTCCTGGAAGCGTGGGTGGAAGCAGGCACCATCCTGACCGCAGCTCGAGGGCGATCCCGCCCTTCCGTGCCTTCGAGGCTGGAGCGGGGTGGGACCGCGTGCGCCCTCGACCCTGGCGGGGTCGGCCATCCGGCCCCGGCGTTCTGCCCGTACCCGAGCCGCCAGGCTAGCCGAGCAAGGGGATGCTCACTTGCCAGGAGAAGAAGATGGACAGCACGATCAGGACCGCGACCATCTGGTGCACCATCACGAGCGCCCCGGGCCTGGCGGGCGTCCTGTTCACAGACATGAATGTGAGCATCCCCACGCACATCTGGACGAGCACGAGGACGAGCGCCGCGTCGTACTCCTGGACATAGTACGCCAGTGTGAGCACGAAGAGCAGGACGGAGAGCGCGTGGGCCGCCCAGACCGCCTGCGCCCTTGTCCTCGGCAGCACGAAGTCTCCGATGGGCTTCTGGAATCCCCTCTGGCCGGTTGTCATCCCCCCGAGAAGGATCACCAGGAAGAACGCGTGCAGCGGTATCGCCGTGAGGAGGTATGAGGTAAGGCTCCCCTTGGAGCCTGTCGCGATCAGGAGATATGTGACCATTGTGAGGTAGGCGAGCACATCGTGGACCCCGGGCACGATGGATGGGGCCCTGCCGGACAGCGTGTAGAGCGTGACCGCCCCGAGCAGGGCGGTCAGGACGACCAGGACGAACCCCGTGAGCTCGAGGACGCCTGGCCTGTACACGAGGATCCCGAGCGACCCAAGCCCGAGGCCGGTCGCGAAGATCCTGTGCCAGACCTCCGGATCGAGCCTCCTGAATAGCGCCGGCATGCTCCGCGTGTAGGGCCAGCTCGTCCCCAGCGACAGCCCATAGCCGAACCCCTCCACAATCCCCCCAAGGACGATTATGCACACGGCCAGCACGGCCTCGACCGACGAGACCGCAGAGAGTGGGGTCATCCGCCTCGCGAGGCCGCTCAGGGGTCGCGGTATAACTGTAACTAGTCTTCCCCGCTGAGCCGCGACGAGCGGCTCCCTGCAGGTCCAGGGGATCCCGGATCGGGGCCGCGTCTCGACTCCAGCTCGGCCGCGGCGGCGCGCGAACGGGCCGGGGCGGCCTGGTCCAGGGGCGGGGACCGCGTGCCGGAAGGGGTCGAGAAGGCCGACGGGGTCAGCCTTGCCACGGATTTGCGCAGGGCCCTCAACGGCCTACCCCGCGCTAGGCCCAGGGCCGTGAAGGACAACGAGACGACGAAGAGGGACCAGTTGCTCACGAGCGACACCCCCTCGAAGGTCGCCCCGGAGGCTATGTTGACCGCCTGGATGTCCATCTGTCCGGGGTCGAAGACCAGGACCAGTACCGACAGGAACAGGATCGACGGGGCCGCGAAGAGCCTGGCCGCCCTCCTGACACCCTCTCCCAGGGAGAGGCAGGCCACAGCGAAGATCCAGGCAACAAGGGCAAGCGCGCCGTACCCGAGCCTTCCGCCAGGCCCCATGGGTGTGCCCCCGACGTAGGAAAGTGCCCTCAGGGGATACTGGACCAAGTCCAATCCGAAGACGTCCACGACCCTGTTGACGACCCTGAAGTTGCAGGCCGCCAGGAGGCCGAAGCTCAGTGCCCCGAGCACCCCGAGCGACGTGCATAGTTGCGAGAGGCGGGGGTCGAGGCGGGCCTGGAGGCTGTGGTCGACCCGTGGAGAAAGACCGGAGCGCTCCGCGGCCACGAGGAGCGCCGACGCGAGTACCACGAGGGCCACACCCTCGGCCACCTCCAACTGGGACGCGAACGACCAGACCACCTGCCCTCCGACCGTGTTCCCGATGATGCCCATCGACCCTTCTCTCGCCCGCCCGGTTCGCAGGGTGCGCGCTTTATCGTTGTTGAGCGCCGCAGGCCGTACCCGCCGTCTCCATCACGCAGCCTCGAGCCTGGCCGTCCGCCTTAGCGCCGCGACCGCTCCCACGAAGACGAGCACGCACTCGACCGAGAGCGCCAGCGCCTCCCAGGGCGCGTAGGGCGACCCGAAGCCCAGGATCCCCATTCGGAGCAGGTCCACGTCATAGGTCAGCGGGTTCAGCAGCATCAGCCCTCTAAGCCCGCTCGGAACGGCCGAGAGCGGATAGAGCGACGAGCTCACGAAGGTGAGCAGGATGAGCAGGAGGTTGAACGTCCCCTCGAAGGCCTCCAGTGACCTGAAGACGCTCGCCAGGATCACCGAGAGCCCCGCGAAGAAGAACGCGCCTGCCAGCACGGCACCCAGCGCGAGCGCCGCGCCGGGCAGCGTGGGGTGCACCCCGTAGGTGAAGGGGAGCCCGAAGGCGGCCACGACCACCGCGCCGCTCAGACCGATCGCCGCGGAGGAGAGCATCTTGCTCGTGGCGTAGTCCGCCCTCGTGGCGGGACCCACCAGTATCTGGCCGAACATCCCGTGCCTTCTGTCCGTGAAGAGGAGCGTCCCTCCTATCAGAGACCCGGTCATCGTCGTCTGCGCTATGAGCCCGGTCGCAAGGAACCTCTGGTAGCTTATCGCCTGCCCCCCGACCTGGAACGGGGCGATGAGGGACGTCAGCGGGAAGCTCGCCACGAACAGGAAGAACAACGGGAGGATCAGCTGGAGCGCGACCAGCCCTCTGTTCAAGACCCGCGCGTCCCTGAGCATGAGGCGCACGACCGCGTTCACGAGCCGGTCTCCTCCCTCTCGATCAGGTTGATGAATGCCTGCTCCAGGCTGGGCTCGCGCACGGTCACCGTCGCGAACCGGAGCCCCGCCTGGCCCTCCAGCTCGATGATCTCGTCGAACGCGCGCTTCGGGTCGCTCGTCCATGCCACCACCTCGCCCGTCGGCTCCTCCTCCACGCCCGACACCCCTGCGACCTCGCGCATCCGCGCGGCGAGCACTCCTCGGTCCCCCGACTCGACGGATACCTTGACCGCCCTGAGGCCGCCGAAGCGACGCTTCAACCCGGCGGGCGTGTCCGCCGTCACTATGCGGCCGTGGTTGATGACCGCCACCCGGTCGCAAAGGCGCTCCGCCTCGTCCAGGTTCTGGGTCGTGAGGAAGACTGTCATCCCCTCCCTTGCCCTTCCTTTTATCATCTCGAGCGTCCCGCGCCGTGCCATGGGGTCAAGGCCGACCGTCGGCTCGTCCAAGAAGAGGAGCCTCATCGGATGGATGAACTCCCTCGCCACCTGCAGGCGCCTGCGGAGGCCGAGGGACAGCTCGTTGACCCGCTTCTCCCTGTGAGCTTCAAGCTGGAAGGTCTCCAAGAGCTCGCGAGCCCTCTCCTCCCGCTCCCGCCGCGGGACGTCCCACAGCATGCCGTAGATGTCCATGGCGTCCTCGACGGTGGACGAAAACTCGCAGCTCTCCCCCTGCTGCACCACGCCGATCTGTGGCCTCAGCCTGCTGCCGTCCGTCCTCACGTCCATCCCCAGGACCCTTGCCTCCCCGCTCGACGGTGGAAGGGCGGTGGTGAGCATGCGGATGGTGGTCGTCTTGCCGGCGCCATTGGGTCCCAGGAACCCGAAGACCTCGCCCTCCTCGACCTGGATCGTGACCTCCGTCACCGCGTCGACCGCGCCGAAGCTCCTGGACAGCGATCGGGTCTCGACGGCGAGCACAAAGCCCGCGTCGAAGCACGGTCCGTTTATGTCTTTTCGGGCGCCCAGAGGACGAGCCGCCCTCTCGTCTAGGACGGTGACGCCGGCGCGCCGCGCCTCTCGCGCACGCGGGGTTAGGCTCAGCAGGGCGTGGTCCCGACGGTGCCCGTAGGGAAGATATTGCCAGAGGCGTCGACGTTCAGTGTGACAGACGGAAGGGGGAGGTATGCCGGCCCGCGGACGACGTTCCCATGCGAGTCGTACTCTGACCCATGGCACGGACAGAAGAACCTGATTCCGGAGCCCTGCTCGAACGTCAGCTCGCAGCAGACGTGCGTGCAAAGGAGGCTGTACGCGGCGAGGGTCCCGTCGCCCCTCATGAAGAGGATGTCCGGGAACCCACGAGGGTACTCGAAGGTCAGGTAGGCGCCGGGCTGGATGTCGTTGGTGTTGGCTATCGCCCCGGCTGGCAGCGAGGGGCCACTCGGTCGGGCGCCCCTGGACGACGACGAAGTCGAGCTTCCCGGCGGAGGGGGTGGCGGCAGCTTGATCGACCCCAGGACCACCCCGACCCCTATCAGCGCCCCGAACTCGGCCATCCTCCTCACAAAGTTCCTCCTCGAGAAGCCAAGCTCCTTCCCCTCCTGCCTCCTGACCGCGAGCGACTGCGCATATCCCCTGCCGAAGACGCCGAGCACGAGGACGAAGCCCTGAAGCACGAGCTGGGCGTCGAAGGCCGCCAGCCCGAAGAGGTATCGCGCGAAGTAGGGCATCGTCATGTCGTACTGGGGCGCAGTTGTGATGTCGCCCAGCTGGAGCGCCACTCCGAGGAGCGCGCAGGCCATCGTCGCCAGGTACACCCTCTTCGACCCAGCCAGGTTCATCAGCCCGAGCGCGATGTCGAGCACGACGATCACCGTGAGGCCTATGGCGTGAGAGATCGCGAGGTGCCAGAGAGAGCCGTCTGTCGCGAGCAGATAGCCGCCCGACGTCGCCGAAAGCAGCATCGCGAAGCCCATGACGAGCTGGAGGATCCTCAGCCGCGAGAGCGCCCTCTCGTATCTGCGGCGCCTCTTGGACGCGCCGCTGCTCGAGCTCCCCTTGCCTGCCCCCGTGGGGTCATTCGGCCCCTCGTCCTCCGTCGGGGGCGCCGCACCTCCGGTGGCTCGTATCTCTATCCTAGGGAACCTCGCAGCGACGCTGGCCTCTATCCAGTCTTCACCAGCCCCTTCGACCTGGGTCATCTTCACGGCCTCCTGCCCTGGTCAGCGTGCGCGGCGCGGGGGTGTCTGTCCCGGCGGGCTGGGTCCGTCTCCGGGCAAGACCGCTCCACCCTCCGTGCTTGAGGGGGCGGGGTCAAGCTCCGTTCGGCTCATCCTGCCGCGGTGGCCCAGAGAAGATATAATCGGTGTGGTGCGAGTCTCGATAAGGTGGTGCGCTGGGAGTCGGGCGCCCACGCTGTTCTGTCCCCTCCCCTCGGCTCGGTTCCACGAGCCGAGAATCGCCTGCCAACCAAGACATCGGGAGCCGTGATGGTTGCTCGAGTCGGATCCGACGCTCCGAGCAGTCGGGCTCGACGACGATCGAGCCCTCGCAGGGCTGGGAGCCTTGGATCAGTCAGGCAAGGGAACCCCGACCAGGATCATGGCTGCGTAGCAGTCGAGGGGGAAGAGAAGGCCGAACACAAAGTCCAGTCCCTCAGCCTCCCACACAAGGGCGTCGATCTCGAGCAGCTCGCCGGCGGCAATCACCAGCGTCACGAGCAACGCCAGGCCGTAGAGAGGGTCTGCGATGTCTATGGGCAGGAGGACGAACAGCTTCACCACGACGAGGGATAGGCCGAAGGCGCCGCCTGTGATGAAGAGTCGGCGATTGCGGACCTTCTTCTCGGTCCTCACGCATCTCCCCTGCGGACTGGCGCTATATGAGCAGGCTACGCTGACCTGCCGGTCTACCGCATTCCATGGGTCCCGCGTCCTTCGACCGCCTACGTCCGGTCGATGAGCGTTTGGGGTCGGTGTGGGGACGCGAGCCTGGTCTTCGCCCGCACGGTCAGCTGTCCTGGCTAGCGAAGGCTTGCGCGCTCAGCCTCGAGACGTCTGAGTCGGTCTTGGCTTCGCCTGTCGATGCTGCCGGAGAAAATGGAGGACCTGCGGGAGGGCTCTGCCTGCAGACTTGCCGTTCGGTGAGCCGCCCCGCGAGCGCCGGTGCCTGACCTCTGCCCATAACCGCGAGTGGAATCGCCCGACCTGGCCGAGGCGAGGCGGCCCCGAGTCCTTTGATGAAGCCCCGAAGCGTTGCCCGACCACGGCCGCCCTCAAAGACCAAGCCTTGATACGCTTCTCACAAGCGCGCGACACGCCTCGACCCCCTTCTCTGTGATCTCGACGGTCTGCCTCGGGGGGCCCCTTGCTCCCAGGGATTTCGCCCGGCTTACCCTGACATAGCCAAAGCTTTCGAGCTTGTTCAGGTGGTTTTCCAGGCTTCCCTTCCCCAGCCCGGTCAGCGTCCTGAGCTGCACCGCGCTCATCCTCCGAGCCAACGCAAGGAGCACTAGTATCATGATTCGGGTGGACGACTTGAACGTCGGACCGGCGAGCTGCTCGTTCAGTGCCTGGACTGCTTGATCAGTGGCGATTCTATCGACCGCCTTCCTGGAGTCGTCTTCTTCACTCAAGCCCTGTGGGCTCCTCCTCGATCTCTGGAATGGGCCTCGTCCGAGCGTAGACCCCGGAGAAGATCCAGACGGCGATGGTCGCTCCCCAGATCACCGCGTACGGTCCTGTGCTAGAGACGAACGGGAGCAGAGCTAGCGAGGCGATACTGCTCAGCGAGAGTGACCCGATAGCGATGACCGCCTCCTCGGGGATCTTCCTCGAAAAGGAGAGTCTCAGCGCGTAAAGGAGGTATGCCGCGACTGCAAGGTGCAGCAAGAGCACCATCGAAGGGACCAGTGCTCTCGCAAGCACGAGGGTCAATATCGCCACCGCGTTGGCGGCGACCCACATCGCTACGATGAAGCGATACCCGAGTGGTGTTGACCACGCTCTGTCGCCTTCGGGGTGGATTGTCTCGGCTGCGTTGCGGACTCGTTTGAAAGCCCAGAGGATGGCAATCACGCCGAAACCGCTGCCGGTCATATTCAGGCCTATCGAGTTCGCGACTCCCAGTGATTCGATCGAGTCGATGATCGGCGTCCCAAATATCGAGAGCAGCATCGAGAGCGAGAGCGCAATGTAGAGCACGCCCCAGGCCCGGCGCAGCAGGTGCTCGTTCAGGAGTATGGCTTGCTTGACCGCGTACCTGGTCTTGTCGCCCGGCGTATCGGGCAATCCATATTCCATCATCTTCGGCCCTATCCCGTGTTGGAGAGATTGCGACCTCACGCCTATAAAAAATCGTGATACGTACAATTCTTGTACGTTTCAGACCCTATTTTAGGAGGATTGCTCGATCGCCGCCTTCAGCTTGAACAAACCGATAGTCATCATCGGCGGAGTCGCCCTCGTCATCGGGGTCGTTCTCATCGCGGTCGGGGCGGTCGGTGTTCTTCGAGGCCTTATCGTCATCACCGCCTTCAGCGAGCCGCACGGCGGCGAATACGTCTCGACAGAGTTGGTTCTAAACACGACCTCCGGGGTGGCGATAACTTCCGCGGCTCCGTCAGGGGGACTCGTCCCTGCCCAGGATCTGAACCTGATCAACTCGACCAACATCGCCCAATACGCCCTTGCTCCACATTCTAGCGGAGTGACCTTGACCTACATTAACCTCACAGGGAACTACTACTACGTGGCCTTCGCGGCGTCCCAACCGAGCTCAAAGGTGGTGGCCACCCCGCTCCACGGGGGGACTATGGCGTCGAGCCCGACGACATTGGGCGGCTTCGCCGTCCTTGTGATCGGCGTCGTGGTCGTCGCGCTGGGAGTGCGCAGGAAGGGCGGCTCGTGAAGGAGCGACGAGAGCGACGAGGTTCCGGCACGCGGGATCGTCGGAGCGATAGGGCGTCTTCCCCATATCGACCGGTGGCAGTTCCATGGCGAGCTCGGCGCTCTCAATCGAGGCTATCGGGCTCACAAAGACGATGGCTCTTTCACCGCCCTCGACAACTTGAATCTGAGGATCGACGAGCCTGAAGGGCGTCGGCCGGTGCAGGCGAGCACTGAACTGGGTCCCGATGAAGGTGAGCATCTCCCAATCGGCTTATCCACTGCCGACCGGTTCAGTAGGCGTACATGGCAAAGACGGAACAAAGATCTGTGGTCGACAGGGAAACTGTGGAACACCTAGTCGCCATGCTCAGAGACTGAGTAAAGGAAGGGTTCACCGACGCCGAGCTCCAGGTACAGGCGCGGGAGATTCTCGACCCTCAGTACCGGAGCAAGACGGATCAAGCATTCAGAGAGATGAAGAAAGGCGAGGTAAAGCGCTTCAAGAACACAAACCAGATGATAGAGGACCTGGAAAGCCGCTGAGCAATCTTACCGTGGGCACCCGCATACACCCCGACGTTCAGGAGAGACTACAAGAACCTCGGCGTTCAAGACCAGCGAAGAGTCAACGAGGCAATCAGGGATATTGTCGACTCGGACGACCCTGCACGCCTGGGGATGCCCAAGTATGGCAAGTGGAAGGGAGCACACGGGTACGATGTCAGACGCGCTATCAGGGTGCTCTATTCGGTTGATTGGAGCGCGTGGACGGCGGTGTTCCTGAGATGCGGCCCACACGAAATCTACTAGGGTCGGGCGACACCCGAGAAGATTGGGGTGAAACAGAGCTAAAAGTGAAGCTTGGCGGGCACGGCGGGACTCGCCCAGCATCCTCGGTCATTTTTCAGGCGCGCATGCCTCGGGACGAGGGTTCGAGCACCGCTGGATTCGTCGGCTCGACCTTGAAAGACTTGACATTATTAGTTGCATGCTAGAGCAATCACTCTAGAGGATAAAATCACCCATACGCTGAGCACTGCTGTCACATTTGAGGCGGTTCGATTTCGTAGTCGCGAGGATGCTAGCCGAGAAGAAATATCAATCCATGCTTGACTGCGGCCAACTTCTGTTGAGAGACCTTTCCTAGAGCCTTGACCACCAGACTCTTCTCCAATGTGAAGACCTTGTCGAATTTTATCCTGCTCCGCAAGGGAATCGATCCCTCGGACATCTCCGTAGGGTCTATCACGACGGAGTTCCGCCGGTTTGCTAGATTCGAGGTCATGCCGCAGCAGACAAAGTCCGGAGAACTACTGTTGTGACGACGACTAGATAGGACGAGGACCGGACGCCGCTTTACTTCGGACAGATCGGTGAACCGGAAGGGCACCAGGACCACCTCGCCTGGCTCAAGCGCTGTCCCAGATTGCATCCTTCTCATTCTCCCACAACTCCTTCGCGCTTCTTTCGGAAAGCCTGAGCAGATGCTCAAACTCGTCCTTCATCTTCTTCGAGACCTCCTCCGATTTGGCAATCAGCAGCTTGTCATCGCTGACTTGAAGTACTAGGGTCTGGCCCTTTCGAATGTTCAGTCTCCTCCTGATGTCGACGGGGATGGACACCTGACCCTTTTCGGACACTGTGACGGTGCGAAGCTCCGATGCCGCGGTCATGCTGCTCAGACGTAGTAAATTTCTTACCTATAAGCATAAGCCTTACACGTGTCTGGCCAGCGATGGTGCGAACCTCTTCCGGCCCGCGCCAATATTCGTTTGGAAGTTCCTCTGACCGAACGCGAGCGTTACCGAGGTATCTCTCTTTGAGTTTCGCGCCGCACGACCTGTAATTGACCCTTTGGAGGCTGACGCGCCCCTCTGGTAAAGATTAGGGTAAAATAGAGTTCAAATTGAGGTTTGGCGGGCCCGGTGGGATTTGAACCCTCGACCTAACGCTTAGGAGGCGTTCGCTCTGTCCGTACTGAGCTACGGGCCCGAACCGGAGGCCCCCGGAGTCACCAATAAACTGTTTTGGTGTCCTCTTCTCAGAGCAAGTGGAACCTGAACAGGGCCTCCCTCGTCCTCTCCTCGAACGCGACCGAGTCCACCCTGACCGCACCCACCGACCCTGTGGTCTCAACATGGCTGCACGGGCAGCAGCTCACGTCCCACCCCTCTATCTTGACCAGCCTGATGTGGGCGCCTGGCTCTGGCGGCGCGGCGAGGTCGTAGATCCCCGTCCCGAAGTGCATCTCGGCCTCCTGCCTCTCCATCTCGAACTCCAGCACCTCCACGTCCTCCGCGACCTTCCTATTCGCGGCCGCCTCCACCTTTCCCGCCTCCTGCGTGCTGACCGGCGCGTCAGACCTCACCCTGAGCACCCCCGGCCCGGCGAAAGTCACCCTCCTTGGGCCGATGACTCTCGTGACCGCCCCCTTCAGCAGGTGCACCGCCGAGTGGACGCGGGCGTCCTCCGCGCCCGGCGGGCTAGACGTTGATGACCTTGAGGATGTCCCCAAGGTGGGTCTCTAGCCCGTATCTCCTCTCGTTGGTCTTCATGTGTCGATATATCGACCAGAGCTCGGGGAACTGCCTGAGGACCGAGAAGTTCCCGTCCATCTTCGACTTTATGAACCTGTAGACCTTCCCGTAGAGCTCGAAGTGCCTGATCACGGCGCTCTGGTACGCCCCCAGGTCGTCCATGTGGTCGACGAAGAGGTTCACGCACTCCATGCTCGGTATTATGCCCTCGCCGAGCAGCGGGTACACCGAGCCCACGCTCTCCCCGACGCCCACCACCAGAGGCGCGTCCGGCCTCGGGCTCGTGCACGCGCACATGCCTGCCCCCGTGGCTCCCGAGCGCGCGGCGCCCCCATCACCGGCGAAGGTGGTGGCCAGCTGACCGCCCGCCCCGACATTGGTCGCCGCCTGAGCCTGCCCTGCTCTGGCCTCGCCCTTGAGTATCCTCGTGTTGTGCACCGTCTTGCCGCACGCCGTGCACTTTGGCTCCGTATAGAACGGCCCGATGTACTCCGGCGGGAGGATCCTCACCGGCCGCCCTATCCTCCTCACGACCTTCCACCCGTACTTTTGGACCATCGACTCTATCTCCCCCCTGTACTGCGACCGGAAGTCGCCCGCGCCGATGTGCCCCCTCCCCTCCCCCAGGGGGAAGTACCAAAAGTAGCCTGAGAGCCCAGGGTAGGGCCTGATGTAAAAGTCGTCCCACGGGAACTTGCCCTCCACTTCGACCTCGAAGCAGGGTATTGCGGCGTCGCGATCGAGCTTCGGCATCAGGGACCTGTGGAACCCGGTGGCGTCGATGACCATGTCGAAGCCCTTCAGCTCATTGATGTCCTTCGGGTGCGCGCCCCAATGGATGTTCTTCCCCTTCTTCATGTCTCTGAACAGGGCCGTCTTGTCGAACGTGACCAGCCCGTTGAGGTTGATGCCGAATGTCCCTTTCCCGTTCCCCGGGTCCACAATCATCTTCTTCCCGCGGAACAGGACGTAGTTGTGGAAGTTGAGCCCGACCTTGCTCACCAGGTCGGAGATGTACGGCTCGCTCGTGCCCCACGCGCACACCGCCCACCACTTGTCCTTCTCCCTCATCTCGAACGCTTCCACCTCGTGACCGGGTGGAATCCTGTTGAGCAGGTACGATCCCGCCACGCCGCAGCCTACGATCGCTATCCTCAATATGGCTCGTCCCGCGGGCGGCGGTCACTAAATGTGTTTCGCTCGCCCCGGCCAGGGCTCTGCCGGGCAGGGGAGCGCCACCGTAGAGTTGTTTCGTGGGCTCTTCGAGGCTCTTCGACCAGGCCTTGAGCAAGTGGGTTCCTTCACATCCAAGACAAGGTGGCCTCCTCGGGCGTCAGCAGGATCAGGATCGAGGCGAAACACGGCCCATGACTTGCCGCAACGCCCCGTGAAGCTTTAATATCCGCTCTGGCTCACTTGACCTCCGGAGCCAACAGGTTGGCCATCTTCGGGAACATAGGGTCTGTCTTCGCGATGGGCGGCGTGGGGATCCTTTTCACCGCGATAATGCTGGTCGTCCCGAGGATCCTGGCACCAAAGGCGCCCAACCCCATCAAGAACACCACGTTCGAGGCGGGACAGGTCCCGCGGGGCAGGGGCAAGATGCACTTCATGATGCAGTACTACGCCTACCTCCTTATGTTCGTGGTCTTCGATGTGATGGCGATGTTCCTCTTCGCCTGGGCGGCAGCCTACCAGCCCCTCGCCCTGGGGCAGATCTCGAGCTGGGTGATGCTGGTCTTCGTGGGCGCGCTCGTCGTCCCGATGGCCCTCACCGTTCACATGGCGGGGAAGAGGGAGATATGGTAGAGGCGCAGCAGGCCCCCAAGACCGGGGAGGTCAACGTCCTCGTCGGCAAAGCGAACGAATTCCTCCAGGACGTAGTCGGCGCCCCCATCAGGTACCTGGCGAACTGGGGAAGGCTCTACAGCCTGTGGCCTGTGCACCTCGAGACTGCCTGCTGTGTGCCTCCAGACACCATCGTCCTGGGGGACAACAAGCAGATCTCAGATTACAAGCTGAATGACAAGGTCACAGGGGTGACCGGCCTCGTCGACGTCGTGAAGACCTTCACGCGCGAGCACAGAGGGAAGATCGTCAAGGTGACGGGGCGCGGGATGCTGCCTTTCCTGGTCACGCCCGAGCACCCTATCCTAACAGTAGGGGGGCGCCTCCCCGGCGGCAGGAGGTCTCATCCGGCGGAGAGGCAATGGACGAACGCTGGCGACCTTCGGGCCCCTCCTACCCTGAAGAAGGACGGCGGCTTGCTCTCCCAGAGCGGGACCTACGACTGCCTCCTCATCCCACGTACGAAAGGGTTCGTCGACTCCACTTCGATACCTCTCGTGTCCTACGCGACGCGCGATGGGCCGAACACCGCAAATGGCCGAGGATCGAGCCCCCCGCCGGAGTTCCCCCTCACAAGAGACACCGCCTGGCTCCTGGGTGTGTACGTCGCTGATGGTCGGGCCACCGACGACCACGACGTCCACTATTCCCTCGAGCACGAAGCGGCCGGCCTAGCCAAGAGAGTCTGTGCGATATCCGAGTCCTTCGGCTACGCGCCTCGGATGAAGGGGAGCGGGACCGCCACGGAGGTCGGGTTCTCCTCGGCGATCATGGCCAGGGCATTGCGCGACTGGTGCGGCCACCTCGCCGAGAACAAGAAGGTCCCCGACTTCATCCTCTACCACAATGACGCCGGCATCCTCGAGGCCTTCCTGGAAGGCTACCTACGGAGGGGCGGCTCTGACATCGGCGACAAGGGGGGCCAATGGCACATGCGGGCCGAGACCTCCTCGAAGGTCCTCGCCCTACAGCTCCAGCTCGCCTGCGCAAGGCTCGGGCGGTTCGCGGCGATCAGCAGAACGGCCGCCCGAGGCGTCCAGAATATCCCTGGCGGGACGGCGGTAACCCGTGACTCCTACACGGTCTCGGTCCTTCAATCGCGCGAGACCTCCGACGCCGAGGTCACCGACGACTTCATCGCCGTTCCTATAACAGGGGTCGAGCTCGTCGACTACTCGGGCCTAGTCAGCAACCTCGAGACCGGGGACAACACCTACCTTGTCTCCAACGCCGTGGTCCACAACTGCTCCGTCGAAGTCGGCGCCACCGCCGGCTCGCGCTTCGACGCGGAGCGCTTCGGCGTCCTCGAGGCCTTCGGCTCGCTCAGGCAGTGCGACCTGATTATAGTCATGGGTACGGTGACCAGGAAGCTCGCGCCCCGACTCAAGCTGATCTATGACCAGATGGCCGAGCCAAAGTGGGTAATCGCCATGGGTGCCTGCCTCCGGGGTGATTCGCTGGTCTACACGCCCAACGGGCCCTTGGAAATCGACAGTCTCGCCCCGGGAGACCTGGTCTACTCCTACGATGAGGTGAGGAGGCGCGTCGCGAGCTCGAGGGTGGTCGCGAGGAAGGAGACAGGCGTCAGAGAGAGCTACCGGGTCAGGGCCGGGTCCTACGAAGTCGTCGGCACCGACAATCACAGGTTCGCAGTCTATTCAAAGGCGATCTCCAGGAAATGGGTCGCGTACGAAACCATGCGAGCGATGCGGGAGGAGGGTTTCAGTGCCGAGGAGGTGGCCCCGTTGCTCGGGGTGTCCTCCAGGACGATGGCCTACTGGAACTCGCATCCGCCAGCCCGACTCGGCCTAGACCTGGTGTGGAAGCACCTGGCTGAGCTGGAGGAGGGCGATCTCCTTTGCACGTTCGCCGAGCAAGTCCCCGGCGTCTCCCGTCCTGCCGCCTATTCTGCTCCTCTGGTCAGGGCCGACCAAGGAACCGCAGTGCAGCGCGTATCAGATATCTCGCCCCGAGGAGAGGAGATGGTCTATGATATCGAGGTCGAGGGTTACCACAACTTCTTCGCGAACGGACAGCTGGTTCACAACTGCTCGATCACAGGTGGGCTCTACTTCGACTCTTACAACGTCCTCAGAGGCATCGACGACATCATCCCTGTCGACGTCTACGTCCCGGGTTGCCCGCCCAGGGCCGAGTCCCTGATGCAGGGGGTCGCCCTCCTCCAGGACAAGATCAGGCACTCGAACAGCCTGAGCGGCAGGTAGTCGCGCAAGGAGATAGCCAAGTGCAGCCCGCCTCCCCCACCCAAGCCCCTGTCGCCGCGCCCTCTCCCGCCGCGCCGGCGCCTCCGTCCCCCCCACCGCAGCCGCCAGCCCCCGACACCTCCAGGGTCAG
>JAJZNC010000024.1:0-15167 GCA_021848045.1 archaeon
CGAGTACTCGTTCATAGGCTTCGAGCCTGAGACCGTCGTCAGCGCGAAGGACGGGCGGCTGGCCGCCCGGTCCCTCGACGGGTCGAAGGACGGGGTGAAGACCTCCGACCCCCTCACGGAGCTTCGCGCCCTCGTCACCTGCCCGTCGTCAACGCCCCGCAGGTCCCCGTTCCGGTTCGTGGGGGGCGCGGTGGGCTACATCTCGTATGACTCTGTCCGCTACTGGGAGCGCCTGCCGGCGAAGGCAAAGGACGACCTCTCTCTCCCGGACATGGAGTTCGGTATCTACTCGGACGGCATCGCGTTCGACCACATCGAGGGGACGGTCCACTACTACACGCTCGGGAGCGAGGGGCGGCTCGAGAAGGTAGAGTCGCTCCTGAGGAGCGCGCCCCCTGGAGGGGAGCGCCTGCTGGGCGCGCCCGCCCCCGCAGAACCCACCGTCGAGAGGGAGGAGTTCAAGGCGATGGTGGAGACGGCGAAGGGCCAGATAGCCGCCGGGGACATCTTCCAGGTGGTCCTCTCCAAGCGGTACGACTTCCGGCTCGACGGGGACCTGTCTGTCTTCTACGAGGCGCTGGGCGCGATCAACCCCTCGCCGTACATGTACTTCCTGAAGTTCGGAGACCGGCGGATCATAGGCTCGAGCCCCGAGATGCTCCTGCGCGTCGAGGACCGGCGGGTGGAGACCTTCCCCATCGCCGGGACCCGGCCCAGGCTCGCAGACAAGAAGGAGAACGACAGCCTGACCAGGGAGATGCTGGCCGACCCCAAGGAGAGGGCGGAGCACGTGATGCTGGTCGACCTCGCCAGGAACGACGTGGGACGGGTCGCCAGTTACGGCAGCGTGAAGGTCCCCGAGCTCCTCGACGTCCAGCAGTTCAGCCACGTCCAGCACATGGTCTCCCGCGTGGTCGGGCGGCTCCGCCCTGAGTTCGACTCCTTCGACGCGATGCGCGCCATGTTCCCAGCCGGGACGGTCTCGGGGGCACCAAAGCCGCGCGCCATGGAGATAATCGAGGAGCTCGAGCCGGTGAGGAGAGGGCCGTACGCCGGGGCGCTCGGCTACTTCTCCTTCAACGGGAACGCCGACTTTGCGATCACGATCAGGACGCTCGTGGCGCGGGGCGGACGGTGCAGCGTCCAGTCGGGGGCGGGGATCGTCGCCGACTCGGACCCCGACCGGGAGTGGCTCGAGACCGAGTCGAAGGCGGCAGGGCTGATGAAGGCCGTCGAGCGCGCCTCGGGGGTCCCGATCCTCGGGGAGGGACGTCGATGAAGGTCCTCCTGATCGACAACTACGACTCCTTCGTCTACAACCTCGCCCAGTACGTGGGCGAGCTGGGCGGCCGGCCCGAGGTCTTCAGGAACGACGAGGTCACCCTGAAGGAGGTGAGGGACATGGCGCCGGACCGGATAATCATCTCGCCCGGGCCAGGCCACCCGGCAGACAGGAGCTACTTCGGGGTATGCGAGCGGGTCCTGCAGGAGGTGAGCCCCGGCGTACCCACCCTCGGCGTCTGCCTGGGCCACCAGGGGATCGGCACGGCTTTCGGAGGGAGGGTGTCAGGGGCGTCCAGGCTCATGCACGGCAAGACCAGCAAGATCGTCCACGACGGGCGCGGGATCCTCGAGGGCGTCAAGAACCCCTTCGAGGCGACGCGCTACCATTCACTCTCGATAAGCAAGGACCACGTCCCTGACGAGCTGCAGGTGACGGCGCTCTCCATAGACGACGCGGAGATCATGGGGGTGAGGCACAGGAAGTATCCGATCGAGGGCGTCCAGTTCCACCCTGAGTCGATAATGACCCGCGAAGGCAAGAAGATGATCAGGAACTTCCTCAGGGGCTCGCCATGACCGCCATACAGGAAGCGGTCCGTCGCATCCTCGACGGAAATGACCTCTCGGCCCCAGAGGTGTCCGCTTGCATAGACGAGATAGTCGAGGGTAGCGCGACCCAGGCGCAGATAGCGGGGCTCCTCGTGGGCCTCAGGAAGAAGGGGGAGACCGTCGAGGAGGTGGCCGCCTTCGCGAGCGCCCTCAGGGGTCACTCGGTCCTGAAGGACCGCCCGGTCGTCAAGGGGAGGATGGTGGACACGTGCGGGACGGGCGGGGACTCGGTCAAGACCCTCAACGTGAGCACCATCTCGGCCTTCGTCGCGGCAGGGGCGGGTGCGGTCGTCGCGAAGCACGGGGGGCGCTCCGTGACGAGCAGGTCGGGGAGCGCGGACGTGCTGGAGAGCCTGGGGTTCAACCTCGCGATGGAGCCCTCGCGCGTGAAGGAGTCGGTCGAGACGCTCGGGATAGGGTTCATGTTCGCCCCCGCCTTCCACCCGGCGATGAGGCAGGTGGCGCCGGTGAGGAAGGAGCTCGGGGTCAGGACGGTCTTCAACCTGATGGGGCCCCTGATCAACCCGGCGAGGGTCGAGGCGCAGCTCCTGGGGCTCTACTCCCCTGCGCTGGTCGGCCAGGTCGCGGCCGTCCTGGGGAGGCTGGGCCTCGAGGAGGCGATGGTCGTCCACGCCGCCGAGGGGATGGACGAGATCTCGGTTACCGGGAAGACGCTAGTCTCGCACCTCAGGGACGGGAGGGTGGCTACCAAGGAGTACGCCCCGCGTGACTTCGGGGTGACCGAGAGGCCTACCTCTCCGCCTTCCTGCCCGGCAGACGCCGCCGAGGGGGCGCTTCTGGCGATGGATGTCCTCATGGGCCGGGCCGAGGCGCGGGACTGCGGCCTGATGATGGTCCTCGCCAACAGCGCGGCCTGCCTGGTCCTGGCCCAGAAGGCGGGGACGTTCGCGGAGGGCGTCGAGATGGCGGAGACATCGATAAAGAGCGGGAGGGCGATGGCCAAGCTCGAGCAAGTTGTGAAGTTCAGCGGCGGCAGCCTGGACGGCGCGAGGGAGAGATATGCGAGGCAGAAGCGCTGAGTCGAGCTTCGTCTTCACGCTCGCGAGCTCCGCGGCGGAGAACATCGAGCGCGGGTACTACGACGGGCTGGACCCAGGCCAGGCCGAGGGGCTCGGACACAGGAGCCTGAGGGGCTCGATCCTGGGCTGCAGCCACACCCCGGTGGTGGCCGAGATCAAGTTCGCCTCGCCCTCCGAGGGCAGGCTCAGAGAGCCAGGTGAGGTGGGGCCGATCGCTCGGGCCTACGAGCGCGGGGGGGTGGCGGCGATCTCCGTCCTCACCGAGCCGAAGCACTTCCAGGGTGACATCAGGTACGTCCCGATGGTGAAGAGGGCGGTGGGCGTCCCCGTGCTCATGAAGGACATCGTGATAGACCCGGTCCAGATCGACGCCGGGGCTGCTATGGGCGCGGACGCCATACTCTTCATCGCCGCCGTCTTCATGAACGGGCTGGCGAGGGCGGGCCTGGAGGAGATGTTCGCCAGGGCGAGGGCCCGGGGGCTTGAGGTGCTCTTCGAGGCCCACACCCGGGAGGAGCTGACGCTCGCCCTCCAGTCCGAGGCCGACGTGGTCGGGATAAACAACCGCGACCTGGGCACCCTCGAGGTGACGCTCGAGACCTCGAGGCGGCTGCTCGACTCGGCACGCGCGCTGCGCGAACGGCTCCGCCTCGCGGGGGACCGCAAGCCCGTCATCTCGGAGAGCGGCATAGGGACCCGAGGAGACGTGGACGAGATGCTCTCGCACGGCGCCGACGGGTTCCTCGTCGGCTCCGCGATAATGAGGTCTGCCGACGTCGAGGCCAAGGTGAGGTCGCTGACGGGGGCATCGCGATGACAAGGGTCAAGATCTGCGGGCTCACGAGGGAGGAGGACGTCGACGCAGCGGTCGACGCGGGAGCGGACGCGCTGGGGTTCATCGCCGGGCTGACGAGCTCGCCGAGGAACCTCGCGCTGGAGAGGGTCGGGTCGCTGATGTCCAGGGTCCCTCCCTTCGTGACCTCCGTCCTCGTCACGACAGGGGCCGCGCTCGTGGAGGGCTCCGACTCGGTCCGGCGCATGGCCCCGAGGGCCATACAGCTCTACGGAGCGGACTACTCTGCAGACTCGATAAGGGCCTCGTTCAGGGCCCAGCTGATCAGGCCTTTCCCGGTGGGCAGGGAGGGGGAGGCCGAGACAGAAGTCCTCCCGAGGGCGGGAAGCGCGCTCCGGGGATACGACGCCCTGCTAGCGGACACGGCCAAGAAGGGGTTCGAGGGCGGGACTGGGCTGACCTCCGACTGGAGCGTCTGCGCCGCGATAAGGAGGAGCATCGCCCCCCGACCGTTGGTCCTCTCGGGGGGGTTGAGGCCAGAGAACGTGGGCGCTGCCATAGCCGCGGTCGAGCCGTTCTGCGTCGACGCTTCGTCGGGGGTGGAGGCGTCGCCGGGGGTCAAGGACCCCTCGAAGGTAAGGGCGTTCGTCGCGAACGCGGCCGCTGCAGAGGGCAGGAGGGTGGTGCAGTAGATGCCCCGCCGTGACCCGGACTACCCCGCCGGCGGCCGTTTCGGCGTCTTCGGGGGCCAGTTCGTCCCCGAGACCCTCGTCCCCGCTGTCCAGGAGCTCGAGAAGGCCTACCTCGCGGCGCGCAAGGACAGGGCCTTCCTCGGGCGGCTCGACGGGCTCTTCCGGGACTATGCTGGTAGGCCCACGCCTCTCTACCTCGCTGCGAACCTCACCGCCCACGCGGGAGGCGCCCGTATATTCCTCAAGCGCGAGGACCTGCTCCACGGCGGGGCGCACAAGATCAACAACGCGCTGGGGCAGGCGCTGCTGGCGAAGAGGATGGGAAAGGAGCGGATAATCGCGGAGACCGGCGCCGGGCAGCACGGGGTCGCCACCGCGATGGCCTGCGCAGCCCTCGGCCTGAAGGCCGAGGTCTACATGGGGACCGAGGACATCGAGAGGCAGAAGCTCAACGTCTTCAGGATGAAGCTCCTGGGCGCCGTGGTCCACCCCGTCGACACCGGGTCGAAGACCCTCAAGGACGCGATCAACGAGGCCCTCAGGGACTGGGTCACGAACGTACGGACCACCTACTACCTCCTGGGCTCGGTGGTAGGGCCCCACCCGTACCCCGTGATGGTGAGGGACTTCCAGAGCGTGATAGGGCGAGAGGCGCGCTCCGAGCTCAAGAGGAGGGGCGGCCTCCCCGACGCGGTCGTGGCGTGCGTCGGCGGCGGGAGCAACGCCATGGGGAGCTTCCACGCCTTCGTCGGGGACAAGGGGGTGGCGCTCTACGGGGTCGAGGCAGGAGGGCAGGGGAAGGGCAGGAACGCGGCCTCCCTGATAGACGGCCGGAAGGGGGTCCTGCACGGCATGCTCACCTACGTCCTGCAGGACGACGATGGCCAGGTAAGGAGCACCGAGAGCATCTCCGCAGGCCTGGACTACCCCGGGGTGGGTCCCGAGCACGCATACCTCAAGGACAGCGGGCGGGCCAAGTACGTCAGCGTCTCCGACGACGAGGCTGTGGCCGCCTTCCATCTCCTCTCGGAGAAGGAGGGGATAATCCCGGCGCTCGAGTCAGCGCACGCGGTAGCCTACGCGGTCAGGCTGGCGGGGAAGATGAAGAAGGGCAGGTCTGTGGTGGTCACCCTCTCGGGGCGGGGCGACAAGGACGTCAACACCATAGCGCGGAGGTCGGGATACGAGCTTTGAGCGCCATCTCGAGGGTCTTCGAGAGGCTCGGCGGAGAGGGCGCCCTAGTGGCCTACGTGATGGGAGGCGACCCAGACCTCGCGACCTCGGGCGCGGTCATCGACGCGGTCGTCAGAGGGGGGGCGGACATCCTGGAGGTGGGGATCCCCTTCTCGGACCCCATCGCGGACGGCAAGTCGATCCAGGCGGCTGACGTGCGCTCCCTCGCCTCGGGCGCGACCCCCGCCAAGGTCCTCGACCTGGTCTCCAAGGCCAGGTCGCGCCACCCAGGCGTCCCGGTGGTCGTAATGACCTACTACAACATCCTCTACTCCAACGGCCTCGAGGGCTTCCTGGAGAGGGCGAAGGCGCACGGGGTGGACGGGCTCATCGTCCCCGACCTGCCGTTCGACGAGATCGAGGGGTACGCCCCGCTGGCGAGGCGTCACGGCCTCGACGCGGTACTCCTGGCGGCGCCCACCACCTCGCCCTCGAGGATGAAGGCGATCGCCGCCCACACGTCGGGCTTCCTGTACCTCGTCTCGCTCACCGGGGTCACCGGCGCGAGGCAGGCCGTCGGCGAGGGGGCGCTCGACCTTGTCCGGCGGGTGAAGAGGAGCGCCCCGAGGGTCCCCGTGGCCGTGGGGTTCGGGATATCGGCTCCCGAGCACGTCGGCGCGATGCTCGGCGCGGGGGCAGACGCGGTGGTGGTGGGCAGCGCCATCGTGGACAGGGTCGAGAGGTCCGAGAAGGACGGGACGGCGGCGATGCTCTCCGCCGTCGAAGGCTACGTGAGGACGATGAAGGCGGCCACGAAGGGGGCCTAGCCTGCGTCCTCGGCCGCGCTGTAGATCTCCTTGACCACGGCTCCCGCCCTCTCGTCGACCTTGTACTCCCTGGCGAGCTTCGCGAAGCCCTCCTCGAACCCCTTCCTGTCCCCCGCCTCGACGAGCCCCATCACGCGCTCGATCTCCCGCACGGCCGCGCGCCCAGCCTCCCTCGAGTAGGGGTTGTTGGCCTGGATCTCGTACGAGAGCTCGGCGTCCTGCGCCAGGACCGCCTGGGCCAGGGTGAGCTGCATCGAGGAGTTGGGGGTGGAGACCTTCATGAACTCCTTCGGGGAGAGGAGCCGGGCCACCGCCCCCGCATATGCCAGGTTGACCAGGTGGGTAAGGGACAGGACCACGCCCATCGCCTTGTCGTGCTCCCTGCGGGTCATGGGGATGATCCTCGCCTCGGGGAAGAGCCTCCTGGCCGCCTCCTCCTCTCCCCCCCTCTTGGAGACGATCACCGCCACCTTCATCGCCCTCTCGGACTTTAGGGCCGGCCCGAAGAGCGGGTGGACCGATAGCAGCGACGCCCTCCTCCCTACCATCCTCCTTAGCTCGCCCAGGGTCTCGCCCTTCACGGAGGATATCTCGACGAGGGTGGAGCCAGGCTCCAGCGCCGGCACGACCTCCCTGGCCACCTCGAGCGTCCTACCCATGGGGACGGCCAGGACGACGAAGTCGCACCCTCTCGCCGCCTCCGAGTTGGTCCTGAACGACCGGAGCCCGCCAGCCCTCCCTCGCCGCGCGCCGTGGGGGTCGGCCCCCCGCACCTCGCACCCCTTGTCGATGAAGTAGCGCGCAAGGAACGCGCCCATCCTCCCGGACGAGCCCAGGACGGCGACCCTCAACCCAGGAGTTCGCCTATCTTCCGTACCCCTGCGGTCAGGACCTGCTGAGGCTGCCCGAGCGATATCCGAAAGCACCTGGGGTAGTCTCCGAAGCCTGTGCCAGGGCTGACCGTGACGCCCTTCTTCTCCAGGAGGTCCATCGCGAACGCGGACGAGTCGAAGGTCTCTGACCTCGCCTGGGGGAACGCGTAGATCGAGCCCTCGGGCTTCACCAGCTCCAGCGCGTCTATCTTCGCGAGCTCCTCCGTGGTCGCGTCTATCCTCTCCTTCATCACCCTCGAGTTGTGGGAGACCTCTGCCTCGCACTCCAGGGCCTTGGCCGCCCCCAGCTGGACGAACTCTGGGACGCAGGTGATCATCAGCCCGAGTATCTTCAGCATCCTCGCGCTGGTCTCCGCAGGGGCGAACGACCAGCCGACCCTGAACCCCGTCATGCTCCAACCCTTTGAGAAGGACGAGGTGAGTATGTACTTGCGCGGGAGGCACTCGAGTATGGTCGGGCAGGGCGCGTAGGCGTAGTCGTTGTAGATCTCGTCGCTTATGACGGTCAGCCCCAGGTCGTCGGCGGTCCCGACTATCTCCTTGAACGCGCCCTTGCCCATTACCTTGCCCGTCGGGTTGGCGGGGTAGCTGAGGACGATGGCCTTGGTGTTGGGCCTAATCGCCTCCTTGACCCGCTCGGGCGACGGCTCCCACTTCTCCTCCAGGGTCGTCCTCACCGAGATCGCCCTCGCACCGACGTACTCGAGCCCCTCCTTGTATGCCGGCCAGTTGGGCTCTATCACCACGACGCTGTCCCCCTCCGAGGCGACCGTCGCCAGGGCGGAGTAGACCGCGAACCTCCCTCCGGGCGTGACGGATAACTGGTCGTCCGCCGCGTCCCGGTAGCCGTACCTCCTGGCCAGATATCCCTTGAGCGCGGTGAGGAGCTCGGGCACCCCGCGGCCGACAGTGTAGTAGGTCTTGTAGGCGCGGAGCGCGCCCGAGACCGCCTCGATCACAGCCTCGGGCGGGTGGAAGTCGGGCTCGCCGACGTCGAGCCTGATCAGCCTCCTGCCCGTCCTCTCGACCTCCTTTGCCTTGGCCATCATCACCATGGGGGTGATGAGCTGCTTGGGCTTGGGGGTGCCCTGCATCCGCTGGACCTTCTTGGACTCGGCGAGGAGCGTCCCCAGGATCTTGGTGCCGAGCTGTTCGTCGAGGCCCAGCGACCTGCACTCGGCGAGCACGTCCTCCAGGAGCGCGTCCTCCACCCCCTCGTTGTCGATGGGGAGCGAGTCCCTGCTCTTCACCTGGCCGATCCTCTTGGCCAGCTCTATCCTCTTCGCGACGAGCCCGATGATCGCCTTCGTGGTCTCCGCCACCTCCCCGCGGAGCTCCTCGAGCTCGGGGCCCCTAAGGTCGCTCTCTGTCATCTTTGCTGCGCTTTCCCCCCACCACCGGGGAGATAAACCCAGCCCTGAGGGCGTGGTCGGCCAGGACTATGGCGGTGCAGCACTCGACTATGGGGACGGCCCTCGGGACGACCACCGGGTCGTGCCTCCCGGGCACGACCAGGTCCACCTCCTTGTTCTTGGAGATGTCGACCGTCCTCTGCCGCTTCGCGATCGAGGCCGGCGGCTTGAACGCGGTCCTGTAGACGAGGGGCTCCCCGCTGGAGACCCCGCCCACCACGCCTCCCGAGTTGTTGGTCATCGTGGCCACCCTCCCGGTCTTGTCGATGAAGTACTGGTCGTTGTTCTGGCTCCCCTTGAGCCTGGCGGCCGCGAAGCCTGAGCCGAACTCGACCCCCTTGACCGCCGGGATCGCCAGGGCAATCCTCGCCAGGTCGGAGTCGAGCGAGCCGAAGACCGGCTCTCCCAGGCCGACGGGGAGGTTCAGGGCGACGCACTCGACTATCCCGCCCAGGCTGTCGCCTTCGCCCCTGCACTTGACCACCAGCTTCTTCATCTCCTCCGCCGCGGCCTGGTCGGGGCACCTCACCTCGTTGAGGTACCTCTTCCGCCTCACGTCCTCCAGCGTGAAGCCCGCCGCTCTTATCCCGCCGAGCTCCAGCGTGTATGCGAGTATCTCGACCCCCAGCTCCTCTCTGAGGAGCTTCTTCGCAAGCGCCCCCGCCATCACGAACCCCGCGGTCACGCGCGCCGAGGCCCGCCCGCTCCCCCTGTAGTCGTTGAACCCTTGGTACTTCGTCCTGTGGGCGAGGTCCGCGTGGCTCGGGCGCGGCGTGTTGACCATCGACTCGTACGAGCGCGAGTCGACGTCCGTGTTCCTGATCATCATCGCCACCGGTGCCCCGGTGGTCTTCCCGTTGAACACCCCGGAGAGTATCTCCACCACGTCCCTTTCCTTCCTCTGGGTGGTGACTATCGACTGCCCCGGCCGCCTCAGGTCCAGGTCGGGCTGGATGTCCGACTCTGCCAGACCGAGCCCGGCTGGGACCCCGTCGACGACTACCCCGACCCCCTTCCCGTGGCTCTCGCCGAAGCTGACGACGACGAACCTCTCCCCGAAGACGTTCCCTGTCAACCCTACACCTGGCCGACCTTGACCTTCGCCCCGAGCCTCTTGATGTCCTCCAGGAACGTGGGGTAGGATACGTCCAGGCTCTCCGCCCCCAAGATTGGAGTCCCCCCCGGGATGAGCATCGAGGCCAGCGAGAACGCCATGAACATCCTGTGGTCGTCGTGCGCGTCCATGAGGGCCGGCTCGAGCCTCCTTTTTGTCGGGGATATCAGGAGCCCGTCCTCCCTCTCCTCCACGGCGACGCCGAGCTTGGAGAGCTCCTTCGCGACGATGGCGATCCTGTCCGTCTCCTTGAACCTGGCGTGAGCCGTCCCGACGACCTCGACCGGCGAGTCGCTCTTCAGCGCAAGGGCGGAGACCACGGGCAGGAGGTCGGGGGTGTCGCCGAGGTCGAACCTCCCCCCCGAGAGCCTGTCGCCGTCCGAGGAGACGACCAGCGCCCCCCTCTCCGAGGCCACCTTCGCGCCCATCTCCCTTACGATGTCCACGATCCTGGAGTCGCCCTGGGGGAGGCTGGCGTCAAGGTTGTCGATCCTGACCTTCCCGCCGGCGACCGCGACGGCCGCGACGATGAACGAGGCTGAGCTGAAGTCCGCCGGGACGGTGAACTCTGCGGGGGAGTACTCCTGCCCGGCGGGGACCCTGAACCTCGAGTACCCCTCGCCCTCAACCTTGACGCCGAAGATCCGTCCCAGCCTGAGGGTCATCTCGATGTAGGGCCGCGAGACCGCGTCCGCCACCGTGAGCGTGGTGTCCCTCTCCGCGAGGGGGGTCGAGATGAGCAGCGAGGAGACGAACTGCGAGGAGACGTCGCCCCTTATCGAGGCCCTCCCGCCGCGCATCCCCCCCGTCCTGACGACCACGGGGGCGCACCCGTTCCCCCTGGACGACCACGCCTTCACCCCGAGCTGGGAGAGCGTGTCGAGCAGCGGCTGCATCGGCCGCCTCCTGATGCTGGAGTCGCCGGTGAGGATCGCGTACCCTTCGGGCGAGAGGGAGAGCGCGCTCGTCATGAACCTGAGCGTGGTGCCTGAGTTCTCGACGTTGACCACGTCGTCGGGGAGCCTGGGCCTCGTCCCCGTTATCTCGACGCCCCGGCCCGTCGGCTCGACCCTGGCCCCGAAGGCCGCGCACGCGGCGAGGGTCGCGTTGGTGTCCCGAGACAGAAGGGGGTTCCTGACCTTGGAGACCCCGGCTGCGAGGCTCGCCATCAGCGCCGCCCTGTGGGTGTAGCTCTTGCTGGGGGGGACAGAGACGCTCCCGCTCAGGGGGCCGGTCGCCACGACCCTCGTGACCCCGTGGGCGGTCGCGGCCCTAGCCAACCTCTAGCAGCCTCCCGTGCTCGTTGTTGGTCTCGGTCTCGATCACCTCGCACCCGTCGGAGGCCCATCGACCTTTCAGGGCCTCAATCTCGGCCTTCTTAGAGGGCTCGAAGACGGCCGCGACCGCCGGCCCAGTCCCCGAGAGGCCGGCGCCTAGGGCTCCGTGCTCCACTGCGAGAAGCGCTGGGAAAGGGTCGTATTTTAGGATGGACGAGTAGGTGATGCCGTTGAGGACCATCGCCCTCCAGTAGTCGCCCTTCAAGGCCATCTCGAAGAACAGGTCTGTGAGGTGGGCGAACCTCCTGATGGAGCCGGGTTCTATCGAGTCCCTCCTGCTCCTCGCCCTCGGGACCCCGACGACGACCTTGAGCCTCTTCTCGAAGAGCCTCGAGCTGACGACCTTCCTGGCGAGGTTGTCGGTCATGTTGAGGCCCCCCATGAGGCAGCCCGCGGCGTCGTCCAGCGCACCCGTGATGCTGGCCCCGCTCGCCAGAGACGCCTCGACGCTGCAGTCGAGCACCTTCTTGGGGTCGAACGCGCGGCGCCCGAGCGCGCCCGCAACCGCGATGGCTATCGCCGTCGACGCCGCGGACGACGTCTTGAGCCCGACCCCGATGGGGACGCCCGTCGTGGTGCTGACCTTCCCCGAGTACGCGTCGGGGTCCTTGCCGGCGAGCCTGATAGCGCGCCGGACCGTCTCGAGGGAGAGGCTCGACTCAGCCTTCTTCCCGTTCACGCGGAAGTCCCATTCTCCCTTCGAGTCGTCCAGCTCCACCTCGGCGTCCGTGGTGAGCCTCACGCTCGCCGTCGCGCCCCTCCCCCCCGCGATCGCGTTGACGATGCTCACGGCGCCGAAGGTCGACGCCCTGGCCCTGGTGGTGGTCATCCCCGCGTCGCCTCGCCCAGAGACCTGGTGAGTGCTTCCCTCATATCGCTCTCCGGGGCATCCCTCCCAGTCCACACCCTAAAAGCAGCAATCCCCTGGTGGAGAAGCATCTCCTCGCCGTGGATCGCCTTCGAGCCGTTCCGCCTCGCCGCCGAGAGGAGCTCGGTCTCCCTGGGTCGGTAGACGGCGTCGAAGACCACCTTCGATCCTGGGATGATCCTCTTCAGCTCCCCCGGGAGGGGCTCCCCTCCCGAGCCCAAGGGAGAGGCGTTGAAGATCAGGTCGTGCCCGAGGTGGTGAAGGTCGGTCAGCTCCGCGAGGGTGAGGTTCATCTTCGGGAACGCCATCTCCATCTCCACGACGAAGGCGTGCGCGCGGCGCGCATCCCTGACGGCCACGGCCACGTCGACGCACCCCATGCGGTTCATCGCCTCGCAGAACGCCCTCGCCGCTCCCCCCGCCCCTATCAGGAGGGCGCTCCTCACGTCCAGCCCCTCCCCTGCCTCCCTGAGGGGCCCCACTATCCCGTCGGGGTCTGTGTTGTGGCCCGTGTACCTGCCCCGCTCGAGCTTCACGGTGTTCACCGCCTGGATCCTCGTCGCGACCGCGTCCATGCCGTCGAGCAGCCGTATCACGGCGCTCTTGTAGGGGATGGTGACGTTCATGCCCGCAGTCCCCGACCGCATCAGCCCTGCGAACGCCCTGCCGAACCCCGCCTCGGGCACGCTCAAGGGGGTGTACTCTGCGTCGATCCCGAGCTTGCGGAACGCGGCGTTCATCATCGCCGGCGACGGCGAGCGCGAGACGTCCCTCCCGACTACGCAGTACCGGTCAGTCAACGCCCTGCAACAAGCCCCTGAACTCTAGCATCGCCGGGATCGAGAGCTGGCCGGGCGCGACCGCCTCGTTCGGGAGGGAGGCGTAGACGAGGGGCGCCGCCCCGATCGTGAGGACCCTGGAGACCACCCCCAGCTCGCCCATGCAGAAGGAGACCGCCCTCCCGCCGTTCTCCCTGCAGAGGGCGACCGTCCTGAGGTTGTCCTCCACCCTCGTGGCGGTGGTGACGACCTTCGCTATCGACCCGAGCCCCCGCTCCTCCTCGCAGGTCTTCCTGAGCACGGGGAGCCCGGGGGTGCCCTGGAAGTCGTGCCACGAGACTATCAGGGGCACCCGCCTTGGAAGGGACACGAGCCATCCCGGATTCTCCTTCGCGGTCGAGAGCTCCACGTCGAGGTAGGCAGGGCGGAGGTCGGCCAGGCGTGAGATGAGAGACAGGCGGTCCTCCTCCGAGCCCCCGAACCTCCCACCCTCCCTCGCCGACCTGACGGTCACCACGGCGACCTCGGCCAGGCCCTCGACCAGCGAGGATGCCGCCGCCGGGGCGCCGTCCGAGAGGGAGTCCACCCTGAGCTCCACCAGGTCTGCCCCCAACTTCAAGGCGCGCCTGGCCTTCAGCCCCATCTCCCGGGGCGAGGGCGCGCCGATCGACGCGCAGACCCTGGACCTGGCGTTCTTGCCCACGGCGGCCCTATACCCCTCTGCTAGCGCTCGACGATGAACTCGTCTACCTCTCCCCCAAAGTGCCTGGCCTTGCCCTGCCCGGCGACGTGCACGAGGACCTCGTCCCCAGCCTTGGCCTCGGTCACAGAGACCGGCGTGCCGTCCGGCCTCACGAGGCGGATCGTCTCGGCGTTCTGTAGCATCGCCGTCCCTTCCTGTCCGTCGACCTCGGCCTGGACCATCATCAGCGGCCTCCTCTCCATCTTTATCCTGCCCACCACCGCGTCCCGCCTCCTCCCCGAGGAGTCCACCAGCTGGACCTTGTCCCCCGCCTGGAGCTCTGAGAGGTACCTCGTCTTGCCGTCCGCCCCGAAGATGTAGCTGTGGAGGGCCCCGGCGTTGACCCTGAACGGCCTCGTCGGGATGTATTCGGTGGGGATCGTCTCGCTGTGGACGAGGAAGAAGAAGCTGGCCTTGCTCCCTATCAGCATCCCCTCGCCGGCCGCCAGCTGCGACGCGGTGTCGATGCAGACCCTCTCGCCGTCCCCCACGTCCACTATGCGCTTGATCTTCGCCCTCGCGAGGGGCAGCTGGGGCTGCCCGACCGCGGAGGTGACCTCCGCTATCAGCTTCTTCGAGGCCTTCAGCGACGAGTAGGGGATCACAACCCCGTCCACCCCCTTCTCGAGGATCGAGAACGCGAGCTTGATGTCGCTCTCCGACTGCATGAACGCGTAGATGCGCCTGTGCCTCCTCCTGAACTCCCCGATGAGGTTCTCGAGGGGGATTATCTTCCAGTTCGTGCAGTCCACCACCACGAACTTGTGGTCCTTCCTGAGGGCGGACTCCACGGCGCGCTCGAGGTCCGCCGCCCCCTTCACCTCGACCCAGGCGAAGTCGCCCTCCCCCTCCCTGTACTCGCGGAGCCCCTCCCCTCCCTTGAGCCTGGCCGACTTCCCCCTGCTGAGTACCGATGAGATACCCGCGGCCTTCGCCTCCCTGATGGCCCTGTCTAGGTCGGTGATCTCGGTTACGTCGAGGACTAGCTCTTTCTCATTTGCCGCCAGCCTTCATTACCTCCATCGCGTCCTCTACGCTGCCCTTCTCTATCACTATCCTCCTTATCGCCTTCACCATCCTGGTGGGGTCGCGGTGCTGGAAGACGTTCCTTCCAAACGTTACCCCCATCGCCCCCGCCTTGGTCACGTCGCTGGCCAGCTCCAGGACTTCGAGGTCGGACCGGGCCTTTGCGCCGCCTGCGAGGACCACGGGCACCGGGCACTTCCTCACCACCTCCCTGAAGCTCGCCACGTCCCCGGTGTAGACCGTCTTGACGATGTCCGCCCCGCTCTCTGCCCCGACCCTCGCCACGTGTGCGACCACGGCCGGGTCGGCCGGGTCCTTGATGTTCTCGCCGCGCGGGTACATCATCGCGACGAACGGGACCTGGTACTCGTCGCACTGGTCAGCGACCATCCCGAGCTGCTCGAGCATCTCGGGCTCCTCCTTCGACCCCATGTTTACGTGGATGGAGACGGCGTCAGCGCCCAGCCTCATCCCCTCCAGCACCGACGAGCTGAGCATCTTCCTGTTCGGGGCGAGGCTGAGGTTGGTGCTGGCGGAGAGGTGCATTATCATCCCTATCCCCGCGGGCTTGCTTAGGG
>JAJZNC010000024.1:15177-45741 GCA_021848045.1 archaeon
TTAGGGACTTTATCACCCCCTTGTGGACCAGGAACGATGTCGCCCCGCCCTTCACGACCTTGGCTATGGCCTCTTCCGGCTTCTCGAGCCCGGCCACCGGCCCCAGCGTGAACGAGTGGTCCATGGGGATGCACAGCATCCTCCCGCCCTCCGTGATCCTCCCGAGCCTGACCTGCTTCCCGAAGACCAAAGTCTCACTCGCCTATGTCCCGAGGTACCCCTCGCTCTCCATGAGCTCCGCGGTGAGTATCGCGGTGCCCGCAGCCCCGCGTATGGTGTTGTGAGAGAGGAGCGTGAGCTGGATCGACCTGCCGTCGATCCCGTTCCTCACTCTGCCCACCACGACGCTCATCCCGGGGACGCTCCCGGCGAGCCTGTCGAGCCTGGGCTGCGGCCTGTCGTCTTCCTTCCTGACTATGATGGGATGGTCCGGCGCCGTGGGTAGCTTGAGCCTCTGGGGCTCTCCCCTGAACGTCTCGAGCGACTTTTCGGCGGCCCTGGGGGTCACCTCCTGTGACAGGTCGGCGTACAGGGTCTCCATGTGGCCGTCTATCACGGCGACCCGGTTGCACGAGATGCCCATCGCTATGGGGCTGGGCTTGATGACGCCGTTCGAGAGGGTCCCGAGGATCTTCTTCGCCTCCGCGGCGACCTTCTCCTCTTCGTTCTTGATGTAGGGTATCACGTTCTCCTGGATCGAGAGCGACGGGACGCCGGGGAACCCAGCGCCCGATAGCGCCTGCATCGTCGTGACTATCGCCCTCTTCGCGCCGAACTGGTCGATGAGGGGCTTCAGGACCATCGAGAGCCCCGTCCCGGTGCAGTTGGGGGTCGTGGCTATCGCGCCCTTCCACCCTCTCTTCCTCTTCTGGCTCTCGAGCAGGGCGAGGTGCTCCGCGTTTATCTCCGGGATCATCAGGGGGACGTCCGCGTCCATCCTGTGGGCGCTCGCCTCGCTCACCACCGTGAACCCGGCCTCGGCGAACTTGGTCTCCACCTCGGCGGCCACCTCTGACGGGAGGGCAGAGAAGACGATGTCGCACCCCTTCGCGGACTCGGGCTTGGCCCGCTTCACCACCGTCCCCGCCATCTCTGGGTCGATAGGGTCGGGGAATAGCCAGTGTACCGCCTCGCCGTACTTCTTCCCCGCCGACTCCCCTCCCATCAGCGCCTCCAGGTGGAGGTACGGGTGCCTGGGGAGCATGTTGATGTATCTCTGCCCCACCGCTCCCGTCGCGCCGAGCAGCGCGACCTTGACCTCTCTGGGCCTTGTCATGCAGGCAGCCTGCCTCCCGCGGACGGCTCGGCTATCATGGCTTCCTTCACCATCGCGAGGGCCTTCCCTGAGCTCTCCGCCGAGACGAAGACCCTCACCGAGGACAGGATGGTCACTATCCCGTAGACGTTGATCGAGGCCCTTGCTAGGGGAGCCACTATCCTCTGGACGACGCCCTGCTCGGTCTCGAGCGCTGATCCCTTCACTGTGATCATCGAAAGATGGGGGAACTCGGAGACGGCCTTGCCGAGCTTGTCCTCGACCAGGACCCTGTGTACTCCGTCGAGGACGTTCCTGCCCCCTCCGACGTAGAAGATGGCCGCGTTCGCCTCGAGGGAGAGGGCTAGGAGGCTCCCGCCAGCCTCCCTCACCGCCCTCGCTGCGCGGATTATCGACTCGGCCTTGCCCGGGTCCAGGCCGACGAACGTGATCATCGAGACCCCTTCGCCCAGCAGCTCCACCTGGACGGGGGAGAGCTCCCCCTTTATCACGGTCCCCGAGTCCAGCCTGTCGAGGTTGGTGACCCTGATCTTGAGGCCGGATGACTGGTACCTGAGCGCCTTCACGTGCAGGAACTTCGCTCCCCCCGCCGCCAGCATCTCCGCCTCCTCGCCGTTGAGGCTCTCGATGAACTGGGGGTTCGTGACCTTGTCAGGGTCGCTCGAGTAGACGCCCTGGACGTCCTTGACGAGTATCACCTCCTTCGCCCGGAGGCAGTTCCCGAGGAGGACCGCCGTGGTGTCGCTCCCGCCCCTGCCCAGGGTGGTCGTCCTCCCTCCTACGGTCTTCCCGAGGAACCCGCAGACGACCGGGACCCTCCCGCCTTCGAGGAGCGGGATGATGAGGCGCTCGGTCCTTGTCCTGCACTCCTCCACCAGCGGGTTGGCGTCAAGGTGCCGGTCGTCGGTGATCACAGGCCAGTACGGGGTGTCCGGGTCTACCACCACTGACTCGAGGCCGAACGATGCGAGGGCCGCCGCCACGAGCCTGGCGCTGGTCTTCTCTCCTGACGAGAGGAGCTCGTCGAGCAGGTGCGGCGCAATCTCCGGGTTGTCCCTCTTCGAGAGCGCCATTATCTGGTCGGTGACCCCCTTCATCGCGGAGACCACCGCGACGACCCCGAGGCCCTTGGCCCGGGTCTCCTTGATGAGCGATGCGACCTGGTCTACGGCCTTCTGGTCGTCAAGGACCGAGCCCCCGAACTTGACCACGACGGTCTCTAACATCCTGGTTGTGCTCACTGCGCAACACGCTCCTGCTGGCTCTCGCGTAGGTGCCTGGAGCTGGCGCTAGTAGCGAAAGCCGTAGATGGGCTTCTTGTGACCAAGACCCGGATAAAGTGAACCGCCTCTTTGAAGCACCATCTATTCTCGGGGGGACGCGTTCGAGAATCGATATTTATGCGTTGCTCCGCCGGAGCGGCGCCCGCCGCGGGCTGTGATGGCGAAACAGGCGTTTCCTTCAGGCCGATTTCGCGGCGCCGCCGAAATCTGTTGCTAACATATTATATAGTGGAATCCAGGGCACTGAAAATCGCCTCACGGTCTAAGGGTGGTATTGGTCGAATGGATTCCGCTGTCACATTTACTCCGCTTGCAGACATCATCCTCGGCGTCTCCATCCTTCTCAGCATATCGTTCTTCGTGTACGGGATCAACACCCTCCATCTGACTCGCAGGGCGCGCCGCTACTCCCAGCCGAGCCAGGCGGGGTTGACCTCGAGGCCCCAGGTGGCCGTCCACCTGCCGGTCTACAACGAGTACTACGTCGCCGACAGGCTGCTTGGTGCGTGCGCCAGGATGGCCGACCGATACGGGCGGGCCCTGGTAAGGGTCTGCGTGATAGACGACTCCGACGACGAGACGCGCCAGAAGCTGGACGACCTCGTGAGGCGCTATTCTGACGAGGGCTACAGGGTGGAGGTCCTCCGCCGTGGGACTCGGGCGGGGTTCAAGGCGGGCGCCCTCCAGGCTGCCCTGGAGAAGACCGACGAGCGGTTCGTCGCCGTCTTCGACGCGGACTTCGCCCCGACCGAGGACTTCCTGGACCGTACCGTACCCTTCATGCTACAGGACGAGAAGGTCGGCTTCGTCCAGTGCAGGTGGACGCACTTCGACAGGGGGTACAACATGGTGACCGAGACCATAGCGATAGGGATAGACGCTCACTTCCTTTTGGAGCAGCCGGGCCGCTGGAGCAGCGGGTACCTCATGAACTTCAACGGGAGCGCTGGCCTCCTGAGGACCTCAGCCATCGTGTCCGCCGGCGGGTGGAACACCGACACGCTCGCCGAGGACCTCGACCTGAGCTACCGGATGCAGCTCTCGGGCTTCAAGCCGGTCTACCTCAAGGACGTCAAGGTGCCCGCCGAGCTCCCGCCCACGATAACCAGCCTGAAGAGGCAGCAGGGGCGGTGGGCGCGGGGTTCGATCCAGACGGCGCGCAAGGTGTGGCCGACGGTGTACGCCTCGAAGAAGCTCTCTTTCAGGCAGAAGTTCGAGGCCTTCGTCCACCTGACCTACTACATGGTCCACCCGCTCATGGTGGCGTCCTTCGTCCTCGCCCTCCTGGCCGTGTTCCTCAACGTCAACGTCATCAGCTACGCCGTCAAAGTCACCGTCCCAAAGACCGCCCTGGGAACGCTCTCGCTCGAGGTGGTCCCGTGGGCGGTATTCACCCTGATGATCTTCCTCTCGACCATCTCTGTCCTCTACTACTGCGTGGAGGCGGTGAGGACCCAGAAGCTAGGGATCCTGAGGAACATCAAGCAGATCTTCCTCCTCGTCATAATCGGGTACGGGATAAGCGTGAGCAACTCGGTGAGCGCCCTGTCCGGGCTCCTCTCGAGCAAGACCGGCGTCTTCCTCAGGACCCCAAAGTACGCGATAACCAGCAAGGACGGGTCTTGGAGGGGGAAGAAGTACCAGCTCCCGCTCAACAGGGAGACCGTCTTCGAGACGATCGCCTCGGCAGTCGGGGTCGTCGCACTGGTCTACGCGGTGACGGAGAACAACCTGGGCATAATCCCCATCCTGGCCGTATACGTCGCCGGATACCTCCTCGTGCTCGTCATGACGTTCTCCCAGTCCGTGACCAGGGCCGTCTCGACCTGACCTGCGGACCTACGGCGTGCCGGGCCGGGGGCCGGAGCGTGGAGCCGGCTTGGTCTCTCGCCTGAGGACCACCAGGACGAACCCGGCGATCCAAGGCACGAAGACCAGCTCGCCGATCACCGAGTGGAACGCCTGGATCGCTTGGGGACTCCCGATGTTGCCCACGGCATAGGCGGCCAGCAGGACCAGCCTGAGCGCGTTGACGAGGAACGAGCCGATCACCCCCACGAGCATGTAGGCCGCCCCCCTCATCCATCCGGTCCCCGCCTTCACGCAGATCGCGAGCACGACGAGCAGGCCGATCACCATGCCGTCGAGCCCGGCTGATGGCCAGAACACCTCTAGCCTCATAGCCCCGAGGGCGCTCTGGAGGCTCAGGACGTTCCCATTCGAAGCGGCGGCTCCGGGCGAGAACAGGTCGAGCGTCCAGGCGACGACCTTCAGGACGGGGGGGACGACGTACCCGAACGGCCCTAGGGTGTTCTCGGGCAGGAGCACGTCGATGAACAAGAACGAGGCCATCCCGGCGGTGTATATGAGGGGGGTCACCGTCCGCGACCCTCGCTGCAGCGAAAGGAGGGCCAGAAGGAACCCCGAGGTGACCGCATAGTCTATCCCCCAGACCCAGCTGTACTGGACTATCGCGGGGCTGACGCCAAGGTCCCTCCCGAGCGCGACCACGGAGGCGAAGGTCGCCGCCTGCGCGAACCATACGTAGTATGCGCCGGCGAACGCGACCGTGAGCCACCCCTTCGCGGCCTCCCTGCCATCTCCGAGCGGCGCGAGTGACCTGCTGCCCATCTCGAGCAGGACGAGGGGGACCACCGCGATGGTCGCCGCACGTCCCTGGTTCCAGGAGTGCGCGAAGCTCGACGGGTCCGCGAGGAACGCGACCGCGACGACGGCACAAAAGTACATGACGTAGGGTGCCGAAGCGGCGCGCCTCCACGCCGCGGCGAGCGCACCCGCGGGGGTCAGCAAGTTCCACCCTCTGGCGCTGGCAAAGCGGCTCACCACCCCTGGAATCTCTATCTAGGCGCTGCGGGCATCCGCACTATTAATATGCGCGGTGGAGGACCGCCCACGGGTGCTGACTGGGTGAGCAGGGACGCCTGGAAGGGCAGGGACGTCATCAGCATCCTGGACTTTTCAAGGGGCGAGCTCGAGTCTCTTTTCAAGGCGGCAGACGCGTTCGTGGGTCCCCCGAGGCCGCGCAAGGACCTTGCCGACCGCATCATCGCGACCGCGTTCTTCGAGCCGAGCACGAGGACCCGGCTCAGCTTCACCACGGCGGCGCTGCGTCTAGGTGCCAAGGTCATCGACCTGTCCCCCGACGTCTCCTCGATCCTGAAGGGCGAGAGCCTCCACGACACCACGATGATGCTCGAGGGCTACTCCGACCTGATCGTGATGCGGCACCCCTCGGAGGGTGCAGCCCTCCTCGCGGCGGAGCTCAGCTCCGTCCCGGTGGTCAACGGGGGAGACGGCTCCCAGCACCACCCCACCCAGGCGATGCTCGACCTCTTCACCGTGAGGCGGCTGAAGGGAAGGATCGACGGGCTCACCTACGCGGTCCTTGGCGACAACAGGTATGCCAGGAGCGCCACCTCTTTCCTCTACGGGCTGACCAAGTTCAAGCCGAAGATGGTCCACATCGTCTCGCCCGAGACGCTGAGCCCCCGCGCGGAGGTGGTCAAGCAGCTCAAGGGCCTGGGCCTCCGTTTCGAGTTGGGGTCAGACCTGGAGAAGGTCATCGGCGCCGCCGACGTCCTCTACCTGACGAGGATCCAGAAGGAGAGGTTCCCCGACCCCAACGAGTACGAGAAGGTGAAGGGGAGCTACAAGCTCACGAAGGAGGTCCTCGCGAAGGGGAAGGGCGGCCTCATAGTCCTGCACCCTCTGCCGCGCTCGACCGAACTCCCCTACGACGTCGACTCTGCGAAGGCCGCAGCCTACATGACCCAGGCGCACCTCGCCGTCCCCCTGAGGATGGCCCTCCTGCTCAAGGTCGCCGGGGGAGGCGAGGCCTGACGGCGGCCGCTTCGGCTCAGCGTCGGGCACCCGAGCCGGTGCCCGGCGGGCAGACCACCATGCTGGTGAGGAAGATCCCCGACGGGACCGTGATCGACCACGTCCCGGCAGGCAAGGCGCTCTCGGTCCTCAGGCTCCTGGGCGACCCGCAGGAGAACGGGTTCACCATCGCCATGGTCATGAACGTGAACAGCTCCAAGATGAACAGGAAGGACATAGTGAAGGTGGAGGGCATGGAGGTCTCCCCCGAGCAGGTCCAGAGGCTCGCGCTGATAGCACCGAGGGCCAGCGTCAACATCGTGAGGTCTTACCGCGTCGTTGCCAAGAAGAACGCCGTCCCGCCGAGGACGCTCAGGGGCGTCCTGAACTGCACCGCCCCTACCTGCGTCTCGGTCAGGGAGAAGGAGTCGGCGCCGTCGATCTTCTTCCTCTCGGGGAGGTCGCCCCTGCGGTACCGCTGCAAGTACTGCGGTAGGGAGCTCGCCGAGAAGGAGATCTCCTCGCAGCTCGGGTGACGGCCAAAGGTCCGCCTCCTCGCCAAGGGGGACGAAGGCACGCGCGGGCGAGCCCTCCGAGAGGCTGCTCGTTTGGCGCTAGATGCGACCTGGCAGAGCACCAAGAGCGTAGGCGTGGGTGACGTGATCGAGCCCCTCCACCGGTGTGGGGGTCTTTTCGCGGCGCGCCTCGTGGCACGGGCCCGCTCCGCGGCTTAGCGGCCACATAAGGGTGCCCAGGGTTGAGGCGGGTCCCCCCTTGCTCTCCCGCTGCGAGGCGGTCCCGGTCTCCGCGGGGCGGCCCGCGCGTCCAGCGCGGATGAAGGGACGGGGGCCGTCTCTCAAGCCAGGACGTCGGGCGTCCTGTCGCCTCTCTCCTTGTAGAGCGAAACGAGCAGGTACGCGTTGAGCAGCCAGAACAGCAGCGCCCAGAAGAAGAGCAGGAAGTTCCTCTCGGGGTTTACCGCGCTTATCAGGTTCGCCTCTATTACCAGGATGTGCGGGTATACCGGGGCGACGTATCTGATCAACAGCAGGTCGTTGGTAACATGGTACAGGAGGACCGAGGCGACCGAGGCGTAGAGCAGGCGCTTCCTCCCAGGGCTCCACATGGCTATGTCGATGACCATGAACGCGTAGAGGTAGAGCGAGTACTGCTCGTTGACCTGCCCCCTCAGGAGGAGGAACGCCAGCGTGATCAGGAGCAGCGAGCGAACCAGCCCGCGCTCGGAGTCGAAGCCGAACCACCTGAACGCGAGCAGCGTCGCCGCCAGCACGGCGCCTATCCAGAGGTAGCCTCCCCACTGGTAGTAAAAGTCGAGCGAGGAGTTTGAGAGCCAGCCGATCGTGTTCAGGTAGAAAGGGACCTCCCAGGCGGAGAGCGACTGCCTCCCGGTCGCGAGGGTGCTCTGCATCGTCGTGTCGAATATCGAGAACGACCAGCCGGTCGCCCAGATGACCGCGAGCGTGGCGACAACGGGCAAGCCGATCGCTATCGCGAGGTTCCTCAGGGGCTTGGGCCCCCAGGACAGCGGGATCGCGAATATCACGGGGATGGACTTGGCGAAGGTCGCTAGGCCTGCCAAGAGCCCGCGATACGCCCCTGGCCGGACTGTCAGCGCAAGGAGGATGAACAGGACCGCTATCGAGTCGAACATGCCCCATATCGCCGAGACTATGATGTTGAAGGGAGAGAAGAGCCAGACCTTCATCGCGAACGATGCTCTCTCGGAGCCCCTCCTCTCTGCGTACCTGTAGAGGCAGTACGCGACCAACACGTCGCAGATTATTATTGGCTGCTTGATCAGGAAGTAGTATACGAAGCGGTCCCCGAACCCCACGAGCGAGTAGAGCTTGTAGATCCCCGCGAGGAGGAGCGGCCAGAATGGGAGGTAGCCGACCGCCGCCCCGAAGCTGTACCCGAAGTCGTTCGCGAAGCTCAGGCCAGGGACGAACCCCATGTTGGCGTACGGGCTCACCCCGTGCGCGACCCAGTATCCGGTCCTGACCCAAATCTCAAAGTCGAAGGGGTGCCCCGTCCAGAAGCTGAACGCCTCCCTGATCAGCAGGCCGGCGAGTAGGAGGCGGCCTATCGTCTTCAGTCTCTCTCGCCTCTTGCTCTTTTCGCTCCCGACGACCTACTTATCGATTCGGCTTCCGTCCGGCCTTCCCTGGCGGGGCGTCTCTCCTTCCAGAGGGCGTGGAAGTAGTAGAGGTTGGTTGCCCAGAAGACCGCCGCTTCGATGAAGAGCAGCGCGTTCCTCTCTGGCACGATGTGAGAGATGATGCTGCTCTCAAGGGCGAGGGCGTTGTGGAACGCAGGCGTCAGGTACCTTATGAACAGAAGGTCGTTCGTCCCGTTGAACGCTATGACCGCGGCCATGGACGCCAGGAGCGGCCGCAGCCTCTGCGGGCTCCACAGCGCCACGTCGATGAGGCCGAGCGCGTACAGGTAGAGCGCGTACTGCTCGTTGACCTCTCCCCTGAGGAGCAGGAATGTGAGCATGACGAGGATGAGCGACTGGATCGTCCCGCGCTCCGTGTCGAACCCGAACCACACGTATCCGAGGAAGGTCGCGACGGCCACCGCCGGTACCCAGACGTATCCCGTCCATACGAAGTGATTGAGGAGGGGGGTCGGGATAGCGCCTACCGTGTTCAAGTAGTAGACGACTTCCCAGAGAGACAGCGACGCGCCGTACTTTGCCACGGTGCTCTGGACCGTGACCTCGAAGGTCGATATCGGCCACCCAGCCACCCAGATGATGGCCAGGCTCGCCAGCGAAGGCAAGCCGATCGCTATCGCGAGGTTCCTCAGGGGCTTGGGCCCCCAGGACAGCGGGATGGCGAAGAGCACCGGGATGGACTTCGCGAATGTCGCAAGGCCAGACCAGAAACCCCTCCTCGCGCCCGGGTCGGCCATGAGCGCCAGGAGGACGAAGAGCATGGGTATCGCGTCGAACATCCCCCAGACGGCCGAGAGGAGGATCGTGTAGGGCGAGAAGAGCCAGAGCTTGAGGGCGAAGCGCGCCTTGCCGGAGCCTCTCTTTTCGAGGTAGCCGTAGAGGCAGTAGGCGAGGAGCACGTCGCAGATTATCATTGGCTGCTTGATCAGGAAGTAGTATAGGTACGGGGTCGGGGAGCCAAGCAGGGCGTAGAGGCCGTAGAGCGCCTCCAGCAGGACCGGCCAGAACGGCAGATACCCTACGATGGGGCTTAGATTCGGGCCGCCGAAGTCGGTGGCGAAGCTCACGCCCGGGGCGTAGGGCAGCGAGCTGTACGGGTCGTACCCCCTGGCCACCCAGTATCCGGTCCTGACCCAAATCTCAAAGTCGAAGGGGTGCCCCGTCCAGAAGCTGAACGCCTCCCTGATCAGCAGTCCTATCACGAGCAGCGTCCGGACTCTCATCTGGGTCTCCCCGTCAGGGCGCTTCGCTCCCCGCCTTCCGAGCACCGGCGGGTCAAGCTGCCCGCGCGTTCCCGTCCTTCAATCGGAAGACGAAGAGCGTCTGGTCCCCGAACCTGTTGAACGGGAACTTGTCGGCCAGGCTCGCGTCCGCGCGTTCGAGGATCTTTACGCGGGACCGTACCTTGACGTATGTGTCGTTAAGGTACGGGGGTGGTATCACTGCAGGAAGGGCGACCTGCTTCCTAACCTCGAACCGCCCTCTGAAATACTTCGCGAACTCCCAGGGGTAGTAGTAGTACGCGGGGACGTCCATCCCGCCGACGGAGACCATCTTCGGCTGCTTCTTCCTCGGGGACATGCTGCGGAACCTGAGGAGCGCGGCCTGGACGAGCGATTCCTCGATGCACAGCCTGTTCCTGACCGAACAGACGAAGAATCCGCCTGGCTCCATCACCCGTGAGAGTTCGGAGACGAACCTCCCGAGCTCCAGCTCGCAGTTGAGCGCCCCGTTGAACGAATAGACCAGCCTGGCCTTCCCTCCTCTCAGGTGCTCTCCCGCTAGCCTCACGTCGGCTGCGGCCAGCTCCAGGGGGACGACCTTCGCCGAGAGATTCCTCGCCTTCACCTTCGTCCGGAGGATGGAGACCATCCCGGGAGAGATGTCCGTGGCCACCACGCCTGCCACCCACCTTGATATCCTGAGCGCCTCGGTCCCCGTCCCGCACCCCACCTCGAGGAGCACGTCGTCGGGGCGAGCCAGCGCCAGCACTTCACTGATCGACCTGTCTCTTATCCAGACGTTGATGAAGTTGCCTCCTATGGTGAAGTCGTACTCCTCGGACGCGGAGTCGAATGCGTCTACTACTGTGCCGCGATAGTCGGCGCCCTGGGCCTTCCAGGACGTGAAGTCCATCTTCGCTCCGCCCTCTCCCAGTATCCCTCCGCGCCTGGTGGGGGCTGACGTCGGGGTCAGCTTGAGCGCTCTGCTCTGCTCTCCCGAGTACCAGTCCTTGACGACCCGCGGACCGTACTTCCTTGCGAAGAGTCTCCTCGCGGTCTCTACCTCCGCGAACTCCTCGCACGCTGCCTCCTGGACCGTCTCCCCGAGCCTCACCTTCGCGCGACCCCCGGCGAGGGCGTTCAGGAACCAGTCGTTCCTCTTGCTCCCGGCGATCACAAGGAAACAACCCTCGGAGAGGGCGAACCTCATCACCGCGATGTGTGGAAGGCCGGTCGACCTTCCCCTGGTGACGAGCTTGATAGTCGCCGGCTCGGCCACACGCCGCGCCACTCTTTGAAATGCCGTTGGCTCCCCCCTCTCCAAGACCCTAAGCCTTCTTCGCGACCTCGGAGTACATCCTCCTGAGCTTCCTGTAGCGGTTCGACTCGTAGAGGTAATATCCCTTCTCGACCCTCGTCTGGAAGACTGCGGAGTGCCGGGACCGCTTCGCCAGTCTCCGGTTCAGCGCCCACGACTTCATCTTGAGGAAGGCGCCGAGCGTGTGGCGCAGAAGCTCGTTGAGGATGACGGAGCTGCGGTCAGTTCCCGCAACCCATCCTCCTGGAGGCTCGGTCTCTCGGAGCCGCAGGGCGTAGAACGAAGGGAAGAAGTCCCCCATCCAGCCTGCGCTCTTCAGGAGAGCGTTGTAGGCGGTGTTCCCTATTATCACCCTGGCGGTCAAGGCGTCCCTCGCGAAGATCGGGTCGTGCCTCTCGCTGAACTCCTTCCTCGCCTGCCTTTCATCCATAACGCAGCTGAAGCAGAGCTGGGGTGTCCTCTTGTTCGCCAGGCTGTGGACCCGGGCGAGGAGGAGCGCCCTGAGCATGAATGCCCACATCCCGTCAGAACTCGTGACGCAGAAGAAGTCAATGTCCTCCCCCTCCCCTGCCGAGAGGTAGGAGTTCCCGCCGCTCACGGAGACCAGGATCGTTCCCCGACCGAGGCACCTCCCGAACTCGCTCGCGATTCGCAGGTTCTCTCTTGCCTTCCTTCGTCTGACGTCCTCTGCCCCGACGGTCACGTGGGGGTCTGGCCCAGCCCGTGTCCGATCGACCACGTATCCTGACTGGAGGATGAACTTCGAGCCCAGCATAGAAGAGCCCCAGACAGCGGCGAGCTCTGGCTCGCTGGCTTCTATACCAGCGAGGCCGAGGAGCTCCCTAAGGGACAAGAGCGCGCCGTTCTCTCCGGCAATCTCGCAAAAAGCCTCTATCTCGCGTTCCTGCCTCTCGGTGAGGGAGATGCCCATCTTACACTTGCTCGTACCTCCTCCACACGGAGTGCTCCGCGTTGGAGACCAAGGTGTCCCAGAGGGCGCCTGCCAGTGCTATAAGCTCGCCAGTGGCCGCGATGGGAAGCACCAGCACCCTCCTCGGCCTGTTCGCGAGCATCCTGACCACGATCTTGATGCTTTCGAGGGGGCTGAAGAACATCATCGTCTCGACCGTCCGCGGGGCAGTCCCGACGAGCCGCTTGACCTGGATGTGCCCGAAGAGGATCCTCCGACGCTGCCTTATCAGGTCCATCATCCTCCTCGGGACGTCTATCTGCACCACCGCCTCCGGCTCGAACCTTACCTGGAACCCCCTCTCCCTTATCCTGCCCGCGATGTACGCGCCATCGTTGACCACACCGCGGGGCAGCTCGGGGAGGAGCTGGCTCCTGATGACCATCAGCTCGTCCGTCCCGTGGTTGCGCTGCCTGCTCTGCGAGGGGTCGGATGACAGGAAGTTGAACGAGGTCCACATGACATCTAGGACGTCTGAGACCAACCCGCCGCGTGTCGGGAAGACGGGCTTGCCAGAGATGATTCCCACCCCTCCGTCCTTCTCCATGGCACCGAGGAGGACCGGGATCGCGTCCCCCCCGATCATCGCGTCCGCGTTGACGTAGACCAGGAAGTCTCCGACCGTCTCCCTGAAGACCTCGTTGATCGCGTCCGCCTTGCCCGTCCTCGTCGCGTGCTCTATCAGCTTGAGCCGCCTGTCCCTCGTCCCGAATCCCCTGGCGATCGCGAGCGTCTCCTGCGAGCACTCGCTCGCCACGAGCACCACCTTCTTGAGCACGAAACCCGGGGTGTCGCTGGCGAAGATCGTCTCGAGAAGCGGCTCGAGCGTAGGCGGATGCCCGGTCGCGCAGATCCCGACGGTGAAGGTGTAGGGTCCAGAGCGGTTGCTCAGGCCTGTCTTCCCCGCGCCCACGTCGATGGTCTTCTGCATGTTTTCACTCTCACGGACGGCACGGGAGCCGAAGATCTCCCGGTCCACTGTCCGTAGACCTCTCCGGTGCTGATAAGGGTTTTTCTGGACGCCTTGGACGAGATGTTGAAAAATCGTTATTATCTGCTGCACCGTCGTTAGCGACCGGTCGCCTGGCCTGCCCGGGCGGCAGTGATAGAAGTTGAGACCAAAGCTCAAGCGGTTCCTGACCGGAGTGGCCGGGGGCGCCGTCGCGCTCGCCGTCTCGTTCGTCATCCGAGTCTACTTCGGGGGGGTCTTCCTCCCGGAGCTCGCGGTGGGAGCCCTCGTCACGAACACCCCGGGGGCCGTCGAGTCCGTACTCGTGACCAACCTCCAGTACCTGGCGAAGTACTCGGCGTTCGCAGCCGCGATCGCGATCAACCTCCTGCTATACGGAGCCCTCGCGTCGCTCTTGTCCGGTATCGGGCGGAGGCGAGACTACGCCGACCGGGTCTCGATTTACACCTTCGTGGCATACGGCGTGACGCTGGTCGCGACGCTGCTCGCCCTCGCCCTCACCCAGGTCGTGAGCTCTCCTCGGCCCCTCCCGGCCGTGGTCCTCACCCTCTTGCCGCCCCAGCTGGGCTTCGGCCTGGTGCTGGTCGCCACGGAGCGGGTCTCTCCGCCAAAGGCGGGCGTCGTCTGCGAGCCGCTCGTGCCCGTGGGTAAGGGAGCTGGCGGGAAGGGAAAGCCGAGGTTCGACCGGAAGAGGAGGCTGCTCATCCAGGCTGGGACCGCCACGGCGGTGGCGGGGGTCCTCCTGTACTATGGGGTGGGGCTGCTTTTGCCGAAGGCAGGGGTCAGCAGGGCCGACGCCGTGGCTGCCCTCTACCAGCAGGATGTGACCGAGGTCACCCCGGTGGACAACTTCTACCGGGTGGACGTCAACATATTCCCGCCCAGCGTGGACTCTGCGACATGGGTCCTCCCGGTGACCGGGCTGGTTTCCAGCCCGCTCAGCCTGGACTACCAGCAGCTCCTCTCTATGGAGCAGGTCGAGCAGTACAACACGCTGGAATGCGTGAGCAACGACGTCGGTGGGGACCTGATCAGCAACGCAAGGTGGACGGGGGTGAAGTTCTCGGACATCCTCGCGAGCGCCGGGGTCATGGCGGAGGCCACCTACGTCGTCTTCAAAGCGGTCGACGGGTACAGCGTGGGGATCCCCCTGACCAAGGCGATGGACCCGGGGACGATCCTTGCCTACCAGATGAACGGCGTCCCGCTCCCCAAGGAGCACGGGTTCCCGGCGAGGATGGTCGTCCCGGGCTACTACGGGATGATGAACTGCAAGTGGGTGACGTCGATCGAGATAGTCGCGGAGACCTACCAGGGCTACTGGCAGCAGCGAGGATGGATCAACGAGGCGCAGTACGAGACGGGCTCTTCCATAGTGACCCCGGGCGGGGCCCAGATAGGCCAGAGGTTCGGCATATCTCCGGCGTCGACCGTCCCGCTCGGGCTGGTTCCCATAGCAGGCATCGCCTTCGCGGGCGACCGCGGGATAGAGAAGGTCGAGGTGAGCACTGACGGGGGGAGCACGTGGGTCCAGGCGAGCCTGAAGGACCCGCTTTCGGGGAACACGTGGGTCCTCTGGACTGCGGACTGGAACCCTCCCTCCACTGGGAACTACTCAATCGCTGTGAGGGCTACGGACGGGACGGGGGTGGTGCAGACCGCCACGATAGCCGCGCCCTTCCCAGGGGGGGCTACCGGCTACGACATCGTCGACGTGGGAGTCGTCTCCGGCTGAGACCCCGCTACAGGGTGATCTTCAGAAGGACCGCCAGGCCCACGAACTCCAAGACGGACACGACGGACAGGTACGGGAGCGCCTCCCTCCCGAAGAAGGGGGCCATAGTGGCATACGAGTAGGCTGTCAGCGAGCTGTTGGCGAGGAGCAGCAGGGCGAAGAAGACCAGGCCCACCGAGTGCGCGGCTCGACTCCTGAGGGCGATCCCTGCGAAGATTACCAAGAGCACTACCAGGAGAGCAGAGTTGAGGGTGGAGAAGACAACCGCGACCTCCATCATGGGGTCCATGCGCTGAGGACCTCGCGAACAAGGCGCTCGGGGCTTTAAGCGTATTTCAAGTTCTCCAGTCTCAGGGATAAATAGAGCGGCGGGGCTCGACCCGTCGTGCAGGACAATGAGGACCTGCGCCGCCTACTCTGGTACCTCCTTGGGGCTACCCGGGGAGGGCAGACGAGGGCGCGGCTGATCGATGCCCTGAGGGTGCAGCCGGGTAACATGAACCAGCTCGCCAAGCGCCTCGGAGTCGAGTACAGGACGGTCCAGCACCACATCGAGGTCCTTCAGAGGAACTCGCTCGTAGGCTCGGCTGGGCCTCGCTACGGGTTGACGTACTCCCTGACTCCCTGGATGGCGGCTCACCTTGCCGTCTTCGACGACCTCTGCAGGCGGCTAAAGTTCGAGCTAGATGGTGGCCCTCGACCGGCGCAGGATGGCCTGACGCGCACCCGCGAGCTTTAAGCGGCCGGCGCCGGGCTGCCGCGCATGGAGACTCCCCCCGACTCCGAGGGCGTCGCTCACACCCTGAGGCGCTATCTCTCGATAAAGTCGGCGTATTCGCCGGACTTCTCGCCCGACGGCAAGACGGTGGCTTACCTTTCCGACCTCACCGGGGTGCCCCAGGTGTGGTCGCTCGGCCTCTCAGACGGGGGTTCCCCGCAGCAGCTCACCCTCGAGGACGAGCGGGTCGGGTTCGTGAGCTACGCTCCCGACCGGGACAGGCTCGCCTTCGGGATCGACCGGGGAGGCAGCGAGAGGTTCCAGATACACATGCTGGAGGCTGGCGGGGACCGGGTGGTGAGGCTCACCGACGACCCCCGGGTGATCCACGGCTGGGGTGACTGGTCCCCCGACGGGAACTCCATCGCCTTCTCGTCGAACGCCAGGGCCCAGGAGTCCTTCGACATATACGTCGAGGACGTGGACAACCGTTCCACCGAACTCGTCTATAGGTTCGACGGCAACGCATTCCCTGTTGCCTGGAGCCCCGACGGCTCGAAGATCCTCTTCGAGGTGAGCCACGCGCCGTTCGACCAGGACCTCTTCCTGCTCCGCCTGGACGACAGGTCCGCAGACCTCCTGACGCCCCACGCCGGTGACGCCGCCTTCCACTCCGCGACCTTCGATGAGTCAGGGGAGCACGTGTACTGCGTCACCGACAAGGGCAGGGAGTTCGCAGCTCTCGCCCGGATCGACGCCTCGTCGCACGAGCTCGAGTTCCTCTACGCAGAGGACTGGGACCTGGAGAGCCTCGCGGCGACCAGAGACAGGCGGACCCTGGCGTTCACCGTCAACGACGGCGGCGCCTCGCGCCTCGTGGTCTGGGACTTGCCCAGCCGGGCGAGGAAGGAGTTGGAGCTGCCCCCTGGATTGGTAGGCGGGCTGGACTGGTCCAACGACGGCACGAAGCTCGCCTTCTCGCTTTCGTCCTCGACCTCCAACTCCGACGTCTGGATGTTCGAGTTCCATGACAAGAGGGCCCTCGAGGGGCGCCTCTCGAGGCTCACGAGGTCCTCGACCTCGGGCATCGCCGCGTCGACCTTCGTGGAGCCCCGGCTCGTGCGGGCCCGCTCGTTCGACGAGCTGGAGGTCACGTCGTACCTCTACCTCCCGGATGCAAAGGCCACTCCTTACCCCCTGGTCGTGATGCTCCACGGCGGGCCCGAGTCGCAGTTCCGGCCCGGCTTCAGCCCACTGGTCCAGTTCTTCCTGAGGATGGGGTTCGGGGTGCTCGCGCCCAACTTCAGGGGCAGCACCGGCTACGGGAGGCGCTACACCCACCTCGACGACGTCAGAGGGCGGATGGACACCGTCAAGGACGCAGAGTCCGCCCTCAGGCACGTGCTGGAGGGATACCCCATAGACAAGGGGAGGGTCGCCGCGTGGGGCGGGAGCTACGGGGGGTTCATGGTATTGGCCTGCCTCTACACCAGCCCCGCCCTATGGGCTGCCGGCGTAGACATCGTGGGCATCTCGAACTTCGTGACCTTCCTGAAGAACACCGGCCCCTGGAGGCGCAAGCTCAGGATCGCCGAGTACGGCGACCCGGAGAAGGACGGAGAGTTCCTAGAGCGCATCTCGCCCACCAACAACGCGCACCTCATCAGGTCACCCCTCTTCATCATCCACGGTGCCAACGACCCCCGGGTCCCGGTCGGCGAGGCAGAGCAGATCGCAGAGACCCTCAAGCGGCATGGGCGGGAGGTGCACCTGATGAGGTTCGAGGACGAAGGGCACGGCCTGGTCAAGCTCAAGAACAGGATCGCAGGCTATTCAGCCGCCGTCGAGTTCCTCAGGACCCATCTGACCTCGTGAGGGATGCGTTCCGTCCACCGACGAGCCGGCGCGGCTCGCGCGGGGCCCTCGCCGCGGCTGTCATCGACCCGATCGGCAATGACCTGAGCGCTTCGACGGGGTCAAGTGCGCTTACGTCCTCCGCACCGGCGGCGTTTCATGGTTATCGACCGGTTCATTGTGTTCTGAGGGTCTTGTCAACCTGTTGGTCAATGAGATTTTCGATGAACCACGTAGGGTACACAGGTGGGAGAGCTGTGGCAGCGTCAAGGCGGGCTACCTCTTCCTTCGTCAACTGGACGGATAGTGCACCGAGGTTATCCTCAAGCTGACTGGTTTTCGTGGCGCCCAGTAGCACGGAGGCGACGTCCTCCTTGGCGAGGAGCCAACTTATCGCCACTTGGGCGACACTTGAAGAATGCGCATTTGCGATTTCCCTCGCTTGCTCTACGACCTTGAATCCTACCTCTTTGTCGAAAGGGAAGAGGTCAAAACCGGAAATCCTGTTTTCTGAATCTTTCAGATTATTCCTAGTGTACTTTCCACTGAGGAAACCGGAAGCAAGAGGACTCCATACGGTCAAACCAATTCCATAGCGTTTCATCATCGGAATCACGTCCCGTTCAATGTCCCTACCGACCAGCGAGTAATTCATCTGACCGCAGACGAATGGAGTCAAGCCCCTGGCCCGTTGGATTTCGAGAGCAGCTGCTGCCTTCCACGCTGACCAGTTCGAGAAACCGAGATAACGAACCTTCCCCGACCGAACGACGGTATCCAAAGCCTCCAAAGTCTCCTCCAAGGGCGTGAACGGGTCCTCCTTGTGAGCGATGTAAAGATCTATCCAATCGGTACCGATGCGATTAAGGCTCCGATCAACGGACCAGAGTATATGTCGGCGAGAGAGTCCCGCCTGAGTCATCGGCTCTCCAGTCCGAAACCCGACCTTGGTGGCGATAATGACCCTATCCCTCACGGGCTTGAGAAAGCGGCCGAGGAGTTTCTCTGACTCTCCACCGGCATAACTGTCGGCAGTGTCGAAGAAATTGATTCCAGCGTCCAGTGCTCTGCTGGTCAGTTCTCCAGCCAACTTCTCATTGACCTTGTAAACAGACGGTATGTCCTTGTTACCGCTGGAGAAGGTCATCGCGCCGAAAGCGAGCCGCGAGACTATCAGACCGCTTTCCCCGAGTCTAGAGAATTGCATTGCTACTCAGAGCTCGGAAGTTAGCTCTGATATCCGTTGTACCGTCACTGTACGGCTATTCCTTTAAGCGACAGATGTTCCTTCCTGCTACCATGGCTCATTATCAGGCAACATTCAGGGTCGCCTACGATTCACCCTATGCTCGATTTACCGCCGAACATCCGGACACCACAATCTCACAGTGGTGCAATTGGGACAGGGACTACATCGAGATAAGCAGGCCGTCGCAGATTGATCGGAGAATACATGACGACGTATATCGGATGGCAAAGGAGCTGAAGGTGCAGATAACTCGGAAATCCAAGGCCCCTGGCAGCATGGGGGTCTCCTTTGACAGCTGCCTGTGCAACAAGGTGTCTTCGCCGCCTCTGATGGAGATGGACCGATTCAACTGCCTGTCGTTGCAGCCCTATGTCTTCGAGCATGGTTCGGAGCTGTGCTGCGTTGTCGCCCTCTCTCAAGCCGATCTGAAGAATTTGCTCTCCAGTTTGGAACGGCATGGGAAGGTCGAGATGGTGTCCAAGAACAGAGTCGAAGGGGACTTTGTCCGGGATAGGCTAGCGCTTTCGTTGGCCGACGTGTTGGGAGGCTTGACGGCGAAGCAGAGGTTCGCTCTCCGGGCAGCACTGGAACTGGGATATTACCAGAAGCCCAGAAGAGCGGACGCTTCCGACGTCGCGAGAGCCCTAGGGGTTCCTCGTACCAGCTTCGTAGACCACGTGAGGAAGGCAGAGAACAAAATCCTGGCCTCGCTGCGGCCATACATCAGCCTGGAGTCATAGCTCTGTGATTGTGGTCGCGGGACGCCCGCAATCTCCTCGGCTACAGGGAGAGTCACCTTCTGCTTCACCTGCTCGTTTGAGATTTCGACTCCATGGAAACGCAGGATTGATTTGATTCCCTCCATGTATCGGTGGATTGTGTTCGGCATTAGCCGGATTGACCTCTCCGAGCCGCCTGCTCGGACTTGAAGCGAGCTTGCCCATCCCACGAAGTTGTCTAGGACTTTGGACGTCGGCGTCCTTAGACCTGAGGTGGTCGATTGCGTGTTCAAGTGAGAGCCCCGTCCGCTCGTTCACGAACTGCTTGAAGCGCTTGACCGATGCGTCACAGGAGTGACCCTTGTCCCAGACTTTCGCCGGAGCAGCTTCTCGTGCCACCCCTCGATGTCGGTGGTGGTCTTGCTGTCTATTGCAGGGGTGGCCGATGACGCCTCTGCAGTGACGATGGAGGGTGGGGAAGAAATCCCATCCCAGAAATCTCGCCCCCATCGGAAACGCGAATTTCAGCGATTACAACCGGGATGCGGGGGGTGGGATTCGCGCACTAATTTACTGGTAAACTCTCTACAACATTCGAATTCGGTGAGGCTTAAACTACGTTGGGTTCACATCTATCAGGGAAAAGCACCAACTCGAATCAAAATCAAGCCTTTGCCACCCTGTGATTCGCGTGTTACGAAGTTCGGAATGCCGGGAAGAATAAGTCCTCTCGGTCCTTCTGTGGAGCGTCAACAACTTTATCCCATTGGAGTCGTTGTGTGTGCGACGTCAATCGGTTGAGACTCCTGCTCAAGCTCGTGCCGAAGAAGTCGCATGCGTACATGAACGACTATCATTATCACCTCCAAGCCGCAATCTACTCGTTGATTCGTGAGGGTGGGCTACCCGATGTCCATGAAAAGGCGGGCTACAAGTTCTTCTGCTTCTCCAACATCTTTCCTTATGGCGACTTCGAGCAGGGGCTGGAGCGGAACTTGTTTGTCTCTTCACCAGACCCCCGAATCATAGGTGCAATACGGCGGGCTCCCCTCTGGACGGGCAGGAGCGAGGGCGGCATCTTCATGGGGAGACCGCAGTTCGAAATTGTGGGCGTTTCTGAACCATTCGACCTCGACCTGCGCGGACCGGAGGTGATGGTCAGCACCTCAACGCCAATCGTGATGAGGATTCCCAAGTCGCGGTTCGAGGAATACGGGATTAAGCCGAAGATCGACTACGATTATGTCTTCTGGAGAGACGGTGTGCTACTTGAAGCCTTTCTAACGCAACTACGCGATAATATGGTAAAGAAATGGAGGGACTATCACGTCGAGAGGGGGCTAACGTGGGAACCCATCGAAGAAGGACAGCTGCTGCCCCCGATTATGCATTACAAATTCATCAGGGTGGTCTCAAAGCCTTTGATTCTCAAGGGCGCCAAGCAGATTGTGATAGGATCACTCTGGGATCTGGGATTTGTAGTTAGCGACAGTCCCCAAGCGAATATTCTGAACTTCTCGGTGGATTGTGGGTTTGGAGAGAGAAACTCGCTCGGATTCGGGTTCCTCAACCTCAAAAACAAATAAATAAACAGAAGACGGTTTTCTACACTGCGTGCTAAAATCTATCGCTCTCATCGGCGGCGCCCTTATTGGTAGTCAGAAAGAGGATGAGTGGCGCCACCTAGTGGATCGGTCTGCTGCCAGTGATGTCTTTGTAATTTACACCGACAGTAATGGCACGTATAGAGGTGTGACGGTAGAACATAACGATGGAGAAAGGTATCTTTACAGACGCGACTACTCAGGGAAACCTGGCATATTCCTCACTGGCAAGATACCTGCTAATGACATGAAGTTCATGAAATCGCGGGTATCTGAGACCACGAATCTTGATGAGTTGCTAGAGGATGACAAAGTCTGTGTTTTCGTAAAGAATAAGATTGGCTGGTACTCTTCTCGGAGGAAGATTCTAGATGATGAGGACACCGTAACAAATGTCCCTGAGTCGAGCAGGCAATCGGTTGCCACTGCCCTTGATGGTGTGACTACCAACAGAGATAATATAGCTAGGGCGCTATTTCAGTTAATCTCTCAAGGTAACTACAATTCCGATGCTCTTATCACAATCAAGATTGGTGCCCGTTACCCTTCCGAAATAGACGGTTTCCCATATATATTCAAGCATGTGTCCCAAGTAGGACAGCTTCCGAAAAAGGCGTCAGGCAACCAAGGTTCTTCGGCTCACTGCATCATATGCAACTCGTCGGCACCCTACAAACTTCGAAAGAAACAACTGCAGTTTGTCACATTCGACAAGCCGAACTTTACCCCCGGCGGTAAGAAAGAGCATGCAGCAATGGCTCTGTCTCTCTGTGACAAATGCTACGAGCGCTTGCAGATTGGCGAAAGACACATCAGGGATAACTTCGATTTTAGCGTCCCGTATACAAAGGGCGCAACGAAACTGTCATTCTGGCTCATCCCGATGTTGAACAACGGCGAGCTTGTTGCGAAGTTCATGGAAAGACAAGAAAAAGGCCTCTCCTCATTCAAGAGTATGTGGAAGATTGCAAACGACCTTGAGACGGTGAAAAAAATGGACCTTGCACCAGACATGTGGTCAGATATGGAACCTCTCAGTGCATTCCTCACGTACTCCGCACTCTTCTACTACAAGGATGGTAAGGGCCACATGACGCCCGTTGAGATGGCCGATGGTATCTTCCCGTCACGCCTTGCAGAACTTGCAAGAAAAAAGTTCGAGGTAGACAGAATAGAATGCTATCATACGCTGTTCCACTACGGCATAGTTCAAGAGTTTCTCTCCAGCGATAGCAAAAAGGATACCGAGAAGATGGATGATTTCAGGATGCTCTCCCACATAATGGCTTCAATTTTTACAGCGAAGAAACTCGATAGGTCCATGATAACAAAGATAGTCATACGCAAGATAAGGCAAAAAGCGAGAAAGCAGGACAGCGAAGGTCTTGAAGAAATAACATTAAAAGCGATGGCACTGCTTGAATATCTCCACAGAGTGGGATGTTTGGAAGATGTCTCTCTTACGGCGCAACCGGTCGGGCCAAATGGCGATTCGCTCTACCAAGACGTAGCTTCATTCATGAACTCGCACTCGAGGCTCCTGAATACAAAGAACCTCCGGGCGATATGCGCCATTGGGATTGCTGCCGGTGTCGTCATAAAGGCCCAGAACGCCTTGCTTGGTTCGGAGACATTCATGGAGCGCCTGAACAGGTTTGAGATGGACTATGCCAGACTGGAGTCAATCTTTCCAGCTACGATGCCCAAGCTTCAGCACTACAAGGCTACCCAGTTCTCCGACCTCTTTGCATCACTCGGCGTCCATGAAGTCGCAAATCTTGACCCGAGTGAAAAAGTCGACATGGAAACTATGAATCTTGTCCTTGCAATCGGCGTGTGCAAGGGGTTCGAGCTCTTCAAGTCCAAACAAGGTTAAATATTAAAAATGCTTCGAACAGTCAGCATATGTCGAACCAAGCACAACGCTCCGAGTTCTTGTTCCTCTATGATACTCGGATGGCTAACCCGAACGGAGATCCCGACGAGAACAGGCCCAGGATAGACCCCTATTCTGGAAAGAACCTGGTTACGGAGTACAGATTGAAGCGCACCATACGTGACTATCTGCAAAATGCGGGCAAACCCATCTTCATCAGGCAAGACCTCAAGCCCGATGGCAATAATAAGACCATCGAAGAGCTGGCTGGCGATTTCATCACCGAAACTACAACGGAGAGCAAGGGGAAGGAAGGCAAGCATAAGGAGATCGAGCAAAAAACGGTGAACAAGGACGCCCTCATCCGAGGACACATCGACGTAAGACTCTTTGGCCTCTTGTTCACTGTAACAGGGATTAACTTCAAGCAGACCGGGCCTGTGCAGTTCGCGATAGGACAGTCCCTAAACATCGTACAAGAAATCAAGGTGAGGAATACACGCATCGTCCCGACAAAGGAGGATGCGAAGGGAGGGACGTTTGGCGAGAAGAACGTGCTGAAATATTCGCTCATCTGCTTCCATGGTTTCCTCAACCAGGTGGTGGCAAAGGATGTCGGTCTGACCGAACAGGACGTAAAAGACATGATGGAGGCGATGTGGTATGGGACCAGCAATCTTAGCACCACCTCCAAGTATGGCCAAATCTCCCGGTTGCTTGTCAGGGTGATACACGACGAAGATAGGGCGTACATCGGCGACCTTGACAGGACTCTAAAGCTCAACAAGACTTCTGACCTAGAGGACATCAGCCACGCTGGCTTGGACATCTCAGCACTCCTCGCACTCCTTGAGAACAACAAGGACATCATTTCCAAGGTTCAGTATGCCGTCAAAGAGGATCTCAAAGTGGTCAAGGACGCCAACGAAGTTAATGCAGGCGCCATGATAAGAGACTGGTCCAGCAAGAGCGGCATCGCTGTAGAAAACTTGTTCCCAAGGGACTGACCGGCCGAATGGCTCGCAGGGTTGTCGTGTTCGATGTCTGGTCCAACTACGCATACTTCAGGAGACCTTATTCTACTACGGCGGCACTGACGTTCAACTTCATCCCTAGAAGTGCGATAGAGGGGCTTGTGGGCGCAATTCTTGGGATACGATCAGACCGGGCGTATGAGGCCCTCTCTTCAGCCAAGCTGGCGCTAGGCATCAGGAACCCTGTGAGAAAGATTCCATTCGCAACCTCGCATATACATTCTGATTTCTGGAGTGTCATGAAGGCCTACCTTGAGAACAAGGAGCACAAACGCAACTTTACGTCACTTGTCAGCCTCGAACTCTTGGTTGAACCTAGGTATAGGATTTATGTTGATGACTCGACAATTGAGCAGACCTTGGTCGATTCGCTCTCTCATCATCGGATATCCTACACCCCTTATCTCGGTACCAGCACCATGATTGCCAACTTTGCTTATGCCGGATATTTCGAATATGTCGAGCAGAAGAGAGACGCCGATGTCGAGTCAGTGGTGCCATTCGCCGAACGCCTTCCCGACCTCGGAGTCTTTCCAGGCGTACAGTATTCGATCGAAGAAGACATTCCTGCCAGGGTGGACGCCGGCCGTAACCTCAAGTCATCATACGCCGCAGTATACAACCCGCTCGGGGGCAAGATAAGGCTCAGGAACAGCACTGTAAACACCTTCACAGACCGGGATGGAGAGCACCACGTTGTCTTCATACCCGCTTGAGTCTCATCCCGGGAAACCTCTGACACAACATCTCGAATCTGTCGCCGAGTCAGCACGCAACAAGATAACAGACCTGCAAGGCCTTCCACTCCTCGCGTCAGGCTCTCAGGGGACGCTTGCATGGATAACAGGTATCTCGCACGACATGGGCAAATCCTCCGTATATTTCCAGGATTACCTTCACACCAAGCAGTTCTCTGGCTCTTTCCTCAAATCTCACAGCACGGTATCCTCACTATATGCGCTTGTCACCAGCATGAAAAAGTTGAGCGACACAGACTTTCCCCTGCTTGCCATGATGATAGTCCAAGGGCATCACGGGAGGATACCGAGTCCTAAGGAGGCCGTAAAGAGAATAATTGCACATGGCCCCGAACTGAAATTGCAGTTGACAAACATCTACAGAGCGCCCGATCTTGCGCGTTTTCTCCAGGGACTCAACCTTCCAGAGTACAATAGTGTCATGAACACTGTAAAGATGCCTACACTCCTGAACCTTCTCAAGCACACCGAAGGATGGAAGAATGAACGTTCGCTCTCAAGTTATTTTACAACAAACCTCGTGTTCTCCGCCTTGGTAGATGCAGACAGGATGGATGCCGCGGGTGTTGCCAGCCCTCTAAGAACCTCGATAGACGTAAGCAGGATTGATGCCTACTGCGACAAAATCGAGGAAGCGGAAGCCGTAGTGCCTGGCACCAACCCAAAGGTCTCACAGATGAGGAGGCATGTCAGGAAGAAGGTGATGTCCTCCATCAATACTGAAACACGCATATTTTCGCTCACGGCGCCCACAGGTTCCGGCAAGACTCTTACGGTGCTTCTCTTCGCGTCTTCTCTTCGCGAGCGGTTGGAAAAGATGGACGGGTCAAAGCGGAGGATAATCTATGTGGCGCCGTTCCTCGGAATAATAGACCAGAACGAGCGCGTCATTCGTGAGGCATTGGGAGCAAACCGTTCACATCAATCTCCTCTTGTGCTCACTCATCATCACCTAAGCGGATTGTGGTACGAGTCACCAGAAAACGAGACCTATTCTAGCTCACAAGCAGAGTTGCTGATTGAAGCTTGGAACGCCGAGGTGATAATCACGACTTTTGTACAGTTTCTCGAGTCGGTTATAGGCGCACGCGCGGCCATCCTGCGAAAATTACACAACCTTGCCGGGTCCATTGTAATACTTGACGAGGTTCAGTCGGTCGACCACAAACACTGGTCGCTCATCCACGACTGCATCAAGTTCCTTGCAGACAATCTTGACACTCGGTTCATACTGATGACCGCGACGCAGCCGCTCTTGTTTTCGCGCGAAGAAGTGAAGGAACTCTTTGACAGAGAATACGCCGCGCCGGAGAGGGTCACAGTAAAGGCTAATCTCAGTGGATTGGCCATCGATAAATTCGTGGTGGAGGTGAATTCATTGCTTGAATTTCACGGCGATTCCAGCGTCCTCATAATGATGAATACCATTGGGTCGGCGATTAGCGTCTTCAAAGGACTCAATCCCACCAAGGGTGCGTTTTTCCTGTCAGCTGGCATCGTCCCGGAGCAACGCAAGTCTATCATCCGACGAATAGATCTGCAGTTAAAGAAAAAGAAGCGCACGGTCCTTGTATCCACACAGGTTGTCGAGGCAGGAGTGGATCTCGATTTTGATGTTGTCGTGAGGGACTTGGCGCCGATGGACGCGATAGTCCAGTCTGCGGGCCGGTGCAACAGGAACGGTAGACGGGAAAAGGGCGAATCTCCAGTATATGTTTATGCGGTGCACGATGGCAGCGACAGATACTTTGGAAACATGATATATGGAAACGAACTCATCAACAAGACTCGAGAGGTATTCCAGAATTGCGGCACTGACATCACGGATATGGTAGAGCAGTACTATCAGAAAGTTTTGGAGTCGCGGAATATGCGGAAGAGTACAGAATTTCTCGAAGCGATATATTCACTGGACTATGAGAAGATAGCCGAATTCAAGGTGATACCTGACGAACCCACAGCCAGCGTATTTGTAGAGATAAATAATGAGGCGCAAAAGCTGTGGAGAGAATACGTAAAAGCATCAACCGATGATAGCGAGAACCGTGGGAGTCTCAGACGGTTCCATCTCAGACGGTTCTTTCTCGCCAAGAGGGAACGGTTCTACAGTTATGTAGTAAATTATCGCGAAGCGGATCCAGTACTTCGGAGCATTCCCAGTGAATATGGTTTTTACCACATCGGTCTTCAGGAAGTCGACGACTATTACTCCATTACGGGCCTCAAGCAGAGCCCTAACATTATGTGATTGACGAGCATCTAGGAGATAAGCAGAGAAGGCTGACGCGAACCCAGATCAGGTTATGTACGGCAGGAAGAAGACTAAGAGCCAGTCCGAAAAATAGTTGAGGGACGTTCACAATCTGGTCTGTGAGCCTTCTCTCGTGGGATGAAACGCCTCACAGGCTCCGAAGGCCATGATGGCACAGCAATTGCAGTCTGTCGTTGAAGAAACTCTTGGCGTGGATTCCCAGTACCGGATTCCAGACGCCCTGTGGGAGAGGATCAGGCCTCTCATCCCTCCGCACGTGAAGAAGACGAGAAGGGGCCGTCCGAGGATGGACGACAGGAAGGCGATGAACGCGATCTTCTACGTCAACGGGACCGGGTGCCAGTGGAAGGCGCTCCCTCACTCGCTGGGAAAGAAGAGCACCGTGCACGATAGGTTCCAGGAGTGGAGGAAGGCGGGAGTATTCGAGAGCATGTGGAAGGAGAGTCTGCTCGATTACGACGAGACGAAGGGAATCGAGTGGGAATGGCAATCCATGGACACGGCGATGACGAAAGCCCCTCTCGGGGGGAAAAAGCACAGGGCCCAACCCGACTGACAGAGCGAAATCAGGTACGAAGAGGAGCATTCTCGTCGATGGGTACGGCATACCCATCGGGCTGGCCGTATCTGGAGCGAACAGGCACGACGACATCAAGCTCGCGGAACCCACCCTGGAGAGCATACCCATCGAGAAGCCGGAGCCGACGACCGAGGATCCTCAGAACCTCTCCCTCGCCAAGGCCCTCGACAAGGGATACGACTTCCCTCAGATAGATCAGCTGGTCGAGGAGTGGGGGTACACTGGCCACATCGCCAGGAGAGGGGTCGACCAGTCGAAGAGGAAGAAGATCCCGGGGTACAGGGCGAGGAGATGGGTCGTCGAGAGGACCCATTCGCGGATGAACAGATTCAGGAGGCTCCTCATAAGATGGGAAGAGAAGAAAAAGAACTACGTCGCGATGCTACAATTCGCGTGCGCGTGGATTACCTGGAGATCAGCAGGAGTATCGGGGAGGTGATATTATTCGGACTGGCTCTAAGTGAATAGGCTCTTTTGCCCGGAATCTTCGTGGCGCTCGCGAACGAGAAGGACAGGGAGCATCGAGGAGCGTCGAGCTGGTCGACAGGTTGAGGAAGGGAGAGTTCGGGCAGCCCTACACTTCCGACTACGTGTTCGACGAGACCGTCACCACTGCTCTGGTCCGGAGGGGGAAGCAGGAAGCAACGGTCAAGGCGGGAAAATTGATTTTGGGCTCAAAGGAGGAGTCAATCCCTCCTCTGGCCAGATTTGTGAGGGTGGACGAACGCGCCTTTGGCGAAGCGTGGGTGAATCTCAAATCAGCCAGGTTTGCGCGCCTCAGCTTCACCGATCACACAATCCTTGCCCAGATGAACGACCTGAAGATAGACGCCGTCCTCAGCTTCGACAGTGGCTTTGACGAGATAGTTACTAGGATTTCGTAGCTCTGGAGCCTCTCCGGACATCGGATTCACGCTTTTAAGTCAAAGAGAATGCGAACCGAACTGAATGCAAGCCAACCGAACAAAAGACGATGGCGTCAAGGAATTCGAAGACGACAACATCAAATTCACTGGCACTCAAGTAAATTACTACTTCGTCTGCAAGAGGAAGCTCTGGCTCTTCTCACACAACATGGAGCTCGAATCGGAGTCGGACCTGGTCCACCTTGGGAGGCTCCTGCACGAACAGAGCTACAAGAGGAAGTTCAAGGAGGTCCAGGTCGACAGGATAAAGGTAGATTTCCTAGAACGTAAAGTGCGATCCGTCCCAGCAAGTGCCAATGACGAAAACGCCTCAAATGTCAAGATTGAGGGTGAAGGGAACGAACCAACGTCCATCGTAATCCATGAGGTCAAAAGGTCAAGGTCGATGCACGATGCCCACGTCTTCCAGCTTCTTTACTACATGTACTACCTGAAGAAGAACCACAATACGAACGTCAGCAAGGGCGTGCTCCACTACCCCCTGCTCAAGACCAACGTTCCGGTCGAGCTGACAGAGGAGAAGGAGAAGGAAGTAGAAGCTGTAATCAGTGACATAAAGAGAACGATATCGCTGCCCAAACCGCCTGAAGCGTTCTGGGTCAAACCCTGCGGCTCCTGTGCCTACAGAGAAATGTGCTGGAGCTGAAGGTGCGGTGAACATCCCATGAGAGACTATTACATTACAAAAAGCGGAAGAATCAGAAGGAGCGAGAACACGATCGAGCTCGAGCTGGCTGACGGAAGCAAAAGGGACATCCCGATAAACGACATCAGGTCCATTCACCTCTTCGGCGAGACGGACCTCAACACGAGGGTTCTCGTCTTTCTCAACCAGCACGGCGTTCCGGTGCACGTTTACAACTGGTACGGCTACTATTCAGGGAGCTTCTACCCCAGAGAGAAACTGCTATCCGGGTTCCTCGTGGTCAAACAGGTACAGCACTATCTCGACCAACAAGAGAGGCTCGCCATCGCCAAGGAGTTCGTGAGAACAGCGATTCACAATATCGTGCAGAACCTGAATCACTATGAAGGTAACGGCAAGGATGTTAGTGCTTTCATAGATAAGATAAAGGACGAGGAGGCGACCCTGGACGGCAGGGAAACCATCCCCGATGTCATGGGCGTAGAAGGAAGGTCGAGAGAGGTCTACTATTCGTCCTTCGGGACGATTCTGAGGGAGGGGTTCGAGTTTGAGAAGAGGACGAAGCAGCCGCCGCAGAACATGCTGAACTGCATGATCTCATTCGGCAATTCCCTAATGTACGCCACCGCATTATCGGAGATATACCACACACAGCTTACGCCGACGATATCGTATCTCCACGAGCCCGGAGAGAGGAGGTACTCTCTAGCGCTGGACCTCGCCGAGGTCTTCAAACCTGTCATAGTTGACAGGGTGATCTTCAATCTGATAAACAACAGGATCATAAAGGAAGAACACTTCCTTCAGGAGCTCAACTCATGCTACCTCAACGAGAACGGGAGAAGGGTCTTCATAGGGGAGTACGACAAGAAGCTCAACACAACTCTAAAGCATGCGAGGCTCAAGCGGCACGTGTCGTATCAAAGACTAATCAGGATTGAAGCATTCAAGCTCGTGAAGCACCTCCTCGGAGAAGGCCCGTACAGGGGCTTCCGCAGCCAGTGGTAAGTCTTCAGGAACCAAACGAGAGCAGTACGAAAGGGTTTTCACGCAGAGAACCAAAGGCTGTTCTTGCCTGCAATTGCACGTTATCATAGCATACGATATCGGAGTGGAAAGACTTCACAGGGTCTATCTGGTAATGAAGCAGTACCTCAACTGGATACAGAACTCCGCCTTCGAAGGGGACCTTTCGCTGGGCCAGCTCGAAGAACTGAGGATCAAGGTTGCGAAAGTCATCGATGAGGAAACGGACTCGATTGTGGTTTTCCTAGTCTCAAACCCAGAGTGGATAGACCGAAAGGTGTGGGGGAGAGAAAGGGGATTGACAGAATCGATAATTTGAAACAGAATCGACAGACCAACTGGCAGCATTTATAAGTAAAACGCACCATCAGGACTTGACCCGGCGTTTCCCTTGATTATAGCCGTGGAAAGGGTCGTTTCGTGGGAGGGAAATGCTCCACGTTTTGGGGGTTAGAATCGAACTATAGTAGGATTGAAAGACGTTCTT
>JAJZNC010000029.1 GCA_021848045.1 archaeon
AATCCCCGCGCTCTGGGTGCTTTTTCAGGCCCAACGGGCGAGCATGGCGTGGCCTATCCTGACTTGCCGTGGGAGCCGAAGGAAGCGTTCAGGGCCGTCGGAAGATACTACGCTCAGCATTAGAATCGACGTCTGAGAGAGGACCTGGCCGCGAGGACTTGAGAAGCCCTCTCCCCGGGCGTAGGATTCGCTGAATTACTTCGGCGACTCCTGCCGGGCCCGGCAAAACTTTAAGACACAATGTCTTACATGGAGTAAGACATGCCTACGATTACCGTCCGTATCTCAGAGGACGAAAAAAAGAGGCTCCGGAAACACGGGGCGCTCTCGAAGTCGGTCAGAGAGGCGCTCGAACTCTACCTGAGCACGAGAGAGTCTGACGAACTCATCGGAAGTCTCGAGAAGCTCCAGCGAAAGAACAAGGTCAGAACGACGAACGCCGAGGAAGTCCGGCTCCTCAATGAGGACAGACAGCGTTGAAGGTTGCGGACAGCAGTTACATAGTCGAGGGGCTTCTGAGGCGCAAGGAGCTTCTTGAAGGGGAAACCCTGATCACGGTTGACTTGGCCATGTATGAAACGGTCAACGCGCTGTGGAAGCACCAATTCCTGTTGAAAGATCTTGGAGACGGGGTGCCCTACTTGTCCATACTCTACGGGCTGGTCGAATCGGGAAGGATTCGGGTGATTCGGCCAGGAGAAGATCTGATGAAGCACGGATATTCCCTGGCGGCCAAGAGTCATCGCTCGATATACGATTCGATATTCATCGCTCTGGCGCTGGAGCTATCCTCGGAGCTCGCCACGTTCGACCAGCGCCAGGCCGAGCTTCTAAGGGAAGAGACTGAAAGGTGAAATCCACTCTTAGAACCTGTTCAGGCGCGAGTCCTGCCGGGCCCGCCAAACAATTCTCCACCTCTGAGGCTCTGCGATTGCCCGCCTGCAATAATTCCCGAGGTTCTGGGCGACGATGTTCCATGACCCTTATGGACAATCCTTATTAGCCTGTATAGACATCGTATATACGATGGCCGATACTTTGGTAACACTGCGGGTGCCGAGGGAGTTGAAGGACAGGATGAAGAAAAGCAAGATAAATTGGAGCGAGGAATTGCGACGGACCATCGCATCCAAACTCGAAGCTGACAGGAAAAAAAAGGCCGAAGAAGAACTTGAGAAGCTTTTGACAGGCATAACGCCTGGATTCGATTCTCTGGATGCCATCAAAGAGGCGCGTCGACATGGTTGAGTCGTTTGTCGTTGACGCAAGCATTGTCGCAAAGTGGTTCAACCGGGGCGAAGAGTTCGAAAAGGAGTCAGACCAGTTCAGGAGAGCATGGGTAGGAGACAAGATCCAGCTTGAGGCACCCGCGCACCTATCGTTCGAGGTCGCGAATTCAATCTGGAAGAACCGCAACGTCAACGTTCGAAAGGCGCGCGGCCTTGCAAAGGCATTGGTGGACATAGCCCCCAGACTTCACGACCTGACCGAGAACATGGCAGAGCAGGCAATGTTGCTTGCTCGAGGGAAACACGTTACGTTCTATGATGCCTCGTATCTGGCGCTCGCGAAGCTCCTTTCAGTGCCTCTGATCTCCGCGGACGAGGATCAGCTTCGTGCCGCCTCTGGCTATGTCAAGGCACTACATTTGTCACGCTCGCCGTCAGTGGATTAAGAATCCCCCTTTGGAACCTATCCAGGGGCTAATCCTGCCGGGCACGCCAGCCTTTCACGCCCAGGCAGATGCCCTGCAGCTTGGACCTCCTATTTGGCCGCGGCCGGGATACGGGGCGCAGGCGGCCGACGGCAGCGTCTGCGCGAGCACGGCGCGTACAAAATTTGTACGCACCGAATCGCATTTATCTTCGAGGACCGGCGCCAAGAGAGCCGATGATCGAGGCGAATGACCTCACGAAGAGGTTCGGCGGCCTGACGGCCGTCGACTCGGTTTCGTTCAGCGTGGGGGCCGGCGAGGTCTTCGGGTTCCTGGGTCCGAACGGGGCGGGGAAGACCACCACCGTAAGGATGCTCTCCTGCCTTATCTCGAAGACCAGCGGCGACGCGAAGATAGGGGGCTACGACATAGGCGACGAGTCCAACCATCTGAAGATACGGAAGCTCATCGGCCTCGTCCCTGACAACGTGGGCCTCTACGACGAGCTCAGCGCCTACGAAAACCTGGACTTTTACGGCAAGCTCTACGACTGCGCCCCCGCCAAGAGGAAGGAGAACATCGAGCGGTTCCTTACAATGCTCGGCCTCTGGGAGAAGAGGGATGCCGCGGCCGGGACCTTCTCAAAGGGGATGAAGCAGAAGCTCGCCATCGCGCGCGCCCTCGTCCACGAGCCGGAGCTCCTCTTCATGGACGAGCCCACCGCCAACCTCGACCCCGAGTCCGCAAAGACCGTAAGGGACTTCATCCTTGAGCTGAAGAAGGAGAAGAAGACGATCTTCCTCAACACCCACAACCTGGACGAGGCGCAGAGGATATGCGACAGGATAGGCATCCTGAACACGAAGCTCGTCGCCACCGGGACCCCCCAGGAGCTCGAGAGGGCCTTGAGCGGCGGAGGGGGGGCCAGGCAGACGGTCGTGCTCCTCCAGGAGCCGCCGACGGACGCGATGCTCGCCGCGCTCGGGCCGCTCTCCTCGAGCGTCAAGCAGGAAGGGAACCGTCTGACCATCGACCTGAAGGACCCTGAGAGGGAGAACTCCCTGGTGGTCGACGCCCTGGTAAAGGCGGGCGGGCACATACAGTCGGTGACGATTGCGAGCGCGTCGCTCGAGGACGTCTACCTGAAGCTGGTCAGAGAAGGGGGAGGCGGCTAGGTGAGGCTCTCAAAGTCCAGGGTCATAGCGGCGAAGGACTTCAAGACCTACCGCAAGAAGAGGAACGTCATCTACTCCCTGGCCGTCATCCCGTTCCTCGTGGCCATCCTCATCACCGCGGTCATACTATACGCCGGGCGCAGGAGCACGAGCCGCCTCGCCCCCGCAGAGCTGACTCTGCTGCTCCCTGCCTTCCTCTTCTTCTACGTCATCCTGGCCGCGTACCTCGCGACCCCGATCGCATCATACACCATCGTGGGAGAGAAGGTGGAGAAGAGCCTAGAGCCTCTGCTCGCCACTCCTACGACCGACGGAGAGATCCTCCTCGGCAAGGGGTTGGCCGCCTTCCTCCCGCCCCTCGCCGCGCTCTGGGCCGGGTCGGCGCTCTTCATGGTCCTCATGGACCTTGCGACGCGGAGCAAGCTCGGCTACTACTTCTTCCCTAACTGGGACTCCGCCCTCGTCATACTCCTGCTTCTTCCGGTCGCGCTCTTGATGAGCGTGGAGGCGAACGTGGTGGTCTCGTCGAGGGTCACGGACGTCAGGGCAGGCCAGCAGCTCGGGTCGCTCACCGTGATCCCGCTGGCCGCGCTCTATGGCGCGGGTGAGCTGAACCTGATCGACCTCGGAGACACCACCAACCTGCTCGCGATCGTGGCGGCACTGGCGGTGGTCGACGTGGTCCTCTTCTTCCTCGCCAGGGCGACCTTCCGAAGAGAGGAGATCCTCACCAAGTGGAGGTAGACCCGTCGGGCTGTGGTCGTCGCGCAGGTTTCCATGGGTTTGCGCCTGCGAACGCGCCGTTTTCGTGAGACTGCGTCCGTGCGGGCAGGGGGCAAGGTCGCCTACCTGTACGGTCCTCCCGTGGAAGAGGTCTTGAGCCTCGCGATCGCGTTGAGTGCGGCGTCCTCGTAGTTCTTCTGCTGGGCCAGCCACCTGGCGATGTCGCCGGCGGCAAGAAGGCCGACCAGCCTGCCCTCATCGTCCACCACGACGGTCCTCCTCACCTCGTACTCGCTCATCATCTCGGCGGCCTCGAGCACCGTGGCAGAAGGGGAGACGGTGATCAGCGGGGTAGACATTATGTCCTGGACCCTGACCCGCGACGGGTCTACGCCTTCGCCCGTGACCTTGCGGACTATGTCTCTCTCGGTGACGATGCCCACGGCGATGCCCCGGTCCACGACGATCACGCACCCGTGCCCTTCCCTGGCCATGATCGCCGCCGTCTCCTTGACCGATGTCCCGACCCCCACGGCGTGGACGTCGGTGACCATGATGTCCTTGACGCGTATCGCTCCGAGCCCGGGCTCTTCCTCCAAGGCCTACCGTCCCTCCGAGGCCCCCTCGGGGTCGAGGGGTGCCAGTGCTTGACGGGGCAGACCCATGGAGCGATCGAACGGGGCGCCGCCCGGGGTTGCTCGGATCATTGCGCGATCGAGACGCTCACGCGAAGGGTCACCGCGACCTCGGTCGCGGAGAAGGTTGGCTGAAACCGCCCGTAGGCCAGGGTTATCGTGGCAGCTCCGGGGGTCGTGGCCTGGAAAAGGTAGTCGCGCCCGTCAGGGGCCCCCGGCATCGACCCCACGCTAGTCGTTGTGTAGTTCAGGTAGCTGACTCCCCCGACGGTTGAGACGTTCCAGTCGTAGCCCGTCGAGCCAGAGTTGGCCGCCAGGTGGATGATGAACACCTCGCCAGCCTTGGCGGATATCGAGGCGTTTGGACTGCCCGGGGTGGTGATGTCCGTGAAGACCAGCTCCGTCGACGCCGACCCCCTGCTCGAGGTCGGGGGGCTGCCGGCGGGAGCGGTCAGGAGCAGGACCCCTGAGACGACGACCACCGCGACGGCCAGCATGGCGAGAAGGAGCAGCCTGGGGAGGCCTCCTCGCGCCGCCGCGGGGTTCATGCTGCCATCGAGCCCGCTCTGGCCATATAACTGCGCGGGACGATTCTCAACGGTGATAACTCGGTGCTCCGAGGGGCGACGGGGGCGGCCGACGGAGTCTCTCCCGGCAGCGGTGCGCGTTCTCAAGCGCTGAGAAACGTCGCCTGGGTTTTATTCACTGAACCCGGCAAAGAGCCCGATGCTCCCCTGGCCGTCCGGGAAAAGGCGCGCCGTCTCGAACACGATGTTCGCCGTAGTCGTCGCGATGGTGGTCGCCGGCGCGGCGTTCTCCGCATACGGAGCCTACACGATGGGAGGCCCCGGCGCGAAGACTGTGACCGAGGTCAACCTCTCCCGGAGCGTAGCGACGGCCAGCGCCGGCGGCCCGGCCTCGGCGACCTCGACGGGCAGCCTCCCCCCGGGCGCGGTCTCCATCGCCGAGGCAATGGCGCTACTGACCACGCCACTTTCAGGCGCGATCGTGACGGCTTCCAACGACTCGATAACGTTCACCTCGGGCAGCGTCGACATAGCCGCGTTCGCCCTGATGCCGGAGAACGCGACCGGCCTCACCGGGATGCGCCCGCCCTCCTACGCGGCGGGCGACGTCTTCGTCATCGGCGGGCTGATCGACCCGACCCTCTACATCCCGAGCGGCGCCACGGTCAGGTTCACGGTGGTCAACCTCGACGACGACATGTACCACGACCTGGTCGTCTCGAGCGTGAGCCCGCCGTATCCCTATACGATGATGCAGTACATGATGTGGGGAGGGGGCGGGGGCTACTACAGGGGAGGGATGATGGGCGGATACGGCCCTGGGTACCAGGGCTTCCTGTACATGATGCCCGTCCTGAGCCCCGCCGACTACTCCGGTGGGTGGGCGCAGTCCTACTCCTATGCCCTCTCGATGCCGGGCTACGGGGACCTCTGGTACCTGTGCACGTACCCGGGACACGCGCAGGGCGGGATGTACGGCGAGATAGTCACCAGGTGAACGCCGGGAAGGGCACGGTGGGCGGCGTGGAAGTGGGCCGCTGCCGCCCGCTCCATGGGTTATCGCCTTTCCAATTGTAAAGCCTTTTACGCATCGAACTCCGCCCGTCAGGCGATGAACTCCGACGCCGTTGACGCGAGGATAATCGGCGCCCTGATGGAGGACGGCCGGGCCTCCTGCCGGGAGATAGCCCGGAAGACGTCTCTCACGGCCCCTACGGTCTCCGCCCGGATGGCGAGGATGATGAAGGCCGGGCTGATTAAGAGGTTCGTCCCCGTCCTATCGGAGGACTCCGTCAGGAGATGGGTCCAGGCGCTGATCGTCCTCAAGGTCGACCCTGCGTCGGCGGAGCGGTTGGCAGGGACCATCGCAAGGCTGCCGGAGGTCCAGGCGGTCTTCATGACGGCCGACCAGGGGCTCTGCCTCAGGGTCGCGCTCGAGAGCGTCGCCGACCTCCAGACCTTCCTGGCGCGATACCTCGTAGGCCGGCGCGGAGTGCTCGCGGTGACCTCCAGCCAGGTGGTCACGAGGGTGGTGAAGGACGAGCCGCCATCGCTGGCGCCGGGCTCGCTGCGCATGGACCTGAGGTGCGACTACTGCCGTGGCGAAGTGACGAGCAACCGGCCGTACACCCTCGCGGCGGGGGCGTCGAGGTACTACTTCTGCTGCAAGACGTGCAGGAAGGCGTACCTGGACAGGTACGGCGCGCGGCTGACCAAGGCGCGTCGCACCGCCTCCGGGGAGAGACTTTCCATTCGTAAAGACGACGGTTTAAGACCTTCCGGCGGCCCGGCGTGAGCAGGCGACCCGCGCCTTTCGAGTGAGGTGGAAGCGAAATAGCGAAGGATCCCGTCTGCGGAATGTACGTCGACGAGAAGACAGCGGAGCTCAGGGCGGACGTCCGGGGCGTCACGTACTACTTCTGCAGCGACGCGTGCATGAGGGAGTTCCTGGCGCCCGAGAGGGAGCTCAGGAGGCTCGAGCTGGAGGTCGCCGCAGCCGCCCTGCTCTCTGTCCCCGTCTTGCTCCTGACGTACTCGTCGCCGCTGCCTTCGAGGGCGTCGGACTACCTCCTCTTCGCGCTCGCGACCCCGGTCCAGCTCGTGATAGGGAGGAGGTTCTACCGTGGCACCCTCGACAGCCTGAGGAACCGCATGGGGAACATGGACGTGCTCATCGCGCTAGGCACCTCCGCCGCTTGGGGCTACTCCTCGGTCGTGACCTTCGCCCCGGGGCTCCTGCCTTCCTCCGCGGTCTACTTCGACACTTCGGTGGTCATAATCACGCTGATCCTCTCGGGGAGGTTCCTCGAGCACGTCACGAAGAGCAGGGCTTCCGCTGCGGTGAGGAAGCTCGTCGACCTGCGGCCCACGATCGCCCACAGGGTCGACCAGGCCGGCGCGGAGGCGGAGGTGCCGATCGAGCAGGTGAGTGCGGGGGACACCCTCGTGGTGAGGCCCGGAGAGAATGTCCCGGTCGACTCGATCGTCCTCGAGGGGAGGTCGGCGGTCGACGAGTCGATGATAACGGGGGAGAGCATCCCCGCCGAAAAGTCGCCCGGCGACGAGGTGATGGGGGCCACGATCAACCTGTCCGGTCTGCTGAGGCTGAGGGCAGACAGGGTCGGCCAGGACACCGCGCTCTCTCAGATAGTGAGGCTCGTCGAGGAGGCGCAGGTCGGGCGAGCACCGATACAGCGCCTGGCAGACCGGATAGCGTCGTACTTCGTGCCCGTGGTCGTGCTCGCGGCCGCGGCCGCCGCCCTCTCGTGGTACGTCCTGGGGCGAATCGGCCCCGCCTTCTCCGTGCTCGTCTTCGTCTCCGTCGTCGTGATATCCTGCCCCTGCGCGCTCGGGGTCGCGACCCCTGCGGCGCTCCTCGTCGGGACGAGCAAGGGCGCCCAGAGCGGGGTCCTCATCAAGGGCGGGGAGTACCTCGAGAGGGCAGGGCGGGTCGACACGGTCGTCTTCGACAAGACGGGGACTCTCACGGTCGGGAAGCCCTCGGTGACGGACGTCGTCCCTCTCGGCTCGGTCGGCGCCGAAGAGGTGCTGCGCCTGGCCGCGTCCGTCGAGCAGGGGTCTGAGCACCCGATCGGATTGGCGATCGTCGACGAGGCGGCCAGACGAGGAGTCCAGCTCTCCGCCCCTCGAGGCTTCGAGGCTCTCGCGGGGAGGGGCGTGAAAGCCACCGTTGACGGGAGGACGGTGACGCTCGGGAACAGGAGGCTCATCGATGAGGGCGACGGCTCGCTGGAAGGGTATTCCGACCCGCGGGTCGCCGGGCTCGAGCAGGAGGGCAAGACCGCGGTGGTCGTGGTCTCCGATGGGAAGGTCGTCGGCGCTCTCGCCCTCGCGGACACTGTCAAGCCCTCCGCCAGGGCCGCGGTCGACTCGCTCAAGCGGATCGGGGTGCGGGTGGTCATGCTGACCGGCGACAACGCGCGCACCGCGGCGGCGATCGCCGAGAGGGTCGGTATAGACAGGTACCTGGCCGAGGTCCTGCCTCAGCAGAAGGAGGAGGCCGTCGAGTCCCTGCAGAGGGAGGGGAGGGTGGTGGCGATGGTGGGGGACGGGATAAACGACGCCCCGGCGCTCGCGAAGGCCGACGTGGGCATAGCGATAGGGAGCGGCACCGACATCGCCAAGGAGACAGGCGGGATCGTGCTGATCAGGGACGACCTCACGGGCGTCGCGGACGCGATCAGCCTCAGCAGGAAGACCCTCTCGAAGATAAGGGAGAACCTCTTCTGGGCATTCGCATACAACGTCGTCCTCATCCCCGTGGCGGCTGGTGCACTCGTGCCGTTCTTCGGGATCGGGGTCTACAACGTGCTCCCCTTCCTGGCCGCCGGGGCGATGGCTCTGAGCTCGGTCACAGTCCTGAGCAACTCGCTCCTCCTCTTCAGGTTCAGGCCTGAGCCCCGATGAGCGAGAGGCCCCAGGGGAGGACGAAGAGGGTGGTCTTCTCGGTGGCGGGCATGGACTGCGTCACCTGCTCGCTCGCCATAGGAAAGAGGCTCAGGAAGCTCGACGGCGTGAAGGACGTCGGCAGCGCGGTGATGCTCAACAAGGTCTTCGTCGACTACGACGACTCGAAGACCGACAAGGCCAGCATCAAGAGGGCGATCCAGGACGCCGGCTACTCCAGCTACGTGAGCGCGGATGGATGAGACCGGGAGCCCGACCGCGCCCCCGCAGATAGAGGATTCCTCTATGACGTTTTTAGGCGCCCCCGCCATGCCTGGGCCATGGCTCTGCGCGAGAAGAGGCGCGCCGTCGCGTCCGCCGCGCCGAAGGCCACGCAGAGGGGCGCTCCCTCGCCCTTCTCCGCGATACGGAACGTCGTCGTCGTCTTCCAGGAGAACCACACCTTCGACAACTACTTCGGGACGTACCCGGGCGCGGACGGGCTCCCCCCGGGAGTCTGCCTCCCTCGGGCGAAGGGCCCCTCCGCGCCGTGCGTCTCCCCCTTCCACTCGCCGACCCTCTCCCCGGTCGACATGACCCACTCGTGGTCATCCGCCCACGAAGACTACGACTCTGGGCGCATGGACGGCTTCGTCTACTCGGAGGGGAACAAGGCGACGATGTGCTACTTCGACGGCTCTGACATCCGGCGCTACTGGAACGCCGCGCAGCGCTACGTCCTCTGCCAGGCTTACTTCTCATCCGTGATGAGCGAAAGCGCCCCAAACCACCTGTACCTGGTGGCAGGGACCGCGGGCGGGCTCAAGAGCGACAGCGTTCCGAGGACCCTCGCCTTCCCGCCCGTCTTCCAGCGGCTTGACGCGGCGGGGGTCTCGTGGAGCGTCTACACGGACCACCCGTCGTGGTACGAGAGCTTCGCCTACGTCCAGGGCTCGCAGGCTGCCATCTCGAGGTTCAAGCCCGCGGCCGCCTTCGCCTCGGACCTCGAGGCGGGGTCGCTCAGCGACGTGACCTGGGTGATCGGGGCCCCGGGCGGAGACGAGCACCCGCCCGCGGACGTCCAGAACGGCGAGAGCTCCGTGGCCGACGGCATAGTGAACGCCGTGGGGGCGAGCCCGTACTGGCCTTCGGCTGCGATATTCGTCACCTGGGACTGCTTCGGGGGCTTCTACGACCACGTCCCTCCGCCACAGGTAGACGAGTATGGCTACGGTTTCAGGGTCCCCTGCCTCGTCATCTCGCCCTTCGCGAAGCAGGGCTACCTCGACGGGGTCACCAACGACCACACCTCGATACTCAAGTTCATCGAGACCCGGTTC
>JAJZNC010000001.1 GCA_021848045.1 archaeon
CCTCGCGGCCGTCTGCGGCCCGACCCCATAGACCGCCTGGGCCACCACCGCCCTCCTGCCGTAGGAGAGGACGAGGTCTGCCGCCCGCCGTGCCTTTGCGAGCTCCGACCTCTCCTCGTCGGTCGGCTGCGCCTCCCCCGTCCGCGAGAGCCTCCTCTTCAGGAGCGCCGCGACCTTCGTGGGGTCGAAGAAGCTCGGGGTGAGCAGGCCGGAGCCGCATCCCTTGCAGGTGGGCTCCTCGGGGAGGTCGCCTATCGCAGCCCTCCCCTGGCTCTCGGCGCACTTCATGCACAGGAGCTCGACCGGCGTCCCGTAGACGCTCAGGCGCATCTTCTCCGCGGTCGACCTCGCTAGCGAGTCGGGGGCGACGAGCTCGGGCACCTCCAGGTACCTGTAGAGGATGCTGTAGGCGATGGGGGTGGGGCGCTCGCCCGACTGGAAGGCCTCGACCCTGACGAGGCCGGAGGCGACGTTCGCGAGGAGCTCCTTCGCCCTGGCCATGTCGATCATGTCCCTCCCGGTCTCCTGTACGGCCTCCTCGAAGACCGGCGTGTTCTCGAACCTTGTCGGGAGGGAGCACAGGTTCGGGTGGGCGATGAACTGCCCGCGACGGAGCGCCCCGAACCTCTCCGCGATCTGCTTCACCCTCGTCGGGAATGGGAAGTTCCTCTGCGCGGCCACCGCGTAGGTCTCCTCGAACTCCTTCGGGGTCATCCCGAAGAGGTCCCTTCCCAGCCGCTCCAGGTCGAGCTCGGAGGCCTCCGTGGTCAGCTCGACGAGCAGGCGGTAGCCGTCCATGTACCAGAGCCTGATCAGGCCGCGCCTGGAGAGGACCTCCTCGAAGGTGTAGGCGAGCAGGCGGTTGACCTTCTCCCCGAAGCACGAGTGGACGACGAGGTACTTCTGCCAGCCCTCGAGGAGCACGAGTCGGTCGCAGGGAAGGGGCGCCCCTGTCTTCACGTGCTCCTCGATCTCCTCCGCGACCCTGGTCATCGCCGGCTCCGTGACGGGGAGCTCGGAGCAGAGCGCTGCCGCGGCCGCCTGGGGGGTGGAGCCCTCGAGGAGGGACGCGGTCCTACGCCTGAGCTCCCCCGTCTTCTGGGCCAGCGCGCAGGGGACGGGGAGCATCTCGCCGTCCCACCCGGGGACGGCCGCCAGGGGGTCTTCGACGGAGGTCACGTAGATCTTCCTGTCGTCCGCGATCTTCTCCATCTGCCAGATCCTCCCCTTGAGTATGAAGTGGAGGCCGACCTTGGCCTGGAGAATCACGAACTCCTCCCCGAGGATCCCCACGCCCTGGTTGTTGGCGACGTCGATCACGAAGTACCGCGTCTCGTCAGGGATCGTCGAGAGGTTCTGGAAGTAGTACTCCCTCGTCCCCCTGGTCCTGAAGATCCTGTCGCCGTCCCGCCTGAGCTTCCTGAGCTCGCAGAGGTAGGAGACCACCCTCCCCAGGGTCTGCGAGTCGAGTTCCCTGTACGGGTGGCACTGCCTGAGCTCGTCGAGGAGCGCCGCCGAGTCCACGGGCTCTTGCTCCATCGCGTAGCCCGCCACCTGGTGGGCGAGCACGTCGAGGCTCCTCTCGTAGGGCCGGGTCTCCTCCATCCTCCCGCGGAGGGCCTCGGAGACCGATGCCGCTGACTCGAGTATGTCGTCCGCCCCCACGGTGACGAGGACGCCCTTGGAGGCGCGCCGCAGGTCGTGCCCCGAACGCCCGACGCGCTGGATGAGCGAGGTCACCTGCCTGGGCGACATGTACTGGACTACGAGGTCGACCGCGCCGATGTCGATCCCGAGCTCCAGGGTCGATGTACAGACGAGCGCCTTGACCTCGCCCGACCTGAACGAGCCCTCCACCCTCTCGCGCTCCTCCCTTGGGAGGGACCCGTGGTGCACCCCGACGTCCCCCCTGAGCCTGTTGAGCTTCTCCCCCAGCATCTCTGCCGTGGTCCTGCTGTTGACGAAGATGAGCGTGGACCTGTGGGAGGCGATCAGCTCGCTCATCCGGGCGAGCCTCGCCGCCAGGTCGACCGAGGTGAAAGCCTCCTTCGAGACGGCGCCGTGCTCGGTACTGGGGGTCGGGTACTCCACCAGGTAGCCCACCCGCTTGGGGGCGGGAGCCCTGACTATCGAGTGGGGCGCGCGGCCGAAGATGAACATCGCCGCCGTCTCGGGGCTCCCGATCGTGGCGGAGAGCGCCACCGTCTGGAACCCTCCCGCGAGCCTGCGCAGGCGCTGGAGCCCGACCGTGAGCTGGACGCCCCTCTTGCTCTCCACCAGGTTGTGCAGCTCGTCTACCACGACCGCCTTCACGTCGGCGAGGCTCTGGCGCATCCTCGCCCCGGGCAGCATCGCCTGGAGGGTCTCGGGGGTCGTGACCAGGACGTCGGGCGGGTCCCTCGACTGGCGCTGCCGCTGGGCCCGCGTGGTGTCGCCGTGCCTCACGTCGAGGGTGAGCCCGAGCCTCCCGCACCAGAACTGGAGCCTCCGGAGCATGTCGCGGTTGAGCGCCCGGAGCGGGGTGATGTAGAGCAGCGAGACCCCGTGCCTCGGCCCGCCCTCGACGAGCTTGCTCAGGAGAGGCAGGACGGCCGCCTCGGTCTTCCCGGACCCGGTCGGGGCGACGATCAGCACGTTCGAGCCGCTCGCCACAAGGGGGATGCCCTCCGCCTGAGGCGGCGTCGGCGTGGTCATCCCGCTCTCCTCGAGCAGCGCCCTCACCGGCTCCGCGAGCGACTCGAAGGCCCCCGACCCTGCCACCGGCATCAACCTCTGGCCGCCAGGCAGGCGGCGCATTCGCACGATGCTAGCAGGTAGTCGTAGGGGTAGATCCCGGTCGCGTGCCCGTCCGACCAGGAGAACGATATGGCGTACCTGCCGACCATGGCGTAGCGCCTCGCCGCGACCCCCTCGGGCGCGGCCACCGTCAGGCGTATCACCGGGCTGATGCCTATCGCGGGCGGCTCCCCCTGGCACATCGCGCAGGGGCAGGCCTCCCTGAGCGACCTGTTGTTGTGGGCGCTCTCGTGGCCGTCGCTCCAGACGATCTTCACTTCCCTCTCGCCGAGGGAGACCTTCTTCGGGACTGGCAAGAGGATGCCAATTCAGGACGGGCGCTCATTGATAAGGCTTGGCGACGCTCTTGGCTCGCGCCCGGCATCGCCTGGCGGGTGCGGGACGACGACCCCGCGTCGCCGGGCCCCCCAGCCCGAGCGTGGGGGGCTCAGAAACGGTTATCTTGCACCGGTGGGCAGCAGCCGCCGACTTGCCCAAGCTATCTGAGAAAGCGAAGAAGCTCCTCGAGGGAAAGAACTTCGCCTTCGTCGCTACCCTCAACAAGGACGGCACCCCGCAGCTCACACCCACCTGGGTGGACACCGACGGGGAGAACCTCTTGGTGAACACGGCCCTGGGAAGGCAAAAGGCCAAGAACGTGAAGAGGGACCCCAGGGTAACCGTGGGCGTCTTCGACATCGGGAACCCCTACGAGTACATCTCGGTCACAGGCAAGGTGGTAAGGAGCACCACGGGCAAGGCGGCCGACGAGCACATCGACAAGCTGGCGATGAAGTACCTGGGCAAGGCCAAGTACCCGTGGAGTAGCCCTCAAGAGAAGAGGGTCATCTTCACCATACGCCCTTCAAAGAGCGTCTAACCGGCGCAAGACAGGCGAGAGAACCAGAAGCACATGCCATCATGCATCTGCCAGGTGTGCAAGCACCTAAACACCGTATCGTGCGCGCAGTGCACCTGCTGCTCGTACAAGAAGGTGGCCTGCACCCAGAACGAAAAGTGAGCCTCCAGTAGGGCCATCGAGATATAACCTCGCGGCCGGCTCCCGACCGCGACATGGGTATCACGCGGGTCGGGTTCATCGGGCTGGGGATCATGGGGAAGCCTATGGCGCTCAACCTCCTGGAGGCGGGGTTCGCGCTCACGGTGTACAGCAGGAGCCGGGCTCCGGTCGACTCGCTGGTCGCTCGGGGCGCCACCGCAGCCCCCTCCCCCAGGGCAGTCGCCGAGGCCAGCGAGCTCGTCGTGACCATGGTGACAGACTCCCAGGCGGTCGAGGACGTCGTCCTGGGCACGCGCGGGATCGCTGAGGGCGCCCACGCGGGTCTGATCGTCGCGGACATGAGCACGATCTCCCCGAGCACGACTACGAGGGTCGCCGCCGCCCTCGCGGCCAGGGGGGTGAGCATGCTCGACGCCCCCGTCAGCGGGGGAGAGACCGGGGCGAGAGAAGGGACCCTCACCATCATGGTGGGCGGCGACGCCCGCTTGTTCGAGGCGAGCCTCCCCGTGTTCAAGGCGATGGGGAGGAAGGTGGTCCACATGGGTGCGACGGGGTCGGGCCAGCTGGCTAAGCTCGCCAACCAGATACTCGTGGCCTGCAACATGGCGGGGGTCTGCGAGTGCCTCAACTTCGCCGCGAGGGCTGGGCTCGACGCCGAGAAGCTGATCGACTCGCTATCGGCGGGGGCGGCCTCGTCCTGGAGCCTGACGAACCTGGGGCCGAAGGTCGCGAGGAGGGACTTCGCGCCGGGCTTCAAGATCAAGCTCCTCCAGAAGGACCTGGGCTACGTCCTCTCTTCCGCCGAGGAGGTCGACGCAGGGCTCCCAGCGACATCCCTCGTGCACGGGCTCTACGGGAGGCTCGTGGAGGAGGGGCTGGGGGAGCTCGGGACCCAGGCCCTGGTCCAGGCCGTCGAAGCGCTCTCGAGAGGAAGGGATGGCCAGGGCGGACCGAGAAGGGCCGCTCCGAGGGAGTAGGCCGGAGGGCGAGGAGGGGGGACCTGTGCCGCCCCGGGGGCGCGGCCGAAAAATGCACCAAAGAATAACCGAGTCAGAACAACTTATATCATATGAATAATCCGCTCGCCGCCTTGGTGAAGCTTTTACCCTCCCACACCGGGGGCGCACCCGGTTGACAGAATTCCAGGTCTCGCTGACGGGTCTTCACGCGAGGAACGAGAAGACCATCCAAGCCACCCAGGACTGGGAGAGGAACAGGATAAACGAGGTCACGCTAAAGTCGTGCGTCGACGAGGACTGCGACGCGCTCGTCGGGCTCCAGAAGCGGTCGGGGGTCGAGTACGTGACCGACGGGCAGATCACCCTCGCCTGGCAGGACCTCTTCCGCCCGGTGAGCTCGGGGTTCGAGGGGCTCGAGCCAGGCCCCATGGTCAGGTGGTTCAACACGAACACGTTCTTCTACACCCCGGTCGTGAAGGGCGAGATCTCCAGCAACGGCAGGGCGCTCTCGAAGGCCGTCGAGCAGAGGTTCGCAGGCCAAGGGTCCTCCCTGAAGGTCATCCTGCCCGACCCCCTCACCTTCGCCGAGCTGGCAGAGGACAGGCACTACGGTAGCAAGGAGAAGCTCCTCTTCGCCTACGCCGACGCGATCAGGCTCGAGCTGCAGAGGCTCTCCTCGCTGGGGGTGAAGTACGTCCAGTTCTCGGCGCCGAGCCTCGTCTACAGGCTGAAGCGGCGGGCGCTCTCGCGCTCAGACCTGAAGCAGGTGGGGGAGTCGGTCAGGGCTTCCCTGAAGGGGGTCAAGCTCAGGAGCGGCTACTACCCGTTCTTCGGGGACGCCTCCCCGTACCTGCCGGACCTCTTCGACGACATCCCGACCGACGACGTAGGGGTAGACCTGACCCAGACCGACGAGGCGTCGCTCCCCAAGACCTCGAAGGGGGTCATCGCGGGGATCGCGGACGCGAGGACGACCTACCTCGAGGACGCCGGCGCCCTCGCGGAGCGGCTCGAGGCGGTGGAGGAGAGGACCGGCGCCAAGACCATCACGGTCGCTCCGTCGGCGGACCTGCGGTTCATACCAAGGGTGAGCGCTGACCAGAAGCTGGAGCTCCTCGCGAGGGTGCGCGCGAGGGTCGGGAGGTCGGCGAAAGGAGGCGCGCGGCGATGAAGCCCTTCCCGACCCAGGAGATCGGCAGCCTCCCCAAGTTCGGCTGGCGGACCAAGCCTTTCAGGCTGATGGCTCTCACGGACGACGACCTCGCCTCGGCCAGGGAGTGGGGCGAGCGGCTTCAGGTGGAGGGGAGGGCAGACCTCTACAGGCTCCTCGCGAAGCGCTACTCGTTCACCGAGGAGGAGAAGAAGACCATCGTCGACTTCTCGCTCCTCTACGCGATACGGATGTGCGAGACGGCCGGCCAGGGCGTGGCAAAGGAGCCCGGGCTGGACCTCGTCTGGAGCGGCGAGCAGGCTAGGACTGAGATGTACGAGACCCCCGTCTCCAGCATCGGGGGCTTCGAGTTCGTCGGGAGGGTGAGGAGCTTCGACAACAAGTACTGGCGCATGGCCTCGATACGCGGGCCCCCCAAGTACAAGGAGAACTACCACGAGGAGGAGCTCGTGTTCACCCAGGCCCACACCGAGCGGGTGCCGAAGGTGCCGGTGACCGACGCCATCACCATCATGGCGTGGTCGGACAACAACTACTACACGGGGAGGTGGGCCGATAGGAAGGGGCTTTCGCCTGCGAAGAGGGGCTTCAGCGCGAGGCGGGAGTTCACCCTCGAGCTCGCCAAGATAATCAGGAGGGTCATCTCGGAGCTCATCGGGAAGGGCGTGAGGGAGGTCCAGATAGACATTCCCGCCGCGACCCAGTACCAGACCGAGGACGACATCAAGCTGGTGAGCGAGGCCTTCAACGAGACGACCAAGGGGCTCGGCGCCACCTTCAGCGTCCACAGCTGCTTCCCGCCCAGCACGGGCTACGGGATCCTCTTCCCGCACCTCCTCGAGATGAAAAAGTGCGAGCGTTTCTCCCTCGAGTACGGGAACCGGGACACGTTCGAGAGAGGGCTCGACCCCGGGTCGAGGGTCGGGTTCGAGGACCTCAAGCTCTTCAAGGAGTACGGGTACCAAAGGGAGCTGGGGGTGGGGGTCATCCACATCCACACGGACACCCTCCCCACCCTCGAGGTGGTAAGGGACCGGGTGCTCTACTCTGCGAAGGTGACCGGGCTCGCCCCCGAGAAGCTCTACGTCAACCCAGACTGCGGCCTCCGGACGAGGCGCCCTGAGATCGCGCAGAAGATGCTCGACCTCGTCGTCGGCGGCGCCGAGCTCGCGAGGCGCAGGTCTGGTTGACGCCCAGGGTAACGACGATAGGCAGCTACCCGACATTCCCTCCAGCCGAGGACGTTGAGTACTACTACGCCATCTCCAGGCACGGGCTAGGGGACGAGGTCGTCGACCCGTACCTGTGGGCGATGGAGGAGGCACTCAAGGACTTCACCTCGGCGGGGGTCGACGTTCCCTCCACGGGGCAGGGGAGGGGGGACCTCTACTCGCTCTTCCTCGACCCGAAGTTCGTGAAGGGGATCGCGTGGCAGGGCGCGGACGCCTACGTCAACGAAAGGATAGAGCGGACGGGCTCGATCAGGCTCGCCGACGTCCTCCACGCGAGGAGAGTGCTCCCGTCGCACTACGACCTCAAGGAGCCGATCACCGACGCGTACACCCTCGCGCGCTTCGCCAAGATCAACACGGGGAGCTACGCCGACACGAGGGAGCTGGCGCGCGAGATAAACAGGAAGATCATCATCCCGGAGATCGAGGACCTCCAGGCCTCTAAGGCGGTCTCGTGGCTCCAGCTCGACTCGCCCACGATAGCGGCCGAGTCCTCGACCGCAGACTACGTCGCCGGCCTCTACGACGAGGTGGCATCGGCCGCGAAGCTACCCACCGTGGTCCACGTCTGCGGCGACGCTGTGAGGATCTTCTCCTCGCTGCTCACCAAGCTCAAGGTGGACACCATCTCGCTGGACTTTTACCACTACCCGAAGCTCTTCGAGGAGGCCGGGAAGAAGAGCTACGACCAGAAGATAGGCCTGGGCTGCACTGACAGCCAGGGGATGAGGGTGGAGACGGTGGACGAGACCAGGCGCCTGATCGCCTTCGCGGAGGCAAAGCTTGGGGCAGACCGGATTGAGTTCGTCCACCCGCACTGCGGCCAGCGGAACCTCAATCGGGAGGTCGCCTACGAGAAGAACGTCGTCCTCACCCTCGCCAGGGACGGGGCGTTCTTCGGCGAGCCAGAGGAGGCGTCGGCCTCCCACCTCACCCCGAAGGAGTACGACCCTGGAGGCTACTTCCTGGTCTCGGTCAGCCGAGAGACGAAGGAGATAGTGGTCGCGTACTATGGGTACGACCACGTCGCGAAGAAGAGGTTCCGCTCAAAGTCGGCCGAGCGGCTCTTCCAGACGCTCAACGAGGAGGCGGACTCGCTCGGGCTCAGCAGGAGGCACCTCTCGTACCTCACGCTGGAGCTCGGGCGGGCCGAGGCGTCCATCGCCTCGGGGACCCCGTCCTACAGGCAGAAAGTGATAGAGTGATTGAGGCTCGCGGAGCGGCTGGAGAAGGGGGTCTTCACGACGATCGTGGAGATCTTCCCCCCAAACTTCAGCGCGGAGGCGTCCAAGGAGCCGCTCCTCGGGCTCAGGCAGAAGACCCAGGACATCGTGGCAAGGGTGAAGAAGGTGGAGAACCTCGCGGACTGCGTCCTGGTCGCGGACATGAAGGACATCGGGCGGCTCAAGCTCTCGAGCATCTACACCGCCGCCATCCTAAGGCAGGAGCTGGACACGGAGGTGATCCCAGTCATCGCCGCGAGGGACGGGAACCGATCCGCGCTGAGGACGCTGTTCCTCAGCGCCCTCTCCTACGGCCTGGACTCTGTCATGCTCGTCTGGGGTGACCGGTACAACGAGGGCGAGGGCTCCGCCAACGTCTACGACTATCCGTCGCTCTCAAAGGCGATCCGGGAGATGAGGGAGCTGGCAGACAGGGCAGACGTGAAGGCCACCATCCTGGCACCGGTGAACCTCGCCACCCTCGGCACGCCAAAGGGGGACGAGATCGCCTCGTCGAGGATCGCGAGCGGGGCGGACTGCCTGCTGGCCCAGCCCCCCACCTCTGACCTGTCCGAGACCCTTCCGCAGCAGGTCAGGGTGCTCGAGGAGAAGAACCTCAAGGGCAGGGTGCTCCTCAACGTCTTCCCGTTCCGGGACAGGGAGGACATCGAGGCTTGCAGGCAGAGGTTCAGGTGGAACCTCCCGCCGGCCCTCGACGCCATGGCCGAGGAGGGCGGTGAGGCGAGGCTCCTCAAGGAGTCGAGGTCTGTGGTCGAGAGGATGCGCGCCGAGGGGCTCCCCGGCGTCTACGTCTCGACCCGCGGGAAGCCCGAGCTGGCCAGGTACATGCTCGACGGCTCAGCGGCTTCCCCGTGAGCCCGGTCCGCGCGCGCGGCGGGGGCCCAAGCCCTAAATATCGTGCCGGGGCTCCTTCCCCCTTCTCATGATCGCGCTAATCCTCGCGGGGGGCAAGGGGCTGAGGCTCCGGCCGCTGACCGACGACAGGCCGAAGCCGCTCGTCCCTGTCGCCGGGAAGCCCATAGCCGAGTGGCAGCTGGACTGGCTCAGGTCGAACGGGGACCTCGAGAGGGTGGTCTTCCTCTGCGGCTGGAAGTGGGAGCGGCTCGAGGAGCACTTTGGGAGCGACTATCACGGCGTCGGGGTGGAGTACAGCGTGGAGGAGACCCCGCTCGGGACGGGCGGGGCTTTCCGAAAGGCGATATCCGAGAAGGGGGTCTCGGGCGAGGACGTCGTCATGCTCAACGGCGACATAATCACAGACCTGCGGATCGAGGAGATGGGCAAGGTCAGGGGGTCCGTGGCCCCGAGGCCGGTGGTCACGCTCCTCCTGGTCCCGTACAGGTCGAGGTTCGGGATAGTCAAGGTGGACGAGCGGAGCTTCGTCACGGGGTTCGAGGAGAAGCCCGCCTTCCCGGACGTCTGGATAAACGGCGGGGTCTACCTTGGGGACGCGGACAGGCTCCTGGCGGACCTTCCCCAGAAGGGGGACATAGAGAGGGAGACCTTCCCCAGGCTCGCCTCGCGCGGCCAGGTCACCGCGTACCGGTACCGGGGGTTCTGGTCGCTGGTCGACTCTGTCAAGGACATCCAGGAGGTCGAGAGGGAGCTGGCCTCAAGGCCTCAGGGGCTCTCCTGACCGCCGGCGCCCGCAACGCTTATTATATGACGACGGAGTGCGCCCTTTGGTAAGGGTCTATAGATTCCTTGCCACAGAGTTTCGTCACGAAACTGAAGACAGCAGCGCAGGCTTACACCTTCAGGGACTTCATCCTCCTCCCGGGGAGGAGCGAGGTCGAACCGAAGGACATCGACCTGTCGTCCCGCCTCACCAAGAACGTCAAGGTCAGCGTGCCGTTCGTCTCGTCCCCCATGGACACCGTCACCGAATGGAAGATGGCCGCCGAGCTGGCGAGGATTGGCGCAGTGGGGGTGGTCCACAGGAACATGAGCGTCGAGAGCCAGGTGGAGCAGGTGAAAAAGGCCAAGGCAGCGAAGGTCGAGGCAAGGTCGGTCGACGCCAAGGGTCGGCCCCTCGTGGGGGCGTCGGTCTCTCCGCTCGACACGAAGCGCTGCGAGGCGCTGGACAAGGTCGCCGACTTCCTGGTCTCGGACGTGGCGCACTTCCACAACTCGAACCTGCTGAAGGTGACCGCGAAGCTCCTCCCCAACCTGAGCTCAGACTTCGTAGCGGGGAACATCGGCACGAGGAGGGCCGTCAAGGACATACTCGCCGAGCTCCCCCGCGTGGACGGGTTCCGGGTGGGTATCGGCTCTGGCTCCGTCTGCATCACCTCGGAGGTGACCCGGGTCGGCGCGCCCACCCTCTTCGCGGTCTCTGAGGTCGCGACGGCCGTAGGAGAGCTGAACTCGGACGTCCCGATAATCGCCGACGGGGGGATACGGGGGGCGGGGGACGCGTCCCTCGCGCTGGCCGCCGGGGCATCCACCGTGATGCTCGGCTCGATGCTCGCGGGGACGGACGAGTCGCCGTCCAAGGTCGTGACTAAGGACGGCACAAAGATGAAGGCCCACAGGGGTATGGCCAGCGCCGGGGCAAGGAGCGTCCGCTTCGCCCTTGACCGTTACAGCGTGCCTGCCAAGGGGCTCGAGGAGGGGGTCGAGGCGTATGTCCCATACGCTGGCAAGGCGGCCGACGTGCTCTCGAACCTCGAGAACGGCCTGAAGGCGTCGTTCGGCTACTCGGGGGCCAGGAGCGTGAGGGACCTCTGGAACGTGGCGTCCTTCGGGTACGTCTCTCCCCAGGGGACCTCTGAGCTCGGGGTCCACTCCCTGACGCTAAAGTGAGAGCGATTGCGAACCTCTAGCGTCGCGGCCCCGACAAGGGCCAAGGCAGGCGGCGCTCGGAAGGACTCCGCCCTCCTGCGGGGTGGTGTCGCGGTCCTGGACTTTGGGGGGCAGTACTCTCACCTCATAGCCAGGCGGGTGCGGTCCCTTGGTGTCTACTCTGCGCTGCTCCCGTTCGACACCCCGGTGAGCGCCCTCAAGCAGATGGGGGTGAAGGGGGTGATACTCTCGGGGGGCCCTTCCAGCGTCTACGGGAAGGGCGCGCCCCATCCGGAGGAGGGCGTCTTCTCGGGGGAGATCCCCGTCCTCGGGATATGCTACGGCTACCAGCTCATCGTCCAGGCCCACGGCGGCGAGGTGAAGAGGGCGGAGAGGCGCGAGTACGGCAAGGCGGAGCTGAGGATAACCGACAGGACTGGGATCTTCGAGGGGATCGAGGGCTCGGGAGTGGTCTGCTGGATGAGCCACGGGGACTCCGCGACGAGGCTCCCCCGGGGGCTGACCTCGATGGGCGAGAGCGACAACTCGCCCTACGCCGCGATAAGGTCGGCCGACGGGGCCCAGTTCGGAGTCCAGTTCCACCCGGAGGTCGTGCAGACGGAGCACGGGGACGAGATGCTCTCCAACTTCGTCTTCAACGTCTGCCGCGCCGAGAGGACCTGGAGCATGGAGGGCTTCCTCGAGGAGACCGTGGAGTCGCTCCGTCGCACCCCCGAGGGCCGGGTGCTCTGCGCGGTATCGGGGGGCGTCGACTCCTCCGTCGCCTCCGTCCTCCTCAACAGGTCGCTCCACGACCGGCTCCAGTGCGTCTTCATCGACACGGGGCTCCTGAGGCAGGGGGAGGCGGAGGAGGTCTCCAGGTTCCTCAGGGACGACCTCGGAGTCCCTATCGAGTTCGTCGACGCCTCCAAGAGGTTCCTGGGCGCCCTCAAGGGGTTGGCCGACCCGGAGGAGAAGCGGAAGGTCATAGGGAGGGTCTTCGCCCAGACCTTCGAGGAGTACGCCCGCGTGAATGGCCCTTTCAGGTACCTGGCGCAGGGGACGCTGTACCCCGACGTGATCGAGAGCGGCCACACGAGCGCGCCCGCCTCGGTGATCAAGACCCACCACAACGTCGGAGGGCTCCCCAAGGACCTCAAGCTCGAGCTGATAGAGCCACTCCGAGAGCTGTACAAGGACGAGGTGAGGGCGCTCGGCACCCTCCTCGGGATCCCGGCCGCGGTCATAGGGAGGCACCCGTTCCCGGGGCCCGGGCTCGCGGTGAGGATAATCGGTGAGGTGACCCCGGAGAAGCTCCGGCTATGCAGGGCGGCGAACCACGTGGTGGAGCAGGCGATGAGGGAGGAGGGGCTCTACGACAGGGTGTGGCAGGCCTTCGCATACCTGGGGGACGACCGGGTTACGGGCGTCCTGGGCGACGAGAGGCGGGTCGGCGCCCAGGTCACCGTGCGGGTGGTCGAGTCTGTCGACGCGATGACGGCCGACTGGTTCCGCATGCCCTACCCCGCCCTCGAGAGGCTCTCGAGCAGGATCACCAACGAGGTGGAGGGCGTGGTCAGCGTGGCTTACTCGGTCTCCTCCAAGCCGCCCGCGACCATAGAGCCGCAGTGAGGTGGTGGCGACGCCCGAGTTCCTGGGGCCGCAGACGCAGCTCGCAGAGCTGCACGTTCACCTCGGCAGCTCGGTGGACCCGGCGGTGATGTGGGAGATCGCGCACGCGCAGGGGATCCGCCTCCCGACCAAGGACTACTGGCGGTTCGTGGACATGATCACGGTCAACCCCCGCAAGGTAAAGTCGTTCGAGGACTACCTGGCGCTCTTCCACTGGACGGAGCTGATCCAGTCTAGCCCCCAGGCGATCGAGCTCTCCGTCTACCACACGATCGCGGGCGCGTACCGCAAGAACAACATCACCCTCCTCGAGCTGAGGTTCAACCCGATGAAGAGGAACCGAGGGGGGGAGAGGGACCTGGACCAGATAATGATGGCGGCCGTGAGGGGGCTCGACAGGGCGTCCCTGGAGTACCCCGTCAGGTGCGGGATGATCGTCTGCCTCGACCGGACGTTCGACGCCCACCTCAACGAGATCCTCCTAGAGAAGGCCCTGAAGTTCAAGGGCAGGGGGGTGGTCGGGATCGACATCGCGGGCTCTGCAAGGAAGGGGTTCCGATACAGCGACTGCAAGGCGATCTACAGGAAGGCCAGGAGGGAGGGGCTGGGCCTGACGGTCCACGCCGGGGAGGACGAAGGCCACCAGTCGGTTCTCGACGTCCTCGAGAGCCTTGAGCCGGAGAGGATAGGCCACGGAGTCCGGGCGACCGAGGACGAGGAGACGCTCGACCGGCTCAGTGAAGCGGGGGTGACCCTGGAGCTCTGTCCTTCGTCGAACCTGAACACGCGGGTGGTCAAGGGGGTGGGGGACATGAAGCGGATATTCAGGCAGCTCAAGAAGAGCGGCGTGAAGTACACGATAAACACCGACGGCCCTGAGATGCTCATGACCAACCTCAGGAACGAGATCGACTTCCTGCTCAGGAACGGGGTGATAAGCAAGGAGGACGTGCTGAGGGCGAACAGGAACGCGTTCGCGGCCTCCTTCCTGCGGACGAACGCCTAAATGCAGGCGCGCGCCCATCCGCCACGTTGAGCGAAGAGTCCAAGGGAGCGGAGCCACCCGACGACGGGGAGATCGACACGTCGGTCCTCGAGGAGGGATCCTACTACCTCTCCAAGCTGGACCTGGACGCGGCGGCCATCGCGGAGCGGTTCGAGATCCCGCGGGCCGACGTCCTGAGGCACAAGACCCGCTACGAGAAGAAGCTGAGGAGGGGGGAGGTCCTGGAGGCGGCGGGCGACCTCACCTTTTGGAGGAGCGTGAAGGAGGAGGCAGAGGGGAACGTGAAGGTCACCTTCGTGACCGAAAGGGGCTTCCACCACAGCTGGCGTTCGGAGCTCGAGAAGCTCCCCAGCGCCGACCTGTTCGCCATATTCGAGTCGTGCAAGCGCTTCCTGAACCTCGACCCCAACGCCAGGTTCCTGGAGTACGCTCCTCCCAAGAACTACGACCCCCTCGCGATGCAGAGGGAGGTCACAAAGGCGGTCGTGGTGATAACGGCGATCCTCGACGCGAGGAAGGGCCGGGGACGGAAGGGGTGAGCGGGTGCCCGCAGTGCGCTACATGACCGACGCCCACCTGAGCGGGCTCGCGAAGGAGCTCCGGGAGAAGGGGGTCGCCTGCGAGACCGTCCACAAGACGATGCTCGGGCACGAGGACTCGAGGGTGAAGCTCACCGACCCGGAGATAGTGAAGTTCCTCGCGGGGAAGGGCGGGTCGGTGGCCCTCATCACCCTGGACACGGAGCTCGCCGAGTACTGCTCGGCCTTCGGGATACCCGTGGTGAGGGTGCAGGACGTCGTCTCCGAGCACATCAGGGGCAAGGCCTAGGGCCCTCCGGGAAAGGATTTAACGCCCGCCGCGGCTGGCTGTCCCATGGCAAAGACCTACACTCTCCCACCGTTGCCCTACGCTTACAACGCTCTCGAGCCGCACATCTCGGAGCAGATAATGAAGCTGCATCACGACAAGCACCACCAGGCCTACGTCAACGGCGCCAACGCGGCGCTGGACAAGCTCGAAAAGGCCAGGGCTGGCGCGATGCAGGTAGACGTAAGGGCCACCCTGAGGGACCTCAGCTTCAACATCGACGGACACAAGCTCCACTCGATCTTCTGGCCGAACATGGCGCCGGCCGGCAAGGGAGGCGGGAGCCCCGGAGGGAAGGTCGCCGACAGGATCGCCGCGGACTTTGGGGCCTTCGACAAGTTCAAGGCGCAGTTCAGCGACGCCGCCAAGACCGTGGAGGGCTCGGGCTGGGCCCTCCTGTGCTACGACAAGGAGATCGACTCCCTGGTGCTCACCCAGGTGGAGAAGCAGAACTTCATGGAGCTCGCGGAGCTGCCCATCCTCCTGGGGCTCGACGTCTGGGAGCACGCGTACTACCTCCAGTACTGGAACGACAGGGGCAAGTACGTCGACGCCTGGTGGAACGTCGTCAACTGGTCCGACGTCGACTCGAGGCTCTCCAGGCTAGGGTAGCCCGTCAGGCCGTAGGGGCCTCGCCCCTGCTCTCGCTTTTATCCGCAGGGGGCGGGAAGGCCCGGGGCAGTCGAAGTGGAGTTCAAGCTGAACCTCTCGGGGGTCGCGTTCGACCTCGGGCACACCATAGACAGCGGACAGGCCTTCCGCTGGGAGCTGAGGGGCGAGTGGTGGCACGGGGTCCTCCCTGCCGGGGCAGTCAAGGTGAGGCAGGAGGAGGACTCGCTCGAGTGCGTCACCTCCTCGGAGGAGGTCACCCCGCACTATCTGCGGGAGTACTTTCGGATCGACGACGACCTCGACAGGGTCTACTCGGCCATCATGAAGGACGACCACGTGGCCGAGGCTATCCAGCGGTACTACGGGCTCAGGCTGATCCGGCAGGACACGTGGGAGTGCCTCGTCTCGTTCGTCGTCGCCACCAACACCAACATACCGAGGATCAAGGGGATGATCTCGAGGGTCTGCGAGAGGTTCGGCGCCAAGGGTGACTTTCTCGGGGTGCCGTACGCGCTCTTCCCGACGGCCGAGGCTCTCGCAGGGGCCTCCGAGGAGGAGCTGAAGGGCTGCGGGCTTGGATACAGGGCACGGTTCGTGAAGGCGGTCGCGGAGAGGGTGTGGTCGGGCGGCGTCGACCTCGGCGAGCTGAGGCTGATGGACTACGAGCGGGCGAAGGACCTCCTCACGGATCGCCTCCTCGGCGAGAAGACCCTCCTCGGGATTGGGAGGAAGGCGGCCGACTGCATACTGCTCTTCTCCTGCGACAAGGACTCGGCGTTCCCCATCGACGTCTGGATGGCTAGGGTGCTCGCCAAGTACTACCCGGGCGTGCTCGGCGAGGAGCTCGCGGAAAAGCTCAGGTCGCACGCCTCAGGCGCGACCCGGCTCTCGGGTGGGGACTACGAGCGGATCTCCGCGGCCATGCGGGGGTACTTCGGCGAGTACGCCGGGTACGCCCAGCAGTACCTCTTCCACGACGCCCGGATGGGCCGGCTGGAGTAGCCCGCTAGCCGGTCGCCTGCTTCCTGGGAGGCGCCTCTAGCCACGCCTTTAGCATCTGGACGTTGCCCTCCACGACGCTCCTGCGCCTGACGTCCAGCGAGAGGCTCTGGCGTCTCGCCGTCTCGAGGGAGACACCCGCGGAGGAGAGCTCCCCGAACGAGAACCCCCTCCCCTTCCTCTCGCGGAGGGAGTCGACGTGCCTAGCCGCCACCACCGCAGCCGGAGGGGGCCCGAGCTCGACGCGCGCCGGCATGGCCGTCTTCTGGGTCGCTGGCTTTTGTTCCGCCTCCTTCTTCTCCTTCCTCGCCTTTTGGACGGGCGGGGCGGCCTTGGCCGCCCTCTTCGCCTTCGTAACCTTCGGCTTGGTCTTTGCGGCCTTCTTGGGCTTGGACTTCGACTTGGCGCTCATTGCGGTGCTATCCTGGGTTGACCCGCGTTTTCCGGAACGTCTCTTAAGCGTTTCGCGGGTCCGACCCCCGCCGGCGGGGACGCGGGCGGCTGGCCCGCTCGAGGCAAAGAAGAGGTTAAATGCAAACGATGGAAACCCCGTCCCGGTCCCGCGGTAGCTCAGCCTGGCAGATCCCTAGACAGGGAGCCAAAAGCTTCCGGCTGTAGTGGTCGGCCTTGGCCGGCTCGTCAGCCTGTTCAGGCCACAGAAACCGGAGTGTCGTCGGCTCAAAAGCGCTCCAAAAGGGCGCGGAGTTGTCCGACCCGCGGGACTCCTCCAAACCCAGGGGAGCCTGTGGCGCCCTCGGCTTTTCGGAGTGCCCTGAGCGCGATGAGGCCAGGGCCCATGAGCAGCATGATGGCCGGAGGCGCGCCCGGGTCAGTCCCCAACCCAGTCAGCATGCCCCCGAGCCCGAGCCCGAACCACCACACGAACGCGAGCCACCCGAACGCGAAAACGAACGTCCCTCTGCTCGAGCGCGCGGCGAGCAGCCCCAGCGCCGCTGCCAGGTTGGCCGAGACCTCCAGGGCGTTCCCCAGGACGGGGTTGGACACGGTGAACTCCGCGAAGGGTCTCAGCGTGACCGCGAGCTGGGCCGGGAGATAGTCCCTGCTGGCCACGAAGATCGACGCCTGGCCGTAGGACGTCCACATCAGCGGCGCGGCCTGCACCGCGGCGCAGAGGAGGAAGACCAGCGCGGGCGCGAGCGAGACCACCGAGGAGCGTCCAGCGAGCCTCCACCGCTCCTCCGGCATGAGGAGCAGGAGCGCGATGAGGACGTAGACCATCGCGGGCCCTGGGAATCCGTTGAGTATGCTCGGCGTACCTGGAAACGTCCCCCCCGCGCTGAACACCCCGGCCATCCCCTCGCCGAAGACCCAGACCACCGAGCCCCACGCCACCGAGGCCGCTAGCGCCAGGCGCTTCGCCCACGGGGGGCCCGCGACCAGCACCAAGCCGAGGCCGAGCTGGAAGAGCGCGAAGAAGAGGTCCCATGCCGCGGCGTAGGGGATTATCATGTTGGTCAGCATGTTGAACGACGCCATGTAGAGCGGCGGCGGGAGGGTCTGCAGGGCGTTGCCGATGACCGCTACGGCGAACTGCCTCTTCAGCCCCGGCTGGAGCTCGAAGAGCCCGTCGATTATCCACAGGACGCCGAGCCCCCGCGTGACCAGCCGCCTGGCCCGGGCCTGCAGGCTCGGGCCTGCCGGCGCTCCTTTCCCCGCCGTCCCGTCGTCTACGCCGGCGACGGGTCCTCCCCACTGAAGGGCAGGCGGACAGGCCGTCGGCCAGGGGCGGCCCTGGTGCTCACGGCGCCCCGCCCGGGGAGTTCGGTCCAAACCACCCGATTCAGGCGCGACGGAGGGTGCTCTTTCTATTAAGTATTGGAGCCCGCCGCTCGCACGCGGCCGCCCGCCCAGCGCGCCGGCCTGCGAACCTGCGGTCGGCGTCCACCGACGGCGGTCGAGCCTGCCAGGGTCGGCCCCTTTGCGATGCGTCCCCGTCCTGCCTGACCGCCGATCGTCGGGCCCTCCTGCCCTGGGCGGCCGTCGGATCTGGCGGGTGGGGGTCACCCCGGACCCTGGGCCTCCCCTCCCAGAGCCGGGCGGAGAAGAGGGAAAGGCCAGGCAGCCTAGACGCGACCAGCAAGACGCAGACGAACAGGACTATCCAGTTGCTGACGATGTACGCGCCGCCGACGTAGCTCCCCACGAAGTGCCCGCCCGCCACCGGCGGGTAGTTTACGAATGGGACCCGGATGAAGTCCCTCGACCTGTATCCCCCGTCCGCGAGGCCGCCTATCGACAAAAAGTCCGTGACGTGCCAGGTCATGTCCTCGGGGGCCTGGTACCAGAGGCCGAGCTCGAAGACGACGAGCAGCGGTGCAACGAAGAGGGTCGCGGCGTCCTTGAGCGCGGCCCCCAGACCCGCCCTGAGCCTGAGCGCGACGACGCCGGCCCCCGCGAGCGCCAGGAAGAGCGAGGCCTGGGTCCCCTTGTCCAGCGAGCCGACGTACGGGACCAGGCCGACGGTCCCGTCGTAGACCCTCGCGAGGAGGGGGTAGCGGGCGAACGCGTAGTTGTACCCCTGGTAGCCTCCCAGCACGTCCGCGAGCGCCCAGAACCCGAACGCGAAGGTCCCCGCCCCCGCCAGAATCGCGGCCGCGACCTTCGCCGGAGCGCCCAGGTCGAGCGTCCAGCGCATCGCGGCGCAGAGACGGGAGCGGCTCCTCCCCAGCGTCTCCCTCAGCGGCTCCATCACAACGACCAGGCCCAAGAACGTGCCCGCCCCCGCGGCCATCTCGGCCAGGGACAACCGCGTGGGGGTGGCCAAGGAGTCGAGCGGGACGGAGGTCGAGAGCAAAAGCGCGGTCGCAAGGGCGCCGGCGACGAAGAAGAGGACGGCCAGCCTGGGGCCGCCAGCTCCCACGGCGTCGCCGGTCTCTCCCATCTCCCGGGCTCCTCCCCGACGCGGGCCTGGGCTCTGATTTTAAGGGTTGACCGGCGTCGCGGGGCCGGACGAGAGTCTTAAAAGCGGGCTGCCGGGCTAAGCCTCTGGGGTGGGCGCTTGGGACCGACCGCGAGGCTGCTCGCAGTAATCGTCGTGATGGCCGTCCTCGAGGTGTCCTGGGCGCTGGCCTGCGCCGTCCTGCTCCCGCAGACCGACAGCTACCTCGTCGTCTTCTACGGCGGCCTCGTCGCCGCATCGCTGGTCTTCTTCGTGCCCGGGGTGGCGAGCAAGGCCAGACCACCTGCCTGAGGCCCGGAGGCGCCAGGTCGTGGCGAGGCGCTCCTTCGTTGGGCCGGCCGCGCTGGGCTGCATGGCCGTCGGCGCCTCCGTGGTCGCTGCGAACATGCTCGGCTGGCAGAGCGACGAGTACTACTTCGCGCGCGAGGCCGCCGCGACCCCCTCGGTGGCCGCGTTCTTCCTGGCCCAGGGCATCTCTCTCTTCCTGCTCCTTGTCGGGTTCTACCTTGCCTACCAGTTCCTGAAGGGCAGGTCTTCCCGGCCTTCGCTCTCCCTCCTGGGGATAATCGGGAACGCGGTCTCTGACAGGGCGGTCCTCAGGGTCGGGCTCGCGGGGACGCTCCTCTACGGGCTGCTCTACGCCTTCTCCTCGAGCATCCTTGTCTACCAGCCGGCGGTCGACTTCCACTCCGCGTACGGTGCGACCGGGGCGGCGTCGTGGAGCACCGTGCCCTGCTGCGGCTCGTACGGGACCGTCCCGGAGCTGATCCTCTATGTCTCGCCGGCCCACCTCGCTCTCCAGCTCGTGCCCCTGAGCGTGCTCCTGCTCTTCGTGGTCCCTCCCCTCGTGGGGCTGAACCTCTCGATCGCCCTCCTCTCAGTGAGGAGGACCGTCGCCAAGGCGACCGGTCGCTGGATGGTGGCCTGCGGCGCTGCCGTGGGGCTATTCACGGCCTGCCCGACCTGCGCGGGCTTCTTCCTCGCCGAGTCGATCGGAGGGCTCGGTGCGACCACCCTCGCGGTCGCCCTGGCCCCCTATCAGGCCCTCTTCATCGGGGTCAGCATCCCGCTCCTCGTGGTCATGCCGTTCTTCTTCGCGGCGCGCGTGAGGAGCTCCGCGGCGCCGCCGGCCAGAGCCGGCGGAGTCGACGACCTCAGACGGCCGGTCGGAAACCGTTAAATGGCCAGACAAAAGCGCGCCGAAAGGAGGGATTTTGATTGAGCATGCGGGACTACATAGCTCTCACCAAGCCGAAGATACTCTGGCTCCTGCTCCTCGTCGCCCTGGCCTCCGCGGTCATAGCCGAGAGGGCGCTCCCCCCGCTTATCACCCTCGCCGGGCTGTTCATGGCCGGGGCCCTCTCGTCGATGGGGTCGCTCGCGCTGAACAGCTACCTTGAGATGGACATCGACGCCAAGATGAGGCGGACCCGGAACCGGCCGCTGCCGGCCGAGAGGATAGTCCAGCCAGGCCGGGCGCTCGCATTTGGGCTCGCGCTCATAGCGATGGGGCTGGCCGTATCGTGGGTCACCCTCACGCCCCTGGCCACCCTGTTCATCGGGCTGGGGGCGGTGGTGTACGTCCAGGTCTATACCGTCTGGCTCAAGCCGAGGACAAGCTGGAACATAGTCCTCGGCGGCTTCGCGGGGAGCTGCTGCGCCCTCGCCGGCTGGTATGCGGTGACCTCGGCCGACGCGCTGATCGCGTGGGTCCTCGCCGCCCTCGTCTTCGTCTGGACGCCGAGCCACTTTTGGAGCCTCGCGGTGATAACCGAGGAGGACTACTCTGCCGCGGGCATCCCGATGCTCCCCTCAATAGTGGGCGAGAAGAGGGCCGCGAAGTTCATCGTCGCAAACACCCTGCTCCTGATCCCGATCAGTCTCCTCTTCTTCCTCTACCTCACCGGGGCGGGGGAGGTCATCTACCTCGCGGGGGCGCTGGTCTTCGACCTGCTCCTCCTCGCGACCAACGTGAAGCTCTTCATCGCCCCCACGAAGGGCAACGCGCTCCTGGCCTTCAAGGCCTCCAGCCCGTTCCTGGCGGTGATATTCTTGCTCGCCTGCGTGAGCGTCCTTGTGTAGCGGGACAAGTCTTAACTATGTATTATCAGGCGGTCAAAATCCTTGAGCGCGGGTAGGTACTTCGTCTACGCAACGATACTCTCCACCTTCGTGCTGATAGTGTGGGGCGCCTACCTCACCGCGGGCGACTTTGGGCAGGGGTGCGGCCAGCCGAGCGGCAACGCGATAAGCAGCGACTGGCCATACTGCAACGGCTCCCTCGCCGTCCCCAACCCCTCCACGCCGGCGGGGTACGCCGCCCTTATCGAGTACATGCACAGGACCCTCAGCGTGCTCGTCGGGGTCGTCCTGGTGGCCACGGTGGTCGCGGTCTCTAGGATGAGGCCGAGACCAACCAAGGCGTTCAGGGCGCTCCTCCTCTCCGGCGTCCTGCTCCTGGTCCAGGTGGGGCTGGGGAACATCGTGGTCAACACGGGCCTAAACGCGATCTGGACCGCCGTCCACCTGGGGAACGCCGTGGCGCTGTTCGGCGTGATGGTCGTCTCGGGCGTCCTGATACGCTCCGAGGAGAAGGCCGGGACCTACTAGCGCCCAGCCGGCGAAAGGCGGTTGGAGCCTCGCCCAAGGTTCGTGGTCGACGCGATGCTCGGGAGCCTCGCCCGCAAGCTGAGGATCCTGGGATTCGACACCCTATACTTCCAGAGCGGGACGGACGAGGAGCTGGAGTCGCTTGCAAGGGGGGATGGAAGGATAGTGCTGACGAGGGACAGGGCGGTGCTCGAGCGGTCGAGGACGGGGAGGTTCGAGGCGGTCGGCGTGGAGGGCCGGACCGACGCGGAGAGGCTGCGGAGCCTCGCGAGCAAGACCCGCCTCGCGGTCGGACCTCGCGGGGAGTGGCAGAGCAGGTGCGCGGTCTGCAACGGGGCCCTCAGGGTCGTCGCGAGGGGGGAGCTGGGCCTCGGGGAGGTCCCGGAGCGCGTCTTGAAGAGGCACAGGCTGTTCTACCGGTGCGAGTCGTGCTCGCGGACCTTCTGGCGCGGCGGGCACTGGGCTCGCATCGGACGGATCGCGCGGCCGCTCCGCCCGAAGGGTCAGGCTCCGGGCGGCGGACGCGCACGGCGACCCCGTAGGAGGTCGCCTTGAAGAGGGTCTACCTCGCCGCCTTCGGCTCCGGGATGGGGCACGCCTCCAGGCTGAGCGCGCTTGCGAGGAGGCTCGTCTCCGCGGGAGACCGCGTCGCGTTCTCCAGCTCTGGCGAGGTCGCCCGCTGGCTTAGGGCGCAGGGGTACGCGTGCAACGACCTCCCCCTCGTGGACATCCGCTTCGACGAGTCGGGCGCCTTCTCTGCGACGGAGACGTTCAAGTTCCTCCCATTCATACTGGCCCGCTTCCACGAGCAGGTCAGGCGAGAGGTCGGGAACCTGTCGAGGTTCGACCCGGACGTCGTGCTCAGCGACTCGATGGCCTCCACCGTGGTCGCGTCACGGCTGGTCGGGGTGAGGACCGTGGTACTGCTCAACCAGCTGAGGCTCAGCTCCTCCCCCTCGACGCCCCGCGTCGTGGCCGACTGGCTCTCGGCGGCCAGCGTGGACTTCGGCGGCGCCTTCTGGGACAGGTGCGAGGAGATACTCGTCCCAGACCTGCCTCCGCCGTACACGATAAGCGAGAGGAACCTCTGGGGTGCCGGGGCGATCTCCTCGCGCGCCCGGTACGTCGGGTTCCTCGTCCCGGAGCGCGCCAGGCCCGCCGAGGAGGACGCGGTCCTCAGGCGCTGGCGGGCAGAGCAGAGGAAGCCGAGGGTCTTCTGGCAGATCTCCGGCCCGCCGTCGACCAGGCGGGCGTTCCTCCGGAAGGCGCTCGAGGTCGCGAAGGCGCTGGCCGACCGGTATCTCTTCGTGCTGACCGCCGGGAGCCCGGGGGGCGAGACCTCTCCGACCCAGGTCCCCGGGGGGTACCTCTACGGGTGGTGCAGGGCCGCCACCTCGTACATAGCCACCTGCGACGCGGTGGTCTCGCGCGCCGGGCACGTGAGCATCTCTGACTACGTCCTCAACGCGAAGCCGTCGCTTCTCGTGCCGATACGGGCGCAGACCGAGCAGATGGGGAACGCGCTCAAGGTGGCCAAGCTCGGCCTGGGGCTGGCGCTCGGCGAGAGTGCGCTCGAGCCGCGGACTGCTGACGAGGCGCTGCGAGACCTGTCGTCAGGGAGGTACTCCCAGCGCGCCGAAGAGGTCAGGCGCGTGGCCGAGGGCTACGACGCCATGGGCTCGATAATGGCCTTTCTCTCGGGGCGCTAGGTCGCCCTCTTCAGGGCGTCGATCACCTCGTTCGAGTCAGCCTCGACCCCTCCGAACCTCGTCACGGTGAACGAGCCGCCCGACCGCAGCGCCTCGAGGGTCAGCGCCGGGCGCGTTCTCCCGCCCGCCGGGGTCCCGAGCTCCAGCGACCCGAACGCCCCCTTCACCGCGCCGTCCCCGACCAGGAGCAGCGGGAAGGCTAGGTTCGGGAAGCGCGACGCCAGGCCTGTCAGGGCGGCAAGGCGGCCGGGCCTGAGCCCTGCGAGCGCCACCTCTGCGTCCCCTTGGAGCCACGACCCGAGCCTCCCCACGGGCGTCCCCCCGCCCTTCAGGACAATGACCTCGACGCAGCGGGGGTCCATCCTCCTTGAGAGCTCCGCGTATAGCCTCGCCACGCGCCTTAGGGCGGGGTCGTCCGACGCGGAATGGACGAGCCTGACGGAGTAGCCCGAGAGCGCGGCCATCCACGCCATCGCGGAGCTCCGCTCCCCTCCCGAGACGAGGCACGCGGCCCACTGCTGGCTCGTCGGCGTCCCGCCGGGCCCCTCGACTATCTCCACCCCACACGCGCCCCTCGACCCCTCGACGCAGACGCGGAACCTCGCGCGGGGCCTCCTCTCGTCTACCCTTGCCCCGGGTATCCCCGCGAGGACCTCCGAGTTCCCCGAGAGGACTAGGTCCCCCTGGCTCATCCTGGAGCCCGAGGACTGGGCGCGCACGCGGAAGCCGACCCCCCTCGAGACGTACCGCTTCGCGAGCTGGAGAAGCGTGGCGAGATAGCCGTCGGTCCCGGAGAACCTGTAACCCACGGCGACCCAGTCGACGCCGGGGAGGTGGGCGAGCCTCCGGGCGGCGTCCACGGGGTCTCTTGCGCCCGCCACCAAGACTCCTCCCAACCTGTCCGGGCCCGCCGAGCCGCCGTCGAGCCTCCCTGCGACCGTCCTCTCGAGGTCGTCTAGCCTCCCGGAGCCGCTCCACCCTACCATCGCGACGGGCTTCAAACGCCTGGGAGCCTCAGCGGCCGCCTTTTAAGCGAGGGACGGCGGGTATTCCCAATTCTTAAAGGCGCGGCCCGCCCGCCGTGTTCGCCATGCCCTCTGGAGGGACCGCAAGCTGGACGCCGGTGCGGGAGCTGCTCTCACTCCGGACCCTGCCGAGGGCCTCGGTCCGGGGGTGGGTCTCTGGCAAGGCGGGGGTGGGCGGCGTGGTCTTCGTGATCCTGAGGGACGGGACGGGCTACATCCAGGTCTCCGCCAAGAAGGGCGTGGCCAGCCCGGAGGTCTTCGAAGGGATCCGCGGCGTCCCCAGGGAGTCGGTCGTCGAGGTGGCAGGGCCCGTCCGGGAGGACAGGCGCGCCCCGGGAGGCACCGAGCTCGTCGCAGAGGACTTCCGGGTGGTCTCCAGGGCCGAGCCCTGGCCGATCACCAGGACTGCGGTCACTTCCCCCTCCTTCCTCTACGACATGCGGCACCTGAGCATCCGGGGGCGCAAGTCCATCGCCACCATGAAGATACGGTCGGAGATAATGGGGGCGTGCTCGGACTTCTTCAGGGCAGAGGGGTTCACGCTGATCAGCGCGCCCACCTTCGTCCAGGCGGCCGTCGAAGGAGGGGCGACCCTCTTCGAGGTGCAGTACTTCGGCAAGAAGGCCTACCTGAGCCAGAGCGCGCAGTTCTACGAGGAGGCCGCCCTCGCCGGGCTCGAGAAGGTATGGATATGCCAGCCCGCGTTCAGGGCGGAGAGGTCAAGGACGGCGAAGCACCTGACGGAGTTCTGGATGGTCGAGGCTGAGCGCGCCTTTGCAGACCAGGACGCTAACATGGCGCTCCAGGAGCGGCTTGTCGCGTTCGTCGTCGACCGCGTCCTCGAGAGGCGCCAGGGAGAGCTCGACGCACTGGGGCGGAAGCTGACGAGGCCGGGCCTCCCGCTCGAGAGGATCTCGTACGACGAGCTGAGGGCGGCGGCCGCATCCAAGGGCGTGGAGTTCGCCTGGGGCGAGGACGTCCCCGCCGAGGCAGAGAGGCTCGTCTCGATGGCCCGGGAGTCGCCCTTCTTCGTCACCGACTTCCCGCTCTCGGCCCGGTCGTTCTACCACATGACCTACGAGGACAGGCCGGAGGTCACCAGGTCTGCCGACCTCATAGCCCCGGAGGGCTACGGCGAGCTCGCCACGGGCGGGCAGCGCATCTCGGAGTTCTATCCGCTCCTCCAGAGGATAAAGAGCCAGGAGCTTCCGCCGGAGGCCTTCTCGTGGTACCTCGACCTGCGGAGGTTCGGGATGCCATACCACTCGGGGTTCGGGATGGGCGTCGAGCGGATCACCCGCTGGGTGGCCGGCCTCAAGAACATCCGGTCGGCGAGCCTCTTCCCCAGGACGATGACGCGGGTCTCCCCGTGAGCCCGGGGGTCTCTCGCTTGGGCCTCAGGCGTTCCTACCTCGCGCCCTTGGCGCAGAGGCTGCTCAGGAGCGACCTCGCCTACGACCTGCTCATGACGAGGTCGCTCGACCTGGTCAGGACGCGGATGACCCTCAAGGCGACCCGGATCCAGCTGATGGAGATCCGCCGGAGGCTCGGCACCGGCGTCTCCCTCTACACCCTGCCCGGGGGGCTCAGGATGGAGTTCGACCTCTCAGACGACCTCGACGCGTTCATGTACGACCACCTGTCGAGGTTCGGGAGCTACGAGCCGGAGGTCGAGGCGGCCCTCTCGTCCGTGGTAACCCCAACGACCACCTTCGTCGACGTGGGGGCGAACGTCGGATACTTCACGCTCCTCTTCGCGAGGTCCGCCAGACGGGTCTACGCCCTCGAGCCTGTCGGGCCCGTCTTCGGGAGGCTCGAGAGGAACGTCCGGATCAACGCGCTGAAGAACGTCGTCGCCATGAACGTGGCCGCCTCGAGGGCCCGCGGGGCGGTGAGGCTCTTCGAGTCGAGGATCTCCGCGGGCCACGACTCGACGGTCAAGAGGTCAGAGCACGACGGGTACACCACCGTCGAGGCGGTCGCGCTCGACGACGTGGTCGAGCCGGGAGGCGACGTCGTGATGAAGGTGGACGTAGAGGGGTCTGAGATGGACGTCCTCCTGGGGGCCAGGCGGCTGCTCGCTTCGGGCAGCGTCTCGGCGGTGGTGCTCGAGTGGGCGAGGGGCCTCTATCCGGAGGTCGCCAACCTGAGGGAGAGGTTCGCGCTCTACGCTTCCCTCGGGAGCGTCGAGCTCCTCGCCGAGGGTGCAGCCCCGCGGAGGGCGACCGACAGGGGCGAGCTCCCGGAGATCTGCAACCTCCTGGTCAGGGTGCGCGCTACTCGGGGGCAGGGGCATCCTCAACGTCTTTAAGGGGGGCGAGGGGCTCGCCGACAACCTTGAAGTCGAACCGAAGGTCGGCGCAGGGCTCTGACCTGGGCAGGATAAAGATGGTCTCGTACGCGTCGCTCGCCGTCGGGGTGGCGAGCATCCTCTTCGTCGCTGTCCTCGCGTCGCAGCTCAACGCGTTCTACCACCAGGGGGCGCCCGGGACCACGACGACCACCACGAGCTACAAGGCGACCTCCGTCTCGGGGATGCTGATCACGCCCCCCCTCATGCTCGTGAACGCCCCGGTCGTGACGGCCGACCAGCCGTTCGGGTCCAGGCTGACGAACATCAACGCCGCGCTCAACTCGACGGAGCTGTCCGTGATAAACGGCGCCCCGCAGGCGTACTTCGTCACCGCGGCCCAGATGTACCTGAACAAGTCCCTGAGCATCGCAGTCGGGGCGAACGTCTTCCCCGCCCCCATGCTCGTCGCCAACGGAAAGCCCTCGGTGGTCTACCTGGGGGCGATCTCCTGCATCTACTGCGGCGAGAACAGGTGGGCGATGGCGCTCGCGCTCGGGCAGTTCGGGAGCTTCCAGTACCTCTTCGAGGGCTACAGCTCCTTCGGGGACGCGGACGTCCCGACGCTCTACTGGGGCCCGGCTGACTACAACTCGTCCCAGTACAGCGCGGCTCAGAGCATCTCCTTCGGGAACTTCTACACCAGCAGCTACGTCAACTTCGTCTCGATGGAGGGCCAGTCGCAGATCACCGGCGGGTTCATCCCGCCCAACCTGTCGTACCTCCAGCAGGACGCGACAGCGCTGGCGAACCCGATATATTCGACGGCGGCGAACACCATCATAAACCTGAACAACTACAACGGCACCCCGTACACGATATGGGGCAAGTTCAGCGTCCCCGGAGCTGACGCCCAGAACTTCGGCGACGCCTCGGCCAACTCCACGACCTCCATCCCGATGGCCTCGCTCACCCACGAGCAAGTCCTGGCGCTCCTCGCCAACCCGCACACCCCCTTCGGGTGGAACGAGTACGCCGCGGCCGACTTTTACATCTCCCTGCTCTGCGCGAGCATGAGCTCCCCCGCGCCGGTCTGTTCCCTCCCGGGGGTCTCGACGATGGTCTCCCAGGCGTAGCCATGCGCCGGGCCCTCGGGTGGCTTTAAACAGCGGTCTGGTTGCCGTACCACCCTTGGGACAGAGCCTCGCCAGCAACCCGTTCTTCCTGCTCACCTTCGCGACCACCGCGCTCTTCGTCGGCTCTGCCTTCGTCTACATGTCCGAAAAGTCGCCCTACTTCTGGGGCGTCCTCTACTATCCCGGGCTCGCCCTCCTGGTCGTGTTCGCCCTGACCGCGCTCGCGACCATACTCCGCGTCTTCAGGGTCCCCGCCGAAGAGAGAGCCTGACGGCGCGAGGCGGAATCCGCGCTCCCTCGAGGCTAGGTCGAGGTCGAAGACGGCGAGAACGTGTCAGAGATGTACTTGCACACGGTCTCGACGCCCGTGGGGTCTCCCTGGGCGTTGGTCGTGCTAGTCGAGTTGGCGGTGGTGGCGCCGACCTTGCTCGCGTGGTTGACGGTGGTCGTGTAGGAGATCGCGGTGGTCATGGTGAGGGTCATGTTGCTCGTGGCCTGCCCCACCTGGGTGACCGCGTGGACGAGTATGTACTGCCCCACGAAGCAGTCGACGGTCGTCGAGGTGACGCCGCGCGTGTCGTAGTACGCGAGCGCCGCAACTATCAGGACGATCAGTAGCACTCCTCCGACTATGGAGCCGATGTGGCGCTTCCTGGGGCGCTGCTGCCTCTCCTTCAATTCGCTTAGCGGCATCTGACGGGAGCATTCCGGCAGGGACTGCGTCGGTTATTAAACTGTGGCACGGGACGGAACGTTGAATTCATCCCCCCTGGGCCCCCGTGCGGATGTCGACCTCGAGGAGCGGCCGGGAGGTGGCCGCAGCCCGGCTGAAGAGGCTGATGCCCGCCCTCTTCGCGTTCGGGTTCCTCTTCTACACGGGCATCACGGTCCTCCCGCTCGCTGGTATGCCCGGGCCCCCGCTGAGCCCACAGGGCGGGCTGGGGCCTCTCCTGATATGGATCGCTGCCGCCAGCGCGTGCGGGGCGCTCTTCGCCCTCTTCGGAGGGATGGTTGTCGCCGTCTCGGCGACTTCGGGAGACTAGGCGGCGTCCTGATGCCTGAAGACCAGGTATCCTATCGCAAAGGTCACGACTATCCAGACGACCACTGAGAGGAACGTGAACGGGTAGACGTTGTTCCTCCAGACGTGGAGTCCCACGAGGGAGGCTATGCTCTGCTCCTGGGCGCCCAGCCCGGCCCCGTAGATCGTCAGGTCGCGGGCCGTCTCGATCGGGTCCAGAAGGACCAGGGTGAGCGCCGCCTCGGCGCCCGCCCGCAGGTTGACCGAGACGACCAGCTGGTCGAGGCTCGAGACTACCGCGAGGACGAACCACACCATCAGCCCCAGCCCCATCGCCGTCGCCTTCCTCTTGGAGAACTCTGAGACGATGAGCGCGATTCCGACCATCACGGCGTTGAGCATCGTGGCGAAGAGCATTATCATGATCACCGAGTAGTAGTTCGAGATGCCCGTCGTGAACGACACCATCGCCGCTGCCCCGAACCCGATTATGATGACCGTGGTCGTGGCCAGGAGTATGCCCACCGCCCGCCCGATGAAGAACTCGCCCTTGGTGACGGGGTTCGAGAGCAGGTACTGGAGCGTGCCAGACTCGCGCTCGTCGACGATGGAGACGGCTCCCACCGGGAGCGGGAGCAGCGGGATTAGCGGGAAGGCCACCGAGAGTAGGTCGGAGATGTTCTGCTTGAGGTACTCGGGAGGGAGGTTCCCTGCGGCAGAGAGATAGAGGTCCGGGATGTCGACCGCGAGAAGGAAGAAGATCACCCCGAAGATCAGGACCCACTTGGTCCTGATCGCCTCCTTGTAGGTGAAGGTGAGTATCCCCCATACCCCCAGCGCGTTCACCTGGCTCCTCTTCCCCCGCGCGAAGAGGTAGATGGTCGAGAGGGCGAAGACGATGGCGATCGCGACCAGGCCGTAGAGCAGGTCGTAGCTCGCCAAGATCAGTTCCCTCCGTCCCTCATGCCCACCGCGCCGGACTGCAGGAGCTTCACGTACTCGGACTCGATCTGGCTCCTCTCGATGATGATGTCCGCTATGGGGTACGGCCCGTTCATCAGGCCCTTCACGACGCCCAGCTTTATCTTGCTTGGCACCGTCGCCCTGAGCCAGTCTCCGTCCGACTCGAAGTCGAAGGCGCCGAGGTCAGAGGCTAGCTTGGTTATCCCCGGCTCGTCTGCCTCCTTCACGCGCAGGAATATCGTGTCGTTGACGCTGAGCCTGGACATCAGCTCGTCTGGCGGCCCCCGCGTGACTATCTTGCCCCTGTCGAGGACTATCACCTCGGTCGCGAGCTCGCCCAGCCCGGTGAGGTGGCTGGTCGTGATCATCGTCTTGCCCTGCTTCAGCAGGCTCCTGAGTATCTTCTGGAACTCGAGCTGGCCCCTGAGGTCTACGTTGCTCGTGGGCTCGTCCAGGAGCAGAAGCTTCGGGTTGCCTATTAGGGCGAGCGCGATGCCCAGCCTCTGCTTCATCCCGTCCGAGCAGGCCCTGACCCTCCTCGTCCTCGCGTCCCAGAGGTTGACGAGACGGAGCTTCTCCTCGATCTGCTCCCTCCCCAGGTTCTTCAGCCTGGTGGTGAGCACCGCATGGTCGTATATCGTGAGCGCCTCGTAGAACGCATAGTTCTGCGGGACGTACCCTATCACCTTCTTCGCCCCTCGCGGGTCCTTGTTGACGTCGATCCCGTCGATGAGGATCCTGCCCCTAAAGTTCAGGATTCCCATTATCGATTTTATCAGGGTGGTCTTGCCCGCGCCGTTCGGCCCAAGGATGAGGATGTGCGCGCCCGGCTGGATGTCGAGGGACATCTTGGAGAGGGCCGTGAACTTGCCATACCTCTTCTCGACGTTCTGGATGCTGACTACAGGGACCTCGTTCTGCTGAGTGGCGAGTTGTTGCAACTCTTGTGGTATCACGGTTACGCCGTCGGCGTATTTATCGGTTGGGGCCGGAGCGAGTTTTCTTAATTTTCCTTAATAACTGCGCTTGTTCGGCGATGGCCGAGGATTTTCCCGAGGACGAAGCGGCTCGCGTCAGCCTATGTAGCGGCCGCAGGCGGCGGGCGAGGGCCACGCGGGATGAACACCGCGGCCACCATCAGGACCGCGCCCGAGGCCAAGAGGGCGTAGGGGAGCAGGGACTGGCCGCTCCCGGACTGGGTCGCGGTCGAGGCGCTGGTCGTGTTAGACGCGACCTGGTTCTCGATGATGAGGCTCCCTGCCTGGGCGGTCATGGGGGGCTCGGACTCGTACATCAGCTCCGGGACGCCGTACAGGACGAAGTCTCGGAGCGTCACCGAGAGGGTCGCGTTCTCAGAGGTGCCCGGGGTGATGCCCGTGCTGTTCTCGGTAAGGGGGAACGTGAAGTTCTCGGGCCCCCACGTCGCCCCTGGGAAGAGCGTGGTGTTGAGTCCGGAGGGTCCGCTTATCGTGTTCTGGAGGACGTTGGCCCCTACGAAGAGCTGCAGCTGCATCCCGTACCCGTTGATTGCCTCGATCTGCCCTTGGAATGGGTTGAGGTGAAGCGAAAGGGAGATCGTGAGGTTCGTCCCTACCTGGGCTACGGAGGGGTACGAGTAGTATATCTGGTAGGAGGTCACCCCCATGTCGAGGACGTTACCTATCGGCTGCGTCACGCCCTTGGTCGTCGGGACCGCGGCGACGCCCTGCGAGGTAACCAAGAGCAACAGTACCGCGATGGCGGAGAGGGCCAGCGCCCCCAGGTTGTGGGGCGTGCTCCTTTCGCTAGGCATAATCCAACCTCCTCATTGGAATGTCAGGGGCCCTATGGCCTCCACCTTCGACTGGGCGGAGTTGAGCGCGTCCGTCGGGGAAATCCCTCCCTTCCAGGCGCCTGCCAGCGCGCTCATTATTATCACCGAGCACTTTAGCCACGCGGGGAACCCCAAGAGGGTGGTGAGCGTGCCAGCGTTCCAGATCTGGTTCACCATGTCCGGGACCGCGTAGGCTGATGTCTGGAGGTCCGATGCGATCTCCGGAATCAGCAGGGGCGACGACCTGGTCGGGAAGTTCTTGTAGTGCCCGAGCAGCTTCGCCTCCTGAGCTCCCTTCGCGGTCGCCCACTGGACCCAGAGCCAGGCCATCTGCGGGTTCTTCGAGTAACGCGAGACCCCCACGCCAGAGCCGGCGTACGGGTGGAAGCTGCCCGCCGGCCCCGCGGGATTCGTTGCGTAGCCGAAGAGGCCGACCTCGTACGACCGCAGGGGGTCGTCTATCCATGTTGCGAACCCGTCGAACAGGAGCCCGTGGGCAGCGGATCCATAGGCGAGCGACTGGAACACGTTCTCCCAGGTGTAGGTCGCCGATGCGGGGTCAGAGTAGGGCGCATACCCGACGTAGTTCTCGAGCGCCTGCACCGCCTCGTTGCTGTTGATCGTAGGCGTGATGTCGTTCCCGTCGACCGCGAAGAGGCTGCCACCGAAGCTCGCGAGGTGCGCCTGGTACTCGTAGACTATAGAGATCGCCGGTGCCGCCATGCTCACCGAGCCGAAGGGGGTAAGGCCGGAGTTCTGGATCTTCTGGGAGTTCGCCATGTGCTCGTCCCACGTGGTGGCGGGCGTGAGCCCGAGCTTGCTATAGACGTCCTTGCGGTAGAACAGGATCAGGGTCGGGGTGTCGAAGGGCAGGACCCCCACCGTCGCGGCCGAGTTCCCGCCGGCCCCTCCTGAAAGGTCGGGTGGGTACGTCGCAATCCTGTCCCAGGAGAACCTGCGGAAATCTGAGAAGTCGTTCCCCGGGTATGTGATCTCCGGGTACTGCTGGGAGAGCGTGTAAGGGGAGATGGGGAGGTCGGGGAAGACTCCGAGGTTCTCCACGTCCAGCCCGTAGCAGTCGTAAGAACTGCTCTGGGTGCTCGCCATCAGGGAGATATCGTCCAGCTGGAGCTGGTACGGGACGATGTTGTACTGGTCCCTTATCCCGGAGGCGTTCTGGAAGTCGCTGTCGATAAGCTGGGTGGCAAGGGGGCCGAACTCCTGTTCCAAGCTGATGTCCAGGGATTTGCCCGAGTAGGGCCCAGAGACCGACTGGAGCCAGCTCAGGAAGTCCTGGTAGTCGGGGAGGGAGGAGAGCTGGGTGCTGGTCGAGCTAGAGCTCGGGCTCGGGCTTGCGGTCGAGAGGCTCGACGACGAGCTGGCAAGGCTAGACACATTTCTCTTGCCTAGCAAGCCAGGCGAGGCGAGGTCTACGAGGCCGAGCGAGAAGATGCCTGCCCCTGCCAGGCCGATGCCGTAGCGTAAGAATTCTCTTCTATCCAAATCTGTCACATCGCCCCAAATTCGGGACTAAACGCTAAATGTCGAATGCGCGTATTTAAGGTGTTTGAGGCGACCCGGGGACGTCTCGGAATCTCTCCTTCGCCGCCGCGCCGCCGACCAGTGGCCATCCACACCAGTGCCTCGTCAGGAGCAGGCGCCTCGGGTGCGACGCGACCTGCCGGTCCGCCCCCGGCAAGGCTGATACGCCCCCTTATATCGAAGGTCCGTCTGCGGGACCGACTCGAATGCGGGGCCCTACAGCGGCGCCTTCACCGCGCGTCTGTCCATCGCCACCTCGTCTTCAGGGCGGGGCGGGCCCCTAGCTTGCCTTCGGGCGCAGACCAGTCTGTCTTCGACCTGGTCGCCGCGGTCGCGGCCCTATCCGGGGGGTCGACGTTGGTGATGGCCACGAGGCTCGGGGTCAGGCGGAACAACGTCCGCGGGGCCTGGGGCGTCCTCACCTTCACGTTCAAAGAGGCGCTCAGGACCAAGTGGCTCGTCGTCTTCGCGGTGACCTTCTTCCTGCTCGCGGCCGACATCCCGCTGCGGATCCTCGGCGAGTTCAACGGAGTCTCGGCGGTCGTCTCCCAGCAAGGGTTCCCTGTCTTGCTCGTCGACTCGTTCCCGCTTGTCCCGCTCCTGGCCCTCCCGTTCGGGGCGGTCTCAATCGTCGATGACAGGGAGGCCGGGACGATGCAGTACCTGCTGTCAAACCCGATATCAAAGTTCGACTTCTTCGTAGGGCGGGTCTCGGGCCTTCTTCTTGCGACCACCACCGTGATCTTCGCGGGGTTCGGCGGAGCCGCGGTCCTGCTCTACCTGTCCAGCGCGGCTCTGCTGAAGACAGTACTCGTGCTCATGCTAACCGCAGCGCTCTTGAACGCGGTGATGCTGGCATTGGCGCTGATCATCTCCGAGGTGACCAGCAGGCGAGCGACAGCGGTCGGGGCCGCAATCTTCGTGTGGCTGCTCCTGACGACCGCCCTGGGCCTGGACACGCTTTCGTACGCCGTGTACTGGAAGGCGAGCGCCGCGGCGGCGCTCTCTCTTGTGTTCCTAGACCCCCTCGAGGCCAGCAGGATCGCGGCCGTGGAGGCGGCACACCTCAACCAAAGCCAGACGTTCGGGCAGAGCGACTATCTCGCCCTGCACTTCCTTGGGAGCAACCTGCTGTCGGTCGCGGTGGTGTCCGTCCTGGCCTGGTTCGTGGGCCTGACCGTGCTCGGTTTCGTGGTCTTCAGCTACCAGGACGGAAACTAGTCCCTCTGCCCAGTGGTGATAGGCTGGATTCTTCGCGCCGACGGGGGGAACGCGGGCGGCTTGCCGTCGCCCCTGGCTACGAGCGCCACCCCGGCGATGGCGATTACCACGCCGACTAGGAGGCCCGTCTCCCACGAAGGCGTGATGTTCTGACTGATGTAACCGTCCATCTGCGAGGCCACCGACGTGTAGAAGACGGTGGGGATGTCGGCCGCCGTGAACGAGTTGACCACCCCGTTGACGAGGCTTGCGGTGCCTTCGAGTGCCTGGTAATATGAGGCGACGAACGCCCCGACGACGCACAGCCCGAACCCGATCATTCGGCTGGGGAACGACAACCAGGCCGGAAGACATCTCGAACGATATTTAAACGTGAGACAGCCGGCCGTCCTGTCGAGGAGATAGCCTCGTGCCGCCTTCCTCCTCTTCGCGGAGGTCGCGGGTCGCCGACGAGTCCTGTCACGTCGAAATCTATATCGTAATATTCGCCTGACGACGAATAATCGCGCAATATCTAAATATCGCGATTGGTCAGGTGCGCCCGCATGACGAAGGTACTAACGAAGGGATTTACGAAGGAATTTAAGAGAAGTATGAAGAAAACATTAAGCAACACAAGAGTCCGAGCATTCACACTCAGCCTCCTCTTCCTCATTTCGGGGATAGGGGCGTCCCTCCTCATCAACCCGGCGGCGGCGGCCCCCAGCACTGCAGCGCCGATAGCAACTGCGGCTCCGTCCGCGGCTGCTACGACGCCGCTCACGCAGGCCCAAGCCAACTGGGAGTTCCCCAACGGGAACAGTCTGGGCTGGGACTACAACCCTCAGAACCAGATCAATAGCTCCAACATACAGTCGTTGGGATTGGCCTGGATCTACCCGATGCCGACGGTCCCGACCTCCCTCAGCACACTGCAAGGCCTCGGTGGCGTAATCCTCGGGATGGCTCCGTTGATTGTCAATGGCACCGCGTACGTCATCACGACGTTCGACGAGACCTTTGCCTTCAACATCGCCAACGGGAACGTCCTCTGGACAAACACATCTCCGTTGCAGGTCAACCAGACCACGGGCATGGCGACAGGCCCAGTCCCGCTCCACTCGCACGATGGCAACGAGTACTTCACCACCGCATCATTCGGTAGCGGAGTGAGCGGGCCTACCGTGTGGTACCAGGGCGAGAACAACAGGGTCTACGCCATCAACGCGCTAAACGGGAACGAGGAGATGAACTTCACCGACTTCACCGGCCTTAGCATGGTGCCCGGGAACAACCCCCAGAGCATCTACAACGGCATCGGTGCGTCCAACATAGCCATCAACCAGAACCTGGGAATACTGGTCTCTGGTCACGACGCTGAGCTCGATGCGGACAACGGCAGGGGCTTCTTTGCAGGTTGGAACCTCAACAACAACCCGCCGACCCTCATGTGGGTCACACCAGACGTCCCACCCCAACCGGGTAGCGGCGTCGCCCTGAACCCGTACTTCGACCAGCAGCTGATCGGCAACATGTCTGCAGCATACACCTTCTACCCGGGAGCTAACGGCTCTACCAACGGGTACACCACGCCAACAGAGACCGCAGGCGGTCTCCTCATGAACACCAACAACGACATCGTCGTCAACTGGAAGTCGATGTCCTCGGCCCAGCTCAACGCGACCCTCTACAACGACTGGGGTCAGTCGTCTCAGACAGCCCAGTGCCTAGCGATTGACGGCGGCGGCTCGACCGGCTCCACAGGCTCCGCATGGGGCGGAGAATGGATCGTCGGCTCTGGCCAGACCGCAGGAATGGTCTTCCTCGGCACCAACAACAAGGACCCGTTCGTCGGGCCTTGCAACCCTGGTCCTAACCTCTGGTCGGCTTCAGTCCTGGCCCTCAACATGACGACGGGCCAGATTGTCTGGGGTCTCCAGACCACCACGCACGACATCTGGGACTACGACTGCTCCTGGTGGCAGGGTCTAACCAACGAGACCATCAGCGGCGTCAGCACAGAGGTGCTCCTCAAGACCTGCAAGGACGGCTACCTGTTCGAGATCAATGCCCAGACGGGCAACTTGATCTGGGCATGGAGTCCGCCGAGCGGGATTGAGACACCAGGGCAAGCAAGGTGCCCTGTCTGCTACCCGATGAACCCTCTCAACGCGTCACAGACAGGGATTGACTTCCCGTCCGCGCTCCTCAACTGCGCCCCGACTTGGAACATCACCTGCTCCAGAGGCCCACAGCCTCCGTTCTTGCAGTGGCCTTCCGAGCTAGCGGGCTTCGAGGACGAACAGGCATTCGACCCAGCAACCAACCAGATCTACGCGACATCCCACTTGGTCCCACTCTACATGGGCTACTTCGGCCTCAACTCGTCAACCTACTTCACCTCAACAGGCGAAGGCGGAGTACCGTGTCCGACCTGCGGCACACTGTACAACAACGCAACGACCTGGGACATCAGCGCAGCAACCGGCCAAGTGGTCTGGCACCACAACATCCCGTTGCAGGGATACCGTGGCCAGACTGACGTGAGCGGCAACATCGTCTTCCTGTCGCTGTCATCGGGAGATATCCTGATGCTCAACGCACAGACAGGCAATGTGGTGCGCGACTACTACATCGGAGCACCGATGGACGTAGGTGTCAGCGTCGGAGCATCCGTCAGCGGCCAGGAGTACATCCTAGCGCCGGTGGGGACATGCAGCTTCGAGGCGGTCTCGACGTGTCCAGGAACTACTCCTGGTGACATCATCGCCCTGACACTGCAAGGCACCCAGCTCACAAGCACATCCACTTCGACAACGACAGTGGTATCCACGTCTACAACCACATCAGTCTCAGTCTCAACAACCACGCTACCGGGTCAGGTCGTGACAACGACCCTAGGTAACGGGACCGTCGTGACCGCGACGGCTTCCGGGTCCACGGTGGTGTCCACATTCACAGTGACCTCCTCCTCGGGAGGGGTCAGCTCATCCACACTCTATGGAGTCGCGGCGGTCGCCGTGATCTTCATCATCGCAACGGGCTATCTTGCCATGCGTGGCAGGAAGCCCGCCTCCTAGGTTTAGGAGACAGCGCAACCACCCTAATGATGACACGCGGGTCCTCCCGCCGCGAGGCGGGGGGCCCGTCTCCTAGTTTTTCTTAGACAACCCCAGTCTGTCCTTTCTGATTGCAGCTAGCCCACCTCGGGCCGCGCGTGACTAGCTAGAGTCTGCTCACTTTGGCGGGTGGTCTCTACATCGACAAAGGCTCGTCGAAGAGCGGCTCTGATTCCTTCGGGTCCCTCGGTTTGCGGTCGCCCCTCACGATCAGGAGCAGCCCGATGGCCGCCAGGATGACCCCAAAGGCCCAGAAGCTCCCGTAGTTCGGGGTGAGCTGCTGCTGTATCAGAGCCCCCATGTAGTCAGCGACGAACGCCCCTGGGTCCGGGCTGTTCTGCCCGACCGAGACGATGAGGTTGTTCGCCTCCACAGCGACGGTGAATGCCCCCTGCGCCTGACCCATCAGCGCGCCTCCACCTATGCTGAGCAGCACGCCAAGCATGCGGCTGGCGAGGGACAACTGCCGAATGATTCCGGTTCTGTCTATTTAAGTCGTGCGCGCATGCTTTCGGCCCGCAGGGCACGAGGGCGGGAGCTTCGCGAGACCGAGTGGCCTGGATTCGCCGAGCCCAGTCAACTGACAAAAGGTTTAACTTCGGCAAGAGTCTAACTCCAACCACGAAGCAGTCCTCAGCGATTCTGATCGTCGTCGTGGCCGTTCTCATCATCGGGGCGGTCGGCGCAGGGGTCTACCTGAGCAGGCCGTCTCATCAGTCGTCGACCACGACGAGCAGCGCGGTCGTCAACCCGTTCAAGATCACCTACATGTCCCTCATCGTGGGCTACAACGGAGGGCTGTTCCAGCTGTCGTTCCGGGACACGTCGGGCAAGCCCATCCTGGGCATAGTCACCGTCCTCTATACCAAGACCCAGGCAGTCCTCTGCACTGGGGCGAGCGGGAGCATGAGCTTCACGAACTGCCTCCCGGGCGCTGCCAAGTCCTACACGTACACGCCCCCCGCTGGGGGCTCCCTGGCCGCGAACAGCTCATTCTCGGGCTACGACTCTGGGGCGGGGCCGGGCTCGGCCATTCCAGGTCAGGGCTACACCCTGACGATAAAGGCATGGTACGCGGACAACTCCGTGGTCACTGAGAACTTTACCGTCTCTGCGACCGCCGGATCCTGAGAACAGACCGACAGCTACAGGGGGGCTCTATCGCCAAAGGCTCTTCTTCTGGACCGGAGCTCTAGCACCATCAAGGCTGCGACCCCGAAGAGGAACGCATAGACGGAGGCTGCTACGTAGGGGCCCACGTGCCACTCGAAGCTCTTCTCGGAGACCAGGTTGGGGTTCCCTCCCTTGAGCTCGTATCCCCACTGGGGGAATGTGGTCGCGGAAGGTATGCCTGCGTCGATCATGCTGGAGTCGTACTGGATGTAGTTCCAGTTCTCCTTGGTTATCTGCCACCCCGAGCCTCCCCAGTTCCACTGCTCGCTCACGTCTATCGTCGCGTGGACTATGCCAGCGACGGAGCTGTTCGCGAGGAGCTTGACCACGAAGGTCGCGTTGGTCTGGGTCGGGGTGACCACCTTCTGCGCGTAGCCAGAGATGTTGGCGTCCAGGCTCTGGGCCTTGCCAACCGTGGTCGCGTAGATCAGCTTGATGCTGCTGGCCCCTACGTACCTGCCGCTCAGGCCGCCCGTGCTCCCGAACCATACGGTCACGGCGTTGGGGTTGTAGAGAGTGACGAGGCCGTTCACGTCCCTCACGTTGAGGTCTTGGACGAGCGCGTCCACAGAGCCGTTCACCGGGACGGTGGGGAGCGACGCGGTGGAGCTGGTCGTCGTCGATGTCGAGGGCCCGGTCCCCCTCGCGAGGAAGACGTAGGCGCCCGCCAGTGCGAGGACCACGACGATCACGACCGGCACCACGATCCTGGAGACCCCATGCCTCGCGGCGCGCATGGCGGATTCAGGTATGCGCCTGTATTTGAAACTGCCCCTCGGCTCTATTTCGAGCTCGCGGTGCCGAGGCTGTAGCCCTTGGCGAGGTACCTGCGTATCGCGAGGATCACTATGATCGCGGGGATCCACGCGAGGAACCCCGCCGCGTTGAGGTCGTCGAAGCTCACCTCCATGAAGCTGTTGGTGGTCTCGCCCAGACCGCTCCAGACCCCCACCGCGACGGTCTTCGTCACGGGGCCTGTGAGTATCTCCGAAATCGGGAACTCGTTCCAGATCAGGACGAAGGCGAAGAGCGATGTCACGACTATGCCCGGGATGACCATCCTGAGCGCGACCCTCCTGAATATCTGCCACTCGCTCGCCCCGAAGACCGCCGCGGCGTCGTAGACCTCCTTGGGGATGTCCGTGAAGAACCCCCTGAGCATCCAGACCACCATGGAGAGGATCGCCACCTCCTCTGCCAGGCCGACCCCGAGGTAGGTGTCCCACAGGCCGTTCCTCGTGAAGAAGATGTACAGCGGGACGATCAGCGCGAAGGGGGAGACCGCCCGGAGGGCGAGGAGCGTGTACGTGATGAAGCCCTTGCCCCTCACAGGGAGGCGGGCGAGCGCGTACGCCGCGGTCACTCCCGCGGCGAGCGCGACAGAGATGCTTATCGCCGCGATGAGCGACGTGTTCCCGAGGAGCCTGGGGAAGGCGACTATCTTTATCGCGTCGATGTAGTGGATGGGGGTGGGGTATATCCCTCCGCTGTAGAACGGGACGCCCCCTATGCTGCGCACGGCCTTACCGGAGAAGAGCGGCGCGAGGTCGATCTGGTAGCCTTCCAGTGCCATGACCAAAATCGGCCAGAAGGAGTAGAGCGCCGCCAGCACGAGCACGACGTACGTCATCACGCTCCCGAGAGACGGGCGCCGCTTCTTCGTGTTCTGTCCCATCCCCTATCCGCCTCCTGAGAGCGGTAGCGCCCGCCCCATCATCCGGATGAGCACGAACGCGACGACGAGGGTCACCGCGAGGAGCGCGACCGCCACCGCGGAGACGAGGCCTATCGGGAACCCGTACTCGGGGATGAAGATCAGCTTGTACATGAAGAGGCTGAGGGTGTCGACAGGAGAGCCCACGTTGTACGGGTACCCGACCCAGTTGGACCACGACAGTGGGATCGCGAACGAGCCCATCGCGTCGATCATCCTGAGAACTATGACGAACTGCATGACCGGGGACCGCAGGACCATCGGCAGCCCGACCATCCTGAACTTTTGGAGCGCGGACGCCCCGTGGAGCTCGGCGGCCTCGAAGATCTGGGGGGACTGGGAGTTGATTATGCTCAGGGCCACGAGCATGACCAGCGGCGCCCACTCCCAAGCCTCGGAGAAGACCATCACCGGGAAGAAGAACCCGATGCTCAGCTCGTTGAAGTACGGCTGGTGGAGTATGAAGTGCAAGAACGACTGGATGTCGTCCCAGGTCGAGCTGGGGGACCAGAGGGTCCCGACGACGATCGGGGCGGTAGCGAGGGGAAAGACGTAGATCGCCTCGAAGTAGCCGCGCCCCCTCACCTTCTGGGTCACAAGGTAGGTGAGCCCGAGCCCCAGGGCGATGCATATCACCGTGCTCCCTATGGTGTACGCCAGCGAGACGGAGACAGCGGACCAGAACGACCTGTCCGTGAGCATCTGCGAGTAGTTGGAGAGCGACAGCTGGCCTGACGAGCCGGTCAGGCTCAGCCGGACCCCGTCCACGAGCGGGTAGAACTCCACCAGCGTGAGTATCGCCAGGAGCGGGACGAGCACGAGGTACCAGTACCTGTATGACTCGGCGCGGCGAGAGCTCTTCGCCATCAAGGGTACACCCTGCGACTCAGGACCGAAGTGGGGATTCAGAACTAATAAGGTTTGGTCTGGCCTGGGCGGGCCGTAGCGCGCTCGCCCCTCGCGCGACCGGCGCGTGCCGGGAGGAGCGTCCCCGCTGCGAAGCGAGGCGCACGCTTAAATCCTGTCCAGGCTACGACTCGTGGCAGGTTGCACAGCGGCCGGGTGGCGATAGGAAGGACTATGGCCATAGTCCTCATCCTGGCGGTCGTGGTGGTAGCAGCGATTGGCGAGTATGCGCTCTCCCCTGGAGGCTCCGGCTCGGGGGCCGTCCAGGTGCAGTGGTCCCTCGTCGAGAGCGACCCCGTCAACCAGGTGGACGCCTTCGTCCCGATGAACATCACGGTACCCCACGACAGCACGGTCGCGCTGGCCATACAGAACGAGGACGATCAGAGCCGGACGTTCGAGATAAGCGCGTTCAACGTGACCGCGACGATACAGGCGGGCGCCACGGACCGGATGACCTTCACTGTGGGGGGCCCCGGCACGTTCGTGGTCTTCGTCCCGGGGAAGCCCCCGTTCGAGGGCTTCAAGGCGAGCCCGGCCGTCACCGGCTACATCATCGTGACGTAGGCCGAGTGAAGCTCGAGGCGTCTGACCCGCGTCGCTCGCTCGGGTTCCGACGATACAGGCGGCCACGGCCCCCCTAGCTTTGGATGACCGTCACGTTGAGTATCATGTCTTGGATGCTGTTGCATATGTTCCCATAGCCTCCCGTACAGTATCCTGGAGGCTGGGTGAACTCGTACGTCCCCGTCTGGTCGGGCGTGAAGGAGAGACGGTACGTCGCCCCTGGAAGAATCTTCCCGGTGTCTATGCCGAGCGCGGCCTGGACGAACCCGTGGGTGTTGTCGTCGGTGTTCAGGATCGCGAGGGTCACTTTCTGCCCAAGCTTCACCGTGATCGAGTTCGGATAGGGCCGGTCCACCGTCAGTCCCCCCTCGCCCCCTGTGATCTGGATGTTGATGACCACGCCGCCCGACGAAGACCCAGAGGTGAGCGCCCCACCGTAGTACTCGCCGACGGCCACGAGCGCCACCAACACCACAGCCGCAACTACGATCGGTCTAAGCCGCAATGCCGCGAACCAGCCAGGGCGGAATCCATCATAAAAGTCCTTCCCGGAGGTCGGACCTCCGCGCGCCCGTGGATTGCGGTCCCGCGGCCATGGGTGGTCCGGAACGCGCGCAGCCGGCGCCTGCGGAGACCGAGGCCGCAAAAAGTCATATATCGTGGCGGAGCACGTTGAAGCGTATGGGTGCGGAGACCCGGCAGGGGCGACGGGCCCGCGAATCTAGGCGCTGGTATCTCCTCTTCATCCCTCTATTCGTCGTCGTGGGCTTCGTCGAGATATACCCCCTGATCGAGAGCCTCTACATCAGCCTCACCAACCTCAACGGAGGCGCGAGCCTGTCGAACTACGTGACCATGGTCACGACCCCGACGTTCTGGAACGCCCTCAACATCTCCCTCCTCTACTCGCTCAGCAGCACGATCCTCGCCGTCCTCATCGGCATCGGGCTGACGTTCATCCTTACCCAGGAGCTGAAGGGGAAGGGGATCTTCGAGGCGATCTACATCCTTCCTTTGGCCGCCGCCCCCATAGTGGTCGGGGTCCTCTACTCGCCCTCGTCCGTCTGGGACGACATCCAACAGTTCTTCCACTTCATACTCCACCAGCCGTACTTCAACGAGCTGACGCCCTCCTTCTACTTCCCCGTGATGTTCTTCTCCGACGCCTGGGAGTGGTCCCCCCTGATAATGCTGGTCGCGCTAAGCATCGTGAACAGCGCCTCCAAGGAGGTCTACGAGGCCGCCGAGCTCCACGGGGCGTCCGCGCTCCAAAAGTTCAGGATGGTCACACTTCCCGCCGTGTTCAGGTCGCCCGTGATGCAGTTCGTAGTGGTCCTGAGGTTCATCGACGCCATGAGGGCGTTCGAGGTCCCCCTTGCCTGGACCAACTGGCTGGGCTACACGAACACGCTGGGCTCCCCCGTGGACACGATAAGCCTGTACCTCTACAAGCTTCTCTACTCGTCCTCGCTGGGCTTCCCGCTCGGGGTCGTCTCGGCCGTGGCGGTGAGCCTGTTCGTGGTGACCCTAGTGGGGGCGCTGGTCCTGTTGAGGCTCATGAAGGCTGTGGGGGGTTAGCGGGTTGGAGAAACCTGTTGTCGACCAAGCCGAGGCACTCCGGAAGCGCGCTGCGTCCCGGCGGCGGCGGAGGATCCTCCTCTACGTTGCCGCCGTGCTGGCCGCGTTCTACTCGTTTTGGCCGGTTATGGTCATGGGGCTGGAGGGGTACAACATCGACCTGGGGGTCATCATCGCAGGCGAGGCGTTCAAAACGACCACCCTCTACATCGGGGGCCTCCCCGTCAACGTGAAGGCGATAATTCCCACCGCATACTACTATCTGCAGGACCTGGGACTGGAGGCCTACCCCCGGCTCGTGGCCAACACTCTTATCGTCGCGGGCCTTAGCATAGGCCTCTCGCTGGCGGTGGGCATCCCTGTTGCGTACGTGCTCGCGAGGATCGAGGTGAGAGGCAGGTCGCTCATCTCGTACCTCCTGCTTGCACTCAGGACAATGTCCCAGTTCGTGGTAATCGTCCCACTGTACATCGCCTACTCCAGGCTAGGGCTCTACGACACGTTCACTGGGATCGCCCTGGCGGAGCAGCTCATCATCCTGGCCGTCGTGGTCTGGATGCTCAGGGGGTTCTTCTCAGACATCCCAAGGGACATCTACGAGGCCGCGACCGTCTTCGGGAAGAACGAGTGGCAGGTGTTCAGGCGCGTGGTGTTCCCAATGGTCATCCCTGGGGTGGTGGTCACGACGATGTTCGCGCTCGTCTTGCTATGGAACGAGTTTCTCATAGCGGACACGCTTACTGGGGTCGCCACACGGACGGCCATGGTTGGGGTCTGGGAGGGGATGTCTATCAACCAGCTATCGTTCAACGCCCTCGCCTGGGACAGCCTCAACGCGGCCGGGTTCCTTGCGTACATCCCGGCGATCGTGGTCGTCCTGCTGATCCGAAGGTACCTCGCCAGGGGCTTCAGCCTGGGCGCCGCCCGCTGAGCTCATGAAGTCTTGGATATCTGGTAGGAAGGGACGCTTCCCGGAGCGAACCTGATGCTCTTGATCAGCGTCAGCGGATACGCGCTGGCCGTGGAGTTCAGCGGGCCGTTCTCGACTATGTAGAATGTCCCTACGGCAGAGCCTGACTGCCCTATGCTCAGCGTATTGCCGAAGGCGTCCTGTATGCTCGACCGTTTCATCGCCGCCATGAAGCTAACGCGGTCGAGGGTCTGGCCGCTCGACAGGACCTTTCCCATGGCGCCTATCATCATCTTCATCCCGAGATAGGGGTAGTAGTACGTGGGACCTATCTCGGCAGAGCAGAGCCCACAATACTTGGAAGAGTTCAGGGCGTAGTTGACGTAAGGCTGCAGGAGGCTCACGAACGCGCTCGCGTTCGGATACCCTGCTGCCAGGGCACCGTCGAAGAGGGTCGCGCCTCTGATTCCAGAGGCTCCCACCCCGATCTCCCCGACCTGGTTGGTCGCAGATGTCACGAAGATCTGGCTCTGGTTGAAGCCGATCGAGAGCAGCGCC
>JAJZNC010000039.1 GCA_021848045.1 archaeon
TTCCTCGCCGCGCTCATCCTCCTGATGTCCGACAGGGTCCTCGGGACGATGTACTACGCCGCCTCGGCAGGCGGCTCGATTCTCTGGGACGACCTGTTCTGGTTCTTCGGGCACCCCGAGGTCTACGTGGTCCTCCTCCCGGCGTTCGGGCTGATAGCCGAGATCTTCCCGGTCTTCTCGGGGAGGCCGCTGGCCGAGAAGAACATCATCCTGATCTGCACGGGCGCGATAATCATCCCCCTGAGCTACATGGTATGGTCGCACCACATGTTCATCACGGGCATCAACCTCAGCGAGGACGAGGCATTCAGCGTAGCCACCATATTGATCTCGCTCCCGTTCGACGTGATCACGATCGCCTTCATCAAGACGCTTACCCGGGCGTCGATCCGCCTGACGGCGCCGATGCTCTTCTGCATCGGGTCGATCTTCCTCTTCATAATCGGAGGGATCACGGGGGTCTTCCTCTCGTCGTTCGTCCTGGACGTCGTGTACAACAACACCTACTTCGTCGTAGGGCACTTCCACTACGTGATGGTCGGTGCCGCGATCTTCGGCCTGATCGCGGGGCTGTACTACTACATACCGATAATGGCAGGGAGGATGTACCACGAGAAGATGGCGAACTGGCACTTCGTGGTCTCGTTCATCGGGTTCAACATCCTCTACTTCCCGATGTTCTTCCTCTACGACATGCCGAGGAGGATCTACACCTACCAGTCCATCCCCAGCTGGAACACGCTCAACCTGATATCTACCGTGGGCGCCTTCATCTTCGCGGGGGCCCAGGTCCTCCTGCTGGCGAACATCATCTGGACGGCGAGGAAGGGCCCGATCGCGCCCCCCAACCCGTGGTCCGCCACAACTCCGGAGTGGGTCCCTACGATAGTGGGCGCCTCGCACGGGGCCGCCGGCTCGTTGCCGGCCGCCGCCGGGCACCACGAGGGGCACCAGAGCGCCAGGCCGATATGGCTCGCTCTGGGGGCGTTCGTGAGCTTCATCGGGCTCTCGCTCCTGATATACCCGTGGGGGATCGCAGTCCTCCTCCTAGGGCTGACCGTCTTCGGCTTCGCGCTGATAGGCTGGACGTACGACGACATCCACAACAAGTTCAAGATGCCGCACGGCCCGCGGGAGGTCTGGCCCTTCAACGGCATATCAAAGGCCCGGCTGGGGATGTGGATCTTCCTGGCGACCGACGTGATCGTCTTCGGGGCCATACTCGGGTCGTACCTGTACATCCGGTCCTTCACCCCGAACTGGCCAGCGCCAGGCACCATCCACTCGGTCCCCGTGGGCCTCCTTGACACGCTCGTCCTCCTGACGAGCGGGCTCACGGCCTTCCTGGGCCTGGAGTCGATCAAGGAGGGCAAGCAGCGCAACATGATAATCTGGCTCTGCGTCACGTTCGCGCTGGGTGCGACGTTCCTCGGGCTCCACGCGGGCGAGTGGTACAACGACTACTTCGTCAGCCACTTGACGCCCTGGAGCAGCCTCGCGGGGAGCACCTACTACTTCACGGTCGGGCTGCACGGGGCGCACGTCACCGTGGGCCTTATCATCATGGCGTACCTCATCAGAAAGGCGATGGCGGGAGGGTACACGAAGGACAGCCACGAGGGGGTGGAGAACTTCGCCCTCTACTGGGCGTTCGTCGACATCGTCTGGATCTTCGTCTTCCCGCTGTTCTACCTGCTATAGATGGAGATAGATTGGCATGGACTACAAGACCCCCGTCGCCGTCTGGCTGTACACGATAGTGACCACCGTGGCCGAGGTATACGCCTTCTACGTCGGCCCCGGGACCTTCGACGTCGACATGGCGATAGGCACGGTCGCGATGATCAACAGCCTTGTCGCCGCCATCTTCATGATGAACATCCGCAAGGAGCCGCCCGCGGTCCAGTACCTGATCCTCGCCCCCCTCGCGCTCGTGATGGTCCTGATACTAACGATGCTCTTCGCCTTCGCCCAGTGAGTGAGACACGATGCGAATCCAAGACTACTCGAGGCCTCCCCGGCTGACACTGGGCGTCGTGGGCATCGTGGCGGTCGTCATCCCGATCCTCCTGGGCTACTTCCTTGTCACGGGGTTCGCGAACAACCCCTGCTACGAGGGCCTCTGCGGGACAACGACCACGACGACCTCGAGCACCGTCGGCGGTGTGGTCCAGGTCTCGATCCCGAAGGGCGCGGGCGACGGGCCACAGGCAGCCCCCGGCTACGCGCCAGACGTGATCAAGGTGCCGGTGGGCACGACGGTGGTCTGGACCAACAACGACCCCATCCACCACACGGTAACGTCCGTTCCGGGGAACGGCTCGCTCAACTCCGGAGACATGGCCCAGGGAGCGACCTACAACTACACGTTCACCGCCACGGGCACGTACAACTACCTCTGCGTCTACCACGTGTGGATGACGGGCACCGTGGTCGTCGTGGCGGCCAGCTCGGCTCCCAGCGGGCAGATAACGCCGGTGGCCGTCTCGATCCCCAACGGCGCGGGCGACGGGCCACAGGCCGCGCCCGGCTACGCTCCCGACAAGATCACGGTCGTGATAGGGGTCAACAACACCGTCGTCTGGACCAACAACGACCCCATCCACCACACGGTAACGTCCGTTCCGGGGAACGGCTCGCTCAACTCCGGAGACATGGCCCAGGGAGCGACCTACAACTACACGTTCACAAAGCCTGGGACGTACAACTACCTCTGCGTCTACCACGTGTGGATGACCGGGACGGTCACGGTGCTCGCCGGGAGCCCCGCCCCTAGCGGAGGCACCAGTAGCGGAGTCGCGGTCTCGATCCCCAACGGCGCGGGCGACGGGCCACAGGCCGCGCCCGGCTACACTCCCGACAAGATCACAGTGGTGATAGGCGTCAACAATACGGTCACCTGGACCAACAACGACCCCATCCACCACACGGTCACCTCGGTCTCTGGCAACGGCTCGCTCAACTCCGGAGACATGGCCCAGGGCGCCACCTACAGCTACACCTTCACAAAGCCTGGCACCTACAACTACTATTGCGTCTACCACGTGTGGATGACGGGCACGGTAGTCGTCGAAGCTGCCGCGGGCTAGGCACGCGGCCGCCTCCGCCTCATGCGGGGTGGTTTTTGGGCTCGTTGGGGTCATCCGTCCGCTTGACCCTTCTAAAGAGCTGACCACACGGTGCGTTTCGCGCCGCTTTACAGAGCACCCATCGAGGTCCATTGACCCATTCCGCGATAGCGCTTCGATTAGCTGATTTGGACGGCCATCTTCGATTGTCGCATTGCCCAAAAATCCAGTTTCGCCCGTTATGGGTCTTCGTTTTCCCTAAAAGCCGCGAATCCTGCCCCGTTACCGAGAGCTTAAATATCAATCTTGCAGGGTTGGAGCCGAGCAACGTGGTCACGGGCTACTGTGTCTACGAGAAGAAGAAGAACAGGGAGATCAAGGCCCCCAAGCAAATCAAGCTGAAGAACGGGCGATTTGCCGTCCGGGGGACTTGCGGGTCCTGCGGGAAGCCGATATTCCGCATCGGCAAGCTGAAGTAATCCGTTCCAGAGGAAGGAGTCTCCCTCCTCTTTATTTTGCCGCGCCTGAGAAGACCTTATCACGCTCGCCCGTGGCCGGCGCCCGGGATGGCGCTCGTCCTCTACAACTCGCTGGGAAGGAAGCTGACCCGGTTCAAGCCTATCTCGGGCAGGAGGGTGAAGATGTACACCTGCGGCCCCACCGTCTACAACTACGCCCACATCGGGAACTTCCGGACGTTCGTCTTCGAGGACGTGCTCCGGCGAGAGCTCGAGCACAAGGGCTACGCCGTAACTCAGGTCAAGAACATCACCGACGTGGAGGACCGGATAATCGAGGGGATCAAGAGGACGGGCAAGTCGCTCAAGGAGCTCACCGACTATTACACGGACGCGTTCATGGAGGACCTGGACTCCCTCAACATAGAGCGGGCCGAGCACTACCCCCGGGCGACCGACTCGATAGGCGACATCGTCGCCGCGGTCGAGAAGCTTCTGAAGAAGGGCTACGCCTACCGGTCGGACGACGGCTCGGTCTACTTCTCGATCGGGAGGTTCCCGCGCTACGGGCGGCTCTCGGGCATCAAGCAGGCGGACGTAAAGTCAGGGACGAGGGTGGCCGTCGACCACTACGAGAAGCTCGGGGCGAACGACTTCGCCCTGTGGAAGGCCTGGAATCCGGACGACGGCGAGGTCTTCTGGGAGACGTCCCTGGGCAAGGGAAGGCCGGGGTGGCACATCGAGTGCTCTGTCATGGCGATGAAGCTCCTCGGCTCCAGCTTCGACATCCACACGGGCGGGAAGGACCTGAGGTTCCCCCACCACGAGAACGAGATCGCCCAGTCGGAGGCCCTCAGCGGGAGGCCGTTCGTGCGGGTCTGGCTGCACGCCGAGTTCCTGAACATCGGCGGGGAGAAGATGAGCAAGTCGCTCGGGAACATGGTGACCCTCCGCGACCTGCTCGAGGAAGGGTGGAGCCCGCGCGCCATACGCCTCTTCCTCCTCAGCGGGCACTACCGGGACGAGCTGAACCTCGCAGACGGGTCGATGGCGCAGGCGGAGGCGACGGTGAGGAAGATCGACCAGCTCTACGAGCGCCTGAGGCTCGGCGAGGGGTCGGCGCCGCGAGGCAGGGCCTCGCTCGCGACGGCCGCCGCGAGGTCGATGCTGAGGTCGTTCGAGCGGGCTATGGACGACGACCTGAACACCCCCGAGGCTCTCGCGTCGTTCTTCGAGTTCCAGCGGAAGGTCAACCGGATGGTCGACTCGGGGCGGCTCACCAAGGGGGACTACCGGGTCGTCTCCGAGTCGCTCGAGGAGGTGGACTCGGTGCTGGGGGTCCTCGAGCCCTGGGCCGCCGAGCCGCGCTCCTCCGGGCCGGAGGGCGCTCCGAGCGCGGAGGTCGAGGCCCTCGTCCAGGAGAGGGAGCTCGCGAGGAAGGCCAAGGACTACGCCAGGGCGGACGCGATCCGTGACGAGCTCAAACGGAGAGGGGTGGATGTCCAGGACACGGCGGGCGGCCCGGTCTGGCGCCGCTTGTCAACTTCGCCTTGACCGATGCTCAAGTAGGTTCAATCCCCCCGCATTAGTTCGACGCCCGCGGGAGTCGGGTCGTGCAGCGAGAGCTCCCGCAGTCCCCGCCGGTGAGGGAGGTCTCTTCCTCCCTCCTCCGCAGGGGTCTCTTCCTCTTCAGGCGCGACGTGAGGGCAAGGGTCGAGCCAGACGGGTCGTCGTCGTGGGTCTACAGCGGGGCGGCGAGGCGCGCGATATTCGGCAGGGAGGCGGCCGAGACTTTCAAGATCCAGTCCGGGGTGAGGATAGCCGCGAGGTCCCAGGACGTCACCGTCCGGGCGTCCCCCACCTCCGTGCAGTATCTCCCTCGGGGGCCGGACAGGGTCCAGGCCTCGCACTCTGTGACGCTCCTGGCGGGCGAGTGCCCGGGGTGGGTGAGGTCGGCGAGGATCGTCAACAAGGGCGACGCCGCAAGGGTCAGGGTCGTCACGCTCCACGACCCGACCGCCCTGAACTACAGGAGAGACCGGGACCCGCCCGGTGAGATCGGGGTCAACGCGTTCAACCGCCACGACCAGGTGGTGATGGACGACGTGGGCGACACGACGGGCGTGCGGGTCGTCGCCTTCTCGCCGCGCCCCTCCGTGATATACATGACCAAGGACAGGGCGAGGGCGGCCGAGCTCCTCTCGCTCGGGGAGCTCCCTGAGAACTCGCTCGGCCTCTCCGGGCCTGTGATACTCATGACCCAGCACGACTTCGACCTCCCGCCCGGCGCCGCCGCGGAGGTGACGAGCGTGTCCGTCTACCATCCCTCCTCGCTCGAGTCCGCGCTGAGCGCGGCCGCCTCGCGCCCCCCGGACCCCCAGCCCCCCGCCCTCGAGTTCTCCTCGTCCAGCCCGTCTGTCAACTTCACGCTCGAGTGGGCCAAGGCCGCGCTCTTCGCCCTCGAGGCGGAGGCCAGCCTGACCGAGCGGCTCTGGTGCGGGGTGGCGATGGCCATCCTGAGGGGCGACGCCTTCCAGGCCATGGCCGAGTCCGTCAGGCGCGCCCTCCGAAAGGACGGGACGGTCGCGTACTGGGATGGCGCCGCGGGAGCCGAAAGGGCGGAGAGGCCCGGGCCCGTCGAGACCTCCCTGCACCTCATCGCGCTCTCGGCGTTCCTGTGCAAGTCGAGGGACAAGAAGCTCCTGAGGCGGTGGTATCCTCACGTGAGGAGGGTCGCGGACGGGCTCGCCTCCCTGGCGAAGGACGGCCTGGTCAGCTCCCCGACGGACTCTCCCGACGGGTGGAGGAGGAGGCTGGGCTCGGGCTACCCGAGCGGACAGACCTCCGAGGTGAACCTGATGGCCGTCCGGGCGCTGAGGGACGCCTCCGCGGTCGCGTTCCTCGCGTCCAAGGGGGGCGACTCCGCCAGGTTCAGGGAGCTGAGCGTGAGGGTGCTGGCCGCCCTCAACGAGAGGCTCAGGGACTCCGAGAGCGGCTCCCTCGCCCTCAACGTCGACCGGCGCGGGGTCGCCCACAAGGAGACCACGATAGACCAGGCCGTAGGGCTCTCGTACTTCTCGCCCGACCAGAACCTCGCCTCCTCTACGGTCCACCGCATGCTGGAGAAGGACTTCGAGACCGGGTACGGACCGAGGACCGTCCCCGCCTCCAACAACCTCTACTTCAGCCCGAGCTATGGCGACGGGCAGCTCGGAGGGTACTGGACGAGGGCCGCCCTGGCTCACGCTGCGCTCGCCTACGCCTCCGGGTACCCGTCCATCGGGAGCGCACAGCTCGAGAAGGTCGCCAGGCTCGTGTACGCGGACGCCGAGCGCCTGGGAGGGGTGCCGGGCGAGCTTCCCTACTGGCTCGACACCGAGAGGAGGCAGGTGGCTGCGGCGGGCACCGACCCCGTCGCGGCGGCGAGGTTCGTGGAGTCGGTGGTCTTCGGAGAGGCCGGGCTCTCGGTCGACTCCCGTGGGCCGAGGTTCAGGCTCCCGGAGGCCTCGCAGCTCAGGTGGATGCTCTTCCACAGGCTCGACCTGGGGAAGAAGGGCACGGTCTTCGTCGGCAGGTCGGCCGGCCGCGCGTTCGTGGTCACCACGTTCGACAGGGAGATCTTCGAGGAGCGGACGCGCGTGGGCGAGCTCGGGCTCGCCACCGCCCTGTCGAGGCTCCCGGAGTGCGAGCGCATCGGCGGCCCCGGGGTGGAGGGCGCCCTGTTCTGGGACGGCGCCTGCTCCTACGTCTGCCTGGGCAACCCCTCCGGGTCTCCATACTCGGGGACGGTCGCCGTGCCCACGAGGTCCAAGGCCTTCTCCACCGCCCTGTTCGCGCAGGTGGAGGAGCTCCAGCAGGAGACCGGGCTCTGGGCCGCCGTGGAGAGGGTCAAGCTGGTGGGCCGCGTAGAGCTCAAGGTGGAGCTGAGGGCGGGCTCGTGGAAGGCGTTCAGGCTCTCCAGGGCGGGCGCCTAGCGGACGCACGGCACTCCTTAATAGGCGGGGGCGACCCTCGGGCAACGCTCGAGGAGCTTGGCCCGCTACCAAAAATCCGCAGAGGAGCCCAAGAAGGGGCACAACCACCCGATCAAGGAGAAGTGCGGGGAGCACTGCCCCCGGAACGCAAAGTACAAGGGGCCGGTCAAGAAGCTCGGGCTCTTCAACAGGAAGAAGGCCTAGCCTGGAAAAGCCAGCCCGCTTGTAAAGGCGAGTTGGCCTCGAGCTGTAACGGAAATCACCCCCGGATTCTTATTGGGACCCGCCCACTCGAGACGCGAGTCCCATGGGATACGCGAGCAAGGCCCCGGCGTCGGGGCAGAGGACGGCGATGGCCGCCAGCCAGGCCGCGACGAGGATCGTCGCGGTCGCGAACCAAAAGGGGGGCGTCGGGAAGACCGACCTCACCGTGAACCTGTCCTGCCAGCTGGCCGCGCTCGGAAAGAGGACGCTCATGATCGACCTCGACCCCCAGGCCAACGCCACCGACTACCTTGTTTCGCCCGGGACGCCCGCGGGCAAGAGCACCGCTGACCTGCTGCTCGACGACTCGGTCACGCTCGACGAGGTCGTGATGGAGGGCTGCCGGGAGAACCTCGACGTCCTCCCCTCCAGCCAGAGCCTGAGCTCCTGCCAGATCAGGCTCGCCAACGACATCAACATGCAGTTCAAGTTGAAGAAGAAGCTGCGGGCGATCACCGAGGGGTCGCGGAGCTACGACTATGTGTTCATCGACACGCCGCCGTCCCTCGGGCTCCTCATGGTCAACACGCTCACCGCGGCGAACGGCGTGATCATCCCCGTCCAGACGCAGTACTTCGCGATGGACGGAGTGGTCCAGCTCCAGGAGACCATCAAGAAGGTCAGGGAGGACATCAACCCCTCCCTCCACGTCCTCGGGCTGGTGCTCACGATGTACGACCGCAGGACGCTGATCTCCAGGGAGGTGGCGGAGAAGGTAAGGGGGGAGGTCGGCGAGAGGGTCTTCAGCACGGTCATCCCTGTCAACGTCAGGCTCGCCCAGGCGCCGAGCCACCACAAGTCGATCTTCGAGTACGACCCGGGCTCCTCGGGCGCGAGGGCCTACAGGGAGCTCGCAAAGGAGGTCCTTGGTTGCCCCGACGCCTAGGCGACGACCCTCTCGCGAGGGCCCGGCCGGGCCCGCCTGCCGGCGCAGCAGAGCTGGAGGCGTCGGACCGGTCGTACAACGACGTCTTCTTCCAGAGGAGGGTCCCAGACGAGGCGCCCTCCCCCTCGCCCGCGCGACCCGAGGCGCCCGAGATCTCCGAGATATCCGAGCTCCCCGAGATCAGGGAGGCCGCCTCTTCCCAGGTCGAGCCTCAGGCGCCCGCGCCCGTCTCGACGGTGGCGGAGGTGGTGGCCGGGATGTACGCTGAGACCTCCCCGCCCGTGCAGCCCGCGCCTCAGCCGACCGCGGAGGCCGACGAGGGCGAGCAGAAGGGCGGGCTCCTGAGGCGCATCTTCGGCAAGCTCATGTGACCGGGCGGCCCTCCGGCTAGACCGAGCCCGAGAGCTGGGTCAGCGCGTCCATGAGCACGCCCCTCGCGACGTCCACGACGTACCCGTTGTTCTGGAGCGGCGTCGCCGCGGTGAGCGCCGTGGAAGCGACCTGCTCGACAGAGACGCCTGAGAGGTCTCTCCCGGCCAGGGTGCCCTCGACCCCCGCGTCCCTGTAGGGCGCCTGGGCCACCCCGCCGAATACAACCCTCGAGTCCTTCACGAGGCTCCCTTCCATCGTGAGCACCACCGCCACCGACGCGATCGAAAAGTCGACCGCGTTCCTCACCCTGGCCTTTGAGAAGGCGGCCAGCCTGCCCGCCTGAGGGGGGACGTTCACCGCGGTCACCAGCTCCGCCGGCGCGAGTATGTGCGACTGGATGGTCCCGCCCATCTTCACCTCGCCCGGCAGGAACTCCTCCATGGTCACCGTCCTCGACCCGCCCGGCCCGGAGATCTCCACGGACGCGCCGAGGGCCTCCAGGGAGACTGCGAGGTCGGAGGGGTGGGCCGCGAAGCAGTCCTTCCCGCCCATCACGCTGAAGTAGTATCTGTTGTCCGCCCCCTCCTGCGTGGCGAAGCAGACGCTGCCGCCCGCCCTCCAGCACCTCATGGCGTTCCTGAGGAACCAGCACCACACCTGCTGGGAGATCGCCCCGCCCACCGTCGCGACGTTCCGGACCTGGGGCGACGCGATGAGGTCGGCGGTCGTCCCCAGGAGGGGGCAGGTCGTGGCCACAGCGGTGGAGTTCTCG
>JAJZNC010000043.1 GCA_021848045.1 archaeon
CTCGACGCACTCAGAGGGTGATCAAAGGCAGACATCCAAGCCACCGCGGAGGCCATTTCGAATCTCTCCAAACTCGCTTCGGACTTTGAGGATGTGGTCTCCGAGCTAGACATCAATCCACTGTTCGTCTTCAAGGAAGGCCAAGGAGTGAGGGCGGCGGACATCAAGATCAGTGTTAGGAGGCTGGGAGTCGGGTAGCGGCTAGACGAGTCTGAATCTTGGTAGCGAGATCTCCGGCGTGATATCGTCGAAAGTCACTTCTACTCTGCTCCCGATCTTGACCAGATCGGGAGACTCCGCCTGAACGTCCGCTATCATTCTTGGCCCTTCGTCGAGCTCTACTACCGCGATCAGATATGGGGTCATCTTCGCAAACGCCGTGTTTCTGACAACCTTGTGCACAATGGTGAATGTGTAGACCGTCCCTACGCCTTTGAGCTGCTCCCACAGCAGCTCGGGATTCCCGCACGTCTGGCAGCTCGGAGAGGGGAGCCAGTGAAGCCTCCTGCAGCTTGGGCACCTCTGCATGACGAGTCTGTGCTGTTTCGTTCCCTCCCAGAACGGTCTTGTGAGCGGGTCGATTCCAGGAAGCGGGATTTCTCGAGTCGCGGTCATGATATCACTCCTCGTTTGTCAGGAGCACGGCGGCCGCGTTGATCACGTGAAGGTCGTAACCGAGGCCGCCGAAGGAAGTCATTAGCCCTGTCCTGCATTCATCTACCTGTCGTGCTCCCGCTTCTCCTGCAAGTTGCCTTGCGACTTCGATCACGCCGGTGAAACTCCCGGCGCCGGGCATCTGCCCGTATGACAATAGACCGCCGCTCGTATTCAGGGGAAGGTCTCCTTGATAGGAAAGGTCTGTCTTCTCGATGAACTTGCCTCCATCCCCCTTCTTGCAGAGACCAATATCCTCCAGCTGGATGAGCGTCATTATGTTGTAGTCGTCGTAGCAGTGCACCAGTGAAAGGTCGCTTATGGTCAGCCCGGCTTGGTCGAAGGCGGTCTTGGCGGCTGCCTTCACGCCGGTCACGGTGAAATCTGGAGAAGCATCACCGCCTTCTCTGTAGTTGGAGATTGTCCCACAGCCGCTAACGCTGGCAGCGTTGTCGGCCAATCGCCTCGCCTTCTCCTTGCTCACGAGCAGGAAGCCGGCCGCCCCGTCCACTGCAATGGAACAGTCCAACATTCGGAGGGGGCTGCAGATCATCGGTGATTCCATGTAGTCCTTCTCCGAGATTGGGTTCCTGAGGTACGCATTAGGATTGAGAGACGCGTGCTTTCGTTGAGTAATCGCGAGTTTTGCAAAATGCTCCGGCCTTGTGCCGTATTGATGGAAGTGCCGTTGTGCCACGAGGGCGAACTTCGTATTGGGGCCGTCCATGCCATACGGCTTCTCGAAATCGATTCCGTACTGGTGCGGCGAGACTGTCCTGGCCTCCGACCAGTTTCTAGCGCCTCCTCCTACGCAGAGCACCATGTCGACCAACCCTGACTTGATCAACAGACTGGCCTGCAAGACCAGGTTTGGAGCAGAGGCCCCTCCATGGTCGCTCCTGATCAACAGCTTGGGCGATACTCCAAGAATCTCTGCAATCTCGCCAGTCCACAACTCGGATATGCGTACGAGCGGCCCGGCTACAGCCAGCCCCTGGCCACTCAGGTCTCGGATGCCCAGACCTACCTTCTCGAGCGTCAACCTGGCCGCCCAGGAGAGACATTGCTCGGCGGTTAGGATGAATTCTCCCCTCTCCTTTCTCCCTCTGCTCAAAGGAGTCTCGGCGTAACTCGCTACAGATGTGTTGTATTCCATGTCTCTTCTGCTTCGAAAGATGGTCCTTGAAGGTCTACGCGATGAACATTGGCACGATGTTTTTCCTTATATCCGTATAGACCATCAGGACGCGAAGGTTTAAAGACTTAAGAAAAATCCGGGTCACTTCCAAACGTGACTCTGGATGGGCCATAGGAAACACTCCGCACCTCGCCGAGGCAGCCTTGCCTACATCCCCCGGGGGCGGGTCGGGGACCTCTTCCCCACGGTCCACAACTGGCCCAGGATCAAGGGCGCGACCCCGACGATTCTCGGGTTCCCCGCGGTCAAGGTAAGCACGATACACACCATAACCCTGGACGACAGGGAGAAGACCCCCAACTTCGGCAAGCCTCGGTTCAACCCCACCAGCGTCCTCGCGGTCCCCGACACGGCGGTCGTCGGGATGAGGCTCTACGTCAAGGAGAACGGCGCGGAGCGGGCGGTGGGCGAGGTCTATGCGAAGAGCCTCCCAAAGGGGGTGAAGAAGAGGTCGTCGGTCGAGCCTGAGAAGTTCGTCGAGGCCTGGAAGCCGAAGCTCGCGGGACTGGCCAAGGTCTCTGCCGTCCTCGCGATAGTGCCCAGCGACGCCGGGCTCTCCCAGAAGGAGCCGATCGTCTTCGAGGTGGGCGTGGGCGGCGGCGACATCGGGGCGCAGTTCGACTACCTTGGCAAGGCGCTAGGCAAGACGGTGAAGTTCTCCGAGGTGTTCAAGCCGGGCGGCTACGTCGACGTTATCGGGGTGACCAAGGGCCACGGTTTCGAGGGGCCCGTCACCAGGATGGGCATCAAGAGGAAGCAGCACAAGTCAAGGAAGAGCGTGAGAGCGGTCGGAGTCATAGGCCCGTGGCACCCTGCTGCGGTGATGTACACCGTCGCCAGGGCAGGGCAGCACGGGCTGCACCAGAGGACCGAGTCAGGCAAGAGGATACTGACCATCTCGAACTCGAAGGACGCGCCTATCACCCCGAAGGGCGGGTTCGAGCACTTCGGCGACCTGAGGACCGACTACGCTCTCGTCCGCGGGAGTGTCCCGGGTGCCAACAGGAGGGTCGTCGTGGTTAGGTACCCGATGAGGCCGCACCCAAAGGCCAAGACCGCCCCGGTGCAGGTGCTCGAGGTCAGCACGAAGGTGGCAGGGAGGAAGTAGCATGGGTGCCTCGGTCAAGGTACTAGACATGAGCGGCAAGCCAGGTCCTGCGGTGGAGCTCCCTGCCGTATTCTCTACACCGCTCAGGCCGGACATCGTCCAGCGGGCCTGGTGGATAGTCCACTCGCACAGCATCCAGCCCTACGGGCGAGACCCGCTCGCCGGTGAGAGGACCAGCGCCGAGACCAGCAACCCACCCACGGGTAGGGGCATCTCCAGGATCCCACGGGTGAAGGGAGGGGGGAACTCGAGGGCCGGCCAGGCAGGAGGCGTGGCGAGCACGGTGAAGGGGAGGCTCCCGCACCCGCCAAAGGCCGAGAAGATCATCTACCGGAAGATCAACGTGAAGGAGAGGAAGCTCGCGCTGAGAACCGCGATAGCATTTACCGCCGACGCCAGCGCCGTAGCGTGGAGAGGCCACAAGACCGGGAAGCTAAAGTTCCCCGTCGTCGTCTCCGACGACATCGAGGCGCTCGAGAAGACCTCGGCGCTAGAGTCCTGCCTGGTCGACCTGGGGCTGTCAGAGGAGCTGAAGCGGGTGTACGGGGGGGTCAAGAGGAGGTCGGGAACGGCCAGGATGAGGGGAAGGACCAACAGGAAGAAGGTGGGCCCTCTCCTGGTCGTGACCAACGACAGGGGCGTCGGCAAGGCGGCCGCCTCCATCCCTGGGGTCGAGGTGTCGACTCTCGACAGCCTGAGCGTCCTGCCGCTCGCGCCGGGAGGCGTCGCGGGAAGACTGACTCTGTGGACCGCGGCGGCGGTAGAGGCGTTGGGCGCCAAAGAGGAGGGGATGAAAGTTGAGGCTTGAAGACGCGCAGAAGCTGATCCTCAGGCCCTACATCACCGAGAGGACCTTCGACCAGATAGCTCGCGAGAACAAGATATGCTTCATGGTGAACGACAAGGCGAGCAAATCGCAGGTTGCGAGCGCCGTGGAGGCGCTCTACGACGTGAAGGTGAGGGACGTCAACACCATGCGGTCGATCGGTGGGAAAAAGGCGTTCGTTCGCCTCGTCCCCGAGGAGTCGGCGACCGACCTCGCAACGAAGCTTGGGCTGGTGTAAGATAAGATGGGAAAGAGAATTCTGCAGAGAAGGCGTGGCAAGGGCGGGCTCAACTGGAGGGTCTCGCCCAGGGGGAAGGTCGCCCCCGTGCGGTACCCGCTAATGCTCGGGGACGCCGCAGCCCCGGAGGGGACTCTCACCGTCAGGGCGCTCCTCGACGAGAAGGGCAGGAGCGCCCCGCTAGCCCAGCTGCAGCACGGCGATCACGGCCCCGTGTCCTACGTCCCGGCCGTCGCTGGGGTAGCGGTGGGGAACCACCTACAGCACGGCCCCGGAGCCGCGGTGGCGAACGGCAACATCCTCCCGCTGAGGATGATACCCGAGGGGACGAGGGTCTCCAACATAGAGCTGAGGATGGGCGACGGAGGGAAGCTCGTGCGCGCGGCAGGCGGCTCGGCTGTCCTGTTCTCAAAGGCTGACGGCAAGGTCATAGTGCGCCTCCCCAGCGGCAAGAGCATAATGGTGAGCGAGGGCTGCAGGGCGACCGTCGGCGAGATCGCCGGAGGCGGTGTCAAGGAGAAGCCGTTCCTCAGGGCCGGGCCGAGGTTCCACGCCATGAAGGCCAAGGGCATCCCGTACCCCAGGATGAGGGGGATCGCCATGGCGGTTGTCAACCATCCGTTCGGAGGCGGCAGGCACCAGCACCCTGGCAAGTCGACGAGCACGTCCAGGAACGCGCCTCCCGGCAGGAAGGTCGGCCTCATAGCCCCGAGGAAGACAGGAAGGAAGAGGCTCGCGAGGGCGAGCGTCGAGGTTAAGGAGAGGTAGCGGGGGTAGACCGGCGTGCCGAAAGAGTTCCGCTACCGGGGTTTCACCGTCGAGCAGCTCGACGGCATGAGCACAGAGGCGATACTGCAGCTGCTCCCGTCGAGGGCCAGGCGGTCGCTCAACAGGGGGATCTCGGACGACAAGAGGAAGCTCCTCGAAGACGTCCGCTCCCAGAAGGAGGGGCGCCTGCAGGGGCAGATCAAGACCCACGCCAGGGACATGGTGATTCTCCCTGTGATGGTGGGCGCCACCATCGGCGTCTACACGGGCAAGGAGTTCCTCTCCATCTCGGTGAAGCCCGAGATGATCGGCCACTACCTCGGGGAGTACGCGATTACCAACAAGAAGGTCGTCCACGGGACCCCTGGAATAGGCGCGAGCCGCTCGAGCCTATACGTCCCGCTAAAGTAGCCCACGCAGGCCGGTCGACCGGGAAGAACACGCCAGACTTGTCGCTCGCAAAAGGCGATCGCTCGCTACAGGAGGAGCTCGAGTGGGCCATGGAGAGGCTCGCCAGGGCGGGCTACCCGATAAAGTCCAAGGTCAGGCTCCTTGTGGACCCCAAGCTGGACATCATGGGATACGCCAACGAGGAGGGGGGCAGGCAGCACATCGTGATCGCCGAGTGGGCCCTCGGCTCAGAGATGCTCGGGGGGCTGCTCTTCCACGAGCTCGCGCACATCTACCACTCCGAGAGGAGGTCGCCCTCCCACAAGTCCAAGGTGACCAGCGCCATCATCACCGAGCTGGGCAAGCGGGAGGGCTTCAACGAGCGGGAGACGGCCTACCTCGCCGAGGGCTTCAACCACCTCCAGAACGTGATGGTCGACGACATCGTCTTCGCCGCGATGCTCGAGCCGGAGAGGAGGCAGGCGCAGAGGTTCTTCGCCGGATGGGTGACCGAGGCGCCCTCTGGATACCCGCTGACAGACGCCTCCGCGCTCGCCAGGAACGCCTTCGCCTTGGCCTCCCTCAGGAGGCACGGGCTCCTTGACGAGGCCGACCCGGAGGTCAAGGACATGGTGGAGAGGGGTAGGCGGCTCGTCGGGCAGCTCAAGGGCTCCCAGGAGAAGTACGACGCGGTCGAGGGCTTCCTGATCGAGGCGGACGCGGACTGGGACGAAGAGACCTTCTACAACAAGTTCGCCCTCTACCTCGACCTCCTGGTCGCCCTCCTCAGAGAGGACGAGAAGCTGGCCGACCTGCGCTGAGCGCGCCTTCCGTCGAAGCGATTTATGCCGGCGGCACCAGCCCCCTGGAGCATTGCCACGTGACCGCCTGACGAGGATCTTCGCGGAAGCCCCTGACGGGCTCGCCGCGGTGGTGGTACTCAACGGGACCAGGCCGGACCCCAATTTCTTCTACATCTCGGGCTACACGAGCGGCCTGTTCGAGGGAAACATGCTCTTCCTGTTCGCCGACCGGCACGTCGAGGTGCTCACCAACAAGCTCGAGGAGACTGCGGCGAGGCAGCGAGACGACTACGTCGTCCACGTCGAGACCGGGAAGGGAGGGTCCGAGCGCAGGATGGCCGTGGCGAAGATCCTCAAGGGAGCGAGGCGTGTCGGGCTTAACTTCAGCGGGGTCTCGCACAGGGACTACCAGGGGCTCGCGGCGATGCTCTCGCCGAAGAAGGTCGTCGACGTGTCGTCGGCGCTTGAGTCTTCCAGGCTGGTCAAGGACCCCGACGAGCTAGAGGCGATGCGCAGGTCTGCCGCGATAATCTCGGGGGTCGTGGACGGGGTACCCGCCCTCCTCAAGGAGGGCATGACCGAGAGGTCCCTGAAGGCCGCGGTCGACTACCGGATGGTCGAGGCCGGAGCCGACTCTCCCTCCTTCGAGAGCATCGTCGCCTTCGGGGAGGACTCCGCCCTGCCGCACCACTCGCCGGGCGAGAGGCGCCTCAAGAAGGGGGACAACGTCCTCGTCGACGTCGGTGCCAGGTACCGGCTCTACTGCTCCGACATCACGAGGACCTTCTTCTTCGGCAGGGCACCCCCGACCCAGAGGGAGGCGTACTCAAAGGTCCTGGAGGCGCAGGAGAAGGCGATCGGTGGGATAAGGGAGGGCGTGACGGGGAGGGCGGTCCACCAGCTCGCCGCAGAGGTCATAGACGGGAGCAGGTTCAAGGGGCGGTTCACCCACGGCCTGGGCCACTCGCTCGGCCTGGAGGTCCACGACGGCGCAGGCCTAAGCAGCAGGAGCAAGCTGAGGCTCAAGGAGAACATGGTCATGACCGTGGAGCCCGGGATTTACCTCCCGGGAGAGGGAGGCGTCAGGATCGAGGACGACGTCGTCGTCTCCGGGGCCTCGAGCAGGTCGCTGACGAGGAGCTCCAAGGACCTGATCGAGGTCTGAGGCAGGAGGCTGGTCCGGCGCCCTGGCCGAAGGCCAATTAACCGGGGCGGAAGGCCGGCGCCCGATGAAGACCTGCAAGCTGTGCAGGAGGGAGTGCGCGCAGGGGTCGCAGCTCTGCAGATACCACCTGGCCGCGAAGAGGAACCTGGACGCCGCCTACAAGGCGTGGAGCCACGCCTACGGCGGGATGGGGTGGGACGCGTACCTGAAGGCGGTCATGGAGAGCCCGGAGACCGGGCAGTGGGCAAAGGAGGTGGCCGGGCTCCTTGCGAAGGACGCCGGAGGCGCCGACTAGGGGATCAGCACGGCGGCGGCGACCACCGATGTCCAGAGCCCGTTCTTGTCCCCCTCTGCCGACTGGCAGATGTGCGACGTCCTGATTATGAGGCCGCTCGACTTGAAGAGCTGCTCCCTCTCCTTCCAGGCGGTGGCCGAGTCGAACGGGATCCCCATGGTCGTGGCGAGCATCGTCGCGGCGAGGTCCTCGGCGTAGTCTCCCGCGTACTCCTCGGTCTGGCCGAAGGCCTGATGCTCCGAGATGTAGCCGTACGTCCTAGTCGAGGGGATGGCCAGGCCGACCGATGCAGCGATTAGCCTGTTGGGCTCCCTGGTGGCCGCCCTGGCCAGCATCGCGAACGTCACCTCTCCCGGCGTGAGCATCAGCCTCCCCTTGTCCTTGGGTATGATCTTGCACCCCGCGGGGACGATGCTCGAGACCTGGACGAGATTGCAGTGCTCTATCCCTGCGTCCTTGAGCGCAAGCTCGAAGGACTGGAGCCTCTCCTTGTGCTTCCCCACCCCCTTTGTCAGGAACAGCCGCCGCGGAATCAATACCGGCGGGCGCGAGTCGTCTCATTGGGTATAGAATCTTTTCTAGCCTGAGGGTCGACGCGCGGCAGCCAGGGGAACAGAGATAAAGGCGCGCCGACAGGTTCCCGACGCGAGAACATGAGCCTCAAACTGGGGAACCTGAAGATAAGCAGCACCGCTTTCGAGCAGCACGGGCGTATACCGAAGACCTACGCCGGCGACGGCGCGAACAAGTCTCCGCCCCTCGAGTGGAGCGGGGCCCCCTCCGGGACCCAGCAGTTCGCCATCGTCTGCCATGACCCGGACGCGCCGCTCCCCCACGGGTTCACCCACTGGGTCGTCTACGGGATCCCCTCGACGACGACCAAGCTCTCCGAAGGCCAGGACGCGAGCGCCTTCGTGGCCGGGGTCAACGACACCGGCAAGGCTGGATACCTCGGGCCCTACCCTCCAAACGGCCACGGGGTCCACCACTACTACTTCTGGCTCTTCGCCCTCGGGAGCGCGCCGAGCCTAAAGCCGGGCATGGCCCGGATCCAGCTGCTGGACGCGATAAAGGGCTCGACCCTGGAGCAGGCAAGGGTCGTCGGAACCTACGAGCGATAGGGGCCGGCAAGGTCGCCGCCTCGCGCCGGTGGGCGGCCCTCGGATACCGCCAAGCGGCGGGTCACCCCCTTCTAGGGCGAGGGCGTCTCACGGGACAGGGCCTCCGTCGAAGCATTTCAGGTACCTCTTCGTGGTCGCGGCCCTCGCCGCCGCCATCTCCTCGCTCGCGCTGCTCAACGCCTACCTGCGCTTCGGAGACTTCTCGCCCTACGGGCCGGCGACCCTCGAAGACCGCTCGTACCTGCTGCTTGCGGGCTACGCGGGGATGTTCGCCACGATCCTCATCTCCCCGGTCCCAGACTACGTCCTCCTGCCCGTCTACGGGTACCTCTCGTCTCTGGGGCTCTTCAACCCCGCCTCGGTCTTCCTTGCCTGCCTGACGGCGGCTGTCCTGCCGATCGAATACGCCGCCGGGAGGTACGCTGGCAGGCCGCTACTCTTGCGGGGCCTCTCGTTCTTCAGGATAACCGAGAGGGAGATCAAGGCGGCTGACGGCTGGCTGGGGGAGCACGGCAAGTTCTCCGTGTTCGTCGCGACCTTCGTTCCCTTCTTCTACGGCGTGGCCGCCGTGGCGGCGGGCACCCTCCGGATGGGCTGGGCCGCCTTCATGCTAGACTGCGTGCTGGGCTTCGGGCTGAGGTACGGGTTCCTCGAGTGGGTGGGGTACTACGGGGTGGACGTCTTCTCCTCTTCGTTCGACTATTCCGAGCGGTGGGTCTTCGCCGTCCTCCTGGCGGTCTCACTGGGGTACATCGCCGCCCACCTGGCGCGGGAGCTGTCCGCCCAAGGGAGGGTCGGCGGCTCGGGCCCCGTCCTGAGGGGGTGGGCGCCAGTGGCTCACCGCCATGAGCCCCGGTTCACCCTGGGAGAATACAAGTTGACTCTTTCGATTTATTACGCGAACGCCAGGACTCGCCACGTGCCTTCACCGTCCCACATACTGGCGGGGCCTGGGGACATCGCAGAGACGGTGATAGCGTCGGGCGACCCCGCCCGTGTCGAGCAGCTCGCGAAGCTCCTGCGCGGACCGAGGCTCGTGAACTCGAACAGGGGGCTCCTCGTCTATACGGGCTACAGGGGGGATGAAAGGGTCACCCTTGCCACGCACGGCATAGGCGGGCCGTCGACGTCGATAGTCCTCGAGGAGCTACACATGCTCGGCGCGAAGACGATCGTCAGGTTCGGGACTGCGGGCGCCCTCGTTGAAGGGCTCGGCTACGGAGACTTCGTCGTGGTCACGGGCGCGGCCTCGGCGGCTGGCTCGCTCCACGAGTATGTGAGCGAGGGCAGCCTCCCCGCCGTCCCCGACGTCGGGCTCACCTGCCGCCTGGCGGAGTCGTGCAAGAGGGCGGGGTTGAACTTCAGGGAGGGCATAGTGTACTCCTCCGACGCCTTCTACTCGCAGACCTTCGAGTCCCTGGGGCGCTGGGTGAAGCTCGGGGCGGTCGCGGTCGAGATGGAGTGCGCGACCCTCTTCACGCTCGGGCTGGCGAGGGGGTTCAGGACGGGCGCCCTTTTGATGATGAGCAACAGCCTGGTCAACAAGGAGGAGGAAGCGCTCGCCCCTGCCCCCAAGCTTGAGCCCTACGCTGAAACGGGAGCGTTGGCGATATTCGACGCCCTCTCCTCGCTGGCCGACCGCACATAGGCGGTCCTGGGTTGGCATCCGGGGAGCTGGAGGAGAGGCTCCTCTCGCGAACTTGCTTCAACGAATTCGTGGTCCCCTCCTACGACGGCTACTGCCTCTCGAGCGTCCCGTCGACCATCCTCTCGATGTTCGGGGTGGAGCGGGGCAGGCCGAAGATCCCCTCGGACGTCCTCGAGGTAAAGCCTGGGACCCAGAACGTCGTCCTCCTCCTGGCAGACGGGCTCGGGTACTACGACGCAAAGCCGCTCGTCGACCAGGGCGACGTCCTGGGCGCCGCGGCCAGGGCGGGGGCGTTCGTCCCGATAACGACCGTGTTCCCATCCACCACCGCCGCGGCGCTCACCACGGTCGCCACCGGCCTCACTCCCCAGGAGCACTGCCTCCCAGAGTGGTTCGTCTACATGAAAGAGGTGGACAAGGTGGTCGCCACCCTCCCGTTCAGCGCGGTCGGCCAGAGGGGGCGAGACGGGATGGCCAAGGAGATGGACCCTCGCGCGCTGTTCTCTGGCCCCACCGTGAACTGGGCGCTCAGGAGGATGGGCGTCGACGTGGCCTGCTTCGTGGGCGCGGGCATCGCGCGGACGGCCTACTCGAAGCTCTCCCACGCTGGCAGCGAGGTCGTCCCGTACATGACCTCTTCAGACCTCTTCGCGGCCCTGCGTAGGAGGATCGAGGCCGCAAGGCGCCCCTCGTTCTTCTACGTGTATTGGGAGAAGGTTGACACCATCGGTCACTCGTTCGGACCGGGGACAGAGGAGTCTGCATCCGAGGCCTCGCTACTCAACCACCTCGTCAGGAGGGAGCTGCTAGACAGGCTCTCGCCGGGGGCCGCCCAGGAGACGACGCTCATCTTGACCGCCGACCATGGGCAGGTCAGGGTGGACCCACGCGGCGCCACCTTCGTCAACGGGATGAGGAGCGTGCTCAGGGACCTGAGGAGGAGCCCGGCCGGTAAAATGATCCCTCCCTGGGGGAGCGCCCGCGACATGTACCTCGCTGCCCGGGACGGCAGGGCGGGCGCGCTCGAGGCGTCGCTGCGCAGGGGGCTCGGAGACGAGGCGGTGGTCCTCCCCACCTCGGAGGCGGTCGAGGCCGGCTACTTCGGGCTTGGCAGGCCCAGGGACCTCTTCCTCGACCGGGTCGGCGACGTCATGGTGCTCCCCAGGAAGAACAACCTGGTCTGGTACAGGTATGCCAGGGGAGAGCGGCTGGGAGTCAAGGGGCACCACGGGGGCATGTCCCCCAGAGAGATGCTCGTCCCCCTGGTCGTCTCGAGGGTCTCAGAGCTCCTCTAGGGCTCGGCAAAGTCCTTCATGACCTCGACGAACCCGGAGACCTTCCCGCTCGGGTCGCGGAACTCCGCGACCTCCGTCCTGTAACGGGTCGTATAGCAGTCCCCTGCCTTCCTGACCTGGACCATCTCGTACGCCGAGTTGACCCGCCTCTTGTACTCGTCCTTGACGTCTACCAGCACCCCGACCAGGCCGTCCGTCGGCCAGCCTCCCTCCGCAGAGTGCGTCTCCATCGCGGATCTCTCGAGGGCCCCGACGGTCATCGCGTAGACCCAGTAGCGGAACCCTTCCCTCCACGCCCCCTTCTCGACCATCTTCTCCGGGACACTCTGGATCAGCCTGGTGAGGGCGTAGTTCAGCCTCCCCAGCCAAGCCCCCCTCTCGGCCTGCGCGGCCCCGCCGAAGACCTCGGCCGCCAGCTCGCCCGCGCGCGTCGCCCCCTCGGGGGCGCTCCCGCCCTCGAGCTTCACTATGGCCCGGGCGACCTCCAGGAAGGCGTTCCTGTAGAGGACCGAGACCTCGGTGTCCTTGTTCCCGCTCCCGGCGAGGCTGGAGCTTATCTCCGCCGCGAGAGCCTCCACCTTCCTGTCGATCGCCGGCCTCTCTCCGGCGGAAATGTAGGGCATGGCCGAGGCCGGGGCCGCCATGATATTTAGAACCTGGGCCCCTCGCCGATCACCGCGCGGAGAACCCGCTCAGCTGCGAGCTCGGGAGTAGTCTCGTCGGAACGGACCAGGAGGCACTCCTCGGGGGCCTCGAACGATCTCGCGAGCCTGTCGAACGAGGACGCGGGCACCGCCTCCTGCCTGCTCGAGTTGCGCCTGCGCGCGACCTCCGTGTCGCATGCGACGCACACCACGAGGCAACTCGAACAGTGCCTCCACAGCCTCCTCCTGGCTTCTGCCCTGTACTCCTCCCTCAGGAAGGTGCCGTCCAGCACGGCGTCGTATCCCTCCATGAGCGCCCGCCGCCCCAGAAGGGTGGCCGACTCGTAGACGAAGCGCGCCTCCCTCCACCCGTACGTGGGCTGCGCGATCATCTGCCGGAGGACGTCCGTCTGGATGTGGACTGCCCGGCCGAGCGAGCGTACCACGAGGCGCGCGATGGTGGTCTTCCCGCTCCCCGGAATCCCGCAGAACACGACGAGGCGACCCCTGGTTCTCGTGGGGCGTCGCAGGGAGCCCTCGATAATAAGCCGAGCGCGGTTCCGGGCGCCCTTCAGTTCACCGCCTGCCCTGAGCCCTGCCCGCCCGGACGGGGACGACCGCCGGCGGGGACTTGCCCATAGACTGTCGCACCACAACCAATTATTTACTCCCCGTCCGCGCTCCCCCCATGACGCCTGAGACAAGTTCGAACAAGTCCAAACTGGCGCTGGCAATAGTCGCGCTGCTCGTCCTGTCGGCTGGGATCGCCTACTATGCGGGGGCGCAGAACGCTTCCGGCGGCAAGACAACGAGCACCCAGGCATCGCTCTCCTCCTCGAAGGCTGGCACGGCACTAGACGCGCAGGTCGCACAGCAGGCTGCATCGCCCCCGGCCAACTCGACTCAAGGACTCTCTCCAGAGCAGATCTACTCTGACTCGTCCTCGAGCGTGGTCACGGTCCAGGGAACCCAGCAGACCAACGTGAGCACGTTCTTCGGGACCCAGACCGCCGTCTCGACCATCCTCGGGTCTGGCTTCGTGGTCGACTACCAGAACTCGATGTACGTGGTAACGAACTACCACGTGGTCGACGGGGTGACCAACCTCACCGTGACGTTCTCCGACGGCAACGCCTACCCGGCGACTGTGGTGGGGACCGACCCCTACAGCGACCTCGCGGTCGTCAAGGTCGCGGCAGCTCCCTCCTCTGAGTTCGTGCCTCTCCAGGTTGTCTCGTCCTCCACCCTCGTCGTGGGACAGCCCGTCTATGCGATCGGAAACCCGTTCGGGCTCGCAGGATCCATGACCGCAGGCATAGTCAGCGCGCTCGGCAGGACGATCCAGGACCCGGTCTCAGGCAACTTCTCGGTGGCCGGGGTGATCCAGTTCAGCGCCCCTATCAACCCGGGCAACTCCGGTGGCCCGCTCTTCGACACCGCCGGCCAGGTGGTGGGCATCACCACGGCGACGGTGAGCAGCTCGCAGGGGATCGGGTTCGCCATACCTTCGTCGACGATACTCAAGGAGCTCCCCTCTCTCATCGCTAACGGGACATACTCGGCGTACTCGTACATGGGCATAGGCACCGTCGACATGAACTACCAGCTCGCCCAGGTCTCCCACACCAACTTCACGTACGGGGTCCTCGTCGAGGACGTCGTCCCTGGAGGGCCTGCCGCCAAGGCGGGGATAGTGGCCGGGAACACCACCGTGACCGTCGACGGATCGCAGTACCTCGTTGGCGGCGACATCATCGTCTCGATAAACGGCACCAAGATCGTCAACACGGACGCGCTCTCCACCTTCCTAGTCCAGGACACCACGGCTGGACAGGTCGTGGTCCTCGGGGTGATAAGGTCGGGCACGCTCACCAGCGTCACCATGACCCTGGGGACCAGGCCGGCGGCCTAGGCGGCTCACCTCAGGTCGAGGAAGTTCTGGTATGCCTTGAGCCTCTTGGCCGCCACCGCCCTGGCCATCTCGACGCTCTCGCACCGGACGGGCAGCCCGAGCGGGGCGCCTTTGACGTAGGTGGTGGAGTAGCAGACCTCGCCGTCCCACTCGACGCTGACGGCGAAAGACCTCCTCCCCACTCTTACCTTCTCCCACTCTTGCCTGTGGACAAGGGTCAAGGGGCGCTCCTCGTAGCGGCGATCGCAGGGATCATCAAGAGCGCGATTGCGGGCGGAGTGTTGGGGTCGGTCGCCGCCCCAGTAAGGACCCCTCCGAGCCCGACGCCGAAGACCCACACGAAGGCGAGCAGGGCCAGGGCGAACCTGTAGCCCCACGCCCTGCCGAGGCCCAGGCCGACCGCGGCTACCAGGGTCGCCGCGAGCTCCAGCGCGTTCGTGACCATGGGGAAGGCCACGGCGAACCTCTCGAGCGGCGCGGCCACGGGGGCCATCTGGGGCGTGAGGTTGTCCGAGGCTGCGGTGAATATGCTCGCCTGTCCGAAGCTCGTCCACATCAGAGGCGCCGCCTGCACGAAGACGCACACCAGCAACAGGAGCGCCGGCGCCATCCTGACGGCAGAGAAGCGCCTTGACAGGTTCCACCTCTCCTGAGGGATCAGGAGCATCAGCGACACGAGGGAGTAGACCAGCCCTGCCCCTGGGAACCCGTTGAAGAGGCTCGGAGTCCCAGGGAAGATCCCGCCGTGCATCGTCCCCTCGAGGATGCCGCCCATCCCCTCCGCGAAAACCCAGAGGAAGCCGCCGAACGCCGCAGACGCCACAAGCGCCGCCCGCTTCGCCCTCGGAGGTCCGACGAGCAGCCCTGCCGCTATGGCGATCTCCAGCCCGGCGACAAAGACAGTCCAGAAGCCGTCGTAGGGGGCCAGGTCGCTTATCACAACCCTGAGCGAGAATGCGTACAGGGGCGGAGGGAGTGCCATGAGCGCGCCCCCCACGGTACCCACGGCGAGGTTCGCGGCCGAGAACTGGGCGGGCTGGAGCTGGAGGATCCCGTCGACCAGCCAGAGCGCCCCGAGCCCGACCAGGGCCCACCACCCGGCAGAGCGCACACGGCTGTCCCTCGCCTCAGCGTGCCTCTGACCGGGTGTGCCCATCGCTCTCCTCCCTCTAGCAGGGTGGCCTTGGGCGTCTAGCTTACCGTGACGCTCCCTTGCATCCATCCGGCCGAACTCATCGGGCCCAGCCATCCGCTTGGCCCGAACCCGCACGGGTCCATGCATTGCCACGCGAACACCCCTGTCTGGTTGATGGTGAAGTCTGCCACCTCGACCGAGTTCGCCGCGGACGGGATGTTTATCCCAAGCTGGGGGATCGTGAACGTGTGCGCGATCTGAGTGTCAGGGTTCAGAGACCCCACGACGTTGTAGTTGCTGTCGTTGGTAGGGTTCTGCGACGCCGCGGTCACGTTCATCATCATCAGCGTGTTACCCACCGTCCCTGTCACCTGGGAGTACTGCGACGGGGTCCCAGCCGACGGGGTGTCGAAGTCCTCTATGGTCATCTGGATCATCCTGTGCGCAGGGAGGCTCATGTTCGCCGCGGAGACCAGCCCGGTCGGCGTCAGCACCCAGAATCTCGGAGCCGTGGTCGAGGAGTTCCACTGGTCGTTCGAAGTGATCACCAGGGTTATCGCATAGACACCGCTCGCGCCTGTAGCCGATGCGCCCGCAGATGATGTGTGTACCTGCACGGCCTGGGCGCTGTTCTGGCTACCGGACAGCTCGCTGCTAAAGCCCACTCCCAAACCTGCAACCACGAGTCCCATTGCAAAAATGGACGCCGCGAATGCCACATCGCTTACCGCCCTCCTGTTTCTCCGTCTATCAGTAATCAAGCAATTGCACCTGGGCTCAGGATGGAACGCCGGGAGGTTATCCATTGACCCGAACCTGTACGGGATTGGGCGGAGCTGCGCTCCTTCAGTCCTTCCTCTGGAGGGCGACCTGCTCCCCGACGAAGCCTCCGAGGACCTTCTTCTCCGCCCTCCTGAGGATCTCGTTCAGGGTGCTCTTCCCTATGCCCAGCTTGAGGGCTAGGTCGTCCTGGGTTATCCTCCTGGGGTAGTCGTAGAGCCCCATCTCGGTGGCCGCCTTCAGGACCTTGAACTGCCTCGCTGTGAGGTCGCTGTCTTCGGTCATCTGAGAGATCCCCAGCACCTTGTACGGGACCCCGCTGGTGGAAAGGAGGTTGAGGAGCTTCGGGACTCCGTCCTTGTTCAGGAAGAGTCGGTAGCCCACGGTGCAGTCCGATTCGGTCGACGCAGAGGAGATGAAGGAGGCGAGGTTCGAGGCGACCAGCGTCCCGCAGACCTTGCACCTGTTGACCGTGACCACGCCCATGAGGTGGCCCTTCGCCAGCTCCGTGAGCTCGATGCTCGACACGTCCTTCGACGACCTCAGCCACTCGCTCACCGCCTCGGCTCCTGCCTCGTCCCTCGTCGTGATGTCCACGAAGTGCGCGACCCTCTTGTCCTGGTCGACGCTCTTGACCCCGAGAATCTTGACGTAGGCCGAGAACCGTTGGCACAGGCTCGTCTCCCAGCTCTCCGCTCCGGAGACGAAGCGGAGCTCCATCATCAGGGTCGGGAGCCCCGGGCCACGGTATTTACACCTTATATCTCGGCTTCCGCCTCCGTGACCATCGCCCCTCGCAAACGCATAATTACCAGGCAGGCTCGCTTCTGACCCAGGCGTCAATCTTGAGGATCAAGGAAGCGCTGCCTGACGTCTTCAAGAAGCTCTACCCGCTGATTGAGCCGAAGACCCAGGTCCTCCCGGCGATGTCGCTGCTCCGCTTCCACGAGATAGACGCCCTCCCGTTCCCGTTCGTGGCCAGCAAGAGCGCGAAGACCCGGCCCCGCGCGGTCTACGGGTTCTCCAGCCTCGCCAGGATCATGGCGTTGAAGCCGGGGCAGTTCGGCCCGTTCCTCCGACAGCCCTGCGAGGTCGCGGCTGAACGCCTCTCATCGGTCTCCGCGAGCGGGGGCCTCGGACGTCTGCTCGACGTCTTCGCAAAGACCCGATTCGGCTTTGCCCTCGTAGAGGACGGCAGGAACCTTGCGGCGTTCGCAGGCCTCCCAGACATCCTCCCCCTCTACGCGAGCGGGACGCTCGCAACCTCCCTGACCGCGAGGGACGTAGGCTCGCCTATCCTCTCCGTCCCACGCCAGGCCAGCCTGAGGCAGGTGCTAACGGCGATGTTCGAGCACAGGTACCGGCGGGTCTTTCTGGCGGGAAGCGACGACTTTGTCTCCGACAGGGGGATAATAGGACACATCTTCAAGCCTGCCACCCTCAACGAGATGGCCAATGGGACGGATGACATACTCGACATCAGCGTCTCCGAGGTCGAGAGTATGAGGGCGCACCGGGTGGCTTCGGGGACTCCGGTCGAGGAGGCCGCGCGCATGCTCAAAGAGACCGGTCCGGGGCAGTGCCTCGTCTTCGACAGGGTCGTGGTCACGCCCTGGGATGTGGTGATGAAGCCGTGGAACTCGCGAAAGCTGACGATATCTGCGAGCTGACCTGAAGCTCGCCCGAGCGCACGCGCATCCGTCAGGTCCCGTCCGCCGTGCCCTGGTTGTCGTCGACGCCGGCGCCGGTGTCACGAAAACGTTCAAGACTGCGCATCCGAGCCGACCAGTGAGGAAGTTGACCCGCTTCAGGTACATCGACTGGCCCGAGTATGGCCGACTTGTCGAGGAGCTCGCGCGCGTGGTCGCGTCGGAGGACGAGGACTTCGACCTCGTGGTGGGGATCGCGAGGGGAGGCGTCCCTGTTGCCATGGCCGTCTCGGACAGGCTCGGGACGAAGACCGACTTCATCAACGTGAAGTCCTACCTGGGGCTCGGGTCGAGGACCAAGCCGAAGATACTCGCAACGATAACAGAGGAGATCGGGGCAAAGCGCGTTCTGCTCGTAGACGACCTGATCGACGAAGGCGACACGATGAGGACGGTGACCGAGTACCTCTCCAGGAAAGGCCCCGCGGTGATAAAGACGGCCGTCCTCTTCAAAAAGCCCTGGAGCTCCGTCCAGCCCAACTACTCCCTCTCAGTGGTCGGAGAGTGGGTGGTGTTCCCCTACGAGCGGGGGGAGGTCAAGAGGCTCAGGTCAGCGCAGCGCGGCCGAGAGAGGGCCGCATCAAGGGGGAGTCAGAGGGGTCGTGGAGCGGCCAGCCCTGCAAGGGCGCGCACAGATGTGCAGGAAGGTCGACTTTCCGAGCACGAAGGGTCGAACAGAGCACGCCTCTGATGCTTATATATCAAAACGCGGCAAAACGGGCCCCCGCGTAGCGAGCCAATGTCTCCCAACGACACATCTGCCGACGAGGCCCAGGAGCCTGCAGTGGTGCAGAGCTCGCGGCCAAGCCCGAGCTTCCCAGGAGTGCGGTGAAGCCCACGGCCGACATCACCCTGGTATTTGCGATCGTCGCCGCTGTCATCGTGCTGGGGTTCGGAGGCGAGCTCTTCTTCAAGCGGACGGGCATCCCGTCGTTCCTATTCCTGATATTCGTCGGGATCCTTCTCGGCCCTGTCTTCAACATAGTCTCGGGGCAGCAGCTCGTTCCCGTCCTTGGGGTCATTGCCACGCTCACCCTGATAATGGTGATCTTCTACAGCGGAATGGACCTCAGGATCAGGACCGTCTTCGCCGAGAGCGGCAGGGTCCTGGTCCAGGTCCTGCTCTACGTGCTCCCCAGCACCCTTGCCATCGGCCTCATCACGAGCCTGGTATTCCACTGGGACCTGATCCAGGCTCTGATCCTGGGTTCGATCATCGGCGGGGAGACGACCGCGGCCGTGGTCGTCCCGCTTTCGAGGGGACTCCACCTCAACGACAACACTGTGACGTTCATCTCCCTGGAGGCTGTCCTTAACTCGGTCTTCTCCGTCGTCCTTTTCACGACGTTCGTGGCCGCCTACCAGAGCGCCAACCCCAGCGTGATGGGCGCGCTATCGACCATCGCGTCGGACTTCTCGGTGGGGATCGTCCTGGGGGGTGTGCTCTCGATCGCTTGGATCCTCGTCCTCCAGCGCTTGAAGGACAACCAGTACACCTATGTCTTCACGATGGGGCTGGTCTTCGCGACCTACGCCATCAGCACCTCGCTCGGCGGGAGCGGGATACTCTCTACCCTCGTCTTCGGGATGGTCCTGGGGAGCTACAAGCTGCTGAACTCGGTGTTCGAGAAGATGCGGCTCGACATGGACCCTCTGCAGAAGCAGCTTGGCGCCTTCCAGAAGGAGATGTCCTTCCTCCTCGAGACGTTCTTCTTCGTCTTCCTTGGGCTCATCTTCTCGATTGACCCTGCGAACATCCTTGCGTACCTCGGTGACGGCGTGTTCCTCCTGGTGATCCTCCTCGCCTTCAGGTCGCTGGCCACGACCGTCTCTACCCGGCACTCGCCCCTGGCCGGGGGGAGGCGCCTCATCGTGATGATGTGCGCACAGGGACTCACCCCTGCCACCCTGGCGATAATCGCCGTCAACGACCACATACCTCTCGCTCCTATCTTCCTCAACATCGTCACCTACGTGATCATCCTCACCAACGTCGTCACGACCTTCGGGTCGTTCTGGGTCGCGAGGCACGGGAGGCTCGTGCCTGTTGCGAAGGAGCCGGAGCTGGTCCCAAGGCTGAACTCTCTCTCCAAGGAGAAGAAATAGCGCCGAGATGCGCGAGAGGGGGGTCTCATCACCTGAGTCATGACGTGCAAAGGGCTCGGAGAGCGACCGCGGTACCCTTTGGTCGAACTCCTCGCTCTGCCCATCCTGCAGGCGGGTGTCGAAGCGCTCCCGCTCGGACTGCGCCGACCTCGTGGCGCCGGAGGTGGTCCACGTCGTAGGCCGCATCTGCCACCGGGCCAGACGGGGCAACTTAAACAGCGACGCCGCCGACAGGCTGAGGGCGGGCGGTGACCCGGACGAGACCCGAAGACGGCCGTGAGGCCGAGGGGGACGGCGACGCTGGCCGCAAGGACGAATCGCTGGACGAGCTGTCCCGCGCCCTCGAGAGCGGCCAGGACGTTGGGCTGTCCAAGGAGGAAGCGCAAGCGAGGTTGTCTGAGTACGGGAAGAACGAGGTCCCAGAGAGCAAGGAGAGCCCGCTTCTGAGGCTGGCGTCCAAGTTCTGGGGGCTAACCGCCTGGATGCTCGAGCTGGCGATGATATCTTCCTTCCTCCTCCAGAGGTATCTGGACGTCTACGTAATCGCCGCCCTGCTCCTGGTGAACGCTGCGGTGGGGTTCGCGCAAGAGCAGAGGGCCTCCCGCGCGGTCGAGGCCCTGCGAACGCACCTGCAGGTCAGCGCGAGGGTCTTGAGGGACGGGGTTTGGTCGGTGGTTCCTGCCAAGGATATCGTTCCTGGAGACGTGGTGCGGGTCAGAGGTGGCGACTTCGTTCCCGCAGACCTGAAGATGGTCTCGACCCGAGCCGAGCTGGCGGTCGACCAGTCCGCTCTCACGGGGGAGTCTATGGAGGTCCTGAAGCGCCGGGGGGACTCTCTCTTCTCAGGAACGATAGTGCGCAGGGGAGAGGCGAGCGCCCTGGTCGTAGCGACGGGCGTCAGGACGTTCTACGGCAGGACCACGGAGCTGCTCCAGACCGCAAGACCGAAGCTGCACATGGAGGAGGTCACCTCGAGGGTCGTCCGGTGGCTGCTCCTGATGGTCGCCGTCTTGATATCGCTCGTCCTGGCCGCGTCGTACGTCGACGGCGCCTCCATGTTTCAGGTCGTCCCACTGGCGCTGGTCCTGGTCGTCTTCGCGGTGCCCGTGGCGCTCCCCGCGATGTTCACCGTCAGCATGACGGTCGGCTCCCTCGAACTCTCCAAGAAGGGCGTCTTGGTAACGAGGTTGAGCGCATCGGAAGACGCAGCGTCGATGGACGTCCTATGCGCAGACAAGACTGGAACCATCACGACGAACAGGCTCTCCGTCGCCTCCGTGATCCCGGCCGAGGGCTTTGACGAGGATGACGTGGTCCTCAATGGCGCCCTCGCATCGCAGGAGGCGAACCAGGACCCGATCGACCTCGCGTTCCTGGCGGCGGCGCGTGAGAGGAAGCTGCCGCGCGGCGTCGTCGGGGGCTACACTCTGAAGGAGTTCACCCCGTTCGACCCCCTGACTAGACGGACCGAGGCGCTGGTTGCCGCGCCTGGAGAGGAGGGCAGGACGTTCCGAGTGACCAAGGGTTCTGCGAAAGCGATAGAGGAGCTCTGCCAGCTCCCACCTGGGGATCGAGCGGATCTCGACGAGAAGGCGGGCGAGCTAGGCGGCCGGGGGTACAGGACTCTCGCCGTAGCCCTCGCGGGGGGCGAGAGCGGGGGTCGATTCAGGCTCTGCGGCCTCGTCGCCCTCTACGACGCGCCCAGGCCAGACTCCAAGGAGCTCGCTGCGAGGCTGAGGGACCTCGGGGTCTCCGTGAAGGTGCTCACGGGGGACGCGCTTCCGATTGCCAGGGAGATCGCGAGCGAGGTGGGCCTGGGCGGGTCGGCTATACGCGCCCCCGACCTCAGGGGTGGGCTGTCCGGGGGGAGCCCACGGACGCCGGCTTCGGGGGTCGTCGAGAGGAGCGACGTCTTCGCTGAGGTCTACCCGGAGGACAAGTACGAGATCGTCAAGACCCTCCAGGCGGGAGGTCACATAGTCGGCATGACGGGCGACGGGGTGAACGACGCCCCCGCCCTCAGGCAGGCTGAGGTCGGGATCGCGGTCAGCAGCGCGACCGACGTCGCGAAGGCCGCTGCCAGCGCCGTGCTCACCAGCGAGGGCCTCTCGAACATCGTGACCCTCATCGAGGTAGGCCGCAGGATCTACCAGAGGATCGTAACCTGGACACTCAACAAGATCATCAAGACCTTCGAGGTGGCCGTCTTCGTGGCCCTCGCGTTCCTGCTCACTGGTTACTTCGTGGTCTCCGCACTCGACATCGTCCTCCTCCTCTTCACGGTCGACTTCGTGACGATCTCGCTCTCCACAGACACGGTCCGGTGGTCGAACAGGCCGGACCGGTGGGACGTCGCAAGCCTCGTCAGGGTCGGGGTGCTCCTGGGCACCTTCACAGTGCTCGAACTCTTCGGACTGCTTTACATCGGTCTCTCGTTCCTCGGGCTGTCGACAAACATCGCATAGCTTCGGACGTTCGTCTTCGCCGCACTTTTCTTCCTCGGGATGTTCACCGTTCTCATCGTGAGGGAGAGGGGCGGCTTCTGGGCGTCCTGGCCCAGCAGGACGCTATCCTTCGCGGTGGTCCTCGACATGGTTGCCGTGGGGCTCTTGGTGACCATCGGGATCCCGGGCGTCACGCCGATCCGGCTCACGAGCCTGGCTGTCCTGCTGGTCTATCTCGCCTCGTGTTCGATGCTCCTGAACGACCAGGTCAAGCGCGCCCTCATGAGGCGGTTCGGGCTCGCGACCTGAGCCTCGAAGGCGGTCGACCGGCTGCTCAGATCGCGTTGGCAATCCGCGACCCCGACTCGGCCTATCGAGACCTGGAATCAGACACTACGGTTGCGGTGAAGCAGTTTTCGCCAAGGCACTTGATCGTATTCTTCAGTACTCGGGGTTCTGACACGAGAATCGTCACAGTCTATCATGCTTCCGATGTCGGCCGCCTCATTAGCAGGAAGCTCCGAAGAGGAGCATGGGTGCCGAAGGTGTGACGCTGGACTACAGTGCAGAGGATGACATGCTCTACTTCCACTTCAAGGACGGCCCAGCAAAGAGCGTGGAGGAGGTCGAGGACAACGTGATGGTCGAGCTAGACAAGGAGGGCGCGGTCATGGCGATGGAGGTCTGGGGCGTGAGGAAGAAGGGCGTTCTGGAGCAACTGACGCGAGCCGCGGCTCATCCCTAGCATTCGCAAGTCTGATTTCTCACTAGCATCTGCGTCCGTCCGACTGCCTTATGCGAAGCCGAGAGGCATTCGAACGCACGACCTGCAAAGCCCACCCGTAGCAAGCGAATACCAATACGGCGCACGAAAGTGCCACGAAGCGGGTTACGGTTCTTTTTGTACAGGCGGAGGGTCCGAGTCCTCCCGATTGTGGACCCCTCAAATGGAACCAAAATCCGGCCTGTCGGGTCAAACGGAGCCAATTCTGGGCTTGTTTAGAATGGACCGGGGGGGACTCGGACCCCCGACCTGTCCCAATCTGGACTCTTGGTTTGCCAAGGGATTGGACGGTGCTTGACGCACCCCTATCCTACCAGACTAGACGACCGGCCCACTATGAGATGCCCGAGGAATTGACAATAAAAACTTGGCCCGAAGTCCTTGTCATCGGCTTCCGGAACGCCGGCTCTCCTTTGACCCCGCGCGCTTGATGGCTGCCAGGATGAGGCTCTTGGCGTACTTTGCGTCTTCCCACCTCTCGATCTTCACGAACTTGTTCGGCTCTGCCGACTTGTAGTGGCTGAAGAAGTGCTCGATCTGCTTCCTGGTGAACTCCGGGATCTCCATGATCGACTCCACCTCAGAATAGGTGGGGTCGATGTGCTTCGCGGGCACGGTCACCAGCTTTGCGTCTTTGCCGCCTTCGTCCTCCATCAGCAACACGCCGATCGGTCTTGAGCGGATGACGGACATGGGATAAACCGGGTCCTCGGTTATCACGAGGGCGTCCAGGGGGTCCCCGTCCTCTGACTTTGTCTTCGGTATGAATCCGTAGTTGAACGGGTAGTGTGTCGCTGTATACAGGAACCTATCCACGAAGACATAGCCCGTCCTTTCGTCCATCTCGTACTTGACGTCGCTACCCCGGGGAATCTCGATGACCACGTTGACGTCGTTGGGGACGTCGTCTCCTGGCTCTAGGTGGTTCGGTGGCGTCAAGATTCGGTGCATGCCCGCGGCCTGGGCTACGCGCTTTAAGGCTTATTTGGCTAAAGTCGAAAGGCGGCGATAATGTCCGCGCCCACAGCGCCCGTTCAGACTGCGAAAGTGCCGTTCCAAGCCTTTTCCCAGCTAGAGATCAGGGTCGGGAAGATCCTGACCGTGGACGACATCCCGACCGCAAGGAAGCCAATCTACAGACTCACGATCGACTTTGGCCCGGTCGGGGTCAAGCAGTGCGCCGGTGGCATCAAGGCGTACTATTCCAAGGAGAAGCTCGTCGGCAAGCTGGTCGTGGCAGTCCTGAACCTCGAGCCAAAACCAATCGCCGGTGTGGTGTCGGAGTGCATGATGCTGGCCTCTTTCACCGACTCTGACCTTTCCCTTCTCTGTCCAGACAAGGTCATGCCCCTCGGGACCAGCGTCGCCTGAGCTGGTCTCGTCATCCTTTTATCCAGACTATTTCAGAACCGCGTTCGCGCGGTCGTTGTCTAGCCTGGTAGGACATCAAGCCTCACGAGGCGTGTAGGCTTGCCAAGCTGGTAATCCCGGCATCGGGACCAGACGCCCGGGTTCAAATCCCGGCGACCGCACTCCAATCTATCGAACCCCCGGAGTCAAAAATCCTCGACAGAGAATCCAACCGCCTGTGCAACTGGCACTGCCCGGTGCCCAGTCCCGTTTCGTGATGCAATATGACCATTCGCAAAAGCAAAGAGTTATAATCCTATCGACAAAATAGGAATCGCCGGTATTGAAAGCCAAGGTAGCAAGGAGATACCAGGTCACCATTCCAGAGGAAGTCAGGGAGGAGGTTGGGATCAACGTAGGCGACATCGTGGATGTCAGTAGCCATGAGGGGAAAGTTGTAATCGAAAAAGTGGGGAGAAATTGGGATGAGGTAATGGCTGAGACGAGAGGTGCCTGGAAGTCTCATCCGGCTTTCTCTGGTTTGACGGATTCTGTCGAGATAACGCATTGGCTCAGAAACAAACGCGTGAAATAGCTACCACGCTGTGTCTGGACACAGGCGTCCTTATCAGCCATCTACGGGGAGACAGGTTCGCGGAAGAGACAGACTCCTTCCTTCGAAGGGCCATCACGAGCAAGAAGCAACTTGTGATACCTGATGTGGTCTACGCCGAACTATACACCGGAATCTTTCTCGCGCCGAATCCGAAGGCCGAGGAATCCCGTGTCCAGAGCTTGCTGAAAGTGAATGGGGTCGAGGTTAGAACCTCCAGGTCGTTGAAGGTTGCCAAGAGAGCGGGCGCGCTCTACTCAAAGGTGCTGAGCGGGACTGGTCTGGTGGACAGAATCCTCCCAGACCTGTTGATTGCCGCACAGGCAGAAGCCACGTCGCAGGCCTTTGTCACTTGGAACGAGGCGGATTACAAAGACTTGGGGCTGCGTATCCCTGTCGTCGTTCCAACAAGGGTGTGACGAGTCCCGTTCGAGACCTGACGACCGTTGAACCCGTCGCTTTCTTGAGCCCGACCCGAGGAGTTGTGTTACCGGCGACCGCGCAGGCAAATTCCCTAAGGGGTTTGAGCGGAATCGAGTGTGCGAACCGGCGACCGGATTCGGCCACGTCGATCAGAACCATCTGGTCTTGATGCCCAATGACTCGTAGTGCGGGTCGTCAGTCACGACGTGTTCAGCCGCCCTGGTCTTGACGAAAGATCCGATCAGGGCGTCCGCGGTCGGGACGTCTGGATGCGAGAGCAGCAAGTCGCCCGCTGCCATGGCCTCTGCTTCTTCCAAAGGTACCACGCGCATTCCTCTTTCTACGAGCAGTCGCAGCCTCGTCTTCGCCCCGTCTTTGCCTATCCTGGGACCTGCGATCTTAATGAACTCCGTTAGCACTATCGAAGGCGCTAGCAGGCGCCCGACAATCTCGCGCTGGACGAGATTCTCCGCTTCTTTCTTTTCTTCGACCGTCGAAGGGAATTCCAGGGTGAGCAAGAGGCGTGTGTCAGCGACCCCCGTCAACGCCAGGCTCTCCTCAATAGGTCTAGCTCCTCGATGACTTTCTTGTGCTCTTCTCTCCCTACCACGCTGCCTCCTTCTAACGGAGGCGACGGAGTGAAGACGATTTTGCCGTCTCTTTCTCCGGCTTCCAGGATGTCTCCCTCGCTTATCCCCAATCTCGCCCTGAGTTCAGCGGGGATCGTAACCTGACCCTTGCGTTTGACTCTGACGCGGGACAACTCTCTCTTAGTAATACTGACTACGAGTCGTACTTAAACCGTGCAGTCATACTAGGGAGGGGATTCGAGCTGACTCGTCTCTGCGAACCGGCGACCGCGTCTCTCGCCTCGTTCGACGGGCCCCGGGCCGCGAAGAGCCGACGAGCCCTGGCCGACTGCGGCGATGTAGAGGACGAGAAGCCCACCAGGCAACCTCTCCGACCCGCCAGTGCCTCCTGCCACTGCCACAGCGCTTCGTTCTGCCACGTGGTTTATTGTCGATGAGGCGCTCTTGATGGCCGCGAGGTCTGACCCGTCCGGGAGCCGCACTCGGAGCTGGACGGCAGGGCCCCTGCCCTAGGAGATGCTGACCTCGCAGCCGGTCACCTGAGGGATGGGCGCCGCACTCGCCGGCGGACTCTGCACGCTACCTCCCCCTCCGAGGGGTCGACGATGGGATCGGGCAAGGCCTACCGTACCCTGGCGGGCTCCAATCGAGGCGCCGATCCCGTTCCCAACCTTGGAAGGCGTCTCTGGGCGGAGCCGCAGCCCGCTGAGGGGCTAGGCGTCGCCGCTCGGGGGTCGGAGGACTCGCCGGAGTGCGGCATCCCGTCGGCACATGGCTTTATCCGCCCTGTAGCCCCGACGCATGGAGTCAGACTATGGCCAAGGTAGAAATCAAGTCAGCTGAGAACGGACCGAACCTGGTGTCGATCGACGGCAAGGTCGTCGCCGCGCTGTGCCGATGCGGAGGCTCGTCTAACAAGCCCTACTGCGACGGGACCCACGCGAAGATCAAGTTCACGGCCAAGGCGGCGGAGGTCAAGCTTCCCGTCTAGGCGGCTCCCTGACCTGCACCGCCCCGGTCCAGTCGGTGCCTCGCTGACTTTTACGTCTGGGCGCTAGTCCTCATCGGGCTGTCTGCGAACGCGGTCTCCTCGGAGGCAGGGCGGCTCGCCGACTCGGTAGTGAGCAAGTCTGTGACCCGCTTCGAACGCGTCTTCGCCAGGTTCGCCTCGCGAGCCGCGTACGCCATCCTGGCGTTCTCGTTCGTGGCGGCCGTCCTCGTGGGGGCTCTCGCTCAGGATTGACGCGAAGGGCTTCTCCTGGACGGGGTCCGTGGGCGCCGAGGACCGGGATGCGACTGCCGGCTACCTGGCCATCGCAGTGGCCTCCTTCGCCCTGTCCTCCGCGTACTTTCACCTGAAGGACGCGTAGCGTCAGCGCCTGCGATGGCGATGACCCTCTGCAGGGCCCATGGCGACCACGTCGAAGAGTATCTTCCTGTAGTTTATGGTGAGCGACCGCGCGTAGAACGGGCCCTCGATCGTCATCTCCTGCAGGTTGAACTCCCTCTTCTGGTGGAGCTCGAACCTCTCGAAGGAGAGGCAGTCCTCGAGGTACCGGCAGAGCGCCGACGGGTCCGGGTTGACCACCACCTCGGGAGGGATCGTCTCCCTCGCCGAAGCGACGAGCACGTCGTTGAGAGCCTCCCTCGCCGCGGTGTAGCTCTTCCACGCCTCCTCCACGAACCCCAGGTAGACGCCGTGCCCGAGCAGCCTCGAGACGAAAGCCCCCTCCTTGTCCTCGGAGTACCTCTTGAGGAGGAGGGCCTTCACGTTCAGCTCGCTCGTCTTGTCGAAGGCGTACAGGAACTGGCGCGCGCGCCCCTCGAGCTCGGTCTTCCACGCGTGGTTCAGCGAGTCGCCGAACGCCCCGCACGCGAGGAGGAACCTCGCCATCTGGTAGTCGCCCTGGATCACCGCACTGGATATCATGTGGGCAAAGTCCGGGTCGTAGGGGATCTCGCTCATCAGGGTCCCCTTCTCGGTGATGACCTTGCTTCGGCGGTCGATGGCCCCTACGTCCGCGAGCCAGTCCTCGGCGAAGGCCACCTCTTTGTGGTTGACCTTCGACATGAACTCGAGCTCGGAGAGCTTGAGACCGTACTTGGACATCAGGAGCACGAGGTCGAACGGGGTCTCGGTCTCCAGCGCCTTGCGCACCGGGATGGGCGAGATCTTCTTGGGGACGGGGACGTCTGAAATTATCACCGCACGCCCCGGCTTGAACCTCCCTATCCTACCGACCATCTGGAGCAGCGAGTTGTTGTCGATCTTCTTGTAGTGGAGCGTCTTCCTCCCGAACCTCTCCTTCCCGTCGATGACCTCGTTGAAGATGAGCACGTTGTCCACGTAGATGTTCACGGACGAGGCGATCACGTTCGTCGCGAAGACCCTTAGGTTCTTGTCCAGCTCCGCCCTCGCCTGGATCTTGTTGATCTCCGAGCCGTCGAGGCCGCCGTGGACGTACACCCCTCCGTAGCTGAACGCGTACTTCTCGACGAGCCGCCTGGTCGGGAGGAAGACCAGCCAGGACTCCCCCTCGGGCTGGGTGTAGAGGTAGCTCCCCAGCTTCCTGAACATCTCGTCGACGTCCCTGGCCTGCTCCACGCTTGTCGATACGGCGTATCTTCTGCCGCTGAGCCTGTACAGCCTGGAGATCCCCAGGAACGATAGGAACTCGTGGGGGTCTATGGTCGCGCTCATTATGCGAAACAGGTTCCCCGCCTCGGCCTCATGCTTCTTCGCGAGCGAGAGGCAGAGCTCCAGCTGGGACGACATCTGGTGGCTCTCGTCGAAGTAGATCGAGGCGTCTAGGACGGAGTTCTCGGCCAGCATCCTGAGTAGGACGCCGTCCGTCACGATCTCGATCTTCCCGCCCACGTTGATCTTGGTGTCCTTTGTTATCACGGCGAGCTCGTCCTTCACCTCCGGATGGAGCGCCTCCAGCGAGTAGAAGAGGGCGCTGCAGGACGCCCTGGATGGCTCCCTGATCACGATCCTCCTGCTTCTACCGCTCAGCTCGAACTCGTGGATCGGGGTGACGGTGCTCTTCCCTGTGCCGACGTCCCCTATGATGACGAAGTGGTCTCGGAAGTCTATCGAGCCGAGGATCGAGAAGATCGGGAGATCGACCTGCGCCGGCGAAACCCGGTCTGGGGCGGGTGGTCTGGCCTGCGCACCCTCCACGGTCGAGTCTGCGGCCAAGTATCTTCTTTCCGGGCAACGACGGACGGGGGATAAAAGTAGGTCGGGGCTCCTCTGCCTGGCCCGCGCGCCGGGCGAACCATTAAATCCGACGGGGGATGTTCGGGGCACATGGAGAAGGCGGCCGCGACCAGACCTGACGCTAAGGAGCCGGTCCTCCACCTCGGGTGGGACGGAGAGGCGCCATTCGAGGTGGACGCGAACGTCCTCGCCACCGGGAGGACCTGCGTGATAGGCGCCAGCGGGAGCGGCAAGAGCTACGCGGTGAGCGTGATCTGCGAAGAGCTTTGCAAGGGGCAGGTCCCTTTCGCCATAGTGGACACCGAGGGCGAGCACTCTGGGCTCAAGGAGAAGTTCGACGTGATCTGGGTGGCCGACGACCCTTCGGCCGACGTCAGGTGGTCAGACCTAGACGTCTCGGAGCTCGCGAGCCAAGCCCCTGACATCGCGCCCCTCATCCTCGACGTCTCGGAGACCGAGAATCCCAGGGAGGTCATCGGCGGACTCCTGAGCGCCCTCTACCTGGAGGTGGAGCGCCGCAGGACCCCCTACCTCGTGATAGTCGAGGAGGCCGACAGGTTCGTCCCCCAGAACGGGGAGAGGCTCCCGATCTTCGGCGAGGTCGCAAGGAGGGGCAGGAAGCGGGGGATGGGATTGATGGTCTGCACGCAGAGGCCTTCGCTCGTGGACAAGAACATCCTCAGCCAGTGCGGGAACCAGCTGATAGGCAAGCTCGTGATCAAGAACGACCTCCAGGCTGTCGCCCAGTTCTTCTCCGGGCACGAGCTTCCAAAGTACCTGACGACCCTGCCCGCTGGGAGGTTCTACGCGATGGGAGGGCTCTCCTCGAGCCCGCGCTCAATCGCCATCCGCAAGAAGGACACCCGCTACGGAGGGGGGACCCCCAAGCTGGGGGCCCGCGTAGTGAAGCCCTTCGTCCCTGGGGCGGTGAAGGCCGCCCGCGCCCAGCCCAGAGCGGGGCGCAAAGAAGACCTCCTCGGGATCAATCCCACCTTCCGTCCCGAGGACGTTCCCGACATCGTGAAGCGGGACAAGAGCTTCATCTTCTTCGGGAAGGAGGAGACGGTGGCCAACGCTGAGCTCGTCTTGAGGCCCATGGTGGAGATGGGCGTCGCGGTCAAGACCGGGGTGATAAAGAGGAGGATAGAGATGCGCTATCTCATAGTCGACGGTCAGACGGGCAAGTTCGTCGAGCTGGGAGACGCGCCCGTCCTTTTCGAGGGGTTCCAGCGCCTTATGGGGCTGACCTCCGATCAGATAGAGGTGCTCAAGACCACGCCTCCGGACAAGGAGGCGAGCGCGCTAGAGATAGCCAACAAGCTGGGGCTCTCCAAGGAGATGCTCAGGAGGCCGATACGCGTCCTGGAGGAGAAGAGGCTCGTCAGGTCGTCAGAGATCGGAAGGGCGAAGGTCTACCGGCGCATCTTCAGCTTTCCAGACCCTCAGTGGCACCAGTCGGAGAGGCCGCTGGAGGCCGTGGAGCCGAAGGGCAGGGTCGAGGAGTACAAGCTGGACGAGGGCAAGGTCCGCGAGGTGGTGAGGGGACTGATGCCCCACTCCGACGTCCAGAGCTTCAAGCGGTTCGTCTACCCGCTCTACAGGGTCGAGCTGATTATGCGAAGGAGGAAGAGGGTCGTCTGGCTCGACGGGACCACCGGGAAGGAGGTCCACCCATGACTCGCCCGCCCACACGTTAAATCCCGCAAATACTATGCCTCAGGAGGGTAGACCGCGTTGGCCAAGGACAAGCTCGCCAGGAGGAAGGAAGCCGCGAAGAAGCCGCAGCTCCTCAGGTGGTCCGAGATAGAGGAGGAGAAGATGAACGACAAGATGACGCGGAAGCTCGCGGTCGGCCGGAACGAGATGGTCGGGCGGCTGCGCCTCTCGAAGGGAGCGGTCGTCCCCCCTCACAAGCACCTCGCAGAGCAGATCACGATGGTCATGAGCGGCTCGCTGAGGTTCACCGTGGCGGGGAAGGCGGTGACCGTGGCGGCGGGAGGGGTGCTCATCATCCCCCCGAACGTGGTGCACTCAGCGGTGGCGCTCGAGGACTGCGACGACATCGACTGCTTCAGCCCTCTGAGAGAGGACTGGCTCGCGGGCGACGACTCGTACCTGAGGACGGGCCGCTCTACCCTCGAGAAGTAAGGGGCCGCGTCAAGGTTTAATCCGGCCTCCGGCGGGAGCGCGTGCCAGGAATCCCAGGTGTCCGACCAGGCGCTCTCCACAATCGCCCTGCGGGAGGCGAAGAACGAGATGACCGACTACACGGTGTATAGCAGGCTCTCCCGCTCAGAAAAGTCCCAGGCCGGCCGCGAGATGTTCAGGAAGCTGAGCGAGATGGAGCACGCCCACTACGAGCTCTGGATGGGGTACTGCCCCCCCGGCACGGCGGCGATAGGCCCAAGGGGGCTCACGGTGTTCCTGGTCATCCTCCTCCGCACCGTCTTCGGGGCGTCGTTCGCGATCCGGTTCCTCGAGCAGAGGGAAAAGTCAACGGTCGCCGCCTACGAGGCGCTCAAGAGCTCAGTCCCCGCCGAGGGGCGGGCTGCCTTCCAGTCCATGATCGACGACGAGAAGGGGCACGAGACGGGCTTCGCCGAGGCTGTGACCGGGAGCTACGTGAAGTACATCTCGTTCGTTGTCCTCGGCCTGGCCGACGCACTGGTCGAGATCGCCGGGATCCATGCGGGCTCGCTGGGAATCTACAACTCCACCGAGCTTACCGGGCTCGCAGGCATAGTCGCGGGCGCCGCAGCCTCGCTGGCGATGGCCTCAGCGGCGTATGCCCAGGCCAAACAAGGGTTCGAGGGGTCGCCCGGGCTCGCGGCCGGATACACGGGGGGTTCCTACTTCATCGCGGCGGTGGCGCTCGCGCTGCCGTACTTCCTGACCAAGGCGATGCTCTTCGCGATCACCATCTCGGTGGTCGTCGGGCTGACCATAATCGCCTTCGTGACCTGGTACAACTCGGTCATGGTCGGGAGCCGCTTCGTGAGGGAGTTCTCGGAGCTCGCCGGAGTGATGCTGGGCGCCACCGTCGCCCTCTACGTCTTCGGGAGCATCGTCAGGGCGATCTTCGGGATCTCCATCTGAGGGTCAGGAGACCCCGGAGACCTCGCCGTCGTCGCCCAGCGAGACCCTCTCTGCGGCCGGCGACGAGGGGAGCCCCGGCATCCTGGATATCTGGCCCATCTCCACTATGACGTACCCCGCCCCGGCGGCCGCCTCGACGGCGTGGACGGTGACCACGAACCCCCGCGGCCTCCCTGCGAGCTTGGGGTCGTCCGAGAGGGAGTTCGAGGTCTTGGCGACGCATACCGGGAGCCCTCCAAATCCTAGCTCCGCCACCTCTTCCAGCTGCCTTTCCCCCTCCTCGGTGTAGCTGACGCCCTCCCCGCCGTACATCTCCTCTACCAGCGTCGCGACCTTCTGGCGGACCGTGTCCCCGAGCTCGTACAGCGGCGCGCACTCCCCGCCTTTCTCGGCCTCGGCCATCACCACCTCGGCCAGGCGCCTCGACCCCTCCCCGCCGTCCCGAAAGGCGGTGGTGCGCGCGAACGGCACCCCCTCCTCCTCGCAGAAGCGCTCTATCGCCTCGACCTCCTCCTCGCCGTCCCCGTCGAAGATGTTCAGGGCCACCACGGGGCGCAGCCCGAGCGTGCGCACGTTCTCCACGTGCTTCGCGAGGTTCGCCAGCCCCGCCGTAACGGCCGCGACGTCGCGCCCCTGGGCACCGGGGTCGCCGTGGTGCCTGAGCGCCCTCACGGTCGCCACGACGACCGCCGTCCCCACGCTCACCCCCGCCGCTCGGACGACGATGTCTACAAACTTCTCAGCCCCGAGGTCGCTCCCGAACCCCGCCTCGACCACGGCGTAGTCGGCGGTCTGGAGCGCCAGAAGCATGGAGACTACGCTGCACGTCCCGTGGGCTATGTTCCCGAATGGCCCTCCGTGGACGATCGCAGGCGTCCCCTCGCGCGTCTGGACGATGTTAGGCTCCATCGCCTCCTTCAGGAGCGCCGCCATGGCGCCCACGACCTTGAGGTCGCCCGCGGTGACGGGGCGCCCCTCCGTGTCGTAGGCCACGAGCATCTTCGCCAGCCGGGCCTTCAGGTCGGCGTATCCCCTGCTGAGGCAGAGTATCGCCATCACCTCGGAGGCGGCCGTTATTATGAAGCTCCCTCGGTGGGGAGGCCCGCTCTTCTCCGCGAGGCTCACCTGCACCTGGCGGAGGGCTCTGTCCTCCACGTCGACGACCCTCGGCCAGAGGATGGCGCTCGGGTCGATCGAGAGCGCGTTTCCGTGGAAGACGTGGTTGTCTATCGCGGCCGCGAGCAGGTTGTGCGCCGCCGTGATCGCGTCGATGTCGCCCGTGAGGCGGAGGTTGACGTCGAGCATCGGCTCGAGGGTCGCCATGCCTCCTCCCGCCCCTCCTCCCTTCACCCCGAACACGGGCCCGAGAGACGGCTGCCTGATGCACGCGACCGCCCGCCTTCCGAGCCTACCCAGGCCCATCCCCAGCCCGACCGAGACCACGGTCTTGCCCTCCCCGTGGGGGGTCGGGGTGATGCCTGTCACGAGGACCAGCTTCCCGCGCGAAGAGCCGTCGAGGGCGCGGAGGGAGACCTTGGCCTTGTACCTCCCGTAGAGCGTGGCAAGGTCCAGGCCGATGCCCAGATCGGAGAGCACGTCCTCGACGGGCCTCATGGCGCGCCAACCCCCCTCCAGGCGCCTATCCTGAGCAGCTGGCCGCGCTCCGAGTGCCGGCTGCGGGCGTGCCCACGACAGGCGCGGCCGTCACCAGCCCCAGGGCGGCCTCGCCGGGGTCTATTCCGGCGCTGTGGAGCGACTCCATGATCGCGTGGACGAGCTCCATCGCCGACTGCGGGGTCAGCTCGACCGCCACGCGCGCCCCCGGCCCCTCCTTCTCGTTGAAGAAGTCGATGTTCACCCCCTGCGGCGAGGCTGTGTGGTACGTGCAGTCGTACATCACGCTCACCTCCTCCAGGTTGAACCACCCAGAGGGTGACCTGCCCGCCCCCGTCACCTTCGCCCTCTGGACGAGGCCAGTGCACATGCCGGGCCCCTCCTACGCGCTCCCCGACGAAAGGTGCTCGTCGAGGAAGACCCAAACCCTGTTCCAGCCGTCCACCGCCTGCTCCTGCCTGTACATCGGTGTGTGGTAGTAGAAGAACCCGTGCCCTGCCTTCGGGTACCTGTGGAACTCGTAGGCCTTCCTGAACTTCTTGAGGGCCTCTTCGTGCTCGTTCACCTGCTGGGGCGTGGGGAACTGATCGTCGTCTCCGAAGAGCCCCAACAGGGGGCAGGCGAGGTCCTTGGTATAGTCTATCGGAGCGACCGGGTGCATGGGGTCGAGCTCATGATTTGCCATCACGACCCGCCCTCCCCAGCAGTCGACGGCTGCGCTGAACCCCCTTCCCCTGCAGGCGACCAGGAAGGCGTGCCGACCTCCGGAACAGGTCCCGAAGAGCCCTATCTTTCCGTTCGACGTCGGGAGGGACGCCAGCATGTCCCTGGCCCCCTGGACGTCCCCGACCACCGCGTCGTCCGGGACGCCACCCGCGGCGCGCGCCTTCGCCCCCACGTCCTCCGGCGTCCCGTGGCCGAGTCGGTAGTAGATGTTGGGGCTGATGGCAAGGTAACCGTGGTGCGCGAACCTCCTCGTCGCTTCGCGGTACCACTCGTCCCATCCCGGCGCGTGGTGGATGAGAACCATCCCGGGGAAGGGACCCGGCCCCATCGGCCTCGCGAAGTAGGCGTTGATTGTCTCGCCCTTGTCTCCCTTCATCGTGACGGTCTCGGCGATCATCCCCTCGTACGTCTCCGTCCGATATGGCTGGTTCGGCATCGCGCCGCTAGCGTGTGGCGGCGCTAAAAATTCTTGCTGGGTCTCGCCTAGCTCTCCTTCCACCTGGCGTTCCGGGAGACCACGACCAGCAGCCCGAGCGTCAGCCCCACCACGACCGCCCAGTCCGTGGCGACCGCTCCGGCGCTCAGCCTGAGATACCCGGCGGTGTTCTGCATCAGCTCCGCGATATAGGTCGTGGGCGAGAGGTACGCGAGGTACCTGAACGGGAGGGGGATGTAGGTGATCGGGTAGTAGACCGGGGTAATGGCGGTGAATATGGTCGTAAGAAGCCTAGACCACGCGAAGCTCTGCACGATGTCGCTCGAGAGCGTCGCGAACATGAAGCCGAGCGTGATCGAGGTGAGGAACATCAGCAGGAGGGCGGCGGTCAGCTCCAGCGCGGCGATGGCCCCCGGGTGGATGTAGAGCGCCCCGAGCGCCACCAGCACCGCGAGCGCCGGTATGTTGTAGATCACCTCCGAGGCGGCCATCCCGAGGACATACACGCTCGGCGAGGCGGGCGAGCTGACCAGCATGTCCTGGAGCTTGAAGTCGTTCTTCAGGTGCGAGATGTCTCCCTGAAGCGACATCCCGCTCTGGAACATGCTCATGATCAGCCCCCCCTCTATCGCCTGGCCGATCAGCGCCCCCCTGCTCACGAAGTCGATCACGAGCAGGAACGAGATCGGCGAGATCACCGTGTTCACGAGGTTGATCGGGTAGTTCTTCATCTCGTAGACCGCGTTCACGAGGATCGACGCCAGCAGCTGGCTTGCGTGGCTCCTCCTCACGCTAGGTCGCTCCCTCGGGGGCTTGGGCGGCCTCGGCGTCCTCCTGGGTCGGCTCCCCCACGAGCTGGAAGAATATGTCGTCGAGGGAGACCGGGCTCACCGAGAACCTCGAGCCTCCCACCGAGAGCTTCCTCGATATCGCGAACGCCTCGTCCTCGTCCGTGAGGATCTGGACCTCCCCTCCCTTGCCTGTGGTCACCTCTCCATGGGAGACCTCAGGGACCCGGGCCCCCGCCGGGATCTTGACGCTGTACTGGTACCTCGTCCGCCCCCTGATCGAGGGGACGCTCCCGACGGCGACGAGCCTCCCCCTGCCCAGGACGCCCAGGGTGTCCGCCAGCTGCTCGGCCTCCTCGAGGTAGTGCGTCGTAAGGAAGATGAAGCGGTCCTTCGCCAGCTCACGGAGGATCTCCCAGAACTCCCTCCTGGAGACCGGGTCGAGGCCGGTCGTGGGCTCGTCGAGGAATACGATGTCCGCCTCCGAGGCAAGCACCATGGCGGCCAGCGCCTTCCTCTTCGTCCCGCCTGAGAGCGTGCGGTTCAGCCTGTCTGCGAACCTGTCTAGCCTGAGCCTCCCGAGCGACTCGTCTGCCCTCCTCTTCGCCTCGCCGTACGGGAACCCCCTCCACATCAGGTAGGTGAGGGTCGACTGCCTGGGGGTCATCCAAGCCACCGTCCTTGCCTCTTGTGGGACTATCGCTATCCTCTCCCTCAACCTCTTGTCGTCGGCGACCACGTCGATCCCGTTAATCCACGCCCTCCCTGAGGTGGGGGCAAGCTCCGTCGCGAGTATCCTCACCAGGGTGGTCTTCCCTGCCCCGTTCCGGCCTATGAGGGCGAATATCCCCGACGAAGGCGCGGAGAGGCTCACGTCCTGGAGGGCCATCCCAGATGAGCCGTACCTCTTGCTCAGCCTTTCCGTGACGAGCTGGCCCTCCATGTCGCCCGTCGACGACCCGAGTGCTATTTTAACAGGGGACCGGGATTCCCCAGCCAGAGGCTAGACAATTCCTCTAGAACCGTTTTAAGCCCGGCTTGGGACGCGAGGCCCCAACCACCTTGAACGGTATCCGTGCGGGCAAGTACGCCTTCCGCGGGGCGTCCGTCGTCGTGGAGGTCCTGATCTTGCTGGTCATCGCCGGCCCGCTGGTGGGGGCTCTTACCCCCGCCGTGTCCCCGCAGAACGAGGTGGGCCTCGGCATCGACCTGCGGTCGATAGACTCCCAGCTCCAGTTCCTCGCCTCGTCATCGACCATCGGCGGCCCCCACACGCTCTCCTTCCACGCCTTCAACAGGTGGTTCCTCCCGGCCAGCGTATCGCTGCAGCTCAGCCTGGCAGTCAACGGGACGACGGTCTATCAGACCCAGAGGGCGAGCGCCACCCTCGCGCCTTTCGATTCGGGGACGCTGGACCTCACCGTGGACATACCGCCGGGCACGATCTCCCAGCTGGAGGGGCAGACGGTGGCCGGAGGAGGGTCCATGACGCTCCAGGAGGACGGGTTCTGGTCGGTGACGGCGAACCTGGGACAGGGGTGACCAGATGAACATCGCCAAGGGCCTGTCGCAGGCCATCCTGGACTTTCTGGTGGTGGGCGTGGGGCTGCCCTTCCTCACCGAGTACCTCGCCCCCACGCTCTCGAGCTACGTCACACTCCCGCCGGCCTCCGAGGTGTGGGACGTCCTGCTCCTGCTGGGTTCGCTGATGGCGGCCGCGGGGTTCCTCCGGAACGCCTACTCGAAGGGGCAGTACCCCTGGCTCGTCGGGAGGATAGGCGGAGGGCTGGTGGAGCTCGGGGTATTCTACTTCTTCTTCCTGCTCGTCCCGCACTCGCTGGGGTCTGCCGGGGTGGAGTCGTCTGGTCTGATCGCCCTCGCCGCCCTTGCCGTCGTCCTCTCGTACGGATACCTTGTCCTGGACTTCTTCGACGCCAGGCGGACCTCCAGGGTCGGCTAGCGGGCCGGCGCAAGTCTCAGGCGGGGCGCTTCTTCGAGAGCTCGTCGAAGAGCTCCTTTGCCCTGTCGAACCGGATCTTCCTCTCCGCAATCATCCTCTCCGCTATCTCGTCCGCGAGCGCTCCTTGGGCTCCCGTGTTGGCTGCGACGTTCCGGGCGTGGAGCTTCATGTGTCCCCTCTGTATGCCCTCGGCCGCGAGAGCGCGAAGCGCTGCCAGGTTCTGGGCGAGCCCTACTGCGCCCATCACCTCGGCGAGCTCGAGCGCGGTCTTCGCGCCCAGGATCTTGATGTTGGCCCTTGCGGCCGGGTGCACCCTGGCCGCCCCGCCCACCAGTCCGACGGCCATGGGCATCTCCAGAGTCCCGACCAGGTCGCCGTCCCTGTTCTTCTTCCAGGTGGAGAGCGGCTTGTACGCCCCCGACCGCGATGCGTAGCTGTGCGCTCCCGCCTCGAGGGCGCGGGTGTCCTGGCCGCAGGCGAGCGCGACGGCGACCACCCCGTTCATTATGCCCTTGTTGTGGGTAGCGCACCGGTAGGGGTCCGCGTCCGCGAAGGCGTAGGCATAGACGACGCCTTCGACCACCTCCTTCCCACCGAGGGCCTCCTTTTCGAAGACCGCGGTCGCCTTCACCAGCCTCCTGTCCGCAAGGTTCGAGATTATCCTGAGGTAGACCTTCCCTCCCGTGAGCTCCTCGACCAGCGGGGACACCGCCTCGGCCATCGTGTTCACGGCATTCGCGCCCATCGCGTCGCCGCAGTTGACGATGAGCTCCGAGACCACCATCGGGCCCTTCAGCGACCTGATTACCTTGACGTTGATGTCCTTAGCCCCTCCGCCGAGGGACACCAGCATGGGGTCCTGCGCGTTCGCCTTTGCAAGGATCTCCTTCTTCTTCCGCAGCAGCCGCGCCTTTGCCTTTTTGGGCTCGGGGACGTCGACCGCCTGTATCTGGCCGATCATCACCGGCCCTGTGTTGGTGACCTTGAAGCCGCCCTTGACCCTGGCTATCTTCGCGGCCTTGCTTGCTCCAGCAACGACCGATGGCTCCTCTAGCGCCATGGGGACGATGTAGTCCTTCCCGTTGACCACGAAGTTCATGGCCATCCCGAGGGGGAGGGTCATTCCGCCCACCACGTTCTCTATCATCTTGTCGGCCGTCTCGGCGGGTAGCCCGCCGGTGTTCTGGAGTGTCCTGGCCTCCTCGTCGGAGATGCCCGAGAGCTCCTGGAGCGTCTTCATCCGCTCGGGCATGCTGAGCTTGTAGAAGCCGGGCTGCTCAGATTTCTCCAATGCGATGTCCCTGTCCCCGCGCCTATATGAAACTCGCGGGCTCATGCGCGCTCGCCCGCCGCCCATGCCTTAGGCAAAGGGCAAACCGCGGCCTCAGCTCCCTGGGTTCGGCCGCCGTAGCAGCATGAGCGTCGATGACCGCGACCTGCCTCGTCCAGGCGCGGGGGTCGTTCGCGAGGGGCGACTCTAGGGCGTGCGGCGCGCTTCCCACCCTTCAGGAGCGCCACCCCGAGCGGAGGAGGGGGCGTCTACCTCTTACCCCTGCCAGCGGACAAGAGCGCTCGGTCGGACCTTGAGTAAGGATAAAAGCGGCGCTTTGCGGGCTGGAAAAACAGCGGGCCGATCGTCTAGCTTGGTTTGGACATCGCTCTGACACGGCGAAAGCGTCTCAGGACGTCCGTCAAGGTCCCCGGTTCAAATCCGGGTCGGCCCACTACCCTTCCTTCTGTGCGCCAGGGAGTCGCTCGGTCCAAGCGTCTACGGGGCCGTCCGCTATCCAGTAAGCGCCTTTTGATCGATGCCCAGAGAAGAGTCCCCCTCCAGGTCCATCAGACACAGAGCAGGCCTGGCCGAGCATCGACCCGGCGGCGGACGCTCTGGGCTCGGTCCTCCACCCCGTGCCTTCGGGGACGTCGCAGCGCTTGAGTCGGAGCGACTCGCGTGGAGGATGCGACGTGGTCTGTCTCTCAAACGCTAATTACCTCGATCTGCCTCACCGGGCCCGTTGGACAAGGTAGGGATCCTGGTCGTCTCGAAGAGCCTGAGCTCGTCCGCGATGATGGACACCTTCGCGAGGAGCGAGAGGTACGTGCCCCAGTTCTACGTCGCCGAGAAACAGGCCAATCCCCTCAACCTCCGGAGGGCGAAGATCCACAAGGTCATCCCCGACCTCGCGGTGGCCGAGATTGCAAAGTTCGCCGCGAGGTACAAGGGCGAGATCGCGTTTGGTCTCACAGACACCGAGGACTTTGTGACGGCTGGCGGGAGGGACGTCGTCGAGAGGGAGGCGGGGGTGCCGATGCTCTGCGTGACCAAGAAGTTCGCGGTCGAGGCGAGCAAGGCGGACCAGCGGCTCTTGTTCGAGAGGGTCTGCGCGGAGGCCAACCCGCGCTATCGGGTCTTCGACCCCGCAGATTACGGAGACGCCGGCGAGGCCGTGGCCGACCTCAGGAGGCTCTCGAGAGACCTGTCGGGAGGGTTCGTGATAAAGCCCGACGCCCCCGCGAGAGGTGCGGGCGTTGGTGTCTGGGGGAAGGACTTCCAGACCGAGGACGAGGCGGCTGCGTTCTTCCTCAACGTCTACTCGAAGGGGCGCGTCGTCGTGGAGGAGCGCTTGGAGGGGGAGGAGTCGAGCTTTCACGCGTTCAGCGACGGGAAGCACTTCGTCGCGGCGCCCCTTACGAGGGACTACAAGCGCGCCCTCGACGGGGACGAGGGGAGGCTGACCGGGGGCATGGGGAGCTACCGCGGACCTCGCGAATCACTCCCGTTCCTCCCCCCGGCCGAGTGGGAGCGCGTCGTGTCGCTAGAGCAGGCCGCCTTCGAGAGATGGAAGGGAAAGGGCTCGAACCCTGGCCTCCGTGGCATCGTGCTCTACGACGCGCTCATGCACACCCGCGCGGGGTTCAAGATACTCGAGAGGAACAGCAGAGGGGGCAACACCGAGCAGATGTCGCTTCTGACCACGATGCTCGACGACTACGTGGACGTCTGCTACCGCATGCTCGACGGCAGCCTCAAGGGGATACGCTTCTCGAACAAGGCGTCCGTCGTGACCTGCGCGGTCCCGCTCGAATACGGGACGGGGGCTGCGCCACCCCCCGGGGAGCGGACGGTGAGCCTCGCGGGCGCGCTCGCCCTCGAGAAGGAGCTTGACGGTGACCTTCGGGTCTTCCCCATGGACCTGAGGGTCGCGGGAATCGGTGGCGCGGTCCTCATGGGGGCGTCGAGGTCGGTCGCTGTTGCGGGGGTCGCCTCCTCGATCGCCGACGCACGCGAGATTTCGCTGAGGGGGGTGGAGTCGCTGGGCCGCAGCTTCCGTCACAGGGAGGACGTGGGGAGCGAGGAGGACATCGCCAGGAGCAGGCGCCGCCTCCAGGCGCTCAGGTCGCGAATCGCTGGCTAGACGAAGACGCCCATCTGCAGCCCTATCTTCCTCAGCCTGTCGACACGCTTCTGTGTCGAGGGGTGGGTGGAGAAGAGCTCCATCATGGTTGCCCCCCTGAACGGGTTGACTATCCATAGCGACGCAGTCGCGGGCGAGGGGGCGCTCGGTCGCCCCGCCCCTCTGGAAGGGGTTCCCTTGGTCTGCGCCCTTACGCTGATCTTCTGCAGCGCCGACGCCAGGGCGCCTGGGTTCTGGGTGAGCTTGGCGCCGTACTCGTCAGCATTGTACTCCAAGCCGCGGGATATCCCCAGCCTGACGAACGTCGCCCCCAGCGGGACGAGCACGAGGGCGGCTACGAGCGCGAGCGGGTTCCCGCCTTGCCTGTTGTTCCCCCCAAAGCCGCCGAACATCATCGAGTAGAGCGCGATGGTCCCAATATACGATATGACCCCCGCCATGGTCGCGGCCACGCTCGAGGTGAGGACATCCCTGTGGACCACGTGCCCTATCTCATGGCCGATCACCGCCTCAAGCTCGGATGGAGCGAGGGCCTGGAGGATGCTCGACGTCGCGACCACCACGGCCTTGTGCGGTCCTCGCCCGGTCGCGAACGCGTTAGGCTGGGGCGACTGGACGATCCCGACCTTGGGCATGGGGATTCCTGCCTTGGATGCAACCGTCCTGACCGCCGCGAAGAGCTGCGGGTTGTCGCTCTCCTGGATTATCTTCGCTCCGCTCATCTTCACCACCATCGTGTCGCTCCAATAGTAGGAGACGAAGTTCAACAGACCTGCGAGCACGAGCCCAAGGAGCATGAAGAGAAGCGGGTCGCCGAAGTACAGCCCGATGGCATAGCCCGCCAGCATGAGAAGGCCGGTGAGCACCAAGAAGAGCACGGCCATCCTTGTGTACAGTCCTATCGACAAACCTGGGCCGCCCTCTGTTCCTTCGCGACGCCCGGAGGCGTAAAAACCTTTGGCAATCGTTTAAGAAATTCCTCCGACCCACCACATAGGGCGACCCGCTCTGTCCGATGGCACGTGGTTCAAGCGATGGGGCAAACAGACGGGCTTCGGGCTGTGGTCGTACGCCGACATCGACGAGATGACGACGGAGATGGAGCGGGGGTTTCTGGAGGTCGAGGAGCCCCCCGAGGGCCTTGGGGGGGCGCGGCGGGGCGAGGAAGGAGAAGCTGAGCGGCCGGAGCCGGCTACGGACGGGTGCCAGGTGCCCGACGGAACTGATCCGGAACCCAAGCCTGGCGAGCTCGGGGCGCCCCGAAGATGCCCACCAAGAGCGTGGCGGGAGTCGATATCGGACGTGAGGGAGCCTCTCGTCGGCGTCGTCGACTCGGAGAGGGAGATCAGGGTCGTGGCCGAGCTCCCGGGAGCGAGGGCGCAGGACGTCGCGGTCTCCATCGAGGGCGGCGTGCTCGTGATATCCGCCCGCGCCGGGGTGAGGCGGTACCGGAAGCGGCTCGAGATGCCCTCGCCCGTCAATGTCGCAAGGGCACTGTCGAGTCTCAACAACGGCGTACTGGAGCTGAGACTGCCAAAGGCCAGGCGGGCGCCCGCATGAATGGCGGCGTTCTCTACCGGTAGGGCCCGGCGCCGCCCTCCTTCTTCATCTTCGCGAGCGCGTTCAGGGCGGGATCCTCGTAGTTGCTCTGCTTGGCGAGCCACCTCGAGAGCTCTAGAGACGTCACCATCCCCACAAGCCCTCCCGACTCGTCCAATACCGGCAGCTTTGTGATCCCATAGTCGCTCATGATCTCCGCGGCCTCGCGCAGGGGTGCACCCGCCTTCACGGAGACCACGGGGGTAGACATTATGTCTCTCACATACACCTCTGCTGGGTTCGCGCCTGCCGCCAGCACCTTCTCGATCATGTCCGTGGCAGTGACGACGCCGATCACAAAGTCCCCGTTGGCCACGACCAGGCACTTCTCCGTGCGATGAGCCAAGACGGCGGCGGCGTCCTTAACCGTCATGTTGGCGTCCACTGGCTCAGGTGCCTTCGACATGATAGAGTCGACGAGCGCTTCCATCCCCAGTTCGCACCAAGGGTCCCGGATTAAACGTTTGGACCGGGGCGCCGGGCGCCTCACCTGGGTCTTTGACCGGCGAACACGCCTCGTCGTCGGGCTCCGTCTCCAGCCCGCTAGCCGCGAGGCTCTCGGCAACGTGTGCCGTCCTCGATGCCCTCGATCGCCGCCGCTCAATAGATTTCTGCGGTGCCGATGAAGTTCATCCCGCCGTCGAGCCATGTCTTGAGCGCCTGGACCTTGGCGACAGAGCCTCTCATCCCGCCGATCGTCTTCGCGGCGGCGATCCACTGCGGGGCATAGTACGTCCCCGTCCCTAGCTCGGAGACGCGCCCTGCCTCTTCCGGAGGCTAGAAGTTCGTCGCTGGTGCGCCTCTAGGGTCAGATTATCCTTCGAGACCTGGACATGTCAAGCACCTCCTTGTGGCCCTCCCGTAGCTCGGGCGGAAGGTTCGAGAGGTCGAAGTACTGGGCCGCGTCGAACTCCTCTCCCAGTTTCACCGGCTCGGGAGCGTCTGCCTCGAACACGAAGCAGAGATCCCAGTGCTTGTCGCCATACGACTGGACATCGAGGAGCTTGAGGGAGGTGGCGGCCTCTCCAGGCTGCTCCTTCAGTATCCTCAGAGCCGCAGCACCTGGGTCCTCTCCGTAGTTTATCACAGCGCCGGGAAGGCACCAGCTCCCCTTGAGGCGCTCTGGTTTCACTCTCTTGAGGAGGAGCACCTGCCCTCCCTTCTTGACAAGCACGAACGATGAGATGTGTAGCACCTCTTCAGGCTGGGTGCCCTCAGCTTGCGGGATGAGCGAAGCTCTCTTCGTTGAACTCATGCCTGCGAGAGCAGCGGACTGCATTATAAGGGTGAGAGCTCGCCTCAGGAGATCGTGTCTAGGCGGTCGCCGCGCCAGCGGTATGGGTTCTTTTGTCACCTGCTTCGGAAGCTGCCATGGCGACTTTAGGGGATTGAGTGGAGGTGGACCGGGAGGGACTTGAACCCTCGACCTAGGGGAGCGCGAGCGCTCTCTCCCGCGTGCAAGGCGGGCGTTCGTACCACTGAACTACCGGCCCATCGAGGGTCGCCCCGCCGTGATTCTTCTTATGCTTTGTTGGACTTTCTGGATAGGACGAGCCGCGGACATGCTTGGGTCTCGCCCGTTCGCGATGCTTGTTCCTTGCCGCAGGATTTGAGTCCAGGGTTCACGCTTATAGACCGATGTTCTTTCCCCGAATATGCGGGCCGGTAGCTCAGAGTCAATCTGACGGGCAGCTTGGCTAGAGCACTCGACTGATAATCGAGAGGTCAAGGGTTCAAATCCCTTCCGGCCCATTATATGC
>JAJZNC010000010.1 GCA_021848045.1 archaeon
TGGAAATGCGGGCCTTCCAACCACCACGCTCGCCACAACCGGTGACGCGCAGCTCGTCATCACGCTCAGTGCCGCCCAGACCCCCGGGACCACACACCTGATTAAGATCGTAACCTCGACCGGCGGGCAGTCGGTCATCAGCGTGACAGCCGGTTCGCAGGGCTAGGCTTGCTTGGCCTGACACACTGGTCTCTCCTCCACTGGGTGGTGTGACGGCGTCGGTCTGCTGACTCGCTTTGGGGTTCATCACATGCAATAAAATGTAGCTTTCTCCCTCCGGATTCTCCAAGAAATCCATACTCTGTGCTTTTTGCAGGACCCGCTACTCGTCCCCACAATATTGTACCGTAACCCTCCTGCAAACGGCAATATTCGATAGACTCCGATTCCATGTTAGTTAAATCGCTGTTTCAAATCCATATCCAGCGTCCACCAGTTGAACGTCCTCAACGCGATCGGGGAGGCGGTACTGGCATCGGCGGCCGCGGTCTCCATCTACGCGTACGCCGTGGACGCAATCCCTTCACCCTTCAACGCGCTCCTACTCGGCAGTGGGGCGGGGGCGGTGGGCGCGATGTCCTTCGCCCTGGAGTCTGGACACAGAAGGTCGAAGGGCGGCGACGGCGAGGGCGCCCTGCCCGGGGTGCCCGCTGCGAATCGAAAGGGTCCCAAGCGTTCGAGGACCAAGGCACAGGAGAAGGAGCGGCTCCTGGTCGCCTACGACAGGGAGTTCAGCAGGCTTCTCTCCCGCCGCGGGCCGGAGACCCGCCTAGAGTCGCTCGAGAGGCTAAAACCCATCCTCTACGAGCTCTCGCCCGACCTCAGGGCATGGACCGGGGAGGTGAGGATGCGCGCGTACCTCCTGATGAACGAGATCGCCCGCGACCTGGACGACCCGGCGTGCGTGCAGGCAAGCCTGGGGCTCCTTTTGCTCATCCTCTCGAGGGGCGGGAGGAGCGCGGGGGAGATGGCAAAGCCGATCTTCCGGGAGAAGATCCAGGCGATGTACGCCGACCCGAAGCACGAGGGCGAGAGGTTCCTCCCGCGCCTTCTCCTCATGCTCGACGACTACGACCTTACGCGGGTCGAGATGCTGACCAAGGAGGCCATCCACTCGTGGGCGGACGGGCGGTTCGCCGCCTCGCGCGACTATCTGGGCCTGGAGGAGATCGAGGCCAGGGGGACGAAGAAGAGGCTCAGGGACATGCTCGGCGGCGAGATCGCAAAGGCGGGGGTGAGCGGAGACCGGACCGCGCTGGACAGGGCGGTCGAGCTCTACCACGCAGTAAAGTAGTGCCCGTGGCGCCCGCCTTGTCTAGCCTAGTTGACGCGTCAGGCGTCCTGCTAGAATAGTTGCGTTCCAGGCGCCAAGATTATGGGAAAATTACAGAAGAGCATAAATATAACATGCCACCGACCCAATAGCGTAACATTTCTTGGCCTATGGCGGCCAGCGATCTGACGCTGTATCGGCGGAAAATCAGGTAAAGCTCAGCAACCTCGGGATACCAGGGCTGGAGTTCGTGACCGGGGGAGGCCTGCCCGACGACAGCGTCTACATCCTCACCGGACAGCCGGGGACATACTATTCGAGCTTCGCGCAGCAGGCGATCAACGGCCACCTGGCGAAGAGGGGCAGGGCGGTCTATTACACCTCGGAGACCTCGAGCACAGAGATCGAGCAGGACGCGGACCTCTACGGCTGGGACTACAAGAGCCACGTGCTCGACGGGAGCCTCGTCTTCGTCAGGCCTCTCTCCCCGTCGCTCCAGGGACTGGTGAGCCTCATGCCCAGGGTCCCTTCGGAGCTCATCCTGAACCTCTCGTCCTCTGGCCTGGGCGCCCTTACGAGGGACTTCCTCACCAGGCTCAAGGAGGAGCGCTGGAGCATACTCAACATCTCGTACCTCATGAACCAGTACACCGCCCAGGAGATCAACGACCTCATGCTCTTCTGGGTCAACGCGGTGCACAAGTACGGCGGGGTGCACTTCGTGCTCATGCTCGAGGGTGCCCACGACGAGAAGCAGGTGGTCTTCCTCAAGAACCTCGTGGACGGGGTGCTCAGCTTCAAGTCGGTGGAGGGGTTCCAGCAGACCGAGGGGGAGGTGGAGATCCAGAAGCTCCGCAGGGTCCTCCCGAGGAACAAGAGCTTCAGGCACGTCGTCCAGTCGGACGGCCTCGTTGTGGAGACCACCGCAAGGATAGGCTAGCTCCAACCGCTCCCTCTGGCCCGCGCCTGTTCTGTGCCAGGGTAGCTCGATCGAGCCGAAGTCCAACGCGTAGTCTTATCGAGCCGTAGCGATTCGCTGCTTCGAAACGCCGCCGGCGTCACGGCTGTTCTAGCGGGGGTTCCGGCACCCGATGGGTCATGGACCGGAAGGAACCGGACCGCTTCGTTCGTCGGATCTTCCTGCCCGAGCCCCGAACCCTCTGACAGGTGTGGGAGCGGACCCGTTCTGGGCTGCCTTGAGCTGTGTAGAGAACCCCTCCGGGCTCTTGCTCTCGGCCTTGCCCTCCAGAGAGCGCCCCGATGCCCCTCCAGTCCACGGGTTGAGGGCGCACCTCCACGCGAAGACTCAGGAGGTGGCCGAGGGCGCCGGATGCCCGATTGTCCGCTCCTCCTTGCCCCTAAGCGCCGACAGTGCCACCGCGATCAGGAGCACCAGTATGGAGCCGAGCAGGGCGAAGTGCATCCCGTCGATGAAAGACGCGGAGAGCTGCCCCTGGATCCTGCCGAGGCCTAGAAAGATCTCGAACGCGGTCCGGCGGGGTATCGACAGGGACACAATAAGGAGGGCGAGGGCGAAACTGCAGACCAACCCTATGTTCGAGAATGTGCGAAGGAGGCCAGAGACCACGCCATAGGCGCGGGCCGGCGCGCTCGCCATGACGGCGCTGTTGTTGGCTGGGTAGAACGAACTGTTCCCGGCGCCGTTGAGGATGGCGCCGAGTATCACGACGTAGACCGGGGTGGCCACCCCGACCGTCGAATAGACCAGGAAGCCGCACACCTGGAGGACGAGCCCGACAGAGGCTATGACGCGGGCGCCCATCCTGTCCGAGAGCCTTCCCGAAAAAGGAGCGACCGCCCCGCCCAGGATGTATCCCGGTATCAGGAGCAGCGCGGCATTCCAGGGGGTCATCCCCCTCGCCCCCTGCAGGTACATTATCAGGAGGAAGAGCACCGAGAAGCTGGCCAAAGACTGCAAGAAGGCCGCCAAGATCGACGCAGAGAGGATCCTCTGCTTCAGCAGGGAGATGTCCAGGAGCGGAGAAGACTGCCGCCTCTCGTAGGCGGCGAAGACGCCGAGGAGCAGGAGGCTAGCCACGACCTCTCCGGCGTACTCGAGGGTGAGGCCCGACCCGATGATGCTGGTCAGCCCGTAGAGGAGGAAGAAGAGCGAGGCCCCGAGTATCAGCATCCCGCCGAGGTCGAGCCTGGCCTTGATCCTGGGGGAGCGCTCCCTGAGCACCACGAAGCTCATCACCGTCGCGACGACCCCGATGGGGAGGTTGATGATGAAAATGTAGCGCCAGTTCAGGAAGGTGACGAAGGCGCCCCCTACGAGAATCCCCAGTATCGCTCCCAGCGAATAGCCCGTCCCCGTGATCCCGTACGCCCTGCCCCTCTCCCTGTACGGGAACGTATCGGCGATGATCGCCCCGCTGTTCGCGGTGACCAGCGCGCCCCCCAGTCCCTGCACAACGCGGAATGCTATGAGCTGCGGCCCGCTGACCGACAGGGCGCAGAGCAGCGAGCCGAATGTGAATGTGGCGAACCCGACGTTGTACAGCCTGACCCTCCCGAACATGTCGCCCATCCTGCCGACCTGAGTCCCGAGCACCGTGATGACGAGAAGGTACCCCATGATCACCCAGATCATGCTGATCAGGTCAGAGGCGAGGTCCTGCATCATCACCGGGAGCGCCAGGACGACCGCCGAGGTGTCGATGCCGCTCATGGTGACCCCCAGCATGATGACGACGATCGCGACTTCGCGGTAGCGACGCTCTGCGGAGGATGCCGTCTGGGAAGGGGCGCCGGCCGTCCCCCGCTTCGCCGAGGGCTCGCTCAAGACCGAGTGCCTACGAAGACGATCCGCCTTTGTACGTCTTCTTCAGGACGTAGTCGAAGAAGCGCTGGGTCGTCCCGTCCTCGGATGTCCATTCTGCCCGCAGTCTGGTCCTCTTCTCCGCCTTCCTCAACGCCGAGAGGAGGGAGCGGTTCAGGTCCTTCGCGCTCTCGCCCTCCATCTCCGCCTCCACCAGGAACTCGTCCCCCGACTCTTTGACGGAGCCCCCAGCCACCGCCCCTTCCAGCACGGGCCTGACGACCTTTGGACTCGAGCTGCTCACCCTCGCCACCAGCTTGAAGCGTTTGCCTGCCATCAGAGGTCGGACGAGGAAAATCGGAGCGATAGAAAGGCCTTTCCTGCCGCCCCTTCTCGCCACCGCGGCTGTCTCGGGAGGGCTGACAAGCCCCCCTGGTGGGTGGGCCGGGTTGCTCGCTTCGGACCGGCCGTCGTTCGCGAGCACCACGGAGGCATCGGGCAACGGACTACTTCACAACAAGGACAGGGCAGGTCGCTCGGCTCGCCACGCCCGCCGACACGCTTCCCATGAACAGTCTCTTGAAGGCGCCCAACCCGCGCGTGCCTATCACGATGAGGTCGACTCCGCGTGATGCCGCGCTCTCCACGATCTCTTTGGCGATGGTGTCTGCCGGACCCGCGACCTGTCCGGAAGCCTTGACCCCGTGTCTCGCAGCGAAGTCGACGGCATCGTCGACCATCTTCTTGGCCTCCTTCTCCTCGGCTTCGTAGGTCTGCCGCGAGCTAGCGGATGGGACGCCAGAGATGAGAGGAGTGGAGAAGAGCAACGACCGCGCATGCAGGACGTGGACCACGATGAGCTCCGCATCGTAGTCCTTCGCCAGGCTCACGGCCACCTGCAGAGCCGCGACCGAGTTCCTCGATCCGTCGATCGGCGCCATGATCCTGCTGATCGGGAGGTGCGCGAAGCCTCCGCCCGTCCCCTTCGCTCTGCTCCAGGATTCAGGTCCGATTTCATAGTTGCTGGCCGGCATGCTGAGTTCCTTCTGGTTTCTCTCTCCCTGTCCCATCGGCTCCTTCAGGTCCTCCCTCCTTTCGTCCTGCTCGACCTCCGTCTGCCGTGGGCTCCTGCGGACCGCGCCCTCTGAACGGTTGTATGGCGGCCGGTGAGCATGGCGGGGGTCATTCTGCAGAGGTTGACTCGCGAGGGTCTCCCTTCCTTTCTCCTGAATCAAGAGCCTCGATGCCTCCCGGAACAGGAGGCGCGGGCGCCGAAGCCGTCGACGTAGGGGCTCGAGCCGCTACCGCCTCTTTCTCGCCCGCCTTCCGCCCTTCCTGCTGCTCAAGCTCGTGAATGTACCTGCTACCGCGGAAGACAGAGGCAACGGCTCCGGCGAGCGACAGAGCGGCTCCTATGTAGAAGGACAGCTGGAGTGCAGACATGAAGGCGGGCGCGATCGCATTTGGAAAGAACGAGTTCCCTTCGAGAAGGGTGGTAGCGCTTTGAGGGATCGAACTCAACACCCCCGCAAGGCGAGGGTCGGCAAGGATCGAGGCCATCGGGTTGTATCCCAGGAACGCCGCAAACAGCGCCCCCGTGGGAGGTATGCTGCTGAACGCCGGGGCGAGCTGCGGGGCCCCCGCGTTCGTGAGGGCTGTCGTGAAGGCGCTCGGGAGGTTGCTGGCGAGAGCGGAGATTATCACCGTGAAGAACAACGCGAGGCTCACGGTCTGCCCGGTGTTTTGGAGCGTGGTCGTCATCCCCGAGGCGGCGCCCCTGTGCTCCGCCGGGACCGAGTTCATTATCGAGGCCGTGTTCGGCGCGGCGAACATGCCGCTCCCGATGCCCATCACGAAGAGGACCAGCGCGAACGTTGGGTAGTCGAAGTTGTAGGGGAGGAAAGAGAGCGCTATGAACGCCAGAGCTCCTATCACCATCCCCAAGGTCGCAAAGCCCCTGGCGCCATACTTGTCGGAGAGCCACCCGCTCACCGGCCCCATCACGATGAACCCCGCCATCATCGGGAGCATGTAGATCCCTGCCCAGAATGGGGTCGACGAGTAGCTGTAGCCGTGAAGCGGCAGCCAGATCCCCTGGAGCAGGATTATCAGCATGATCATGACGCCGCCTCGTCCTATCGACCCCATGACGCCGGCTAGGTTCGCGGCGCTGAACATCCTTACCTTGAAGAGGTCGAGCCTGAACATGGGGTCCGCTGCCCTCCGCTCGATGAACAGGAAGGCTATCAAAAGGGCGACTCCGGCCGCCAGCCCCAGGGTCACCCACGGGTCTCCCCACCCCATCGTGGCGCTCCCGTATGGAACCAGGCCGTAGGTCACCGCGATCAGCACGAGGGTCAGACCTAGCCCAAACGTCGCGTTCCCAAACATGTCGAGTTTCTGGTCCTTCCTGATTCTTGCGAGTTCCTTCAGCTTGAGGTATGACCATCCCGTCCCCACCAGCCCCACGGGGACGCTGACCAGAAAGACGAACCTCCAGTCGATCCCCGCTAGGACGCCTCCCAGAGTGAGCCCGAGGAGGGATCCTGCGAGGGCGGCGACCTGGTTGATCCCGAGCGCCTTGCCTCTCTCGTTGTGGGGGAACGCATCTGTGATTATGGCTGCGCTGTTGGCGAAGAGGAACGCGGCCCCTATCCCTTGGACGATCCTGAAGAATATGAGCTCGAGGGCCCCGGTATCGCCGCCGTTGGGCGTCAGATAGAGGAGTATCGACCCGGCCGTGAATATCGCGAAGCCGAGGTTGTACAGCCTCACCCTTCCGTACATGTCTGATATTCGCCCGAACGTGACGAGCAGGGTGGCGGTCACGATGCTGTAGCCAAAGAGGATCCAGAGGAGGTACTGAAACGAGGTGAGGGGGTCGATCCCGATGCCTCTGAAGATCGCCGGAAGCGAGATGAGCACGACCGTTCCATTGATCGAGGCCATCAGCACGCCCAGAGTGGTGTTGGAGAGTGCTACCCACTTGTACTGGACCGTTCGGCTTCACCTATCGCTCTTCTTTGCCAGCAGAGCTTGGAGCGCAGCTCAGGCGCTAGTCCCCCCTCAGCGCCTGCCGGAAGAAGGTCGATGTGCGTTCCCAGGCGTCCCTCGCCGCCGCCTCCCTGTAGGTCGCCTTGTTGGTGTCGTTGAAGAAGGCGTGCGGGGCGCCCGGGTAGACCTTCATCTGGAAGTCCTTCCCGTACCGCACCATGGCCGCGACGAGCTTGTCCAGGCTCGAGTTGATCCTCATGTCCTCCCCCCCGTACAGGCCGAGTACGGGGCACTGGATCCTTTCCACGAGCTCTATGGGGGACGGGTTCTCCCCGTAGAAGACGATGCAGGCTGCCGTCTTTGTGTGGCAGGCTATGTTTATCGACATCCCCCCACCGAAACAGAAGCCGACCGTCCCTATCCTGTCACTCTCGACGTAGCTCTGTGAGTTGAGGTATTCGACCGCCTTTACCGCTTCCTTCGTCAGGGCTTCCTTTGGCATCCCGCCGAACAGCTTCGCCATCACCCTCTGTGCGACTTCTCTCGTCCCGGCGGGCTCCTTCGCCAGCTCCTGCTGGATGTATGCCATGTCTGCCCTCCTCTCGGCGGACAGCTTCTGCATGAACCCCATCGCGACCCCGATGTTCTTGGGGGATAGGATCGAAGCCAGCTCGGGGTCTGAGGAGAACAGGTCAGGGGCGAGGGCAACGTATCCCTCCCGTGCGAACCTGTCTGCCACGTCCTTCGTGTGGTCGACCAGTCCCCAGGCCTCGTGGATTATCACGACGGCTGGCCTGGGCTCGCCAGTCTCAGGCCTGGAGAGATACGCATCCACGGCACCCCTCGTGCCGCCGAACCTGGTCATCTGGGAGGCTATGCTCTTGGTGGACAATTCGCTCCGGGCGAATTCTCAAAGCATTAACTATTTATATTTTGACACTCTAAGGTTAGCGTATGCCCTTGCAGGAAAGGCAGGCTTCGCGCGGCAACCATACCTACAACGCGATAGTCGCTGCGTACAAGGTGATGATGCGAAGGATGGCTGACATGCTCTCGGAGGAAAAGCTAACCCAGCCGCAGTTCCAGGCGCTCAGAATCGTAGCGAAGAACCACGAGGTCTGCATGAGGGAGATAGGGGACGAGATGTTCGTCACGGCGGCTAACATCACCGGCATAATCGACAGGCTCGAGTCGAGGGGGCTCCTGAGAAGGACCGGACGGAAGGGGGATAGGAGGACCACCAACATAGAGCTCACGCCAGAGGGGATGGAGCTGCAAGAGAGGGTCGTCGAGAGATACAACGAGTTCATCCAGGATGCTCTACGTGTCTTCACACAGGAAGAACAGGAAAAGCTCAGCGAGCTTCTCTTGAAGCTACAGGAAGGAATGTCCCATCCAGAGAAGGCGACGGCTCGCTTATGAGAACGGGCGGCCTTCTGACTATGGACCGCTCACCGATCACCGGCTTCGCACCGGCGAGATCTTCGCTTGCCAACACGAACGACGGCGCGCCGCCCTGTTTTCCCAGCAGCGCTAGCCTGCGGCCCCTCCAGAGTACCGACGACCCTGCAGCCGTGCCCCGAAGACCCGACGCTTGAGCGGCCAGTAACACCCTCTGTTACAGACAGGGCCTGCGCCAGTGCACTCGGTTGTTGCACGACGCCCGTTCTAATCGCCACCGCCTCTACTCCTGCGCTAGGATGCAGTCATTCCAGCAAGCAAGGCAGGCAGAGACCGAGCTCCCGGCGGGCGCCGCGCGACCCGTCGCGGCGAAGCCCTCTCACGCCAAGAACAGGGGCAGGATCGACGTGATGGCGGACCTCTTGAACTGCTGCAGGTCGCCGGCCAACAAGAGCCACATCATGCTCTTCGCTAACGTCAACAGCATAGTGGCGACCAGGATGATCGAGAAGCTCACAGAGACGGGGCTCCTCGACTCGGTCCACGAGGACGGCAGCGTCGTCTACCTATCCACCGCGAAGGGGGCCGGCTTCGTCTCCAAGTACGTGGAGCTGCAGCGCATGATATCCCCCGAACTTGTGCCCGTAGAGTCGAAGACGAACAACCCTAATCGACTCAACAGTCTAAACTTCTAAACCTCCCCGGTGAAGTCCACGCCCCGCCATCGTCCGGGCATGTATCCGGAGCTGTACCCGGAATTCGAAGGCAGGAACAGGAAGCTCAAGGGCTTCGCGCTCTCGCTGGCCGGAAGCTTCGTCTTCATGGTCACGACGTTCGCGTCGATCGCGCTCTCTTCGGAGTGGACCTACCTGGCGGTCTCGGGGCTCTCCCTCGGGGCAGTCCTCCTGATATTCGCGGCCCACAGGAGCCGCTCCTTCCTCAGCCAGGTGACGTTCCTGATCGCGGCGTCCGCGACGCTGGCCGCAGAGGCCGGGTTCGTCGGGCTCTTCTTCCCCGTCCCGCTCGCCGAGGCCTGCTCCATCCTCACGCTAGTGGGCTGCCTGGTGGCCGCGAGGGGCATCCACGACGTGGAGTCGATGGCGGCCCTCGACCCGTTCTCAGTGAAG
>JAJZNC010000049.1 GCA_021848045.1 archaeon
GGCGCCCGCCAGCTGCCCCCACGGGACGTGCGTCTACTGCCCTGGCGGGCCCTCATCTGGCACGCCGCAGAGCTACGTGCCCGACGGGCCCAGCATGCGGGGCGCGAGGGCGGTCGGCTTCGACCCATACCTCCAGGCCCAGAAGATGCTCAACAAGTACCTCGACAGGGGCCACGAGGCCTCGAAGGTGGAGCTCATGGTCGAGGGAGGAACCTTCCTGGCGATGCCGAGAGACTACCAGGAGTGGTTCGTCAAGGGGGCGTTCGACGGCCTCAACTGCGCCCCCTCGCAGTCTCTCGAGGAGGCCCACGCGGCGAACGAGGGGGCCGCCTACCGCTCGGTGGGCCTCACCGTAGAGACCAAGCCCGACTGGTGCAGGCCCGAGCACGTCGACACCCTCCTCTCCTACGGGGTGACCAAGGTGGAGATAGGCGTCCAGTCCCTCAGGGACGAGGTCCTCGCGAGGAGCAACCGCGGGCACTCCGTCGAGGACACGCTGCGGGCCCTCCAGGTGGCGCGCGACTCCGGGCTCAAGGTCTGCGCCCACATGATGCCGGGACTCCCGGGCTCGAGCCCCGAGGACGACCTGGCGGACCTCCTCCGCCTCTTCGAGGACGAGGCCCTCCGCCCTGACATGATGAAGCTCTACCCGACCACCGTCGTGAAGGGGACCGCCCTCGCGAGGATGTGCGAGGCGGGGCTCTACTCCCCCTACGACCTCGAGACCGTCGTCGGCCTGATAGCCGAGATGAAGGCCCACGTCCCGCCCTGGCACAGGATAATGCGGATCCAGAGGGAGATCCCCGAGGCCGACATCGCGGCGGGGAGCAAGGCCGGGAACCTGAGGGAGCTCGTCCTTGCCAGGGTGAGGGAGCGAGGGGGCTCGTGCGGCTGCATACGGTGCAGGGAGGTCGCGATGGACTCGCCCGGTGACGACGACGACGACCTCGAGCTCAGGACGCTGAGATATGCGGCCTCGGGGGGGACGGAGGTCTTCGCCTCCTACGAGTACGCTGCCTCCGGAAAGCTCGCCGGCTTCGTGAGGATGCGCGCCCCCTCGGAGCGCGCCCACCGCCCGGAGCTTGCGGGGGGCGCCTGCACGGTCAGGGAGCTCAAGGTATACGGCAGGGTGGTCGCGGTGGGCTCCAGGGACGCGAGGGCCTTCCAGCACAGAGGGCTCGGGCGCTCCCTCCTGGAGGCGATGGAGAAGGAGGCCCGGGAGTCGTTCGGCGCACGGACCCTGCTCGTGACGAGCGCTGTCGGGACCAGGAACTACTACAGGAAGTTCGGGTACGAGCGCCGCGGCCCCTACGTGGGCAAAGAGCTCGCACGGTAGCCGCTAAAATAGCCCGCCCCGGCAGCCGACGCCCTTGCTGATAGGGGGCTGCAGGTTCGCTGACGACGTCCTCTACGACACAGAGAGGGGCACATGGGCGCGCCTCGAGGGGGACGCCTCAGCGACGGTGGGGGTGGACACGGTCCTGGCCTGGGTGGGAGGGCCGATCACCTTCGTCTCGTTCAAGAAGGTCGGGGACGTCGTCGGCAGGGGCAAAGCGCTCGGAGCGATAGAAGGGCCCCGGCACTTCGACACCGTGAGGTCCCCCCTGAGCGGGAGGGTCGTGGCTGTCAACGCGAAGCTGGCTGCGGAGCCGGGGCTGGTCAACCGCGAACCTTTCGGGTCGGGGTGGTTCGCCAGGGTAGAGCCTCTGGCGCGGGAGGAGCTCGCAGCCCTAAAGGCCCCGGCGGCGGCCGAGCCGGAGCTGAGGGCCAGGGTCTCGCAGATGAAGGTCCGCTGCTTCGCCGAGTTCCCGGACACAGAGATGTACGAGATAGGCACCGAGTGCTCCGCCGTCCTGGTGAGGCTCGACGACCTCCTCTCGGGCTCGAGGATGGGGGCGGTGGTCCACCTGGTCTCGGACGACCCTGCCTCCGAGGTCGAGATGGTCAGGTGGAGCGAGAGGACGGGGAACCCCGTCCTCGAGACGAGGCGAGAGGGGGCGCTCGTCCACTACATCGTGAAGAAGGCGCGCTCCTGACTATCTCTCGACCGGGGTGCCCACGGAGTTGCCCCACTCCGTCCACGAGCCGTCGTAGTTCTTGACGTTGGGATAGCCGAGCAGGTACCTCAGGACGAACCACGTGTGCGACGACCTCTCGCCGATCCTGCAGTAGGTGATCACCTCCCTGTCGGAGGTGACGCCCTTCGTGAGGTACCGCGCCTCGAGGTCCTTCCTGGCCTTGAACGTGCCGTCTGCGTCGTTCACGGCCTGGGCCCAGGGGATGTTCTTGGCCCCGGGGATGTGCCCGCCGCGCTGGGCGTGCTCCGTGGGGTACTCGGGGGGCGCGAGGACCTCGCCGCTGAACTCCTTGGGGCCCCTCACGTCGACGAGGACCTTGTCGCCCAGGCGGATGGACTGGAGGACGTAGTCCTTGTAGACCCTGAGCGACGGGTCGGGCGTCCCCGCCCTGTAGGACGACCTCGGGTGTGACGGGACGTCCCTGGTCACCGGCCTGTCCTCGAGGAGCCACTTCTTCCTCCCCCCGTTCATCAGCTTGACCTTTTCCACCCCGTGGACCTTGAAGACCCAGAACGCGAAGGCCGCGAACCAGTTGTTAAAGTCGCCGTAGAGGACGAGGGTCGTGTCGTTCGAGACGCCCGCCGCGCCGAAGAGCGCCTCGAGCTGCTCCCTGCTCAGCACGTCCCTCCTGAGGGGGTCGTTGATGTCCTTCTTCCAGTCGAAGAGCACCGCCCCGGGGACGTGCCCCGTGCCGTAGTTCGCGGCCGGGTCGTAGTCTACCTCGGCGATCCTCACGTTGGCGTCCTTGGAGTGCTGCACCACCCAGCTGGTGTCGACGAGCACCTCGGGGTGCGCGTATTCAACTGTACTCATATTTTAGAGCGGACCTTATTCTCTATATTAATAGCATTGCCCAAGATATTCTGTTGTGACTCCGTGCAAGGCCGCCCGCTCCAAACCTTTATGCGGACCTGACGGAACCGATGGCAGCGAGATGCCAGGACTCCTCGGTTACCGAGGGCCAGCCGAGAGGCTGCTCCGGGAAGCGGAGGCGAGCGTCGGGGACGTCCTCGAGGTGCAGACGGGTGGCGAGAAGGTGACGGGCACCCTCGTCCCCAGGTACGAGCACGACGACGACAGGCACATCGTGATCAAGCTCAAGAGCGGCTACAACGTGGGGATATCAGTCGAGAGGGTCTCCAAGGTCGTGAGGCTCGCCGAGGGGGAGGAGCCGAAGTTCGTCGCCCCGAAGAGGGCCACGGGCGGTGGCCTCCCCCGGGTCTCGGTCCTGGGGACGGGGGGGACGATAGCGAGCCGCGTCGACTACAGGACCGGCGCGGTCTCCCCTGCGACGACCGCCGAGGAGCTGTACTCGCTCTTCCCCGAGCTTGCCGATGTGGCGAGCATCACCCCCGAGATAGTCATGAGCGTCTACAGCGAGAACCTCGAGCCGGTCCACTGGGGGGAGCTGGCGAAGAAGGTCGCGGAGGCGGTCGCCGGGGGGCAGGCGGGCGTCCTGATAACGATGGGGACGGACACGATGGGGTACGCCGCCGCCGCGCTTAGCTTCGCCCTGAAGGGGGTCCCGATCCCGGTCTTCATCGTGGGCTCGCAGCGGTCCTCCGACAGGCCTTCCTCCGACGCGTTCCTCAACCTCATAGGGGCGGCGAGCATGGCGGCCGGGGCGGGGTTCTCCGGGGTCTACGTCGTGATGCACGCCGACTCCAGCGACGAGCGGCTCGCCGTCCACAGGGGGACGCGCGTCCGCAAGGACCACACCAGCGCGAGGGACGCGTTCGAGTCGGTCGGGGTCGAGCCCGTCGCCTTCTGGTCGCGCGAGGGGATCGCCGTGAACGCGCGGGAGGCGCCCCCGCCCCGCGGGAGGGCGGAGGGGTTCGAGGCGCGGCCCAGGTTCGACCCCAGGGCCGCCCTCGTGAAGTTCTATCCGTCGATGCCGGCGGGGTACCTCGAGGCGGTCCTCGGGTCGGGGGTCCGAGGCGTGGTCTTCGAGGGGACGGGGCTGGGGCACATCAACGCCAAGAGCGTCGAGGCCGTCGCACGGTTCGTGGCCGCGGGCGGGGTGGTCTGCATGACGTCGCAGTGCATCTGGGGCAGGGTCGACATGAACGTCTACGACACCGGGCGCGACCTCCTAAAGGCGGGGGTGGTCCCGCTCGAGGACATGCTCCCTGAGACCGCGCTGGCCAAGCTCATGTGGGCTCTCGCAAACTCGCCCTCCGCGGAGGAGGCCAGGCGCCTGATGGCGGAGGACCTCGCAGGCGAGACCACCCCGAGGACCGTCCAGAGGAGATAGGTCGCCAGTGGAGAGGGCGAGCCTCCCGTTCGACCCCGAGGCGTGCCAGTTCCGCGTGGGCCTGGAGGTCCACCAGCAGCTCGCAGCAGGAAGGAAGCTGTTCTGTCCCTGTCCAATAACAAAGTCGGACGAGCTCCCGCTCGCGTTCGAGAGGAGGCTGAGGCCCACTCAGAGCGAGCTCGGGCAGATAGACCCCGCAGCGGTCTTCGAGTTCAACAAGGGGAGGGTCAACCTGTACAGGTGGAACCCCGAGTCCGCGTGCCTCGTGGAAGCGGACGAGGAGCCGCCCCACCCGCCCAGCACGGAGGCGGTCGAGACGGCGATGCTCATGGCCGATGTCCTGGGCTCGCGGGTCGTCGACGAGGTCCACTTCATGCGCAAGCTCGTCATCGACGGGTCGAACACGTCGGGGTTCCAGCGGACCGCGATCGTCGGCCTGGGCGGCTCGCTCCGGGTGGGGGGCGCGAAGGTGGGGGTCCTGACGGTCACGGTCGAGGAGGACTCCGCTAGGGTCCTCAAGGAGGGCGCGCAGGCTAGGGAGTACGCCCTGGACAGGCTCGGCGTCCCCCTGGTGGAGATCGCTCTGGACCACGTCGCGGGTGTCCCCGAGCACGTCGAGGCCGTGGCGCTCTCGCTCGGCAGGGCCCTCAGGTCGACGGGCCGGGTCGCGCGCGGGCAGGGGACGATCAGGCAGGACCTGAACGTCTCGCTGCTCGGCGGCCAGGTGGTGGAGGTGAAGGGGGTCCAGAAACTCGGGCTCGTCGCGAAGGTCGTCAGGTACGAGGCGACCAGACAGATGGGGCTCGTGAAGATAGCAGAGGAGGTGAAGAAGAGGGGGGTGGAGGAGGTGGAGTCGAGGGCTGCGGACGCCACGGACGTCCTCCGGGGGACCGCCTCCCCCGTCCTGAGGCGCATCATCCAGGGGGGCGGAGTCGTGACGTGCGTGGCGTTCCCGCGGTTCGCGGGGCTCCTCGGGCTCGAGCCGTTCCCGGGGGTGCGCCTGGGCAAGGAGCTCGCCGAGATAGCGAGGACCAACGGCCTCGGCGGGGTGATCCACTCGGACGAGTTCGCGAAGCAAGGGCTCACAGAGGACGAGGGCGTGGCCCTGCGCGCCCTCGCGGGGTCTGACTCGGGGGCCGCGCTGGTCCTCGTTGCTGGGGACGCATCCAGGGTTGTGACGGTGGCGGCGCTGGTCGCTGAGAGGGTGAAGAGGGCGCCGCTAGGGGTGGTGGGGGAGACCAGGGCGGCGACCGACGAGGGGGAGACGAGGTACCTCAGGCCGAGGCCGGGGGCCGCGAGGATGTACCCCGAGACCGACATCCCCGAGATCGTGGTCACCGATGCGATGAAGGCGAGGGTAGGCGGGCTCCTCCCGGTGCGGTGGGAGGAGAAGGTGGCGAGCTATTCGAGGGAGTACTCGCTCAGCGAGGAGGCCGCGCTCCAGCTCTACGACTCGGGGGACTCGGGGCTCTTCGAGGAGCTGGTCTCGAGGCTCCGGCTGGAGCCCTCGGTGGTCGCCGCGATGCTCGTGGAGATACCCGTCCGCCTCTCGAGGGAGGGGGTGGACGAGTCCAGGATCACTCCGGAGGCGCTCGGCGCCACGCTCGCGGCCGTGGACTCCGGGAGGTTCGCGAAGGAGGCTGCGGTGGACGTCCTCCGGGCGATCGGGCGCGGGGAGGCGCGGGACGTCGACGAGGCGGTCGAGAGGCTGGGCCTGAAGGGGATGGGCGACGAGGAGCTCGAGGAGGCGATCGCCGGGGTCGTCTCGAGGAACAGGGAGCTGATCGCGGAGAAGGGAGACCGGGCCTTCAGCGTCCTGATGGGCGAGGTGATGAAGGTCGCGAGGGGGAAGGTCGACGGGAAGAAGGTGAGCTCCCTCCTCCGCGAAGCGATGAAAGAGTGACGCTGGAGCCAGCGATGCCCACTAATGGCGAAGGACGCTTAAATAACGACTCCGAGCTGTGGGCGTACGCAGTTGCCAGATAGCGATAAGATCAAGATCAAGGTGAGGTCAGGAGAGGCCGAGCTGGAGATAGAGGCCTCCCTCGCGAACTTCCGCCAGGCCATCGACATGGCGGCCGAGGTGGCCTCGAAGCTCCCGAGGGGGAGCTCGGAGGCCCGGCTGCCGGACCTCGCGCCCAGGGGGGAGGTGGCGCAGCAGCACGCGTACGAGCCCGCGGCCGCGCCCACCCAGCAGGCGCCCGCGCAGGCGGCCCCCGCCGTGACGATCGAGCGGGGCGACTCGCTGAGCGACGTGATCTCAAAGTTCTTCACGGACCCCTGGGGGCGGAGCCCGAAGAAGCTCATGGAGGTGAGGGAGGCGCTCCAGTCCTACGGCCTCAACTACCCCAAGCAGTCGGTGGCGGTGGCGCTCCTTCGCCTCGCCAAGGGCTCGAAGATAAGGCGGTTCAAGGGGGAGTCTGGGGAGTACGTCTACACCGCGTCGACGGGGGTGGCCAGGGTGACGGGACCGCTGCTCCAGGCGCCGGCTCAGGTCGTCCCCGACGCCCCAGCCCCTGTCGAGGTCGAGGAGGAGCAGCTCGACCTCGACGCCCCGGCCGCGAACTGACAAATCTTTAATCGGGGACGAATCTCTCCCATCCTCGGATGTCGTCCTCCTCACAGGAAAGGCAGCTCGCGGTCGCCGTCACCTACGGCGAGGTGAAGGTCGAGTTCTCCGGCTCCCCCGACGTGGTCTTCCGGTCGCTCCACGAGTTCATCGCCAAGGAGGTGCCGAACATCGACCTCGCGAAGAGCATCTCACTCAACTACTCGCTCAACGACCTGGTCCAGATCTTCAGGGAGTACATCAGGTTCACCGAGGAGGGGCCGCGCGTGTGGGCTCAGGACAAGAAGCTCAGCGACAAGGACGTGATCGCCCTCCAGCTGGTCGCCGCGAAGGCCGCGATGCTCTCCGGCCGTGCCAAGAGCGACGACATGAGCGTGGTCGACCTGCAGGCGGCCACGAGCCTCCTGGCGAAGACCATCGGCTCGCGCCTCTCGGAGCTCACAAAGGCCGGGGCGGTGGAGCGGCTGGGCGCGGAGGGGAGCGGCAGGTACAGGGTGACGACCACGGGCGTCCACTGGCTCCAGACGCAGCTCTCCAAGAAGTTCAAGGGCCCTCAGGGCGCGGCGCCCTGAGCGTCCAACGGCCTCTTCTGGACGTAGCGGTAGTTCCTCATCGTCCCGTCCCTGAAGAGGGTCCCCTCCCTCACCAGGTCCACCAGGGCGTGGGAGACCGCCGTCCTGTCGTAGTGGTATCCCCTCCGGGCCAGCTCCTCGTGGACCTCGCCTAGGGTCTTCTCGGAGGAGAACCAGCCCTCCTTCCACATCCTCTCGAGGAGCCCCCTGCAGGTGTCGAACCTCTTGGCCTCCTCGCCCGGGGGCGGGGCCCCCATCGACGCCTCGATCGAGACCTGCTCCCTCGAGACCATCCCTGCGAGTACGCTCTCGACGGCCTGCTGGACCTTTTCGGGGGCGCAGGTGATCTCCACCTCCCAGGTCCCTCGCTTGAGCCTGACGGTGACGCTGGGCGGTTTCTCCTCAGACAAGCGCCACGCCCTCTCCCATGGCCGTTGAAATTTCTATTGCGTGTGCCACCCTGGTCGCGGGGCGCGCCGGTTCGTGCTCCTCATCTTGCGCAACAGCATGTTGCGCAATACTTATTAATTAAGCTCGCGATAGGCATGTTGCGCAACATGAACAATCAATTGAGCGTCGCCACCGTGGTCAGCATGGACAGGCTCCAGTCGCTGGCCAAGGAGTTCAAGGCCAGGTTCGAGCTCTCCTCGGGCCTCATCCACGAGAGGCTAGCCGGGAAGGAGTTCATCTTCAACCACGACGGGAAGGACAACTACCCGTTCGCTGGCTGGAGCGAGGCCTGCGACGGCGAGCTCCGCGACATCATCCCCGTGGAGGAGCAGGCGACGGTAGCCTCCACCGACTCGTCGTGCATCCTCCTGGGCGAGTCCTTCGAGGGCGCCGTCTACGCGGTGAGGGCGGCGGTCACCTTCAGCTGCGCTGGGCTGGTAAGGGGCTACTTCAGGGTCGGGCCCACCGTCGTCTACCTCTCGGAGAAGGGGGCGTACGGGCTGCCGACCGAGCTGGAGCCGTTCGAGCTCAGGGTCGCGCTGACCGACCACCAGATCGCCGAGCGCATCGTGAGGAACAGCGTGGAGAAGAGGCTCGTGTTCGCGCTGGTGGCCACCCCTGAGGTCTCGATCGTGATGGCGGACGGGTCGCTGAAGCACCCGTTCGACCTCTACCCCGTCGACCAGGGGTCGGACGAGGGGGCGTGCCTCGTGGGGTTCTCAAAGTCGAGCTCGCTCGTCGCCTCGAGCAGGCTCACCGGCACCGTCACCAAGGCGCCGGGCCCGGCGTACTGCGCCTCGAGGGAGGGCCTGATCCAGACGGTGGTGGCCAAGTTCTCGAGGGACGGCCTGGTCTTCAGGCTCGACGTGGCCCGCCCCGTCGAGCAGCTGGGCCGCGTCCTCGGGCTCGTCCTCAGCAACGACGGGTTCTCCGTGGGGTACCCGGAGTCGCTGAGGGTGGCGCACCACCTCTCCGTCTTCTCGCGGTCGGAGGACACCGCGCTCAAGGCGTATCTCGCTCGGAGGTACCTCCTCAAGCAGCTGCCCGCGTTCGGGCTCAGGAGGATGACGCTCGGCGGGCTGAGCAACTCGGGGTGAGCTTGGATGAGGATACTCAGGAAGGAGTCGGCTAACATACTCGTGGTGGCCTCGCCCACGGAGAACGTCCGGCTGGGGGACTACCTCATGGTCTCTGAGAAGGAGAGGAGCCTCATCCTCCAGATCTACGACGAGAGCTACCTCGACGTCAGCGGGATCGAGGAGGAGGTCGCGAGGGAGGAGGTGCTCTTCTCCTCGACCCAGGGGGTGACCGAGGACCCCGCGGACGTGGGGACCATCTCGAAGGAGATACGGGACATGAGGCTCCTCCAGTGCAAGGCGAGGGGGAGCATCGAGCATGGGAGGTAC
>JAJZNC010000044.1 GCA_021848045.1 archaeon
GACGCGTCGTCCAGGTACGACCTGCACGCCCTGGCGGATGCGACCCTGGCGCAGGCCGCCGTCATGAAGCTGGACGCGGCGGGAGGGGCGCCCCAGCTGGTCCCCCTGGAGGCGGCGCCCGCCTCGGCGGGAGGGGTCACGCTCTGAAGCCGCAGGACCTCAAGGCGGTGATCCCGGTGGCCGGGCTCGGGACGAGGCTCCTGACGGCGACCAAGGTACAGCCCAAGGAGATGCTCCCCGTCTTCGCACGGGAGGGTGGGGAGCTGTGCATCAAGCCCCTCGTCCAGCTCGTCTTCGAGCAGCTCTACGACTATGGGATAAGGGAGTTCTGCTTCGTGGTCGGGCGCGGCAAGAGGGCGATCGAGGACCACTTCACCCCCGACGGGGACTATGTCAGGCGGCTCTCAGGGGGGGACGCCGCGCCCAAGCGCGCGGTGGCCTCGATGCTCGAGAGGTTCTACAGGCGCGTCGACGACGCCAGCATCATGTGGGTCAACCAGCCAGTCCCGCGCGGGTTCGGACACGCAGTCCTGCAGGCGAGGGTCTTCGCGGGTGACGACCCCTTCCTCGTCCACGCGGGCGACGCCTACATCTACTGCCGCGACTTTGGGCACCTGCGCCGCCTGCGGGAGGCGTTCGAGGAGGGGGCGGAGTGCTCCCTCGCCCTCAGGAAGGTGCCCGACCCGAGGCAGTACGGCGTCGCGACGGGGCGGGGCTCGAACGGCCGGCTCGACATAGACGAGATAGTGGAGAAGCCGAAGGTGCCCAAGTCCGACCTCGCGGTCACCCCGGTCTACATCTTCCGGAGCTCCATCTTCGACGCCATCGAGGGGGCGGGCCCGGGGGTGGGCGGGGAGCTCCAGCTCACCGACGGCATCTCGGCCCTCATCAAGGCGGGGAAGAGGGCCGCGGGGGTGGAGCTCAGGTCCGAAGAGTCCTGGATCGACATCGGGACGCCGGCGACCTACTGGGACGCGCTCGGCGTCTCCCACAGGAACTCCGCCTAGGGGATGCTGGCCATCGCCAGCTTCCTCGCGCCCTCGCCGGCGATGAGGCCGGTCACGGCAGCCTGGGATATCCCCCCCACGTAGCCGCCCGTCCTCCCTCCCATGAGCCCTCCCACGACGTCGCCCGCCGCGAAGAGGCCGGGGATGGGCCTGTCGTTCCTGTCCACCACCAGGGCTCGCTTGTTGACCAGCGGTCCCCCCATCGTGGAGACGATCCCGGGGACCAGCCTCATCCCGTAGTACGGTCCCCTTATCTGCCTCGCGTTGTTGAACCTGGGGACCTCGAGCTCCCCGAGCCGCCTTCTCAGCGCGGCGGCGTTGAAGCGCTCCACCGTCTGCTCCAGGCCCCTTCCGTCGACCCCGAGCTTCCTCGCCAGGTCTGAGAGGCTGTCCGCCTTGAAGAGGCCCCCGTCCTTCTCGCTCAGCCACGGGTTGGGCGGGACCACCGAGCTAGGGTCCGTCCTCGAGCGCTCCCAGGCCGCCTCGTCGAATATCAGCCAGGCGCGCGTTACGTCGTCCCACCCGGCGAGGACGTTGGCAAGGGGGACGTCGCCCCACCCTTCGTCGCTGAAGCGCCTCCCCTTGCCGTCCACCACCAGCCCGTCTTCGAGGAGGGTCTCGAACGTCGGGTACGGCCAGAACCTGTCGTCTGAGACCGCCTTGTAGCTCACCAGCCTTGCGTAGATGTACCGCAGGTTGACCACCTTGGCGCGGACGTCCGTCGCCATCTTCAGGCCGTCCCCCGTCGCGCTCGACGACCCCATCAGCTTGCACGAGTCGGCGTGCTTCCCGACGTGCTTCCTGAGCAGCTCCCTGTTCGCCTGGAACCCGCCCGTGGCGAGGACGGTCGCCCCGCTCCTGACCGTGAGGCGCGCCCCCGTGCTGTCCTGCGCCTCCACCCCGGTCACCCTCCCGTCGCTGGCGATGAGCTTGAGCGCCCTCGTCTTCGACATGCTGACCCCGTTCTGCGACTCGTAGAACGCGCGAAGCTTCTTGATTATGTTGGTCCCCGCGTCCACCCTGTAGACGGGCCCTGTGGAGACCGCAGACTTGGGCTCCAGGAGCGGGACGTCGCCGTGGTTGTCGACCTCCACCCCCACGTGCTCCAGCCAGTCGAGCGCGCGGGAGCAGTTGTCGGCCCACGTGCTCGCCAGCTCGGCGTTGGCCGCGCCGCCCCTCATCGCGCGGGCGTAGAGCTCGCCAGGGGCGGAGCTGACCCTTACGCCGGCCGTGTAGTACGCCCCCGTCGTCGTCTGGGTGTTCCCATCCCCCAGGAAGCTCCCCTTGTCGAGGAGCAGGACCTGGGCTCCGAGCTCGGCTGCCCTCGACCCTGCGACGAGCCCCGCCAGCCCCCCGCCGACGACCACGACGTCGGTCTTCCTTGTAGCGTCCGACACGGCGTCTCCTCCGGGGCGGAGCTATTAATGTCTGGAGCATCTCGGACACGGATTCGGGTTCGGGGCGTCGCCCCGGTGGCCGCGGTGGGAACCGCACATGTTATATTGACCCGTAGCGCTGCTTTCGGCATGAAGCGAATTTTCCTGGCCAGCGCGGTCGGCGTCATGGCGATCCTCATGGCGTTCTCACTGGTGGTCGTGCCGGCCCATGGCCAGGAGGTGCCGCCTCTCCAGAAGGTCAAGAACGAGCTCCCAACCGCCCCTGTCTGGGCGACGGTCAACGCGGCGGCGCAGGGCAACTACCCCGGAGGGAACGAGATCTTCAACGTCTTCACGGTCGACTCGGCCCTGCCGCCCGAGACCAACGTCACGGTCCTGAACGAGACGCTCACCACCACCGCGTGGAGCGGGTTCAACAGCAACTTCGCGATAGGGCTACCGGTGACCCTCCAGCCCGGGAACTCGATCCTCAACACGATCGCGCTGCAGATCCCGAGCAACTTCACCCAGAGCAACTTCACGGCCAACCTAAAGGCGTACGTCAACGTCCTCAACGGGACGAACGAGGTAGGGCTGGTCCTCACAGGGAACGTCGTGGTCTACATGCTCGGGCTCCCGCTCACTGGGCCGAGCACCGTCACCATGACCACGACGAGCGTCTCCACGGTGAGCCAGAGCACGGGGGTCTCGACCGCCGCCCTGGCGGCCGGAGCAGGGATACCCTCCGTCGTCGCGATAGCGCTGCTCGCGCTGCTCGTTCGAGGGCGCCGCAAGACGTAGGTCCTGGCCGGGCGCAAGGGCTGGCGCGCCGCCCGTCCTGCCGCGGCTACTCCGGCTTCTCGAACTTGCCCTTGGTCCCTATCTCGACGATGCTGCAGCTGATCTGGTGCGCCCGGCTCTCCCCGTCCACGACAGACGGGAGTGTGACCTTCCCGTTCACATAGTACCCCGCGGAGCCCGAGCTGAACGGCTTGGTCTTGCCTCGTGAGGTCGCGTCCACCATCCCGAGCACCTTGCCGTTGTCGTCCTGGATGACGAGTTTCAGTCCCATGGGGGGACGGAGGCGGGACGGGATATAACCTCTACCGGCGAGGACGGGAAAGGGAGTCCAAATCTATAACGATTAAATGCCCGACCGGGGTCGCGGCCCCGTCCAGGGATGTCCTCCCACACGGCCCTCGTCGGCGCCGACCGGACGGTGCTTTTCGCCGGGAAGGCAGGGAACTCGAGGGCTATGGCGAGGGGGATGGCAGACCGCCTCGGCCTGGGCGAGGTCCACGACGTCAACTCCGAGGACTTCGCGGACAGCGAGGTCTACGTCCGCCTCCCGGTCGAGCGGCTCAAGCGGGGCCTGGCCGGTGCGCACGCGGTCTACGTCCAGACGACCGTGCCCCTGGAGAACCACCACTTCATCGAGATGCTCCTGACGCTCGACGCGCTCAGGCAGCAGAACGTCGGAGAGCTCGACCTGGTCGTTCCCTACCTGGTCCACGCCCGCCAGGACAAGGTCTTCCGCGAAGGCGGGGCCCTCAGCATCCGGGCCATCCTCAGGGCGATAAAGGCAATGAAGGTCGACCGCATCTACACCCTCGACGTCCACTTCTGGAGGGCCGCTGGGCTGGTAGACTTCCGCGCCACCGAGATCGGCCCGATATCCGTGGACGGCTCGGAGCTCGAGGTCTACAACCTCACGGCGACGGGCGCCCTCGCCTCCTACGCGAGGGAGACGCTCGGGATCAGGAGGCCCGTCATAGTCATCCCCGACAAGGGCCACCGGCCCGCGGCCGCGCCCATCGAGCGGTTCTTCGACTCCACGGGGGACGACGTGATACTCTTCGACAAGGTGAGGAGCAGGGACGACGTCTCGGTCTCGCTCGCGTCGGGGAGGTCCGTCCCCGACCTCGGCGGGAGGCAGCTCCTTCTCTTCGACGACATGGTCGGGACCGGCACCACCATCGCCAGGGTCGCCACGTGGCTGCGGGAGCGGGGCGCCACGGACATCACGCTGGCCTGCACCCACGCGATCAACCACAGGCGAAAGGGGCCAGGAGAGCGGGTGCCCCTGACCACGCTGGAGAGGCTCACCTATGCTGGGGTCTCGACCATCGTCACCACCGACAGCGTCAAGAACAGGGAGCCGATCACCAAGCACATCGTCCCCGTCGCGCCGATATTCGCCGACGCCCTGCGCGGCGTCGTGAAGGCCAACGTGGCCCTCTCGTAGGCAGCGGGCAAGGATTTAGGGCGGGGGCGCGGCACCGCCCACCGATGAGCCGGCACTCCGTAGGGAGGGAGACCTTCCACTACCGGTGGAGCAGGGAGCACAAGCCCGCCCTGGAGGTCTCCCCGGGGGACCAGGTGACCTTCGACATCAACGAGGTCAGCTCTTGGCAGATAGGGCGGGACTCGACCGCGGAGGCACTCGCCCGGCTAGACGGGTCGAAGCTCTACCCGCTCTCCGGCCCCGTCGCGGTCGACGGCGCAGAGCCTGGGGACACCCTGTCCGTGGAGGTCGTAGACGTCAGGGTGGCCGACTGGGGGTGGTCGGCGATCATCCCCGGACTCGGCCTCCTGGAGGAGTTCGACAGGCCATACCTGTACAGGTGGGACCTGGGCGGGGGGAGCCGTGCCCCGTTCGAGAGGGGGATCAGCGTCCCCCTGCGGCCCTTCTGCGGCGTGATGGGGGTCGCGCCTCCGGAGCCGGGGTCTTGCGACCCCATGCCCCCCGGAAGGCACGGAGGGAACATGGACATCAAGCACCTGACAGTGGGGAGCGTCCTCGAGCTCCCAGTCTGGGTCGAGGGCGCCCTCTTTTCCGCCTCCGACGTGCACGCGGCGATGGGCGACGGCGAGGTCTGCGTGACTGCCATAGAGTGCCCCGGCCAGGCCACCTTCGAGTTCGGCCTCAAGAAGCAGACCGGGCTCCCGCTCCCAAGGTACGACGCGCCCGCCGCCCCAGCCCCCACGAAGGGCTACCACGTGGCGACGGGCATCGCCCCAGACCTCATGGAGGCGTCGAAGCAGGCGGTCAGGGGCATGGTGGGATACCTCACCGCGGAGCACGGGCTCACGAGGGAAGAGGCCTACGTCCTGTGCAGCGTGGCCTCAGACCTGAGGGTGCACGAGCTGGTCGACCGACCCAACTGGGTCGTCGGCGCGATGATCCCCCTCGACCTGTTCGGCTAGGCCTCAGCCAGCGGCTGCGTATATCATCGCGTCAGTGAGGGTCAGGTTTATCGTCACGGTGCTGTTCTCGTTGCTGGAGTTGACCACCACTATGGCGTATCCGGTCTTTGCGAAGAGCTGCAGGTCGGGCATCGGGAGCACCGTCCCGTTGATCGTCTGCCCCGCCAGCCCTCCCTTGCCCGCTGCAGTGAAGTTGCCTACCTGATACCCTAGCATCGTTATGTTCCCAGGGAGGGTGGTCCTCACGACGCCCTGCGCCACCAGCCCGTTCGGGTCTGCCACCCCGATCAGGTACATGCCCGTGGAGCCGGGGGTCAGGCATCCCGTGAAGATGGGGGGCACGGTGGTGTTGGCCGCGATGACGGGGGGAGGAGCCCCGAAGACGCAGGCGGTCGGGGTCGACGTGGTGGACGTCGTGGTGCTCGTCGTCGTGCTCGAGCTGCTGGTCGTGGTCACAAGCGAGGAGCTGGCGGTGGTCGACGAGGTCCCCTTCGTGCCGAGCGAGACGGCGACGCCCACGGCCAGAGCTATCACGACGATCACGGCGACCGCGGCGACCGTCCTACCGATCCCGCTACGAGACCTCCACTCCAACAGCCGAACGAGCGTCCGCACGTTATTTAAGACATCCCATCGGCTTCGGCCGGTATAGAGGCGGGGCGCGCCCCCCGGGGGTCGTGCGCTCGGTCGGTCCTACGGCTCCGGGCGCCGCTCGCCTGCGGTTCGCTCATGCGGCGAATATCCCCTCCTCGACCACGTACTTCTTCCTGGCAAGGTCCATGAGGTTCCTCGTGAAGACGATCCCGTAGATGGCGACGACCGCGGCGAAGAGCAGGGAGACGTACGCGGCAGGGGCGATCCTTCCCGCCGCCATGTTCGACGAGATGTAGTACATCATCCCGTTCTTCACCTGGAGGCCGCTCCCGGAAACGGAGGGGGCGATCCCCGGCCAGAACTCCCCGATGGCTATCCCTGCCCAGGCGCTGTTTATGGTGCTCGAGAGCCCCGTGATCACGTAGGGGAGAGACGCCGGGAAGACTACGCGCCTCATCTTCGTCCAGAAGGGGATCTCGTAGTTCCTTACCACCTCGTTGAACTCGGAGGGCACCGCCTGGACCCCGATCCAAAAGTCGAAGAAGACGTAGTAGAAGCAGCTGAGGAAGCCGAGGATGAAGACGTAGACCTCAGTGTAGAGGAAGGGGAGGGCGTGCTCGAGGAAGGGAAGGGTCGCGATGAAGACAAGCGGGAAGTAGGTGGGCGCGGGGAAGGCCGCAAAGATCTGGATCGCCGGGAGGAGCGTGTTTCCCGCCCTCTGGTGCGCCGCAAGGTAGTATCCCACGAAGACCGCGAGGCCGAGGGCGGCCAGGGCGATCACGCTCACCCTGAGGTAGTCTGCCCCGACGAACTCCAGGAGCTGGGGCGTCTCCGTGAGGAACGTCCTCCAGGTGGAGGTCGGCACAGAGATGACGACCTCGACCGCGGAGTAGACCAGGAACCCGAGCACGACCGCCAGCACGGCCAGAGCCGCGTACCTGGTCGCCGCCGCCCGCGTCTTGTGGACCTCCGTGTCGAACGTGCTGCCCATCCGCGCCTGGAACGCCTTCGAGTAGTATCCTCCTACGACCCCAGTCTGGGCCCTGAAGGCGCGCCAGGGGGTCGCCAGCCTCCCCCTCCACCGGCCGGCGTTCCTCCTGACCGCGCCCGGCGTGTCGACTCCGTACTTGGCCACGGCCCGCCTGCTCATGCTCGAGAGCAGGAGCGTGACCACCGTGACCGCCACCGCAATCGAGACGAGGCAGTAGTAGACGTCGGTGTAGTCCCCCGCCTCCGTGTACTTTGTGATCAGAGTGCCTATCCCGAAGGTCGAGCACGTACCGCTCGGGCACACCTTTGCCGTGGCCACGCCGGCGGTGAAGACCTCGCTGACGGAGATGTAGAAGAAGGCGTCAGCGAAGCTCGAGAAGATGTTCGAGGTGATCCTCGGGATCGAGTGCGGGATGAAGAGCGTGCGCATCTTCCTTGTGAAGCTGAACCTGTAGTTGTCCGAGACCTCGAGGAGGTGCTCCGGGACGGTCTTGAAGGCTTGGTAGACGCCGATCCAGACGTTCCACGCCACTGCGTCGAAGACCAGGAAGTCCACGGCGAACTCCACGCCGAGCTGGCCGGGGATCGCGAGGACGAACGTGACCAGGACCAGGGGGAGGAACCCTATCACCGGTATCGACTCGAAGATGTTGACGAGGGGGACGTAGACGTCCTCGAACCGCCTGTTCGTGATCGCGGCGTAGGCGAGCAGCCAGCCCGTGACTATCGAGACCCCGATCAGGACGAAGATCCGCGCAAGGGTGGCGAGGGTGGCCAGGATGATCGCGGGGTCCACGAGGTCACCTCTCGGGCTGCTTCTCCAGCTTCCCGTACAGCGCGTCGACGACGTCGAGGAATCCCGGGTTCCTCTCCGTACGGGGGCGCGGGAGGTCTATCCTGACGCAGTCGGTGATCGTGGCGGGCGAGCCGTTGAGCACGTAGACCCTGTCCGCGAGCTGGACGACCTCGTGAAGGTTGTGGGAGACCAGGACGGCCGACTTTAGCGAGGTCTCGGGGTTGAAGACCAGCTCGTAGATCTCCTTCCTGATGTCGTTGGCCGTGAGCTCGTCGAGGTGGACGAACGGCTCGTCGAGGAGGAGGACCAGCGGCTCCGCGGCGAGGGCCCTCGCGATCGCGACCCTCTGGCGCATGCCCCCGCTCATCTCCTTCGGGTAGTGGCTCTCGAAGCCCCTCAGCCCTACCATTCCTAGCACCCTCATCCCGGCGGCCGTCATCTCGCCGTCTGGCATGCCGCTGCCCATGAGCACGAGCTTGACGTTCTCGAGGGCGGTCATCCAGGGAAACGTGGCGATCGACTGGTGGACGAGCGATATCTTCGAGGAGGGCTTGGTGAATTGGACTCCGTTGAGGAATACCTTCCCAGAAGTGGGTGGGACGAGCTGCGCGAGGACGCGGAGCAGGGTGGACTTGCCCGTGCCCGTCGGGCCGACGATTGCAACCAGCTCGTCCCTTCCCGTGAAGAGGCTGACGTCCTTGAAGATGGTCCGGCCGTCGGGGTACTTGAACGAAAGGTCCTGGCCTTCGAGAATCCTCGTCCCGCCTCCAACCTGGGCAGACGGCGACGCCCGCTGCATGCCCCGGCCGTTCGACCGATAATGTATATACGCATATCCCATCCCCTCGGAGGGGATATGTCCGAGAGGCGTAGCGAAGTCAGGAAGAGGGTGGCGCGAATCCACGGGCACGTCCACGCCATAAGCGAGATGCTCGACGAGGGAAGGCCGTATGGCGATGTAGTCCACCAGATAGTCGCGGTGAGGTCTGCCCTGGACAGCACGCTGCACGTGATAATCGACGACCTGGTCGAGGCCTGCGAGGAGAGGGCTGGGAAGGACTCGTCCATGGAGGAGAGCCTGACGGAGCTCAGACAGGTGGTGGGCAAGCTCCGTTCGCTCGGCTGAGGACGAGATGATCTCCGAGACGGCGCTTCTGCTGGCGGCCGCGTCCGTCGGCATACTCCACATGTCTGCCCCTGACCACTGGGCGACCCTCATCATCCTAGGGAGGACGTCGAGGTGGAGCAGGCCCAGGCTCATGGAGGTGGGCGCCATGACCGCGCTCGGCCACACCGCGCTCTCTGTCCTGCTGGGCTTCGCCATCGTGTTCCTCGGGATCGTGTTCTCGAAGCAGGTCTCGACGTACGTCACCGACGGGATAGGGCTGGCCATGGTCGTAGGTGGCCTCTCCTATGCGACGAAGGTCCTCAGGACGAGCAAGGAGGAGGACTTTGAGAAGGAGACCGCCGAGATGCTCGCGAGAGGGGAGGGCAGGTTCGGAAGGCGCTTCGGGTACTTCGCCGTGCTGGGTGCGGCGCTCTCTCCTGACCTCGCGATACTGCCGATCTTCCTCGTGGCGGTGCCCGCGGGTTGGGGCATGGTGCTTGGGACTGCCGCGGTGTTCGCGTTCGCCTCGGTGGGCGCCCTGCTGACCTTCCTCTTGATGGGGATGGCCGGCCTTGCCAAGGCGTTCGAGAGGGTCCCTCCCAAGTACAACGACGCGCTCGTGGGGTTCGTCGTAGCGGCGGTCGGCGCCTACGTGCTGGTCGCGGGCTGAGGGCTGCAAAGGCTCCCGCGGGCTCAAGGCCCGACCCGCGGTCGACGCGGCTGTCCCCTACCATGAACGAGCCTGCAGACTATCGTCCGCACATTCCTCTTCGCGCGCGCGTGGGCCACGGCCTCCGGAGTCGAGGGTACGCACCCGATTAGGCACCGATCAGTTCGGCGGTTGCTCCAGGTAGACGCGCTTATCGCGCCTAGCGCAAGAAGATACGGCGCTGTCGTGTGGACTGGTGACAAAGGCTTCCTGAAATTTCTCCCGAAATCGAAGGTCCGACTGATGCACGATCCTTCGACCACGGTCCGCACGTGAATAGGTGCGAACCCCGGGCGCACTTTGGAGCTCAGCGATGGGAACCCTTCCGAGCTAGGGTTAGTCTATAGCAATACGGGAAGGGACGCAGCTCATGGTCGAAGCAGAAGGTGAGAATCTAATTTTCACAAAGGCTCCCTCTGTCTTCGACCTCGCAGGACAAAGCAAGTCGACGACCGACGGGGCCGGTGCGGGGGGCAACCCGCCGATGAATTTCTTGATGGCTCTTAGACCGAATCGGGCTAGACCAATCCGCTGATCACACTGCCGAGGGACGCCACACAAGCCCTCCTGAGCCTGATTGCGAGTCGAGACATCCTTAAGTAAGAGACGCGTCGAGAAACCCATCGTGCCCGTCTCGCGCACTCGAGCACTCTCCGTAGCTCTGGGCGTCCTCTTGATCGGCTTTGCGTTCCTGCCGGTGGCGAGTGCGCAGGCGAAGCCGCTCCTGCCAAACGCCTTCCTGCCTTTGGAATACATAACCCACCCGAATGCCAAGCATGGGGGAGGTCACGGCGGTTCGACATCTTGCGTCACGACCCTCCCGTCGCCGACGGGCGTTGCCTACACACCAGGCCAGGTTCAGACGGCGTACCAGTACAATTCGACCGCGACTGGAGCTGGGGAGACCATAGCGATCATCGACGCCTATGGGAGCCCGACCCTGGCCAGCGACGTGAGCTGCTTCGACGCCCAGTTCGGCCTGCTAGCCCCCAGCCTCCAGATTGTGGAACCCTTCGGGCACGTGCACGGCAGCAACAGCAACTGGGGGCTGGAGACATCGCTCGACGTAGAGTGGGCGCACGCGATGGCGCCCGCCGCCACGATACTTCTGATAATCACACCGGGCAGCAGCTTGACCTATCTGATCGACGACGCTGTCCCCTACGCCGTGAGCCACGGCGCGAACATCATCTCGATGAGCTGGGGAGCGGCCGAGAGCTCGTCGAGTTGCTCCACCTGGCAGTCGGAGTCGAGCTACTTCTCGAGCGCGGTCAACGCCGGAGTGATACCTGTGGCCTCCTCGGGTGACAGCGGTGCATACGATGGGACCTCGGCGCCCACCGTGAGCTACCCGGCTGCCGATCCCAACGTGGTCGGGGTGGGAGGGACCGCACTCACTCTGACCAGCTCGAACGCATGGAACGGCGAGGTCGTCTGGAACGATGCCTACGGCTCCAGCGGAGGGGGCGTCAGCTCGTGCTTCTCCGAGCCGAGCTACCAGTCCAGCGCGGGGATAGTCGTGACCAGCTCGGCTGGGTCCGTCGCGCCCGCCGGCAGGAGCGTGCCTGATGTTGCCTACAACGCGGACGTCCTCACAGGGTACTGGGTCTACGACACGTCTGGGTTCTCGGGCTGGGTGCAGGTCGGCGGGACGAGCGCGGGGTCGCCCCAGTGGTCGGCGATCCTCGCAGACGCGCGATCGAGCGGGACGAGCGTCGACGGCAGTTCGGTGCACGGGTCGCTTTACGGGCTCATCGGCGCCAGCAACCTTCACGACATCACCCTGGGGAACAACAACTATTACTACGCAAGTAGCGGATACGACGCGACGACCGGCGTAGGAACGCCCGTCGAGGGCAGCCTGCTACCGGTGCTCTGACCTCCGCGGCTTTGCTGGGAAGGGGGTTGACGACGGTTACAGCTCTAGGGTCCCTCTCCCTTTCTTCGAGTCTCTTTGAGCCTGTTTCACTGGGGGAGGAGTTCCGTTCGAACGCGAACGACAATTTTCCTCTCCCGCCGCGACAAGCGTAGCTGAAGATGCGCCTAGACGTGCAGACGCGATTGGATTCTGTCTCTCAGTGGGTAAAGCGGCGCGAATTGAGGTGTTAGCCCGTCCAGGGGCTGAACCAGTTTAGGGGCTTTGCGGAAATTTGCAATCGTTGAGGCCTCGCTGCACAAAGCGGGAGCGACTTCTGAAGAACACTGCGCAACAGTTTCATGATGCCCTACGACATCATCGGCCTCTTTTTCAGCAGAGTCTATAAGGCGGCCGCCTCATGTTTCAGCCAATGAAGGCACGGGAGACAGAGGACGAAGAAGTCATGCGCAAGCTCGACCGGCTGATGAAGGACCCCGCGAAGTGGAGGGAGTACGTAGAAGCACGCGCAGAGAAAGCGATTAGGCATTGGCCGAAGCGGTAAGCGAAGAAAAGCGCCTTCGCGCTCTCCTCGAGGAGCTGCGCCTTGTCATCATCCACCGCACACTTGTGGCTTGGGACAGAAGTACAGAGATGTTCGGCGACGAAATCGTTGCATTCAACGATGTAGAGGATGCTTTGAAGAATCTCAATCGCTAGGCTAGGGGCTGCACCTCAATAGGTGCGAACCCGTTTCTCCGCAGCAAGGCGAGGTTGGGCAACGTAGAGCACATTGACACAGCGCTTAATTTCGACTGGCCACTGGAAGACACTTTGCGATGGACACGGGTAGCCCGAAGGGGAGAGCAAGGATTTGGGCGCGCCGATGGCTGCCCTCTCAGTGGCCCTGCTGATCGTGGTTGCAGTCTTCGCCTACGCCTAATTCTCGTCCAAACAGGCGATGCCGACGTTGTCTCTCATCTCTCGGAGTGCTAGCACGTCCGCGACGAACACGAAGCAGACTTCATCATATTCGACATCGTCAATATCGAGCGTTTCGTCGGCGGCGACCTCAAGCTCTTCGAGCAGCGCGATCACCATATTCCAATCGATGCAGACTTCTTTGGCCCCACCACGTCAAGTGGGACTGATGGACGCCGCCAACGGAGACGTCTATTGGTCAAACTTTGACAACGGCACGGTCTCGGTGATGTCCGGCAGCACAAACGATGTTGTCTCGAATGTGCGCGTGGGTGCTGCGTACGTCGAACCCTGGCCCCCCATCTCGATCCGCAAAACTGCGACATCTACGTTCCAATGGCTTCCGCCAATTTCGTCGCGGTCATCTCAGGGGCGACCAACACGGTCGTGGCAAACTTCACCATCGGAGAAGGCGTCTTTAGCGGGATGGCCTTCGACCCCGCAAACGGAGATGTCTATCTGACTAACGACGTGGGCCAGGTGCTAATCATCTCCGGGGAGACAAACACTGTAGTTGACAGCATCACCTTAGACTTTGGACCACCCGCATGCGAGCCTTGGGCCGAATTTCCTCCGAACGTCCCCTGCTCACAGGCCCAGGATGGTCCTTCGCCTCCTGTGTTCGACCCTGCCAATGGCGATATCTACGTCCCCGTCGGAGGCGCCGCGTTTATCGAACTCGTAGCCCATCCATGTAGACCGCCGCCGCAGGCGACTATCAAGGATAATCCAAAATCAGTTCTGCGAAGTCTTTGACCAAGCGAAACAAATGCGCCCTTTGCATCCAATTGCCTACTCGCCAGACAAATCTTGTGCGATGCGAGAATGCCATAAGTTGACCGGAGTAGAGGGGCCATAGATGGCGGCAAACAAGTCATGGCTCAAAGCGTTTTGGTACTCTGGGTTCGTGGCCTTGGCGATAGGAATGCTCGCCACGATGTGGGTCCTTTTCCTAATTTGGCTCAACCAGACGGATTGTAACGGAGGCTCCGCCCCGCTTCCCTCCCAAGGCTGCGGATATATGCCTCAGTTGGTGCTGTTTGGTGTGCCGTAAGGCGCCTTTCCAACCTTGCGATTTGGCCTATATCTAATCTACCTTGGCGCCGGCATCTTGTTTCTTTCATGGTATTTTGGATGGTTGCGCCAAGGGGGGGGGAAGCCCCTGGTGATGTTTTGTCCTGGTGTAGGTGAGCGGGTGGCTCGTACGCTGAGGGCTCTTTTGCATCTTATTAGAGCAGGGAGGGGCTATCGATCGTTCGCGACTACTACAAACAGAGCCAATCGAAGAAAGGCGACAGGAACGAGCAGCGAGAATCTCCTGTCAAATTTGGAGTCCTTTAGCGCAGACTTTAGGATGAAGAAATCTACCAAGATGAACGCGACTGAAAGACCAGCGATGGACGAAATGGTAGTATAGCCGAGGTTATCTCGCATTGCTCCACCATTGGACTTGAGTTGCACCTTGGCCAAAAGTAGAATTGACATGAAGGACATTTTGGTAATGAACTTTTCGCCATTCTCCAGAAGATGATTCAGAACCTGCGTCAGGGGCGGGCCAAGACGACCGAAATCTGTTGATGTCCTTGAGCAGCCTTACTCGACTCGGGTTTATGGCATGCCACACATCGCGGAAACAAATACAAAGAAACACACAGAGACCATATAGTGTGCACCGTTCAACACGCTGATGAATCCCGCGCCGAATGGGATGGTCTACATGAAGGTGGTCACCGACCGGGGGGCTGTCGTAACGAACGGGACGCTCGAGGTGACCCAGGCCAGAAGCTTCGGGACGGTGAACTGCCGCATCAGCATGAATGACGTCGACGGAACCGGTTACATCCAGCTCGCTCCCGGCAACTTCGGCCGGCCGGGAGGGAACTTTATTGCCAGCGGCTACTGCAACGTGACGTTGTGGGCCGGTTTCATCGACAACCCCAACGTGACCAACAACCCGCCGCCATGGTATTGGGCGACGATTCCTTCGATTCAGGTTCAGCCCGATTCGACCGTCTACGTCGCGATCTCCGCCCCGTCCGGAGTGGTGACCGTGGTCGCTGCGAACGAGGGGAACAGCACCGTCACCACCAAGACGACTTCCGCGACGACCATCAAGAATGGTGGCTGAGAAGAGCTAGACCTTAGCCTTCATCTATTGATTACTGCCTTGTACGAACTACTATGCCCTAGTCCACATAGTTGAACTCCGAGCGGTGAAAGGGGCCAGGAGAGCGCCTTGAACCGTAATCAGAGGCTGTTCTGAGCTTATACAGTAGCCCGTCCAGGGGCTGACCTTGTCTAGGGGCTTTTAGAGCAGAAGTCGAGGCTTGGCAAGTCAAATTTCAGGCCCGGGCGGGAATTGCGACCTAATCGGTTTTTGTCAACACCCCGACAACTTCCCGGTCGATGACTGACGCAATGGTTTTCCGTACACACGCAACTTATCCATCCAGTGAGCTCGCACTAACGCCTAGCGCGACGCAATTGCGCTCGGTGGCGGTTGATTACTTCTCTTCGCGAAGACGAATCATACGTAAGCCGTAAAGCGCACCCAATGTCCCTTGCCAGGTCGGAATGACTCGTAGAGGAGCCAGCCACCCTTCGTATGCGATTCCAGCATTGCTGCTAGTGGCAGTCGTCCTTGTCGGGGTGGTGGGATCTTTCGATGGTGTCAACCCTGTCCAGGCCCAGCAGCTGGCCCAGACTCCTCAGCAGAATGTCGAGGGCCTCGTGGCGGAGTGGCTGGGGTACCTAACAAACGAGAGCGTATCGGGAATGACGGGACTCTATTCGAGCAATGCAACGTTGGTCTGGGGAGGGACTGTCGGGATCTTCGGGGGCGGTGTCTTCTCCGGCCAGGCCAACATCCGTCTCCTCTATTCGGCTCTGATCGAGAACACAACCCTTCTCACGGCGATTGCGACCCCGATCAACACCACTCTAATCTCCTCCGCCTTAGTAAATGCGACGTTCGGCCTCGAGCTAAGCGCCCAGAGAGGCTCTGGGGGCACATACAGTTTCGACATAATAGTCGAGCAGGAATGGATGAGCCAAGGCGGGACATGGAGAATCGCTAACGAGACTTGGATCAACAACAAGTACGCGTTCAACGCCGTCACGAGCACGAGCACCGTGACGATGGCGCTCGGGCCTCAGTGGGTTGTGACCCCTTATCCTCAGCCACCGGGGCCTCCGAGCAGCTCTAGCGGGGAGAGCTGCGTCACCGACTCCGATTTTCTCTACTGCATAGGGGGCGAATTCGTCGGATCCGGCGTGTATTATGCGCAGCTCGGCCTTGACGGAGGGGTGGGTGTCTGGAAGAACACCACGGCATATCCGATGCCCATCGAAGATGCGTCTTGTGTCGCCTACACATTCAGTTCCTCGCCGGACGCCACTGTTCTTTGCGTCGGTGGGAGCTACAACAACCCCTCTGGCGCGACAAACAGCACCTATGCGGCTAGACTCTCACCAGATGGGGGAATAGTGGGGCCGTGGGTTGCCCAGCCGGACTACCCTGTTCCGATCTCAGGCGCGAGCTGCGTCGTCGACTCTGGAGTCGACGGGTTCAATGCAGTCCAAGTTGTCTGCGTTGGCGGGGATGCTCAGGGGGGCAGCCCCACAGACGCGGTCTACTACGCCTCGGTGTTCAATGGTGGGACGCTCGCCTGGAACTCGACGACATCGTATCCGGCCCCCGTGGACAGTCATTCGTGCGTTGACTCGCAGCTCTACCTCTACTGCGTCGCAGGACTCGTCAACCACTCTTTCGCTGACACGGTATACTTTGCAGAGTTCTCCTCAAGCGGTGGGGTAAACGGCTCATGGTACAAGACCGCTTCCTACCCGATAAATGTCACGAACACCCAATGCGTGACCACCGAGGGCTACAAAGACTATGTGTTCTGCGTAGGTGGGCTCGTTGGAGGCGGAGGCGCGACGGGGGACGTCTTCTACGCCCGTCTGTCGCACACGGGGGCCGGGATTGAGGGCTCGTGGATGCGGGCGACCAGCTACAGTGGGGGGTTTGACTACAACAGCTGCGTCGAGACGCTCAGCACAATCTGGTGTGACTGGGCCGGCTCCGTCGCCTACGACGAGATTCTGAGTCCCGGCGCCTCGATGGAAACAAGCACGGTCGCAGTCGCCGTCACCTCTACAATAACCGTGACCTCGGTCTCGACCGCGGGGGCGGCTTCAGGCGAGACGGCCACGCCGTCTCTGCTCCCCGAGGTCTTCGGCCTGTTCGCGATCGCCGTCGTGTTCGCGGTCTCGACGGTTTTCTTCGCTATGAGGCGCAGGACTTGAATCGCGCTCAATGGAGACGGTGACTGAGAGGTGCTATCAGCCAGGGCCAGGGCTGGCCTGCTCACCGGTGTCAGCGCCGGTCTTCTTGTGGCAGCTCTCCTTGTCGCACAAGCCGTCATCTCCAGCGGGATCCCGGCGGCCTCGACAGAGACCGGGGCCGCCTCTTCAACCGCCTCTGTGACCGCGACGACGAACGAGACATTCTCGGCTGCGACGCAAGGATTCCACTACGTGACATTCTTTGACGGAGGGACGTGCGGGGCAAACTCCACGTGGGGCGCTCATCTCACGGAGTGGGGGGTACAGCTGGGTAACAGGACGAGAACGGAGCCTCCGAGCGTCACTGTCTCAGAAATCCCTGAGGATGGCTATTCCGCTGCAAGCGCCTTTAACATGACAAGGATAGTCTTCTTGGTGCCTAGCGGAACTTACCCATTCACTCTCTACCCCACCGCTTTCATGCGCGTTGGATCCGCAAACGGCACGGAGGTTGGGGGATCGAGTGGAGTCGTCAACGTGACCAACTCGGATGTGACAATCTACGCTGCCGGGACGGCTCCCTCAATCGAATGCTCTCAGTAGGCCAACGATTAGCATCCAATACTGGAGACAAATGCTCGGGCCGGTGCTGGAAGTGGAGCCTGTCCATAAATATTATGGCTGGTTTCTCTCCAATTTGACCACTAACAATTCGAAACAGCCTGTGTGTGGCAAACGGAGTGTAAACTGAGTAGCCCGTCCAGGGGCTGAACCACCTTAGGGGCTATTGCGCAGGGATCTGTCGCGGAGACTTTCTGGGCTATGCCTAGTCCATGTCCAGGTTCGCACCTGGTCCGGTACGAATCCGATCATCGTCTCACTGTGTCCGGTAGCGAGGAGCGGTCATCCGGCCGCTATCCTTGCAGTTTTTTCTTCAGCCTGATGACTAAATCCAAAGCCTCTGCCTCTTCAAGGAAGCTCTCGGGGCTGCGCTCGAAGGCTATGCTGAGGCGCCGGACTAGTCGTGTTTCGAGGTTCGCGAGCGCCGCCGCGAGCCCCGCTCTCTCTTCAGCCATCCGTCAATCACTCTGTCTGCCCACGCCCGTGACTTCTCGGGGTCTTTCCGCAACTCTTCCATGAACTCCAGGGCCTCCTTGACATCCTTGGCTTCTTGCTGTTCCGAAGTCATCCACACGCTAATATTGCGATGTCCTATTTATTCGCCGCCATCCCTGACCGATCAGGTTCTCTGCTCTCTTCAAGATCAGATTTTCATGTCCGGAATCGGTTGTCAGCCACCGCATGACGCGCAAAATATCACGGAACAGTTCCAACACTCCTTTCCAGATCCTAAAGCCACGGTCAGGACGGAAATGGCATGAGCCTTCCGTGGACACACGTTCTGCAATCGGGTGGGCCTTGTTCCTCCTGTTCGTTGTACTAATCCTCTTTTGGGCCGTATGGTCATATTTCCGTCCGCCTCTACACCAGCTCTAGCGTCAGCCCCCCAAGAGTGAAATACGATGAACCGTACGCCTTTCTTCGCGGCGGAACCGGTCAAGTCGCGCCGGAGGCGAGCATCGAGCTGAGCCTTCGAGAGTTCAAAGTGATTTTTGGACTCGGCCTGCCTCTTGGGGTCGGGACGATGTTCATGGCATCAACCGCCTCGGGGAGCGATGCGGATATTGTCCCGCCTGTGGCGATCATTATCGGCTCGGCCATTGGTTGTTGTTCTCGGTCTGGAAGGGGAAGCCACCCTGCGTGGAATGATGTCAGCGCCACCTAATGGATAGCGACCGTAGCCGTATCTAGCCGGGGATGCACTCCAAACGCCTGTTGGGCTACGATGCTAGCTTTATCAGACGAACAAAGGCGAAAACAAGGAGATAAGGTAGCCCGTCCAGGGGCTGAACCAGTTTAGGGTTTTGTACGCTGGAATCTGGAACAACGTTTCAGGCCAGTTTGACTGGGTCGATGCATTCGAGCCAGTCGACCTTCTTCAGCGCTTCGTCGTGAGTCATTATCCTCTTATCGCCAGCGCCCTCCATCATTGCCAAGAGAGTTGCGTCCCTGCCGCCAATTCCCAGGTGTGAGTATTTCTTCAGCGTCTCTATCGCACCGAGAGCGTGCCTGTAATCAAAGTCCGTTATGACCAGCGGGAATCGAAGGAACTCGTCCATCTTCTCTCCGCCTATGGGGGCCCCAAGGCTCTTGACGAGAAAGTGGGCCAGCTCCATCACGATTATCGTGTTTATCGCTATCTGCTCTGACTTTAGGGCCTTCTCCACAGGTCCGACGACCGATTGATGCTCCGGACAGTCGTTGTCCATGTAGTAGGCCCAGATGTTCGTGTCAATGGTGAGTATGGCCGACACCCCAGATGTTCTTGAGGTCGACGGGCTTCATCTTGGAGCCGTGCACGCAGCCTCTTAGCTCCGAAATGAATTCATCCGCACTTGCCTCTGGCGAAAGCAGCAGATCCTTACCTTTCCTGGATATCCTGAGTTTCTGTTCCGGTCTTAGCTTTAGCTCCGACCTTATCTCGTTCGGAATCACTATCCTTCCTCGCTCGTCTATGACTGCCTCTCCCATGAGATTTCCCATCCCATTTATTTTCCCACTAGTACATAAACCTGGAGCAGAGGCCCGTCCAGGGGCTGACCCTATTCAGGGGCTTTTGCGCTGAAAATTTGTCGCACTGGTCACGTAGGATTCATGAGCGCGGGGGCGCCTCGTCGCGTCCTAATCCAAAACACGGCGCCGTTCAAATAGAATATGGGTCTACAAGAAGCCAATGTCGATGAAGTTCAGCGTGAAAGTGTTCAAGGGCGAGAAGTACTTCATCGCTCGCGTACCAGAGCTAGGAATAACAACCCAAGGGAGAACCGAGAAGGAGGCCAGGCGGAATCTCAGAGAAGCAATTCAAACGCACTTGGAGGCGATGGCCGACTACGCCATCGAGCACGGCCAGGTGGCCATCGACAAGGGCCAACTGGTTCGCGCGAGCTGACCGGTTGAGCAAGTTACCTGTAATCTCTGGGAAGCAACTCATCAAGATTCTGACGAAGGCTTTCGGCTTCAGGGTCCTCAGGCAAAAAGGAAGCCATGTAACATTGACTAACGACGTCTCGTTCATCACGGTCCCGATGCACCCTGAATTGGATCTGGAACCTTGAGCAATCTTGAACGACGCGTTGATTAGTCGCCACGAATTACTACGATATGCGTAGTCCACATCCAGGGGCTGCACCTGAATAGGTACGAATCGACAAACACACTGAGGTGCTCTAGCCGTACGCCTTACTTCTATGACGTATCCTCAGGACAAGGACGTCTTCATCGGTCAAAGTGTAGATGACCCGGTAGTCCCCATTCCTCAGCTTGTAAAGTCCTGAGAATTCACCGTGTAAGGGTTCTCCTAACCTTGGACTCTCGGACAATAGGGTTCTGATTTCCGCGAGAAGCCTATCTCTGTTCTTTGAGTCGATGTGCTTGAGATCCCGACCGACCGAAGACTTGTAGAGGATCTTCTCGGTCAAGCCCTGAGCTCTTTCTCAGAGACGATTTTGTCGTCCTTGTCGTTCAACCTGTTGAGTGCAATGAGATAGTCTTCGTATTCTTCCATGTACTCTGCGAGCGCCTTCGTGACGATGTATGTCTTCGAACGCTCGATTGATTTCGAGAGTCTCTCCAGACGTTGTGCGAGTTCATCAGGGAGCCTTAGCGAGACGGCCTCTGTCATGACTGTAATACTTGCGTTGCATGTATTTATAATTTGCCTGACCCTAGAATTGAAGAGATAAACTAGCCCGTCCAGGATTCGAACCTGGGTCAGAGGCTCCAGAGGCCCCTATCCTTGGCCACTAGACGAACGGGCTGCGGGCCGGGCTCGGGCGACCCCCTTTTTAGCTTGCTACCGCGCTAGACCTTTCTTGCAAAACCGTTAAACGCCGCCGCCAACGGGAACGGCACCCTGGCTAGCCTTCGATGAGGTCGACCTCGGGAGCTGCGGGGAAAGGGCCCAGCGCGCTTATCTTCGTGGCGATCCTCGTTGCCGCGTCCGCTCTCTCCTTCTCGGTCGCCATGTCGCCCTTCATTATCGTCTCCCACGACCCCTCGGCGCTCAGGCTCACGGCCTCCCTCAACTCGACCAGCATCCAGAGGAACGGCACCCTCGGGGTCACGGTCTCCGAGGCGAGCAGCCTGAGGGTCCCAGTAGAGCTACCCCTCGCGCGCGACTGGGCCGTCCAGAACCTCACGGCCGGCGTCTGCCCCGACCCCGCGGCGTATCCGTTCGGGGTGGCGGTGTTCCAGGGGGTGTACGGCCGGGGAAACGCCTCCTCCGCGGTCGCCCTCCCGCTCATCCCTCCGGGCGGGCTCTACATGTGCGGTGCCGCCGGGCGAGGGGACTCGGCAAGGTTCCCCCCTCTTGCGGAGGTCACCCTGACCGACTCGTTCTCGGGATACTTCACCTCGGGCTACACCGAGCTCCCGGGAGGAGGGGCCTCGCCGGGGGTCTTCCACGCCTTCTCCCCCGGCCGCTACACGCTCGTCGCGGGCGACGAGTGGGGGCACTTGGTCTTCCTCTACTTCCAGGTGGGGCAGGTGGCAGCGAGCCTGAAGGAGATAGTCCTATGCACCCTGGTCTGCGGCTACCCTCTCCCGAACCTCAGCGGGACGGTGAGCTTCCAGGCTCCCTCGCCGTTGCATAGCCTCGAGGTCTCCATCAACGGCACCTCCCAGGGGACGGTCACCTACCACGACCCCGCCATGGCCTCGGTCGATCTCGAGACGCAGTACGACTCCGGCCCTCCCGCCCCGCCCGTCGTCGCTCACGACCGCTACGTGCTCAGCTTCGTCCTGGTCTTCGACGACGGCTCCACGGTGACGTTGACCAAGGCGCTCGTGGGGGGCTAGGCCTATATCTCGTCCAGCGCCTCCATGCCCAGGAGCCCCAGGGCGTCCCTGAGGACCGCCCTGAAGGCCTGGACCATCGCCAGCCTCGCCGACCTGAGCTCCTGGTCGGGCTCGCTGTTCACCTGGACCGCCTCGTAGAACTCGCTGAACGCCGAGGCGAGCGAGTGGGCGTAGGTGGCCACCTCCTTCGGGGACAGGTACCTCTCCGCCTCCAGCAGCGACTTGTCGTACGTCGAGATGAGCTTGATGAGGGCTACCTCCTTGGGGTGGACCAGCTTCCTGGCCGACCCCTCGCTGGTCCCCGGCCTGGCGACCCCTGACTTGGCCACGATCCTGCTCGCCCGGGCGTAGCTGTAGAGCAGGTACGGCCCGGTGTCCCCCTGGAGCCTCATGGCCGACTCGAGGTCGAACGCGATCATCTTGTCAGGGTCCTGCTTGACCAGCTCGAACCTGAACGCGGCGACCGCGAGCGCCTCCGCCACGTGCCCGACCCACCCCTCGTCCCTCTCGGGGCTCCTCTTCCTGGTCTCCAGCCGGGCCTTCTCCCTGAGGGCCTCGAGGACCTTGTCCACGTTGATGTAGATCCCTTTCCTGCCCTGCATGTGCACGAACTCCTTCTCGACCGTGAGGCCGAGGCTCTCGGCCGACGCCTTCGAGAGGGCGACCACCTCGTAGCCCCTGTGGAGGTACCGCTGGCTCCCGCCCCCCTCGAGCCTCTCGAGGACCCTCCCCACCACCTTCTGCAGCCGGCTCTGCTTCGAGTCGATGACCGATATCGCGAGGTCGGCCCCGCCGAACCTCGGGTGGGCGGGTGGAGGCGCCCCCTGGGGCGCGCTGGCCGACGTCGTCCAGAGCACGGCCCCCCCCGGCTGCTCGGCGTACACCGCATAGGAGAACCTGTCTCTCACCAGGCCTATCTTCCAGGCGGCGTACGGGATGTCCTTGGCCACGTAGACCACCGTCCCGTCCGACCTCACCAGGACCTTGTCGTCCCCCAGCTCCTGGTCCTTGACGACCCAGCACCCAGCGTTCTCTCCCTGCGTCTCCAGGACCGCCACCCCTCTTCGCTTCAGCTCCTCGAAGACCTCGCCCCACATGCCTGTCCGCAGGATGTGCGACTCCCAGTTCAGGAGGTCGTACCTCGCGCCCAGCCTCCAGCACGTCTGCAGCTGGGCTGCGAGGATCTTTGAGACCACCCTCCCGGCGAACTCGGCGACCTCGCCCTCTCCGCGCTCTATCTCCCTGAGGACCAGTCGCTGCTTCTCCTTCAGCCCGGGGTCCTTCTCGTACTCCTGGTTGACCCTGGTGTATACCACGTCTCCACAGTACGAGTCGAACTTCACGCCCTCCGGCGCCTCCTCTGAGATCCCCAGGAACCGGAGCCCGACTATCACGTCGGCGACCTGGGCGCCCGAGTCGTCGATGTAGTTCAGGGCCTGGACGTCGTGGCCGAGCCGCCTCATCGTCCTCACCAGCGAGTCTCCGAGGACCAGGTTCCTGGCGTGCCCAATGTGGAGCGCCTTGTTCGGGTTGACGTTGGTGTGCTCGATCGCGATGCGCTTCCGGGCTGCACTGACACCGAGGTCGACCTCCTGCCCGTCTCCGAGGGACGTCAGCATCTCGTGGGCGAACGCCCCCATCTCTATCCTGAAGTTCACGTAGCCCGAGGGGTGGGCCTCCACCCCTCCTACGAGGCGCCTCCGCGGCGCGGCCGCTATCGCCTCGGCCAGCTCCTTGGCGATGGTGCCTGGCGCCTTCCTGGCTTGCCTAGCCAGCCTCAGGCCCGCGGGACACGAGAGGTCGCCCAGCTCGGGGTTGGGGGGGCTGATGAGCTCCACCTCTGAGAGCTGGTAGCCGGTCTCCTTCGCGGCTTGCAGGAGCGACTCCCTGGCCTCGGACTCGAACTCCCGGAACTTCAAGCTCGGTGCGAGGTCCCGAGCGTCGTCTATTCAGTCTTCCCCCGCCGGCCCCAAGACATAACTAGACTTCGGAACATCGGGGGCGGAACGGGCCCGTAGCCTAGCACGGATCAGGGCATCGGCCTCCGAAGCCGAGGGTCGAGAGTTCAAATCTCTCCGGGCCCGCCACAAATCCCCCGTCCGGGGTGCCGCGCGCGGGGGCTCAGCGAGCCCTTCTGGCGACCGCGTAGGCCACGAGGGAGACGGCGACCACCAGGGTCAGGGCGAGGGCGAGGTAGTACTGCGAGCCAGCGGAGCCACCGGGTCCGTGCGAGGTCTGTGTTGGGCCCGCGAGGCTGGCCGTGGTCGAGGTGGAGCTGGAGCTGGAGGACGCCCTCGCGGTCGCGTTGGCCGCCAACGGAGGGCCCGCGACGAGGAATACCGAGGACGCGCTCCCGGTGTAGCCTGGGGCGGTCGCGGACGCCTTTATGACGTCCGTCTCGCCCGGGGGAGGGGCTGTGAAGTTCGCGGCGTAGACACCGGAGCCGTCGGTGGTCACGCTGAAGGGCGCGAAAGTCCCCAGGCTGTCCGATATCACGACCGTGGCGTTGGCCACGGCGTTCTGGGCCGGAGACCACATGTACGAGACCGACCCGCTCACCCAACCCACCTCCCCGGCCACCCTCTCGGCGGTCCCCGCCACGGGGTCGCTCGGGGACAGGATCTCGGAGACGCTCAGCTGCGTCTTCCCATTGTCCCTGACGAGGAGGGTGTTGGACCCTGCCCCCTGGCCTAGCCCCGTCCCGTTCGCGGTCGCGGTGAAGACGTCGAGGCCGCTGTCGTTGTAGACGAAGTATGCGGTGGTCGTGGCCAGTCCTGACGAGTCTGTGCTCTCCACCTTGCCGAAGAAGAGCGCACCGAGCGAGTCGGAGAAGGTGACGGGGACCCCGGCGACCGGGGTCCCTCCCGCCGTCACCCTGGCCTGCAGGGTCGCGAACCCGAGGATGGTGGAGGCCGCCCCCTGGAGCACCGGTCCGACCGTGACCGTAAGCGACCCCTTGCCGTACCTGGCGGTCTGCACCAGGAGGGTCGACGTGCTCCCGTTGTAGAGGGGGGCTGCGGCGCTGACAGAGATCACGTCGGCTACCTGGGACGCAGGCTCGCCGAGGGTGAAGCTAGCGGAGTAGAACCCCAGGTAGTTGGTGGTGACGTTCAGGGGGAAGGCGGACCCTATAGCGTCCGATATCGTCACCGCCGCCTGCCCGACCCCCGTGATCTTCCCGTTCCACGTGGTGGTCGAGCTCCACACGGTTCCGACGTACCCCTGGATGACCTCCGTGCTCCCGCCCGCGCTCCCGTCGTTGGTCACGCTCGCGGTGACCGTCAGCTGCTGGATGGAGATCGGGAACGAGTAGACGACGAGCTTTCCATTCGACGGCTGGTAGCCGTCGGCTGTCGCCGAGGCCACGATCGCGTCGTTGTGGGCGTTGGGGTTGATGAAGTCCGCCTGGGTTATGGCCACCCCGCTGGAGTTGGTCGAGACCGTCGCCGGAAGGAACGACGACTGGAAGCTGTCGGCGAAGCTCACGTTCGCCCCGACCACGGGCTGCCCTGCGCTCGTCACCGTCGCGGATACGACCATCAGGTCGAGGGCCGTGGTCTGGGGGGGCTGGTATATCCTCACGCTCACCCCCATCGCGGGGAGGGGCGCCTGGCCTGCCGCGAGGGCCCCTGGGGTCTGGGACGCCTGCCCGACGGCGAGGATCACAAGGGCGAAGAGGACGAGGCTCGGACGCAAGTACCCCAAGGTTGGCCCTCGCCAACCCGGTCGCGATTTATCCGTTTCCCAGCGGCCCCATGCGAACCCTTATAGTCGGAGGGAGCCCTCAGCGCTGACGTTGTTCCGCAGGGTCCGACGTCGGACCGCACTCGCCCTCGCGGCGCTGCTCGCAGCCCTCCTCGTGGGCGTCGCAGCGGAGCAGAGTTTCAGGACCGCCACTCCTCAGGCGCCCTACTCGCTTCCCCCTGCGTTCGCAGAGAGCTTCGGGGTCGCGGCCGCGCCATCGGTGAACCTCACGCGCCTGGTCAACCCTTTCATCGGGACGAGCGACAGCGCGGGCCCGCTCGGCGCGGGCGACACCTTCCCGGGCGCCGACTATCCCATGGGGATGGTCCAGTGGAGCCCCGACACGGTCTCGAACCCCCCGGGGGGTTACGACTACAACGACACCACGATCAAGGACTTTAGCCTCACGCACTTCAGCGGGAGGGGCTGCCAGGTCTACCAGGACTTCCCATTCATGCCCTTCGTCGGCGAGGTGACCGTCTCCCCCGCGTCCGACCCCTCGGCGTACTACTCGGCCTTCTCGCACTCGACGGAGAGCGCACGGCCGGGGTACTACCAGGTGCACCTGGACACCCCTAACGTGACGGTCCAGCTCTCGGCCACCCCGCACACCGGGGTCGGGGCGTTCACCTATCCCGCCTCCACCCTCTCGACGATGCTGATCAACGCGGGAGGGAGCATCAACGGCAACTCGCACTCGGACGTCTCCATCGACCCCTCGAAGGGAGAGGTGACGGGCTCGGGGGAGAGCACCGTGGGCTGCGGGTCCAACCCCTACACCCTCTACTTCGCGGCAGAGTTCTCGCGCCCCTTCAAGAGCTACGGCGTCTGGGACGGGCCCACCCTCCTCCCGGCGGTCACCTCCGCAGACGGGCAGTACACCGGGGCGTACCTGACCTTCGACACGACCTCCCAGCCGCAGGTCGACGTCCAGGTCGGGATCTCGTTCGTGAGCGTTCGCAACGCCGAGCTCAACCTCCGCGCCGAGAGCGTCGGCTTCGACCTGGGGGCGGCCGCTGCGGCCACCGCCGACGCCTGGAACTCCCGGCTGAGCTCGGTCCTCATAGGCGGCGGCACGCAGGCGGAGCAGACCGTCTTCTACACCGCCCTCTACCACGTCTTCATCGATCCCAACATATTCAGCGACGACAACGGGCAGTACCTCGGCTTCGACGGTCAGGTGCACACCCTCCCGAGCGGCCACGTCCAGTACGAGGACATCACGGGCTGGGACGGATACCGTACCTACTTCCGGCTCCTCGCCGTGCTTGACCCCTCGGCGATGAGCGACGTGGCCCAGTCGCTGGTCAACGACGCCCAGCAGGGGAACGGGGCGCTCCCGAGGTGGGAGCAGGCCAACGCAGACTCCCACGGGATGAGCGGCGACGACGGGGACCCGGTGATCCAGGAGGCCTACGCGTTCGGGGCGACCGACTTCAACACCTCGGGGGCGCTCCAGGCCATGATAGGCGGGCAGCCGGTGGAGAGGGAGGGCTACTCCTCCTACGCGTCCCTGGGGTACCTCCCCGCCGACAGGTACCCGGGCCTCTCGACCGCGTCCATCACGCTGGAGTACGCCAACGACGACTTCGCGATAGCGCAGTTCGCCCGGGCGCTGGGCGACACCGCGGTCTACCAGCAGTACCTCCAGCGCTCCGCGAGCTGGAAGAACCTCTTCAACACGACCTCCGGTTACATACAGCCGAGGCTCGCGAACGGGTCGTGGGCTCCGGGCTTCGTCCCGACCAGCGACTATGGGTTCCAGGAGGGGGACTCGGCCCAGTACACCTGGATGGTGACCTTCGACCTGAAAGACCTCTTCAGCATGATGGGGGGGAACTCCACAGCGGTGCTCCGCCTCGACTCGTTCCTCCTGCAGCTCAACGCGGGGCCGACAGCCCCCTTCGCCTGGATGGGTGACGAGCCGAGCGTCGAGGTCCCCTGGGAGTACGACTTCGCCCAGGCACCCTCGCGGACCCAGGCGGTCGTGAGGACCCTCGAGACGCAGTACTGGACAGACTCGCCAGGGGGGCTCCTCGGGAACGACGACGGGGGCGAGATGTCTTCGTGGTACGTCTTCGCGGCGCTCGGGATATACCCTGAGATCACCGGGATCGGAGGGTTCGTGATGGGGAGCCCGCTCTTCCCGACGGCGACCGTGCAGCTGGCGGGCGGGCGCCTGCTCCAGATAGACGCTACAGGAGCCTCGCCGTCCTCCCCCTACGTCCAGAGCCTCGAGGTGAACGGGAGCCCCACGACCAGCCTCTGGCTCCCCTGGAGCTCCGTACAAGGGGGTGCGACCCTCAACTTCACGCTCGGGCCAGACGCGTCCGGCTGGGGAAGCGCGCCGGGTGACGCACCTCCCTCGTTCCCCTGACGGCCACTCGCCTCCTTGCTCTTTGGCCCGGGCTTTCGCGCTACCTATATCGAAATCGATATAGCTAAATATACTGATAACTGACGCCCGACCGTGTCAGGACGCGCCCGCCGCCCCGCGCCGGACTCTCTCGAGCTGACGCCGCTGAAGGCCGCCCCCAGGGGCTTCCTCCTCCACTACATCCTCCACAGCCTCTCTGTCAAGCCGAAGCACGGCTATGAGATCCTCCAGGACATCGACAGCAAGACGGGCGGGGCGTGGAGGCCGGGGGTGGGGTCGGTCTATCCCATCCTCAAGAAGCTGAACGACCGCGGCTTCGTGAAGGCGGACGAGCAGCGGGAGGAGACGAGGAAGGTCTACTCGATAACCGACCGGGGCACCGAGCTGATGAAGTGCATGGGCGAGCAGTACGAGAGCGGCGCCCAGCGGTGGATGGCCATGAGGAAGCTCTACTTCGACATGCTGGACCCGGCCGGCCTCAGCAGGATGTTCCTCGAGGGGTCGAGGAAGCAGTTCGAGATGACCCGGGAGCTCTTCGAGTCGAGGAAGGGCTCAATCTCGGGGAGCGACGCGCAGTTCATGCTCAGGGAGTACAGCGTCAACCTGGAAAGGCAGCTCGAATGGACCCAGACCCAGCTCAGGGGGCTGAGGGTCGGCCCCAGTCCCAGGCTCCGCTGAACGGTGATGGTGAGGATCGATTGACCGTCGAGGAGGGCGAGCGCGGGACCGGCGGCTCGGACTTCATAGTGAGGGTCGAGGGGCTCTCCAAGAGCTTCGGGCAGCAAAGGGCGGTGGACAACGTCAGCTTCGAGGTGAAGAAGGGGGAGATCTTCGGCTTCCTCGGGCCCAACGGCGCCGGAAAGAGCACCACGATCAACATGCTGACCACCCTCCTGCCGCTCACCTCCGGCCGCGCAGAGGTCTGCGGCTTCGACGTCCACAAGCACCCGAACGAGGTGAGGGCGAGGGTCGGCGTAGTCCCCCAGGACTACACGGCGGACGAGGACATGACGGGCTACGAGAACATACTGCTGTGCGGCGACCTCTACGGGATCCCGAGGAGCGACTCGACCCGCCACGCAAACGAGCTCCTCGAGCTCGTCGAGCTCCAGGACGCCGCCAAGAGGAAGGTTAGCACCTTCTCAGGAGGTATGCGGAGGAGGCTCGAGCTCGCTTGCGGGCTGATCAACTACCCCAGTCTCCTCTTCCTCGACGAGCCCACCCTAGGCCTGGACGTCCAGACCCGGGCCGCGGTCTGGAAGTACATCGAGAGGCTGAAGGAGGACTACAGCATGACGCTCTTCCTCACCACGCACTACCTCGAGGAGGCGGACTCCCTGTGCGACCGCATCGCGATCATCGACCACGGGCACATCGTGAAGATAGGTACCCCTGAGGAGCTAAAGGCGAGCGTGGGCGGAGACGTAATCGTCGTCGGGGTCCGGGAGACCGAGCCCGACATCTCGGCGGACATCGCGAAGCTGAGCCTCGTCACGTCCGTCAGCAAGACGGGCGGAGAGTACCGGATAAAGTCCACCGCCGGCGACGAGGCCTCTCCCCAGGTGATCGACCTCACCCGGGCCAAGGGGCTGCACGTGACCAAGATCTCGCTAACCCGGCCTACCCTCGACGAGGCATACCTCGAGCTCACGGGGCGGACCCTGAGGGAGGAGGAGACCAACAAGTGGGCGATGATGAGCCAGAGGAGGACCATGTCCATGGCGAGGTCCTAGGGGATTGGAGAGCAAGCCACCCAGCGAGGCGGCCTCGCAGCAGAGTTCGGAGCTCCGGGAGGAGACCAGGGCTGCAGGGGCGACGCCGCGCCAGGCCGCGCCCCTGAAGATAGACCGGAGGCCGACGCACGGGCTCTGGGCCCTCACCAAGCGCGACCTCAGAAAATGGTACACCAACCCCTACCAGCTGATCATCTCCCTCATCCAGCCCGTGATCTGGATGGGCCTCTTCGGCAAGGCGCTCAACTTCTCGTCCTTCATCACGGCCAGCGCGCCCCCCGGGGTCGACACCACCGGCATACTGACGAGCTTCTTCGGGACCGCGAGCTACTTCTCGTACCTCGTCTGCGGGATGCTCGTCTTCATCGTGGTCTTCAACTCGGCGTTCAGCGGTATGTCCGTCGTGTGGGACAGGCGGTTCGGCTTCATGAACAAGGCCCTAAGCACCCCGGTCAGCAGGGGGACCATAGTGATGGCGAAGATCCTCCAGAGCGTCGGGCGGTCGCTCATACAGGCCTTCGTCGTCCTCCTGATAGGGATCGCTCTAGGGATGTCCACGGCGAGCCTGTCGGTGGTCGGTATGGTGGGCACCTTCTTCGTGATCTTCCTGGTGGCGATGGGGCTCTCCGGGCTGTTCGTGATGCTGTCCCTCAGGTCGAGCAACTGGCAGACCCAGATGGCGGTGATCAACCTGCTCAACCTCCCCCTGTTGTTCGCGAGCAACGCGCTCTTCCCGGTGAAGATAATGCCCGGCTGGCTCCAGGACGTGGTCAAGGTGAACCCGATCAGCTACTGCATCGACGCGATTCGGCAGCTGCTCATAGGGGCGACGGGGACGTACGCGCTGTGGGTGGACTTCTCGGTCGCCCTCGCCTTCGCGGCGTTCTTCTCCGTCGTCGGCATCGTGATGTCCTGGAGGCTGCTGAGCAAGTGAGCGGAGCGGCTCCTTTGTCTCACCGGCCGCGAGGGCCCTCGCGGAGGTCTTCGTGAGCTCCAAGTCCGCAAGGGAAAGCCCGCCTCCACCCCCGCGCTGGTCGGAAAGGCGCCCCCGGGCTTCGGGTCGGCCCTCGACTCGCTCGAGAACCCCCGGTCGTCGCGCCTGACGGCCTAGGCGAGCCAACCGGGACCATGCGAGGGACTTCTCGCTCGTCCCCCAGGGTCCTCGCGGTCCGCCTGAAGTGCGGGTTCGTGGCACCGGGGTGCCTCACGCCGTCGAGGCGCTGGGGCTCCGCCCGGGGGCGTGGTCACTCTTCGAAGACTTCGATCTCGACCTTCTTCCTGACGAAGGGCGTGATCTTTCCCTTGAAGGTGGTCGCCTTCACGTGGGCGTCGTCGATGAAGTGGTACTCGGTGTAGGGCGGGAGCTTCCTGGGCTTGTTGAGGATGAGCTGGTGGTACAGGACGCCGTTCTTCTTGAGCCACTCGCGGGTCACCTGCTCGTGCTCGTCCGTCCTGGCCGTGAAGAAGCAGATGTAGTGGCCCTGGTCGTACCACTTGTTGATCTCCGTTATCACGTCGGGGTATCCCTTCACCTCCCTCATCCTCTCGATGCCCTCCTCGTTCCTGACGTGCTCGCAGATGGTCCCGTCGATGTCGATGATGAAGATCTTCAAGGGGGAGGGCGAGCGCGCCGCCGTCCCTCTTTATCCTTTTGCGAAGAGGGCGGGCTACGCCCTGACCGAAGCCAGCGCAGGGACGGGCTTGGTCTCGAAGACCACCTTGCGGAGCTGCTCGGACATCTTGTACGGGTCGGTGTGCTGCCAGACGTTCCTTCCGACGGCGACCCCCGCGCCTCCGGCCTCTATGGTGCCGCGTATCTGCGACAGGAACCCCTCGTCGGTGGTCTTCGGCCCGCCCGACATCACCACCTTCGCCCTGCCCGCGGCCTTGACCGCCCACGCGAAGCTCTTCGCGTCCCCGCTGTACTTTATCTTGACGATGTCGGCGCCGAACTCGAGCCCAGCCCTCGCCGCGTAGGCGACGATGTCGGGGTTGGTGTCGAGGGGGACCCCCGTCCCCCTGGGGTAGACCCAGAGGACCGCCCCGAGGCCGAGCGCGTGGGCCTCCTCCTGGATGCGGCCCCACTCCTGGACCATCTCCGACTCGCGGCCGCTCCCGAGAAAGATGGTGTACCCGACGCCCTTTGCGCCCAGCTCCTTCGCGTACTTCACCGAGCAGTGCTGCCTGGAGATGGGCTCGGCCTTGACCAGGACGCTCTTCCCGTTGAGCTTCAGGATCAGGGGGGTCTTGCCGTCGTAGTATTTCTCGGCGGTCCCCTTCTGGAGGGCGAGGCCGGTGTAGCCGCCCTTGTTCGCGATGTCGATTATGAATGCCGGGTCGACGTTACGGTCGTTGAAGTCCTCGGACGGCCCGTGCTCCAGCCCTTGGTCGTACGCAAGGATCATGCACCGCCCGTCCTTGAGGAACGGGGCTGCGAAATCTCTCTTCTCGGTCATGGCTTCCGACGGCCCGGGGTCGGACATATAAATTAAGCGAAGCGCGCTAACGATTATATCGCCTCCATTTTCTCCCGCCCGACGTAACATGAAGATCGGTGTCCTGACTGGCGGAGGCGATTGCGCCGGGTTGAACGCCACGATACGCGGGGTGGTGGCGAAGGCCGAGGAATACGGCTTCGAGGTGGCCGGCATCCAGAGGGGGTGGAAGGGGCTCATCGAGCCGGAGGCGGTCGAGGTCTCCTACGACGACGTCGAGGAACTGGTCGGGGTCGGCGGCACCTTCATCCTCACGTCCCGCACGAACCCGTTCAAGATGGAGGGGGGGCCCGAGAAGGTGCTGAAGAGCATGAAGAAGCTCGGCCTGGACTGCCTGGTGGCGATAGGCGGAAACGACACGCTGGGGGTGGCCCACAAGCTCTCGAAGATGGGGGTCAAGGTGGTGGGCGTGCCCAAGACCATGGACAACGACCTCTCGAGCACCGACTATACGTTCGGGTTCGACTCGGCCGTGAACGTGGCCATGGAGTGCATCGACCGCGTGAAGACCACAGGGATGTCCCACGAGAGGGTGATAGTGGTAGAGGTGATGGGCAGGGACGCGGGGTGGGTCGCCGCCTACGCGGGGATAGCCTGCGGAGCCCACGCCGTCCTGCTACCGGAGAAGCCGTACGACATCGCGCAGGTCTGCAAGACCCTGAAGAGCCGCTGGGACAGCGGGAAGCGGTTCTCTCTGGTGGTGGTGGCAGAGGGCGCGAAGCCCAAGGGGACGGGGGCCAGGTCGACCAGGGGCAAGGCGCTGGACGCGTTCGGCAACCCGATACTCGGGGGCGTGGGGCAGACGATCGCCCAGGAGATCGAGAAGCGGACCGGGCTGGAGACCAGGGAGGTCGTGCTGGGGCACGTAGTCCGGGGTGGGAACCCTAGCGCATTCGACAGGGTGCTCGCGACAAGGTTCGGGGCCAAGGCGGCGGAGATGGTCAAGCAGGGCAAGTTCGGGATGATGGTCGCGCTCAGGGGGAACGAGGTCGTCCCGGTCGAGATGGGGGACGCCCTGGCGCAGAAGCTCGTCGACGACGGGCTGGCGGAGCTCGCGAACTCGTTCTCTGGCGCGCGCTAGGGCCAGATGCCGAGGGTCTTCACGGCGTCCGCCACCCTCCCCACGCCCACTACGAGGGCGGCCGTCCTCATGGAGACCCCCCCTGAGGCCGCCTCCTTGTGGACCTGAGTGAACGCCCCTGTCATCTTCTCCTCGAGCATCCCGTTCACCTCGTCCTCGGTCCACCTGAGCCTCTGGAGGTCCTGCACCCACTCCAGGTAGCTCACCATTACCCCTCCCGAGTTGGCGAGTATGTCCGGGACGAGGAAGACCTTCGCGCCGTCGAGGATCTTGTCCGCCTCGGGGGTCGTCGGACCGTTGGCGGCCTCTATCACCACCTTGGCCCGGACCTTCTTCGCGACATTCGCGGTTATCTGGTTCTCGAACGCGGCGGGGCAGAGGACGTCGCACTCCGTCTCGAGGAGCTCCTCGTTGCTCACCTCTTCGCCGCCAGGGAAGCCGACCACCGAGCCGGTCTTCTCCTTGTGGGCGAGCACCTTCCGGGGGTCGAGCCCCCTCTTGCTGTAGATCCCGCCCCTCGAGTCGCTCGCGGCGACCATCCTCGCCCCGGTCATCGCCTCCAGTATCACGGCGTAGTTCGAACCCACGTTGCCGTAGCCCTGGACCGCGAACGACGCGCCCTTGAGCGGCATCCTGTTCACCCTTGCGGCCTCCCTCGTGCAGATCGCGGCGCCCCTTCCCGTGGCCGCGTCCCTCCCGAGGGAGCCCCCCAGCGCGATGGGCTTGCCGGTAACGACCGCGGGCACCATCTTTCCCTTCATCTGGCTGTACGTGTCGAGGATCCACGCCATCGTCTGCGCGTTGGTATAGACGTCGGGCGCTGGGATGTCGACGTCGGGCCCTATCGCGTCCCCGAGCGCCGCGGTGAACCTCCGGGTGAGGCGCTCGAGCTCTCCCTGGGACATGCGCTTGGGGTCGCAGACGACCCCTCCTTTCGAGCCTCCGAACGGGATGTCCGCCACGCTGCACTTCCAGGTCATCCAGGCTGCGAGGGCCTTCACCTCGTCCAGCGAGACCTCAGGGTGGTACCTGATGCCCCCCTTGAAGGGGCCCCTGGCGTCGTTGTACTGCACCCTGTATCCCTTGAAGATCCTGATCTTGCCGCTGTCCATCCTCACAGGGAACGTCACGCGGATGACCTTCTTCGGCTCCCTCAGCATCCTGTGGATTCCCTCGTCGAGCTTGAGGCGCTCGGAGGCTATCCTGAGCTGCTCGAGGGCGTTGGCGAAGGCGTCCGGTCTCTTCTCTGGCAAGGCACGCCGTTCGGCTCCGGAAGATATTTACGGCTTTCCGGCTAGCCGCGCATCGCCTCGCCGAGCTCCCTGAGCTTCGACGTCCAGTCGTCGGCCTTCACCACGCTGCTCGCCACGAGGATCCCCCGCGTCCCGAGCCTGATCGCCGCCGAGACGTCCTCGGCGGACACTATCCCCGCCCCGCACAGGAGCGCTCCCTTGTATCCCACCCCGGCGAGGGCCTCCGACGTCTCGGTGAGCAGCCCGGGCCTCGCCTTGGAGACCGCACGCCCGGTGCCGATGAGCTCGGGGGGCTCTATCGCGATGAACTCAGGGCCTAGGGAAGCCAGCCTCACCGCCTCCTCCGTGGTCTCGGCGCACGCGCAGGTCGTGAGTCCCAGCCCCTTCATCCTTGAGATGGTCGCCCCGACCACCTCGACGGGTACGCGCGACTCGCTGTGGTTGAGCAGCGACCCTGAGCAGCCTGCGGCCTTCACGGACTCTGGTATCGTCGCCCCCGTGCTCTTCCCCTGCTCGCCGAGGTCGACCCTCTGCGCGAAGACCGGGATCCTCACCGCGCTGGCCACGGTGTGCAGCATAGGGGTCGGCGGGGCTACCACGACGTCGATGCCTAGCTCCCAGCTCAGGCTCGCGACCGCCTTCGCGAGGCGGACCGACCCTTCGCCCATCACCTCCGGGTAGTTCTTGAAGTTCACGATGAGGGTCTTGGAGAGCATTGCGCGCGGTCCGTGGCTCTCTCCGTGGAGTGTATAAGTCGACCCCTCCCACATCAATGCGAGCGCGCTCGCCCGCGTCGCGGCGGTCCGTCCGGCCGCGCGCCGGAGTTCCGGATTTAAGCGTTTGCGACCATCAAGGCGGCCCCGGGGGCTGCCGAGCCAAACGACTTAACAGCGTCCCCTTACGACCGCCGGCCCCGATGACGGTGCGACGAATGGAGGCTGGGGCGGAGGCGGTAGCCGAGGCGGCCCGCGTTGTGAAGATGGGAGGGGTGGTGGCGATCCCCACCGACACCGTCTACGGGCTCGGGTGCGACCCTTCGAGCGACGACGCGGTGGGGAGGCTCTTCGAGGCGAAGGACAGGCAGGCAAAGCCCGTCCCGCTCCTCTGCGCCGACGCCGGCGTGGCCGAGAGGCTGGTCTCCTTCAACGAGACCGCGAAGAGGCTGGCTGCGCACCACTGGCCAGGGGCGCTGACGATAGTGGCGCCCAAAGGCCCTGATGTGAGGCTCTCGGGGCTCCTGGACCAGGGGAGCGGCAGCCTCGGGGTGAGGGTCCCGGACAGCGAGGTGTGCAGGGCCCTCGCGAAGGCGGTCGGGGGCTCGATAACCGGGACGAGCGCCAACCTCTCCGGGCGGCCCTCGTGCAGGACGGCCGCCGAGGTAGAGGAGTCTCTCGACGGCAGGATACAGCTGGTCATCGACGGGGGCACGCTCCGGGGCAAGGAGTCGACCGTGGTGAGGGTCTCGGGGGCCGCGGTCGAGGTTTTAAGGGAGGGCTCGGTCAGGATTAAGGAGGGTGACCTGGAGTGAACCTGCTTCTCACTTCGCAGAAGGGGAGCGAGGCCAGGGCCTCGGCGGAGTTCAAAGAGATCGCGCTCCAGAGGGGCCACCGGAAGCTCCACATCGAAAAGGCCGGGTTCGACGGCATCCTCGAGATAGAGATCGAGAACTCCCGCGACTTCATCGCCTTCATGCGCGACTACGTCCGGTCGGAGCCATTCAGGGTCCACTTCATCCAGAGGATGATACCTGTCGACGTCGTGGTAGACACCACCCTCGAGCAGGTCAGGGACGCGGCTGTCCAGCTGGCGCCGCAGGTGCTCCCCGGCGAGACCTTCAGGATCGACATCACCGAGAGGGACTCTCCGGTCTCCAGGAAGGAGCTGATCGACACCATCGCCTCGGTCGTCGACAGGAAGGTCAACCTCAACTCGCCCGACAAGGTCTTCAACGTCGAGGTGATGGGCGAGTACTCCGCGATCTCGGTCGTCAGGCCTGACGAGATACTCAGCATCACGAAGCTGAAGCGCTCGTCCTAGGTCCCCACCGCCAGGAGGGCTGCCCGCTCCACGAGGTCGAGGTCCTCCTCGGAGAGCTCCCTCCTGGGGACCTCCGAGAACCTCGCGTCCCCGCCGAGACTGGCCTTCATCCCCCTGAGCGAGCCGGTGCCCTCGGAGGCCGCGAGCAGGAAGAGCCGCCTCGCGCCGGACCGGTATCCCGCGACCTCGAACGCCTCTCCGATCTGCCGGGTCCCGGAGAGGCGGAGCAGAAGGTCGAGCTCCGGCTTGTCCGCTAGCGTGGTCCCGGCCGCCGCGGCCGCGAGGGTCTGCGCGGCGACGAGCTCGAGCGCGGCGGGGTTGGGGGCGGAGTCGGCCTTGAAGAGCTGGACCACCACGCCCGGGTTCTCCGCCTTGGCCTTCGCAAGCACCGCCTCCGCCGGCGCCGCGCCCAGGGAAGCCTCCCAGCAGACGCTCTCTACCACCGTGCTCTCCACTCCGGGTCAACCTCCGTGCGAGAAGGGCACGAGAAGGACGGTGTCGCCGTCCCTGAGCGACCTTGCCTCCTCGGACGAGGCGGAGAACGCCTCCTGGTCGTTGACCACCACCAGCGTGTTGTACTTTGTGAACCCGTGGGCAGGGCCGGAGGGCTCCTCGGAGAGGAGGGCAGAGAACAGCTCTCCCACGGTCATCGCGGAGACCTCCCTCTCGTCGGCGCCCATGCTGCTCTTGATGTGCCCGAGGAACCTGACGTGGATCAACTTGCCGGTCCGGCGCGTGCTGAGGTTTTATCGTTTGCGAGCGCGAGCGTCAGGCGGCCGGGGCTTCTGCCTGGACCTCTTCGACCTCGGGCGCCTCTGCCTGGACCTCTTCCGCGGCGCTCGCGGCGATCATCGCCTTGGTTATCTTCCCGACGAGCTTGTTCCGCATCATCTTCGAATGGACGGTCGCGATCTTCGCCAGCTGCTCCTTGTTCGCCGAGTAGTCTGTCCCGAACATCCCTGGGTACTTTTGGAGTATCTCCTGCGAAAGCCTTCTGACTCTGTCCATGTCTTGGGGACGCCCCTAGTGGGGGTGGAGATAACCCTTTCACCCAAGGTAAGCGCCCGCGTTGGCGTAGAGCTGCTCAAGGGCTTCGTCGAACCCTCTACCCCAGAGCTCGGCCAGCCTGAACGCCACGCTGGGCGCCGTCCCCGGGCCTCCGACTCCGCCCAGGGCGGCGAACGAGACGGGGCCGTCGCTCTCGACCAGGGTGCACTCCGGCGGGCACCTCCTCGCGCACCTCTGGAGCTTCTTCGAGTATAGCAGAGCAGGCCCGAACGAGACGAACCTCCTCCGCCCGGAGACCGCCCTCTCCAGGAGGTCCTCGGACTCGAACCAGTGCATCAGGACCGACCGGGGCGAGTGGACCTCCAGGACGTCGAGGCACGCCGCCTCCCCTCCCCTCGAGTGCACCTGGACAGGCTTGCCCAGCCTCTCCGCCACCTCCACCTGCCCCCTGAAGAGGGTCATCTGTGGCGAGCCGTCGGATATCTCTGAGTAGCGCGGATCGAGGCCCACCTCACCGACGCCGTCCGCCTCCCGCCAGAGCGGGTCCAGCTCCTCCAGGCCGCCGGGCGTCGAGGCGGCCTCCGAAGGGTGGACCCCCAGGAAGCACTTCACGACGGCCGGGTTCGACCTCCTGGCCTCCAGGTTGCGGGCTGCCTCGGAGGGGGAGGTGGTCACCGAGACGAGCCTCATCCCTCGGGCGGCGGCGCCGGCTATTACCGAGGCCGGGTCTGGGTACGCGGGGAGGTGGACGTGGACGTCCCAGAGCGGGGTAAGGCTGGGCTCTGCCAAGCAGGCTAAGACGCTGAGGAAGCCCGATATATCAATTGTAAGGTCGATTTCGTGGTTTTCGGCTTTAAAACCACGTTATGCAGGCTTCGGGGTGCCAATCAGCCTAAAGACCGCGAGAGAATGCCAACAGAGCAGTGTTGCAAACATTTTAGACCAAACGTTTAATAATTAACCGCATACGCCCCAGAATAGACAGCATGTCCGAGTCTGAGTTTGGGCTTGCCGCAGTCTACCGCCTCATCAAGAAGGCAGGGGCAGAACGGGTGGGAGACGACGCGGCGATCGAATTAAGGATCGTCTTGGAAGACGTGGGTCTCCAGATCGCCAGACAGGCGACCGAGTTCGCCAAGCACGCAGGGAGGAAGACCGTGAAGCCCTCCGACATCAAGCTGGCGGCCAAGGCCGTCCTAAAGGCGCAGTAGCATACCAGCTTTTGATCTGGCCTAGCGGTGGCGCGAAGGGCCTCTGCGGTGGCCTCGCGGCCGCGCCTGGCGAAGAACGGCACGCGTCGGAGCGACCGGACTGCCGGGTTGCTCACGCTCTGGCGTTATCGAGCCCAAACCGGCTGGTTAGTCACAGGGCGATACAGATTTCTAACGCCCTCCCCACGTGCGCTGGTGAAACGCTGGATCACCGCCCTCGTGGTGGTCATGCTCGTCTTCGCCGGCGGAGCCAGGCAGTCCATCGCAGCCCCAGGGCGCGAGAACCCCTCCCCTGACTGCACATACACCATGTCGCTGGCGGGCAGCACTCCGACCGCCGGCTCTCCGGGGCGGGCGAACCTGACCGGGACACCGGGCGAGGACGTAGGCGCGTTCGTGAACGGCATCCTCGGGTCGCGCGAGACCCTCTGCTTCGACCCGGGGAACTACGTCCTCTCCACGGAGATCTACGTCCACAACGTGCTCGACGTCACCCTGTGGCTCTTCCCCGGGGCGAAGATGACCACCGCGCTGCCGATCCGCCTCCTCCACGTCATCGGGAGCGCCGACACCCTCGTCCACGGAGGGAGGTGGTCGGGGTCGGGGGCCGGGACCCTGCCAGACATCGAGGTCGACGTGGGGAGCAGCAACACCACGATCGAGGATGCGGAGGTGAGCCACGCGGGGCTCGACGGGATACTCGTGGACAGCGACATCAAGCCCAACTTCGACGTCTCGGTCTTGAACGACACTCTCCTCGACAACGGCCGGTTCGGCGTCCAGTACTACTCTTCGGGAGTGGCAGTCCCCCTAGGGGCGCTCGTCTCCGGGATCCTCGCCGAGAACAACGGGGCAGGCGGGGTCTACACTGAGCGGGCGGCCGACGTTACCGTCTCGGACGACGTCGTCGAGAACACGGCGGCCGGGGGAGGGACCGGGGCGATCGGCATCGGGGTCGCTCTCGGGAGCAACGACACGGTGACCCAGAACCGCGTGAGCGGGATGACCGAGTACGGGATACAAGCATACTTCAACAACGGCACGACCATCACAGACAACGTCTCGGTCCACAACGCCGGAGGCTCTGACCAGTCGGGGATAACCAACGACCACAGCTTCCACGACGTCATCTCGGGCAACACCGTAGACTCGAACGGCAGGGACGGGATATACGTCGGGCGCTCCTCGTTCGTCACGGTGAGCGACAACGTCGCCGAGGACAACGCGCACTACGGGATAGAGTTCTACCATGGCGCACTGGCGAGCCTGCGCAACGACACCGTGGAGGGGAACCTCTGCAGCTCCAACCTCCTGGGAGGGATAATATTCAACTCCGTGTCCGACTCCACCGTCTATCGCAACACCTGCCTGGACAACTCGGGCCCTGGGATCCTTCTCTACAACGACCCCGGGCAAGCTGGCTCGACGCACGACGTCGTCTCGCACAACACGTCGGGCGACGACAGGCTCTCAGGAAGGACGCAGACGTACGGGATAGCAGAGATGAACCAGGCGAACTTCGACGAGATCGCGTTCAACCTGGCGTGCAACAACACCGTGGCCGACCTCGAGACGGTGGGGAGCTCCACCACGACGGCGGGGAACAGCGACTGCAGGTTCGGCGGTTCGCCCCTGGGCTAGCGGCAGCCTTGCTCGGCCGGGCGATGGCTCATCTTGCGACGACCGTCGGTCGGGCGGGTTGCGTACCCGGCGCCCGCTCCTTGAGCACCGCGCGCGCCCGACATCCGAGACCTCGAACTCCATTGACGAGGCGGGGTTCCCCTGGATGACCCGGAGGGAGATGCCCCACAGGAAGGGCGGGGTCTCGTCGCCGAGTCTACGTCCACAACGTAAGGTCGTGCCGTTGCACGCGATGCCTCCAGCCGGGATGGCTCGAGCCACTGCGCAAATAGTGCCACAAAGCCCAGTTCGCCAGAGAAGTCATATACGTCGCCCTTCGGGCCTGGGTCTGCCATGACTCTCTGCTTCCCGCCGGGCAAAAGCGGTTGGCGCAGTCGTTCCATGGCATCCTGTGCCCCGGTGGTGTAGTCCGGTCAAGCATGCTACCCTCTCGAGGTAGCGACCTGGGTTCAAATCCCGGCCGGGGCAGGCCTTCCATTTCCGACGCGCTCACTCTTCTGTCTCTCAGGACCCCAAGCCGAGTCGAAGTGCGACGAGACGGTCTGGCTCGTCGCACAGCCGGGCAGCGCACGAGCCGTCTTGAGAGCGTTCTACGAGAGGGTTGAATAGGACCCGGGGGCCTCACCTCACCGAGACCCATGCGGAGCGCATCCGTGGTCGCCGTCATAGCCGTTCTCGTGGTCGCTAGCCTCGGTGCGGGGTACCTCGTGGGTGGCGGTATCCAAAAGGCGGAGACGCGGACGATCACCTCTACAGCGACGATCGCGAATACGGTCACCACCACGACGACCATCGCCAAGGGCGCCGGCACTTCGGTTTCAAGCTCCTCGTCGTCTTCCTCTTCGCCGGGTCGCCTGACGGGGCCGCCCGTTCTGGCCTCGACCCTCGTGGCCGCCAACTTCTCGTTGGAAGATATGAACGGCGGGTATCACGAAGCCGTCTACGACGCGAACGCGAGCAGGATCTACGCTCTGGGCGTGCCCCTGTGGGTGGACGACTCTGTGAACTACTCGCTGGCCGTGATCGACACTTCCAATGACACCCTTGTGGCGAACGTCTCGCTTCCCAACACGGCCGGGTTGAGCTTCTGCTCGAACCTGGCCGTCGACGGCGCCGCAGGCATGGTCTACGCCATCATGGTCGGGGACGACAACAACGCTCTCTTCGGGAAGATGGTCACGTTCGACGCCTCGACCAACTCCATCGCGGCTGAAATCCCACTCAATTTCACGTTCTTGGTCTCCTCGGGGTTCAGCTGCGGTCTGGGTGAGGCGCAGTTCGACCCTGGCACCCACCTATTGTGGGCGCAGTTCGGGACCGGGGTGGCCGCTGTCAACGTCCTGACCGGCGCCGTTGACGAAAGCGTCCGGCTTCCATTCGCGCCGCAGCAGATAGTGGTCGACCCGGCCGCTCGCATGGTCTACGCGCTCGGCTGCATCGGCGCGACCGCCGACTCCTGCGGTTCGCAACAACTCGCGATAATCAACGGCACGGGGGTGAGCACCGTAGGCCTGAACTCGTCAGCATACGGCACGATGGCGCTCGACCAGTCCACAAACGTCGTCTACGTAAGCGGGGGTTCGCAGCTCGTGGCCCTGAACGGCACGGACGGGGGCGTGATATTCAAGGCGAACTCCGAGACCTGTGGGTCGACGGCCATCGAAGCCATCCCTTCGCTGGACCAGGTGGTGATGCTCACATCGAACCACCCCGACTACCTGCTGGTCTATGACGGCGCGACCGGCGCCCTGGCGAACATGTACTCCTTCCCATCGAGGGTGGGTTTCGCGGGGTCCTACGCCAGCATCTACGACACCAACACGGGAGAGCTATATCTCTCCACGGGACCCGATACTCTGGTGGCCCTCCACTACGACGCGCAGACCATGGGGAACTTGAACGCGACACTGATCGAGGCGGGCTGCCCCGCCCCCTAGAACGGATCTGCGGGCGAGCGGTCTGGCCCCCGGTCGTGCATGGACGACCCGTCCGGCCCAGGAAGCCGAAGACCTCCCCTTCGTCCGCGCGGAGCGCAAGGCCGTCTACCTCCTCGCGAGGCGCTCGGTCTCGACCAAGCCAGGCCGGCGGGCGCGCCTCCCGCTAAGCCCTGTTCGCCAGGTCGCCTGCCCGATGCCTTGCCGGGGTGGCCGTCCTGACGATCACCGCGGTCTCCCTGAACCTCCTGTTGGGGAATATCACCAGGCCGTCCGTGCTGGCCATCTTCGTCCTCGTCAGCGAGATCTCCTGTATTATCCCCCTCTTGCCGTCGATCTCCACGTCCACGCCCACGTTTATGTCCCGGTCGAGGTGGATGAGCACCCCGCTGATTATGTCGGTCATCAGCGGCAGGATGCCGAACATGACCACCACCCCGAGCGCCCCGGCCGCGGCCAGCGAGCCCAGGAAGACCTGGAGGATGCCCCAGGCGTATGCGAGCGACGCGACGAGGCCCACGGTCATCGCCAAGACCACGAGGTAGACGAGCCGCCCGTACCCCTGCAGCCCGCTCAGCCGCCTCCTCATGGTCCCGCTGACCAGGTAGACCAGGACCACAAGGACCGCCATGGAGGCGACCGTGTAGAGATACCGCAGGTCGACGTACGCCATTGGGGGTCCGACGCGTGAAAAACCGAAAGGCTCGAGAGTTAAGGATTGTGAACCCCGAGGAGTGCATGCCGGGGAGCGAGGCCGCGCGGTAGACAGAAGGCGCCTGCGGCGAGAACCCGGTGGAGGCCGCGACCGCGAAACCCGCGATCCCGAAGGCGCCATGCCCCGATCCAAGGGGGAGGAGGGCGTCCAGCCGCCCCCCTGACTCGCGCGAGGAGCCGGTCGCTCACGAGCCCGCCGGCCAGAGGCAGACATAAATCGGCGCGACGCCCCTTCTTCCAGGCCATGGCCAGGTTCGGAGTGGGGGTGCGCCTCCGGCAGGGCGTGGCTGGGGCGCTCGTGCTGGCGGCGGTCCTCGGTTCCGTGCTGGCGGCCCCGTCTGCGGCAGCACCGGGGGCCGTCGTGGCGATAGGCGGCGTCCCCGGACCCTCGGCCCTGGTCTACGACCAGGCCAGGGGAGAGGTCTTCGCCTCCGACTACCAGACCGGCCAGGTCACCGTCATCTCCGGGTCCAACGACTCGGTCGTGGCCACGGTCGATGTGGGCCTCGACCCGTTCGCCCTCTGCTACGACCCCGCGGTCGGG
>JAJZNC010000041.1 GCA_021848045.1 archaeon
AACATGTTCGACTTTTCGCACGCACAGCCCGACCTCGGGAGGGTCTTCCTGAACCCGTCCACAGGCGAGGTCGTCCAGAGCGGCCAGGGTGGCTTCGGGCTCGGATACGACCCCCAGCCAGTGACCAGCGCGGCCATCTCCCCCGGCACCCCAGACCTTAGCACCACCAAGACCTGCACGGACGTTGACACCAACCCGGACGTCTGCGCCACGGGGAACCAGCTGGGCAACGGCGACATCGGCTCGGGCACCGTCTGGTTCAGCGCCTCCGCGGAGATCACGCCCAGGGAGTCCTCCTCGGCGACCACCGTCCACTTCACCGGGCAGTGGGTCAACCTGCAGCTGCAGGGTGGGAACGGAATCCCTCTGAGCGTGCCGGCGCCCAACTCCGAGGTGGTCTTCAGCGCCACCGCCACTTCAGCCACGACGACGTTCACCGGCGGACAGTGGGTGACCACCGTCCCGGTCGGATTCACGGGCAACGTATTCGTCGGCGGGGTGGCATACCACCCTACAAAGGGGGTCTCTCTGGCCGGGGCGAATGCCGACTGGACTGGGGTGTTCAGCGGGACCGACGTCTCGTTCACCCTGAACTGGCAGTGGGCGGGAGGCATCTACTCAACGCTCGGCAGCGGGACGGGCACCAGCGCGTTCTACAATGCGCTCGGGGTCAAGCCGATCGACGCCAGCGCTGGCAGCGCCTTCACGGACGGCAACAGGGCAGGCACCCCGGAGAACTTCGTCTCCGAATTCATCGCGAGCGCGACCCTCAACGGCCACGACATCGGCGCAGCCCCGTACACGGGACAGTACGGCCAGCAGGGCAGCGCCTACTACCAGGCATACCTCCTCGACCAGTAGGAAAGCGGGGGAGCGGCGCGAGCCGCCACCCCTCCCGAGCTTTTGTTAGTCCTGGCTTATCAGAGGCAGGACTTCCGCCTTCACGTACTTTTTGAACTCCGGGAGGTCGGTCCTGCTGAAGCACGTGACCACGCAGTTCCTGGTCAGGCCTATCACATACCCGTAGTCCTTCGACTTTACGACGGCGTACCAGATCTGCCCGTGCTGGAGGTAGTCGTTGTATATGTTCGTGTTCGCGAGCCCTTCGCCGTACAGGGACAGCTTGGAGATGTTGGGGATGTCCACCCCGTCGAAGAAGAGGATCTTCGACTCCACGCCGTCCTCGTGGAAGCGCTTCAGGGTCTCCGGGGGTATCCTTCCCTCGACTATCTGGCCAAGGCTCATGAACAGCGCCTTGCTCATCTCGTTCGCGATGTTGTTCGCCCTGTTCTTCTTGTCGAAGACCGTCAGGAACATGCCCTTCCCGAAGAGGTCGAAGGAGAACGGCGCCTCGTACGTCCTGACAACCGGGACCATCTTGCCGTGCTGCTTTACCTGGAACACCGTGTCGAACGCAAACGTCCCCTGGAGGTACTCCTGAGAGATGTCGAGGTCCGTGATCTCGGACAGGAGGCTGAAGCTGTCCCCCTCTATCCGGACGTCCTGCTCGAGCTTGAAGTCCTTCAGCTTCGAGGCCACGAGGGGGAGGTTCCGCTCCTCGGCGACCACGAACACCTTTGCCGCGAGAACCAAAGTCGGGGCGGGGGCTCGCGGGCCGGCTCAAAAGGTAATCGCCGAGCCGTCCCTTTCTGTCCTGGGCTCTTGACGGTTTCATCCACGCCTCTGACCTTCGCTCTTGAGGAAGGGTGGAGCATTCTCCCAGACCACAGGCCTAAAATACCGTCGGCGCCGGGAAGCCCCAAAGTTGTCAGGCCCCTACGAGGAGGTCTCTGCCGAGCAGGAGAGGGGCTTCTCCCCTCCCATCAAGGAGATAATCCTCGAGAACTTCATGAGCTACGAGTATGCGAGGATACCCCTCAACCATGGGTTGAACCTCATAGTCGGCCCCAACGGCGCGGGCAAGTCGTCGGTCCTCCTTGCGATATCGGTGGCCTTTGGGCAGGCGTACACCGAGAGGTCCAGGAAGCTGAGCGACCTCATCAGGAGGGGCAAGGACATCGCCAGGGTCTCCCTCATCTTCGACAACAGGCCCAGGGAGGGGAGGAGGCCGATCCCCTACTCCAAGGCGGACACCTTCATGCTCTCGCGGTACCTCCGCAAGGACGGCTCCTACTGGTACGAGGCCGACTACAAGGAGATAGACAAGAGCGAGGTGGTGAGGCTCCTCCGCGAGTTCGGGATCAACCCCGACAACCTCCTGATAATCATGCACCAGGGGATGATAGAGGAGCTAGGTGCCATCTCCCAGGAGCAGCGACTGGCGATGGTAGAGGAGGCCGTGGGCTTCCGCGAGTACAGGGAGAGGATACTCGCAGCCGAGTCAGACCTCAAGGCGATGGTCAGCGAGGAGGGGTCATTGGTCCAGCTCATCGAGAACGCGAACCAGACGATAGAGTACTGGAAGCAGATCTACGACAGGTACATGGAGAAGAAGAGGCTCGAGGAGCACAGGCGGCTCCTCGAACGGGAGCTGCTCTGGGCGCAGGAAGGCAGGCTCTCGCGCTCCCTGGCCTCGACCAGGGAGAGGCTCGAGGCGAAGCGGGAGTCGATCGCCGACCTCAGGGAGCAGCAGTCCAAGGCGGGGAGCGAGTCCGAGTCCCACCGGAGGTCGCTGGGGGAGCGGCAGGTCGAGGTCAAGAAGCTCTACGGAGCGGTGGTGAGGGCGGAGAGGGAGCGGGCGGGCGACGAGGCGGTCCGCGAGTCCATGAAGGGGCTCCGCGAGGAGCTGGAGGTCATCAAGAATGACCTCGAAGAGTCGAGGATGGAGCTGGACCCCGCCAGGACGAAACGCCTGAGGGAGTTCCTTGAGTTCGCCTCCTCCCGCTCGGGCGCCGGATCGCAGGAGGCGGGGAGGAAAAAGGCGGAGCTCGACAGGGAGGTGGCCTCGCTCCAAGCGGAGGTGAGCGGCGTCGAGGAGTCGATACGCAGGCTGACAGACGACTACGTCTCACAGAGGGTGAGGTTCGAGGTCCTCGACTATAGGATCAAGGTCACAGAGTCGGAGGTCAGAGAGCTCGAGAGGGCGGAGAGGGAGGCGAAGGCCGAGCTAGAAGCCATGAAGCCCGACCTCGACAGGGCGGGCGAGAGGGTACTCACGCAGCGGGCCACGTACGAGGTCTCGGAGGAGATCAAGCTGGTCTCTGCCCAGCTCCAGAAGCTCCAGGACCTCCCCGAGGACGCCGAGAAGATCTACAAGGACTACACAGGGAACCTCGAGGGCCTGAAGGGGAAGCTCGAGCAGCTGCAGGAGAACAAGAATCTCATGCTCAAGGAGCTCGAAGAGAGGAAGAAGGCGTGGAAGAACGCGGTGCAGAACCTCATCGACGAGGTCGCCCCGATCTACCGGCAGGTCCTCTCCACCGTCGGCGCGACCGGCGCCATCCGGCTCGACGAAGGTGGCAGCGTGGCCGAGGCGGGCCTCCAACTCCTCGTGGGGTTCAAGGGCGCAGAGCCCTCGATCCTCGACCCGTACACCCAGAGCGGGGGGGAGCGCTCGGTCGCGCTGGTGGCGTTCATGCTGTCGCTCCAGAGCAGGATAATCTCGCCCATACGCGCGATGGACGAGTTTGACATCCATATGGACCCGCGCAACAGGGAGGCCATCTTCAAGATGATACTCGCCCAGGGGAAGAGGAACCCCAACTCGCAGAACATAGTGATCACCCCCTCGATCATCACCGTGGCGGACCGGACGGCGCACGTCATCACAGTCCAATCCGTCCACGGCTCCTCCCAGGTCAAGGAGTATGCCAGCGGAAGATAGGGACCGCGACAAGAAGCTCGAGGACATCCTGCGCCTCATCGAGCTCTGCCGCACCGTGCAGTCGAGCAGCGTGAACCCCTTCGAGGTAGATATCAGGGAGAAGCTGCTGGTCCTCAAGAAGTACATCCCCGACTGGGGCCTCATCGACGTGATGCTCAAGGACTCCGAGGCGATGCAGCAGCTGGTCGCCATAGTCAAGCTCCAGTCTCAGTGGATCACCCATCGCGCCAGCGCGCTCTACATAGACCCGCTGCTTCTCGAGCTCAAGATCCAGCTCATCTCCAGGGAGGAGCTGGCGGAGAGCCTCGCAAAGTGCTGGCACCCCATAGCCCAGCTCGACCAGCTCACCGCAAGGGGGCTCGAGAAGGCCTTCGTCTACTGGAGGGAGCTCGTCCCCTTCGGGGAGAGGTACAAGTACCAGTTCGGTAGCTTCGGGCAGCAGACCACGACTATCGGCTTGGAGGAGCTCGAGTCCCTGAGCATCTTCACCAAGGAGGAGTTCGAGACGAGGCTGAACGCGATCGCCAAGGAGCTCTCCGAGAAGAGCGACGGAAGGGAGATCGACTACCGAGGGTTCATCAATGGCAAGGACCCCGAGGAGACCGCCCTCCGCGGCTACCTCGTGGCCTTCGTGGTGACCGAGGGGCGGGCGACGATCAGGACCGACCCCCTGACGGAGCAGATATTCATCTCGACCATCCAGGGCGAGCCGGGCGAGGAGACGAAGTCGGTGGCGATCGTGGTAAGATGAGCGAGCCGCAGCCCCCCGCCGCACCCGCCCCCACGGAGGGAGCCTCAGAGAGGGCGGCCCTAGACCGCAAGACCAGGCGAGCCTTCCAGGTGCTGATACTCCAGCGCGGGAGAAACCCCGGGGTGAAGGGATGGGAGATGCGCAGGTACCTTGGCAAGGACTACAAGAAGGTCCTCGAGGTCCTCTCGGACGACCTGAAGCCTCTCGGGCTCGAGGTCCACCAGGTCCCCGGGCCTGAGGGGACGGACGACTCGACCCGCTTCCTCCTGAGGTTCAGGGACGCGCCGACCCTCGCAGAAGCAGAGACCGCGGGCTTCCGAATCGACGACCTCGCTGTCCTGGCTGCCAGCATCGCGCTAATCAACTCGAAGCAGGGGAGGATCTCCAGGAAGGAGCTCGAGACCTTCCTGAAGGGCAAGTTCCCGCGCTGGAGGATAGACTACTCCGTGGACAGGTACGTCAAGCGGGGCTACCTGGACGTCGACGACAAAGAGCTGATGAGGATAGGCTGGAGGACCAGGGCGGAGGTCGACGAGAGGTCGCTGATGACCCTGATCCTCGCACAGGGCACGAAGGGCGACAAGTAGCGGCATCCGGCCGGCTCCTCCCGACCTTCGCCGCCGCGCCGGGCCGCCCGTCGCAGCCCGCGCGAACTACGTCGCGCCTTCCGTTACGAAGTACCTGCGCTTGAGGGCCTCACGCTCGCCCTCTATGACCAGGTCGACGACGTCCCCTCCCTCGCCCTTCCTCTTCAGGAGAGCCGGTATCTCTGATGCCCTTATCCCGCGCCCTGCCATCAGGTAGAGCGACTCGTCGCCGAACTCGTTCCGCACCTGGGCTGATCTCCTCAGCGTCTCGAGTATCCTCTCCGCCCTTCCGTGCAGCTCCAGCCTGCTCCTGGCCTTCAGGGTGGCGCTGAAGACCGCCTCGTACGAGTCGGTCGTGAACCCGATCGTGCCCGGCTTGCCGCACCTGGGGCACCTCTCCGGCGCCCCGCTCCCCACCGTCCTCAGCTCGACGTACTCCCAGCAGCTCGTGCATGCCGCGACCAGGAAGCTCTCGCGTATCCTCGCTTCGGTGGACTGCCTGACTATGGCCCGCAGCCTCTCCGGAGACACTATCTCCCCGCGCCTGCTCACCTCCTCCAGCCCTATCGAGGCGATGGGAGAGGGCATCCCCTCGGTCTGGATCACCTCCACCGCCACCTCCTTCGCCCCTATCTTCTCGACGACCGACTGTGCGGCCTCCGCGTCGAAGTCGTCGTGGAATATCACGCTCACGGCCTCGTCGTAGACCGGCGTACCCCTAAGGGCCTCTATCAGCCCCGACATCGAGACGCTCGCGTAGTCCGCAGTCTTGGCTATCGCCCCGCACTTCTTCCCCACGTGGATCAGCCTCCTCTTGAATATCCCTGACCTCTCGACCGCCGCCCTGGCGAGCTCCCTCACGTCCTTCCCGGCGAGGCCCGCCAGTACCCCCCCGACCGACTCGGCTGAGGCCTCGACCTCGAGTATCATCCTGTACGGGTCCTGGTGGACCGCCACCGACTGCCCGAGCTTCTCGGAGAGGAGGTGCGCGACCACCCTGGCGAGGAGCCTGTTGACCTTGTGCCCGAACGCGGCCTGGACGACCACGTACTTGTCCCACCGCTCGATGGTCACCAGCCTGTCCGAGGGGACCGGCAGTCCGAGGGAGACCTGGTCCCTCACCTCGCCCAGCGACCGCTCCAGGGTCGGCCTGTCAACGGGGTACCGCCTCGAGAGCGAGTCGAGCGCCCTCCCCGCCTCCACCTCGCCGACGGCGAGGGCCTCGGCGTACTCCCTCCTCACCGCCCCTACCTCCTGCGCGACGGGGAGCGGGACGGGTATCTCGTCGCCGACCCAGCTCGGGACCGCCCCCGTGGGGTCGTCCTCCGCCGCGACGTAGACCTTGTTCCCGTAGATCTCGGTTATCCTCCAGCACCTCCCGGCCTCAACGAACTTCACCCCGATCTGGCCGTACTCGGAGACGAACGCCTCGTCGAGCACCCCGATCGGCCTGTCCCCGTCGGCTATGACGACGTACTGCTTCTCGTCAGGGATCATCGAGAGGTTCTCGAAGTAGTACTCGAAGAGGGGCTTCAGGTCCCTCGCGCGCCTGACGAGGCCGTCCCCCTCCGTGTATGACAGCAGCCTCGGGTACCTGTCGCGCATGTAGACCAGGAGCCCCCTGAGCTGCTCCTCGCTGATCGTCGAGTACGCGTAGGTGTTCCTCAGCAGCGCCAGGATGTCCTTGAACCACCACGAGGGGGTCTCGACGAGGAGCCCCGCTATCTGGTGGATCGCGGCGTCGCTAGCGTTCAGGAACGGGTTGAGGGGCTCGAGTTCCGAGCCGAGCGTCTTCCTGCAAAGGACCATCGCCTCCAGGGTGTCGTCCGAGTCCTGTGTGATGATCACGCCCCTCGATGTCTTCCCGACCGAGTGGCCAGCCCTGCCTATCCTCTGGACCAGCCTGGTGACCTGCCTGGGCGAGTTGTACTGGATGACGCAGTCGAGGAAGCCGATGTCTATCCCCAGCTCCAGGCTGCTGGTGCAGATCACCCCGGAGAGCCCGCCCTCGCGGAGGCGCTTCTCGGTCGCCTCCCTGTTCGCCCTCGAAAGGGAGCTGTGGTGGATTCCTATCGGGAGCCTCTCGTTCCAGACCCTGAACCTGTTGGCGAGCGCCTCGGCCTCTGACCTCGTGTTGGTGAAGACGAGGGTAGACCTGTACCTCTCTACCGTCTCCTTGATCGTCCTCAGCCTCGCGGCGACCTCCGGATAGGTGAAGATGCTCTCGGCCAGGGCGTTGTCCTCCAGGGTGGCCTCCGGCCTGGTCACCGTGAGCTGGAGGTCCTTCTCCACCGAGACCCTGACCACCTCGCATGGCCTGCCTTCGCCGACGAGGAACTTCGCGATGGTCTGCGGCGACCCTATCGTGGCGGACAGCCCGACCAGCTGGAAGTCTCTACCCGCCCCGCGCCTGAGCCTCTCTAGGGCTATCTCGAGCTGGCTCCCCCTCTTGTCCTCCGCCAGCTCGTGGACCTCGTCGACCACAACCCACCTCAGCCTGGTGAGCGCGTCCCTCATCCGCCTCCCGGTGAGGATGGCCTGGAGGGTCTCGGGCGTGGTGATCAGTATGTCCGGGGGGACCATGCTCTGCCCCGCCCTCTCCTGCGCACCGGTGTCCCCGTGCCTGACGCCGAGCCTGATGTCGAACCGCTTGCACCACCACTGCATCCTCTCGAGCATGTCCCTGTTCAGCGCCCTCAGCGGCGTGATGTAGAGGAGCTTGATCCCGGGCGTCCCGCGGAGCCCATCCCTGACGATCCTGTCGAGGATCGGCAGGAAGGCGGCCTCGGTCTTCCCCGTCCCGGTGGGAGCCATGAGGAGGGCGTTCTTCCCTTCGGCGACCAGCGGGACCATCTTCATCTGGGGGTCGGTAGGCGTGGTGAACCCCTTCTCCTCTATCGCCTTGAGCAGGGGAGGGGAGAAGAGCCTCTGGAAGACGTTGCCCTCGCCCCCGCTACCCGCAAGGCTGGCCTCGGGCGCGCTAGACATGTGGCGGGCTACCTGAGCCGTTTGGGGTTGCTTTTAGGGGTTCTAGGCGACCCTGTCGTCGTCCACCAGGCAGACCGCCCCCCTTGCGGACGACGTGACGAGCTGGGCGTACTTGGCGAAGACCCCGTGGGTGTACCGGGGGGGCATGGGCCTCCACGCCTTCTTCCGCCTGGCCAGCTCCGCCTTGCTGAGCTCCACGTCGAGCGTCTTCTTCCCGACGTCGATGCTGACTACGTCCCCGTCCTTCAGGAGCGCGATCGTCCCTCCCACGGCCGCCTCTGGGGCGATGTGCCCGATCATGAAGCCGTGGGTCGCCCCCGAGAACCTCCCGTCCGTGAGGAGCGCCACGGAGTCCTTGAGGCCCTGTCCCACGAGCGCCGAAGTCACCACGAGCATCTCCCTCATCCCAGGCCCTCCCTTGGGACCCTCGTACCTCACCACGACTACGTCGCCGGGCTTGATCTTCTTCTCCATGATCGCCTTGCGGGCGTCCTCCTCTCTGTTGAAGACCCTCGCCGGGCCCCGGTGGGTGGTCCTCATCGACCCGGCCGTCTTGAGGACGCCCCCCTCTGTCGCGAGGTTCCCCTTCAAGATCGCGAAGCCGCCTGACCTCTTCACCGGGCTCGAAAGCGCATGGATGACGTCCTGCCCCGCCGGGAACCCCACACCCCTGAGCCTCTCGGCTATCGTCTCGCCGGTGACGGTCATGGCGTCCGCGTGGAGGAACCCGGCGTCCAGGAGCTGCTTCATTACCACCTTCACCCCTCCGACCCTCTCCACGTCAGACATCACGTACTTGCCGGCGGGGCGGAGGTCAGCGAGCTCGGGGACCCTCCTGCCCACTCTGTCGAAGTCGTCGAGTGCGAGCTTCACCCCCGCCTCGTGCGCGATCGCCAGCAGGTGGAGCACAGCGTTCGTGGAGCCCCCCATCCCGGCGACGACCGCGATCGCGTTCTCGAACGCCCTCTTCGTGAGTATGTCCCTGGGCCTGGTGTCGGCCTCGAGGGCCCTCATTACCGCCATCCCGGTCTCGTAGGCCACCTTCTTCCTTGCCTCGCTCGGGGCCACCGGTGCGGCGCTGTCGGGGACCGTGAGCCCGATCGCCTCTAGGGCAGAAGCCATGGTGTTGGCCGTGAACATGCCGCCGCATGCGCCGAAGGTGGGACAGGCGTTGCACTCGAGCTCCCTGAGCTGGGCTGCGCTCATCGTCCCCCTCGAGACCTGTCCCATCGCCTCAAAGACGTCCTGGATGGTGACCTCCTTCCCGTCGTACTCGCCCGGAGGTATGCTCCCGCCGTAGAGGTAGACGCTCGGGACGTTGAGCCTGGCCATCGCCATCGCGGAGGCCGGCTGCGTCTTGTCGCACCCACCGATCGTCACTATCGCGTCGAACTGGTACCCTACCGTCGCGAGCTCGATCGAGTCGGCTATCACCTCCCTGCTGATGAGGGACGCCTTCATCCCCTCGTGCCCCATGGCCATCGCGTCGTTGATCGCGATGGTGTTGAACTCCAGAGGCGTGCCGCCCGCGTCCCTGACGCCCCTCTTCACCTGCTCGGCGAGCTCCCTGAGGTTGTAGTTGCAGGGCTGCGCCTCTACCCACGTGTTGGCGATGCCTACGATCGGCTTGTCAAAGTCCTCGTCGGTGAGGCCGATCGCGCGGAGCATCGCCCTCTGGGGTGTCCTGTCGATGCCCGCCGTGAGCTTGGCCGGATGAGACTTCAGCGACGTCGCCAAAATGGGATCCTAAAAACTCGGCCCCCCTGTGCATTATAAGCGTAGTCATCGCTCAGGGGAGCGTTCGACGCCAGGGCCGGAGGAACCTAAGCTTATATCTCGACACCGGGCGCCTCCGAGACAAATGGCAAGGATGTGGCACGACGACGACGTCGATCTCGGGCCGATAAAGGGCGAGACGGTCGCGGTCATCGGGTATGGGATCCAGGGGGCGGCTCAGGCGAGCAACCTCCGGGACTCCGGGCTCAAGGTGGTCGTGGGGCTCAGGGAGGGGGGGAAGAGCTGGAAGAGGGCCAGGGAGGAGGGACACAAGGTGATGACCGTCCCTGACGCCGTGAAGGCCTCCGACATCGTGCACGTGCTGATACCGGACATGCAGCAGGCTCATGCGTTCAAGGAGGAGATACTCCCCAACCTCAGGAAGGGGATGGCGCTCTCGTTCTCGCACGGCGCGGCCATCCACTGGAAGTGGATCGTCCCCCCGAAGAACGTCGACGTGATCATGCTCGCCCCCAAGGCTCCCGGGCAGAGGGTCAGGGAGCTCTACCTAGAGAATTTCGGGACGCCTGCGCTGGTTGCGGTGTACCAGGACGCGACCAAGAGGGCGTGGGACCGGATACTTGCCATGGCCAAGGGCGTCGGGACCACCAGGGCCGGGGTTCTCGAGACGACCTTCAGGGAGGAGACCGAGACCGACTGGTTCGGAGAGCAGGTCGACCTCTGCGGGGGCTCGCACCGTATGATACTCAGCGCCTTCGAGACGCTCGTCGAGGCGGGATACTCACCCGAGGGCGCCTACTTCGAAGTGCTCCATGAGCTGAAGCTCATCGTGGATCTCATCCAGAGGTACGGGATCGCGGGCATGTATCGCAGGGTGAGCGAGACGGCCAGGTACGGCGGCCTGACCCGAGGGCAGGTGGCGATCGGGCCGGAGGTCAAGAGGAACATGAAGAAGGTGCTCAAGGAGATCCAGAGCGGCAAGTTCGCGAAGGAGTGGGTCAGCGTCTACGAGAAGGAGGGCGAGAAGAGCTTCGGCAAGTACATGGCGGAGCTCGACAAGCACCAGATCGAGGCCGTCGGAAAGAAGATGCGCCGTATGATGTGGCCCAGCGACCAGGTCACCTGAGCGCCCCTCCCGGAAACGCGTATAGTCCCCCATCGCACCTCGGGGAGCGATGGCCGGCCGAGCGCCCACGGGGGTCTGGGGCAGGGAAAGGACCTGCGGCCGCCTCGGCTCCGGCTGGGCCGAGGAGGAGCCAGAGCCGAAGAGGGACTGGAAGAGGATTCTCCTGGCGGCGTTCATCATCGTCCTCCTGGTGGGGTCGCTCGTTGTGTTCTTCGTCCTCTACCTGCTCTCTCTGCTGTGAAGGGCTCCTAGGCCTCGGAACGCTTTATTACTCGTCTCGCCCTCTGCCAAGAGCAGACCCCCAATGATATCAGCCTGCATCCTGATACGGACGGAGCGAGGTAGGATGGAGGAGCTCGCCAAGAAGCTCAAGCAGATCCCGGAGATAAAGAGGGCGTTCCCCGTCCTCGGGAGATACGACATCATCGCAGACGTGGAGGCCAAGGACGGGAAGCAGCTCGCCCGCGCTGTGACCAAGACGATGAGGCTCGGCGGGATAGTGTTCACCGAGACCCTGCCGGAGGTGGAGGAGTGACCTTGCCACTCAACACCTGCATCCTCATAAAGACCACGCCGGTCGACGCCGAGGACGTCCTGCAGAAGACCAGGAAGGTCAAGGGGGTCAGGAAGGCCTTCCTGGGCTACGGGAGATACGACATCATCGCGTTCGGCGACGGACCTAGCTACCCGGAGATACGCAAGATCTCCGAGCTGATCAACGAGATAAAGGGAGTCCGAAGCACGGAGACCCTGGTCGAGGGTTAGGCGATCCCGGCCTCTGAGCGGAGCGCCTTCGGGTCCTCGAGGACGGCGACGACCTTGTTGACGAACCTCGCCGCGTAGGCGCCGTCGAGTATCCTGTGGTCGAAGCTGAGGGACAGGAACATCACGTCCCGGGCCTCTATCCTGCCGTCCCTCACCACCGCCCTCTTGGCGACCTTGTGGCTGCCGAGGATGGCCGCCTCGGGATAGTTGATTATTGGGGTGGCGAAGAGCCCGCCCACGGAGCCCTGGTTGGTGATCGTGAAGGTCGAGCCATGGACGTCCTCGATCGAGAGCTGGCCCTCCCTGGCCTTGGATGCCATCCTCTGGATCTCGGCGGCCACCTCGAAGACATCCTTCCTGTCGGCGTCCCTGACCACGGGGACGACCAGCCCGCTCTCGGTGTCGATGGCTATCCCTATGTTGTAGCTCCTCCTGAGCAGTATCTCGCCCCTCTGGTCGTCGAGGGAGGAGTTGGCGTATGGGAACTCCTTCAGGGCGGCAACCGCCGCCTTTACGATGAACGGCAGGTACGTCAGCTTGACACCGCGCCTCTCGGCCTCCGGCTTCAGCGATTCCCTCAGCGCAACCACCTCGGTCATGTCGCACTCGTCGACGTGGGTCACCTGCGCGGTCGTCCTGACCGACTTGGCCATGTGCTCGGCGACAAGCTTCCTCACGCCCCTCACCTGGACCCTGTCCTCGCCAGAGGCGGGAGGCTGGGCCAATTCCTGCGCCGCTCCCCTCACGTCCTGCTCGGTGACCCTCCCCATCGGGCCTGACCCCTTCACCTTGGCGAGGTCGACGCCCATCTCGCGGGCGAGCTTGCGGGTCGCAGGGGTGGCCAGCACGTCGCCGGCTGGCCTAGGCGCGCCCGCCTCCTGGCGGGTCGGCTCGGATTGCGTCACGGCCGGAGCCCCGCCCTCCCCCGAGTCTATCACGATTATCGTCTGACCTACGCGCACGACGTCCCCCTCCTTCGCCATGATCCTCGAGACCTTCCCCGAACTCGGCGAAGGGATCTGGACGTTGACCTTGTCCGTCATGACCTCGACCAGGGGCTGCTCCTCTCTGATCTGGTCGCCCTCCTTGACGAACCACTTCAGAATCTCCCCCTCTGCCACCCCCTCGCCGATGTCCGGAAGACGAAGCTCCATTTTGGCTCTCTCGACTCCGGAGGCGGCTTTAAGGTTGACTAGTAGCTCGCGGCCTTCCTTATCGACCTGAGCACCCTCTCGGGCGAGGGCAGATACCTGTTCTCGAGCGCGTAGGGGAAGGGGGTGTCGAACCCTCCGAGCCTGACTATGGGCGCCCTTAGGGAGTCTATCGCCCTCTCCGCTATCTGCGCGGCTATCTCGCCGCCGAACCCCGACACCTTGGTCGCCTCGTGGGCGATAACCACCCTCCCGGTCTTCCTGACGGATCCGAGTACCGTCTCGAGGTCGAAGGGCATGAGCGTCCTCATGTCTATCAGCTCCACCGATATGTTCTCCTTCGCGGCCATCTCGGCGGCCGCCTTGCAGGTGTGGACCATCGCCCCCCAGCTGACGAGGGTCACCCCAGTGCCCTCGTAGACCACCCTGGCCTTGCCGAAGGGGATGGTGAAGTCCTCGTCCGCGGGGACCTCCTCCTTGGACGTCCTGTAGACGCGCTTGGGCTCCAAGAACATGACGGGGTCGGAGCCGCGTATCGCCGTCCTCAGCAGCCCCATCGTGTCGGCAGGCGTCGACGGGGTCACGACGTACAGCCCCGGGGTGTGCGTGAAGTAGGCCTCGGTGGACTGCGAGTGGTAGAGCGCCCCCTTTATCCCGCCGCCGTACGGCGCGCGGATCACCACGTGGGCGGGGTAACCCCCGCCCGACCTGTACCTTATCTTGGCCAGCTCGCTCACTATCTGGTTGAAGCCGGGGTAGATGAAGTCGAGGAACTGTATCTCAACCACAGGCTCGAGCCCGTAGAGGGCCATCCCGATGGCCGTCCCTATGATGCCGTCTTCGGCGATGGGGGTGTCCATGACCCTCTCCGGCCCGAACTCGTTGAGCAGCCCCGCCGTGGCCCTGAAGACTCCGCCGTCCTTCCCGATGTCCTCCCCGAGCAGGACGACGTCGGCGTTCCTCCTCATCTCGGTGCGGAGCGTCTCGTTGACGCTCTGGACCAGGTTGAGCATCGGCATCGGGCGACCCTTCCTACTCGCGGCCTTCCTCGGCCATGAACTCCTCGGCCTCCTCCTGGAGGTTCCACGGCATCTCGGAGTAGACGTCGGTGAATAGGGTCGAGGGGGCGGGTGGCTTCACCGTCTCCCTCTCCTTGACCGTCCTGGAGATGTAAGCGTCTATCTCCTCGCTCTGCTTCTGGACGGCGCTCTCCGTGAGTATCCCCTTCCTCGTGAGGTACGCCGTGAACCTGGCTATCGGGTCTCTCCTCTTCCACATCTCCACTTCCTCGTCGTTCCTGTACACGCTCGGGTCGTCCGAGCTCGAGTGGCCCCCCATCCTGTACGTCACCGCCTCTATCAGCGTCGGACCCCCTCCCGACCTCGCCTTGTCGACCGCCGACCTGACCGCCTTGTAGACCGCGAGGACGTCGTTCCCGTCCACCTGGACCCCCTCGAAGCCATAGGCCTCCGCCTTGATGGCGAAGCTCTCTGACGCGGTCTGCCTCCTCGCGGGGAGCGATATCGCGTACTGGTTGTTCTCGCAGAAGAAGACCACGGGCGCCCTGTACACCCCCGCGAAGTTCATCGCGGCGTGGAACTCGCCCTGGGACGTCGCCCCCTCCCCCATGGAGGTGAAGCAGACGAGCTTGTCGCGCTTGTACTTGGCCGCGTACGCGATCCCCACGGCGTGGAGGAGCTTCGACCCTATCGGGCTCGAGAGGCTGACCACGTTCCACTTCCTGAAGCTCCAGTGCGTAGGCAGCGACCTGCCCTTGCTCTCATCGGCCGAGTTGGCCATGAGCTGGTCTAACAGGGTGGCAAGCGGCACGCCCCTGACCAGGCACATCCCTGGGTCTCGGTAGCTGGGCAGCGCCCAGTCCTGGGCGGAGAGCGCGTACGCGGCCCCTATCTGGCACGCCTCCTGCCCGGTGGACTCCATGAAGAACCCGAGGCGGCCCTGCCTCTGGAGCGACATGCCCTTCTCGTTGAGCCTCCTGACGGTGAGCATGAACCTGTGGATCTTCAGCAGGTCCTCGTCGCTGAGGTCCGGGACTAGCTTCGGGTCGAAGTCGCCGTCCGCCGTAATGACCTGGAGCATTTCCAAAATGGTCTAGCTCGGCTGGGGCGAGCGCTTTTTTCCAACAGATAAGACTTTTCCTGCGCTACGCCGATTGTTCGTTAATCGTCGTGACCTTCCCATCCAGCAGGGCGCCGATGAACATCTCCCCCGCCTTGTAGCTCGACCTCACGAGCGGCCCCGAGGCGACGTAGCTGAACCCGTACTCCTGCTCACCCACGTGCTTGTAGTAGTCGAACGTCCCGGGGGGGACGTACTCGACCACCGGGAGGTGCCGCGCGGATGGCCTCAGGTATTGCCCTATCGTGAGAAAGTCCACTCCCGCTTCACGTAGGTGCATCATCGCGAGCCTGACCTCCTCCTCGCCCTCCCCCAGCCCGAGCATGATGGACGACTTTGTGAACATCCCTGGGTCGAGCTTCTTCACGCTCCTCAGCACCGAGAGCGACTGCCAGTAGCCCGCCCTCGGGTCCCTCACCCTCCCGCTCAGGAACATGGTGGTCTCGACGTTGTGCGCGACCACGTCGGGGCCCGCCTCCACCACCTTCCTGATCGAGTCGAGGTCGTTCTGGAAGTCAGGGATCAGCACCTCGACTCTCATCCCTGGGTTCATCTCCTTCGTGGCCCTTATCGTCCTCGCGAAGTGCTCCGCCCCCCCGTCGGGGAGGTCGTCCCTGTCGACCGAAGTGAGCACCACGTACGAGAGTCCCATCTTCGAGAGTATCAGTGCGACGTTCTCTGGCTCGAGGGGGTCCGGCGGGCTGCCTGGCTTCCCCGGGCTCACCATGCAGAACCTGCACGCCCTCGAGCAGACGTCCCCCATCAGCATCAGGGTGGCCGTCCCGCCTCCCCAGCACTCGGAGACGTTCGGGCAGTGGGCCTCCTCGCAGACCGTGTGGAGCCTCAGCTCCTTGAAGAGCCCCTTGAGCCGGACGTAGTTCCGTCCCTCGTCCTCCGCTCCCGCGGGAGGAAGTACCGTGAGCCATTCTGGCTTTGGTTCGAGCAACGCGGTGAGGTATCCCTCCCCGGACCGCGCTATTAGGTTAGCTCAGCGCGCCGTCTTGAGCCTGAGCATCCCGTCCTCGGGGCCGAGGCTCCCCATGCATGCGGCGCAGCCGTCCGTCTTGAAGCCCGGCTCGAGCTCGGTGTGGAGGACGCAGAGCACGTGGTTTACCCTGACGTAATCGCAGACCTCCGTCATTATCCTGAGCGCCTCCCTCAGGTCGGGCTTCTCTGCCGCGAGGAGCCCCGCGACCCTGTCCGCCGCGCCCGCTATGTTCGCGTCCACCTCGAGGTTGACCATCACGCCCCTCGCCTTGCGCGCGTAGTTGCTCACGGATGCCTGGGTCACGCCAAGGCGGAGCGCCGCCTCCTGCTGCGTCATGTCGTAGTCATCGGTCAGCCTCTTCGAGACCATCGCTCTGAAGGCCGGCAGGGCCGACTTCGAGACGATCTCATAGGGGTGGATCAACGTCCGGTATTTTATAACGGGCGTTATATTTAAGTCTGACACGGGCCGCCGTTCTCGGCGGGTCGCGCCTCTGGGGGGCGCCGCGGCGAGGGCTCGCCCCGCGGAACCTGTAAATAACTAACGAAAAGAGGAGTCGGCACTGTGGCGGACTTCGCCGCGAACAACCTCTTCGTCCTCCTGGCCGGGCTCCTCGTCTTCACCATGACGCCTTCCGTGGGGCTCTTCGAGCTGGGAGAGCTGGGGGACGAGTTCGAGAGGACGAGCCTCCTGAAGGTGATGCTCATAGTCGGGATAGGTCTCATCGTCATGGCGGCGGTGGGCTTCAACACCGCCTTCGCTCCGACCGTGGCGGGCGGGCTGATAGGGAACCCGCTCTACGGGGCCGGCCTGTTCCTGGGGGGCGACTCTGCCAACGCCGCAGGCCTTCTCTCAGGGGTGTTCTGGTCGATGACTCCAAAGTACTTCGGCGCCGGCCTTACAACCGGCACCTACTTCATCTTCGAGACGGCCTTCGCGATGGTGACGCTCGCCCTGGTTGGGCTCGTGGTGCTGAAGAAGGTGAAGCTCGAGGCGTTCGCCCTCTTCTCTGTGGTCTACCTCGTCGTGATCTGGAACGTGCCCGCGGCCTGGATCTGGAACCCCACGGGCTGGCTCTACTCGATGGGGATGAGAGACTTCGCCGGCGGGCTCGTGGTCCACGGCGCGGCAGGCGTCGCCGGGCTCGGGATCCTCCTGGAGATATGGCTCGAGGAGAGGAAGGCGGGGCTGAAGGAGAGCGTGCAGGTCCCAATCACGATAGACTCCTCCAGGCTGACCCTCTCCACGGTCCTGCTCTGGGTGGGCTGGTTCGGCTTCAACCCGGGCAGCGTCCTGGAGTTCGACTCGTCGGCCACGGTGGTCGTGGTGACGACCTTCCTCGCGGCCGCGGCCTGCTTCGTGTCACTGATCCTTGTCGCGTACTGGACGCAGAGGCGCAACCCTGGGCTGTTCGTGATGGCCAACGGCGTGCTCATGGGGCTCATCGTGATCACCCCTCTGGCTGGCTACGTCAGCCCCCTCAGCGCCATCGTCCTCGGGCTGCTGGGCGGGCCGCTCTTCTACGTGGCCGAGATCCTCTTCGGGAGGCAGAAGTGGTTCGCAGACCCCATCGGGCTGCTCGCGGGGCATTTCACGGGCGGGATCTTCGGCATCCTCATGATAGGGGTCTTCGCCCAGAGCGCGTTCGCCGCGGCCTCGGGGACTCTGGGGCTCCCCAACGGGCTACTCTTCGGAGGGGGCTTCGCCGCACTCCGCCAGCTCGGGGTCGAGGCCTTCGGGACGGTGGTCGTCCTCGCGTTCGGGTTCGCGATGTCCTTCGCGGCGATAAAGGCGGCTAGCTTGGCCTTCCATGGGATACTCGCCACAAGAGAGGAGGACTGAGGGGAGGTGGCCTCCTGGGGAGCTCGACTAGTCAGTCTTCCGTGCGGGTCCGTCGAAGAAGCCCTGAGCGGTTCACCAACCTTAAATATAAGCGAGGGTCGGAGGGTCCTAATGCAACGCGCCAACGCGGTAGGTTCGAGTATACGGTGTTCTTCGCTCGACAACAGTATGGTTGCATCTTTAGTCCTAGTCTAGGGCCTCGCTGCGGGGTTTTGCGTGTGCGAGGCGACAGCGACAGTCTCAACATCGGTGAGTGCAAGATATGACACAGAAGATGTCGGGCGCAAGGGCTACGGTGGAGGCCCTCGAGCGGGAGAAGGTAGAGTACATCTTCGGGATGCCGGGAGGCGCGAGCCTGCCCCTCTACGACGCGCTCTGGGACTCTAAGATCAAGCACGTCCTGGTCCGCCACGAGCAGCTCGCGGCCCACATGGCCGACGCCTACGGGAGGGTCTCGAGGAAGGCGGGGGTCTGCTCCGCCACCTCAGGGCCTGGGGCCACCAACCTGATCACGGGCATCGCGACGGCATACGCCGACTCGTCGCCCGTCGTGGCGATAACTGGCCAGGTCCCAAAGGCCATGACCGGGAGGAACGCGTTCCAGGAGACGGACATAGTAGGCATCGCCACCCCTGTGACAAAGTACGCCCTCCAGCCGCTCTCGCCCGCCGAGGTCCCCTTCGCGGTCAAGGAGGCGTTCTATCTTGCCACCACTGGCAGGCCAGGTCCGGTGCTCCTGGACCTCCCCAAGGACGTCCAGCAGGACGAGGCGGAGATGACGTTCCCCGACGTCGTGAACGTAAGATCCTACAGGCCGAACGTCCCCGTCGACCCGGCCGACGTGGAGCGGGCTGCCCAGATGATCGTAAGGGCCGAGCGACCGCTCCTCTGGGGGGGTGGAGGCGTGAGGATCGCCGACGCGGCCCAGCCCTTCGCCGCCCTCGCAGAGCTCCTTATGGCGCCGGTGATCACCACGCTCCAGGGCAAGGGCGACTTCCCCGAGGACCACCCCCTCTCGCTGGGCCCCATAGGCATGCACGGCAGGGCCGAGGCCAACAAGCTTGTCTCTGAGTGCGACCTCCTGGTTGCAGTCGGCGTGCGGTTCTCAGACCGTTCCACCGGAAACTTCGGGGAGTTCGCGCCCAACGCCAAGATAATCCACGTCGACGCCGATCCGACCGAGTTCAACAAGAACAAGGCGGTCGACCTCTCCATCCTGGGTGACGCCAACCAGGTCATGGGGATGCTCTTCGACTCGGTGGCCAGGCAGCTGGGAAAGAGCAAGGACCCGAACAGCAACCCCTGGCTCAAGCGCGTCAACGAGGTCAGGGAGGAAATGAAGGGGATCCCCGCATACAAGGACTCGTACGCCGACCTGTCAGGACCGAAGGTTGTGAAGAGGCTCAGGGAGATCCTCCCTCCGGAGGCCATCCTGACCACCGGCGTGGGGAGGCACCAGATGTGGTGCGAGATTCACTACAGGGTGCTGAGGCCGAGGACGTGGATCACCTCGACCGGCCTGGGCACGATGGGCTTCGGTCTCCCGGCTGCCGTGGGCGCGAGGTTCGCGGCCCCCAACGTCCCCGTCGTGAACTTCGACGGAGACGGGAGCTTCGTGATGACCGAACAGGCCCTCGCCACCGCGGTCGAGTGGAACCTCCCAGTGGTCACGGTGATACTGAACGACAGGAGCCTGGGGATGGTGGAGCAGTGGCAGAGGCTGATATACGACAGGCACTTCATCGGGATAAAGTTCCCCAAGACGCCCGACTTTGTGAAGCTCGCCGAGGCGTACGGGGCGCACGCCAGGTCGGTCGGCTCGCTCGACGAGTTCGCGGCGGCGATGCGCGAGGGACTGAAGGTCGAGGGCCCGACCGTGATCGAGGTTCCGGTCTCGCCGGAGGAGGACGTCTTCCCGTTCATGCCCCCTGGGAAGGGCCTCAAGGACACCGTCTACGGCACGTCAAAGGAGATGGCGGTCTTCTGACGAGCTCGAAAGTGCTCTCCACGCTGGTGGAGAACAAGCCGGGGACGCTCTTCCGGGTCATCCACATGGTGAGGCTGATGCGCCTCAACATCGAGGGGCTCACTCTCGGGGTAACCAACGGGGGCGCCGACTGCAGGATGACCATGACCCTGAGCGGCGACGACAAGGCCGTCGAGCACGTTGCGAAGCAGCTCATGAAGGTGATCGACATCCTGGAGGCCCACACCTACGGGCCGGAGGAGGTGACCGCGAGGGAGCTCGCCCTGGTCAGGATAAACACCGACAAGATATCGGTGGCGGAGATCCAGAGGAACACCAGCTGCCGCATAGTGGACTCTTCAAAGCACTCCGTGGTCGCGGAGGTGGTGGGCTCTGCCAAGCAGATCGACGAGTTCGTGAACAGGCTGGGCGAGTCCAACGTCCTCGACATCGCGAGGACCGGCGTGGCTGCCCTCCCGAAGGAGGTCGTCTCCAGATGACCGAGAGGACGATCCGAGTACTCGACACCACCCTCAGGGACGGAGAGCAGACGCCGGGGGTCTCGCTCACCCCTGACGAGAAGCTCGAGATAGCGGTGGCTCTGGACAAGCTCGGCGTCGACGTCATAGAGGCGGGCTTCCCGATCACCTCGAAGGGCGAGCAGGAGGGCGTCAGAAGGATCGCAAAGGCGGGCATGAAGGCGGAGGTCTCGGGCCTCGCCAGGGCGGAGAAGCTGGACATTGACACGGCGATCAACTGCGGCGTCAGGGGTGTCCACGTCTTCCTTGGGTCGTCGGACATCCACCTCCAGCACAAGCTCCACCTCACGAGGGAGCAGATGCTCAAGCAGTCTGCCGACATGGTCGCCTACGCGAAGAGCTTCGGCGTCAAGGTCGAGTTCTCGGCCGAGGACGCCACGCGCACCGAGATACCGTTCTTCAAGCAGGTCGTCAAGGCGGTCACAGACGCGGGCATCGACCGCTTCGACATCCCCGACACCGTAGGGATCGCCACGCCCCGGAAGATGATGGAGTACGTCGAGGCGGCGCGCTCGGTCTCCGACGCGATGATCAGCGTCCACTGCCACAACGACTACGGCCTGGCCACGGCAAACAGCCTGGCGGGGATCGTGGCCGGCGCCGAGCAGGCCCACCTCACCATAAACGGCATCGGAGAGAGGTCCGGGAACACGTCGCTAGAGGAGTTCGCGATGGGTTGCTTCAACCTCTACGGATTGAGGACGAACATCAACTACTCCCTCCTGTACGAGACCTCTCGCCTCGTCTCGAGGCTCACCGGCGTGGTCATCCAGCCGAACAAGGCGATAGTCGGCGACAACGCATTCGGCCACGAGTCGGGCATCCACACCCACGGCGTGATAGCCAACCCCTCCACCTACGAGCCGTTCGACCCGGCCACGGTCGGGAGGACGCGATGGCTTCAGGCGGGCAAGCACGCGGGGAGGCACGGGATCGCCTACCAGCTGAGGGGGATGGGGCTCAAGCCGAAGGAGGACAGCCTCAGGCTGATCGTAGAGAAGGTGAAGGAGATGGGGGACCAGGGCCGCACCATCACCGACAGCGACCTCTACCAGCTGGCCACCCAGATCATGGGAGGGGGCAAGGCGGAGTCCGCAGAGATAGTGGAGCTGGAGGGGCTCGAGGTGGTCACGGGGATAAAGCGCCTCCCCAGCGCCACGGTCAAGCTCCTGATCAGGGGGCAGCTCCACGAGGCGACCGACGTCGGGTCCGGGCCGGTCGATGCCGCGGTCAACGCCATCCAGAGGATCTTCAGCACCATCGACATCGTGAAGCTCAAGGAGTACAGGCTCGAGGCCCTCACCGGGGACGCGCAGGCGGTGGCCGACGTCTCCGTGACTGTCGAGGACAGCGCCGGCCTCACCGCGTCAGGGCGCGGGATGAAGAGGGACATCGTAGTGGCCAGCGTAGAGGCCATAGTGAGCGGGATCAACGCCCTGATGGCCAAGAAGCTCCAGTCGCAGCCCGCCGCGTCGTTCGCCCCCACGGGCGCGCAGAAGCCGATAGAAGGGGTCTAGCAGATGGGCGGCGCGACGATAGCGGAGAAGATAGTCTCGCGGGCGGTGGGGAGGAAGGCCAAGGCCGGTGAGGTCATCGAGGCGGTCCCTGTAGACAAGCTCTACTTCAACGAGGTGATAGGGCCCCCTGCCGTCCTCAACTTCCAGAAGGATTTCGAGGACGTCTACACCGCGTCCGGCAAGAAGCTCCAGGTCTTCAACCCGTCCAGGATAGCGTTCATGCCAGACCACACCGTCCCCTCGTGCTCGATCAAGGTCAGCCAGGGCATCAGCCTCATCCGGGACTTTGCAAATGACCAGGGGATCGCCATGTACAAGGAGGGCGACGGGATAGAGCACACCATCGCATCCGAGGAGGCGTTCGTCCTCCCTGGCGAGATCGCCGTGGCCACCGACTCGCACACCTGCACGCAGGGTGCGCTGGGGGCGCTGGCGTTCGGGATAGGCACCACGGAGGGCGAGAACCTGCTCGCGACAGGCGAGCTCTACTCCTTCACCGTCCCGGAGACGATCAGCTTCAGGGTCAAGGGCAGGTTCCAGAGGGGGGTCTACGCCAAGGACCTCGTCCTCCACGTGCTGGGGACCATGGGCGAGGGCGGGGCATCGAAGAAGGTCGCCGAGTACTCAGGGCCCACCATCGACTCCCTCGACATGGATGGCAGGTTCACGATATGCAACCTCTCCGTCGAGATGAGCGCGAGGACCGCCATAGTCAACCCCGACAAGACCACCCTTTCGTACGTCGAAGCGGCGCTCGCCAGAAGGGGGATGGCGATGACCGACGACCTGCGAGGGATGGTGGCGAGGAGCGACCCCGACGCGACCTATTCGAAGACCGTCGACGTCGACGCGGCGACCATCGAGCCGACCGTATCGCTCCCCCACTCGCCCGCTAACGCAAAGCCTGTCAGCCAAGTGAGCGACCCGATCTCAACCGTCTTCATCGGCTCTTGCGCGAACGCGAGAGAGGCCGACCTCACGATCGCCGCCAAGATATTGAAGGGGAGGAAGGTCAGCCCGAGCACCAACCTCATCGTCATCCCTGCGAGCCGGCGCGTCTACAACTGGGCGATGGACCAGGGGCTCCTGAAGGTCTTCGCCGACGCCGGGGCCAACATCGAGTCCTCCAACTGCGGCCCGTGCTTCGGGAAGCACATGGGCATCCTGGGCCCCGGAGACAGGTGCCTCAGCACCAGCAACCGGAACTACAAGGGGAGGATGGGCTCTCCTGACGCCTTCATCTACCTAGGGTCGCCAGCGGTGGCGGCCGCCACCGCTATCGAGGGGAGGGTGGCGGACCCGCGCAAGTACCTCCCCGCGGGAGAGGCCTAGCCATGCAGGTCAGGGGGAAGGTCGCCAAGAGGTTCGACGACGACATCAACACCGACTACATCATCCCGGCCTACCTCCTCCAGGAGAGCTGGGACAAGCAGTTCTTCGCGGACCACGCGTTCGAAGCCTACGACCCCGCGTTCGCCCCGACGTGCCGGGCGAACAAGGAGAGCATAGTGGTAGCAAGGAACAACTTCGGCTGCGGCAGCTCGAGGGAGCAGGCCGTCTACGCGATAAAGTACAACAACGTGGTCGCCGTGGTGGCCCAGAGCTTCCCCGACATCTTCTTCAGGAACTGCCTCAACAACGGACTCCTCCCGATTCAGGTGGCGGACACGAGCACGATAGGACTCGGGGACGAGCTCGTCATCGACCTCGACACGCGCAAGCTCAAGGACCTCACCACCGGCCAAGAGCACGACATCGTCGCGACGGACGCCTCCATCGAGACGATGAAGAGGGGCGGGTTCCTCGGCTATGTCAAGGAGCGGCTCCGGCAGAGGCTAAATGCGCAGCCTCCGAGGGCTCCCTAGTCTGACAGCAATTGGTCACCAAGAAGAGCCGCGGGCACTACACGATATCACTCATCCGAGGGGACGGGGTCGGGCCGGAGATAGCGGACGCCTCGCTCCTGGTCCTCGACGCGGCTGCGGACTCGTTCGGGTTGAAGCTCTCGGTCGAGGAGACCCCGGCCGGCGACACGTGCAAGGAGAGAACGGGCGTACCGCTCCCTGACTCCTCGCTCGAGGCCATACGGAGCTCTGACGCCTGCTTGAAGGCCCCCGTCGGGGTCACGGCGGCGGACGTGATAGTGAGGCTCAGGCAGACCCTCGACACCTACGCCAACATCAGACCGGCCAGGAGCCTCCCGGGAGTCCCCTCGCTCAAGCCTGGCATAGACATGGTCATAGTCAGGGAGAACACCGAGGACCTCTACAAGGGCCAGGAGTTCGAGTTCGACGGCGGGGTGGTCGCGCTCAGGACGATAACCGGCAGGGCCTCTGAGCGCATAGCCCAGAAGGCGTTCGAGCTCGCCGAGCAGAGGAGCAAGAAGGTGGTCGCCGTCCACAAGTCGAACGTCCTCAGGAAGAGCGACGGGCTGTTTGCCGAGGTTTGCAGGGGCGTTTCCAGGCGGCACCCAAAGGTGGCCTTCAGCGAGATGCTGGTGGACGCGGCTGCGATGAACCTAATTCGCGACCCGGCCTCCTTCGACGTGATAGTCACCACCAACCTCTACGGGGACATCCTCTCGGACGAGGCGGCCCAGCTCGTCGGGGGGCTGGGCATGGTACCGTCGGCGAACATAGGGGAGCGCCTCTCGATCTTCGAGCCCGTCCACGGCGCAGCCCCGGACATCGCCGGGAAGGGCATCGCCAACCCTGTGGCCCTCATCCTGAGCGAGGCGATGATGCTCGAGTGGTTCGCCTCCACCAGGACGGACGCTGCATGTGGCAAGGCTGCCTCCGCCATACGAGAGGCGGTCAACAGGGTCCTCGGCACGAGCACGAGGACGCCCGACCTGGGGGGGACGGCCACCACGAGGGAGGTCGCCGAGGCTGTGGCAGAAACGATAACCTAATAGCCAACCCACGTTCATAACCTATTCCTCAGAGCGCACCGGCGATGCAACCAACCAAGAAGATATGGTTCGACGGCAAGTTCGTCCCATGGGACGACGCCCAGATCCACGTGCTGACCCACGCGCTACACTACGGGTACGCCATCTTCGAGGGCATCAGGACGAACAGCACTCCCAAAGGTCCGGCCGTCTTCAGGCTCAAGGAGCACGTGAGGCGACTCATGGGCGGCGCCAGGACCTACAGGATGCAGGTCCCGTACACTGAGGAACAGCTGGTGCAGGCCTGCCTCAACCTGGTCAACGAGAACGGCCTGAACGACTGCTACGTGAGGCCCATCCTCTTCAGCTCGTTCGGCGAGATGGGGGTGAACCCTATGAAGAACAAGGTCGTCGGCGCGATCGCCGCCTGGGAGTGGGGCTCCTATCTCGGGGACGAGGGGATGGAGACGGGCATACGGTGCACGGTCTCGAGCTGGTCTAGGATAGACCCGCGCACGCTACCGCCCCACGCCAAGTGCTCGGCCAACTACGCCAACTCGATACTCGCCAAGATGGACGCGCTCTCTGCAGGGTTCGACGAGGCCATACTCCTCACCACCGACGGCCTGGTGGCCGAAGGCTCCGGCGAGAACATCTTCAGGGTCAAGGACGGCGTCCTAACCACTCCGACCAGGTCGGCCGGAGTACTCGAGGGCATCACCAGGGACTCGATAATCCAGATAGCAAAGGACAACGGCATCCCGTTCAAGGAGGAGGACTTCGTCAGGGAAGACATGTTCACGGCGGACGAGCTCTTCCTGTGCGGGACCGCGGCCAACGTCACTCCGATCAGGGAGGTCGACAACAGGGCCATAGGCAACGGCAAGTTCCCGGTCACAAGGAAGATCCAGCAGACCTACCTTGACGCGATCCACGGAAAGATCGAAAAGTATGAGCGCTGGCTCGCCTACGCGAGCACCCCGGCCATCTACAGCACCGGAACCGCCTAGGCAGAGGGCGCGCGCGGCTCGCAAAGGGTCGCCGAATTCCGTCAAGTTTAAGCCGCCCATTCGGTGCGTCGCACCCCGAGCTCGAGATGAGGGAGGCCGACGTCGTCGTGATAGGAGGGGGCCCTGGGGGCTACGTCTGCGCAATCCGTGCGGGCCAGCTGGGCCTCAAGACCGTCCTTGTCGAAAGGGACCAGTTGGGCGGGGTGTGCATCGCCTACGGGTGCATCCCTTCCAAGGCCCTGATATCCGCCACCAAGCTCTACGAAAGGGCGAAAGAGGGGGCGACCTTCGGCATAGCCTTCGACGGGATAAGGGTCGACCTCCCGGCGCTCCAGAGGTGGAAGGCCGGTGTGGTCTCGCAGCTCGAGACGGGCATCGCCACCCTCTGCAAGGGGAACAAGGTCGAGGTGGTGAAGGGGGAGGCAGAGCTGGTCTCGGCGGACAGGGTGAACGTGAAGACCGCGCAGGGTGCCGAGGAGATCCACACAAAGAACGTCGTCGTAGCTACCGGCTCGCGCGCCATCTCCCTCCCCGGGCTCGAGTTCGACGGCAAGGTGGTCCTGAGCTCGACCGAGGCACTCGCTCTCGAGAAGGTCCCGGAGAGCATGCTCGTCGTCGGCGGGGGTTACATCGGCCTGGAGATCTGCGGAATCTACCAGAAGCTCGGGACGAAGGTCACGGTGGTCGAGCTGACCGACCAGCTCCTCCCAGGGACGGAGCCAGACCTCGTGAGGCTCGTCCAGAGGAACCTCGAGAAGAGGGGGGCGAAGATACTGCTAAGGTCGAAGGTGCTCTCGTTGGAGAAGGGGCCGGCGGGGGCGAGGGCGAGGGTCTCGACCCCCGAGGGCGAGGCGGAGATGGAGGCGCAGCTCGTCCTAGTCAGCGTCGGGAGGGGGCCTCGTACCGACGGGATCCGCCTCTCCGACCTCGGCATCAAGACCGACCAGAGGGGGTACATCGCGACCGACGAGCAGATGAAGACGAGCGTCCCCGGGATATACGCGGTCGGCGACGTCAGGGGGCAGCCGCTACTCGCGCACAAGGCGTCCAAGGAGGGCATAGTCGCCGCCGAAGCGATCGCGGGGATGCGGAGCGCCGCCGAGTGGAGGAGCGTCCCCTGGGCGATCTTCACAGACCCTGAGATCTCGGGAGTCGGGCTCACCGAGCGCTCTGCCGCCGAGGCCGGGATGCAGGTCAAGAAGAGCCGCTTCTCCTTCGCCGCCCTCGGACGGGCGCTCGCCTCCGGCGAGGGCGAGGGCTTCGTCAGGATAGTCTCCGACGCCGGCTCCGGCCGCGTCCTGGGGGTCCAGATAGTCGGGCCAGACGCATCCAACCTGATCAGCGAGGCTGCCCTCGCCATAGAGATGGGGGCGACCGTCGACGACATCGCGCTCACGATGCACCCGCACCCGACCCTCCCGGAGGCTATCATGGAGGCGGCGGAGTCAGCCGCCGGAAGGCCTATCCACCAGGTCAAGCTCTAGGAAGCGCGGCACATGAACCTCAAGGTCCTCGACGCCGGGAGGATGCCCTATGCCCAGGCTTGGGACCTCCAGAAGAGGCTCGCCGCCGAGAGGACCGACGGGAGGCTCGAGGAAGACGCGCTCATCCTGGTCGAGCACGACCACGTCATCACGCTGGGCCGGAAGACCAGTCCGGAGAACTTCAGGGCTCAAGAAATCCCCGTCTTCCAGGTGGAGCGGGGAGGGGACGCCACGTACCACGGCCCCGGCCAGCTGGTGGGCTACCCGATCATACGACTCCCCACCCCAAACGTGCAGCGGTTCGTCAGGGACCTCGAGGAGGTCCTCATCCGGACTACGCGCAGCTTCGGCCTGGAATCGGGACGGCTTGAGGGACACCCGGGTGTCTGGGTCGGGGAGAAGAAGGTCGCCTCGATAGGGGTGGCGGTCGTGAACTGGGTGACCCTCCACGGATTCGCGCTGAACGTGAGCACCGACCTCTCCTATTTCAGGCTCATCAAGCCGTGCGGGCTCGATCCAGAGACGATGACGTCGATGGAGAGGTCGTTGGGAAGGGGGATCGGCATGGGCGAGGTCAAAGAGAGGGTCCTGAACGACTTCTCGGAGGTCTTCGGCGCGCACGTAGCGCCCGCCGGGCTCTCGAACCCGTGGGTCGCCAGCCTCAAGACCTGAACTGACGCGCCCGGGACTCGCGCACCAGACACCCGTCCTGGCGCCGAGGAAAGATTAAGAAGGGAACCACGGCCCGTCGAAACACTTGCCCAAGGCCAAGATCACCTACGTCACGCTCTTCGCGGACGAGAGCGTCCACCCCAAGTACGAGGCCGCCCTGAAGAGGTTCGCCTCCACCCAGCTTGGAAAGCACCACAAGATGCAGATCGGCTCCAAAGAGGTAGGCTCGGGCGCGGGCGAGTTCGAGCACAGGAGCCCGATCGACACGTCACTGGTGGTGAGCTACTTCCCGAAGGGGGAGCGCGAACACGCGAGGCAGGCGATCGAGGCTGCCAGGGCGGCGTTCCCAGGCTGGAGCGGGACCCCCTGGCGCGAGCGGGTCAGGATCCTGAGGAAGGCCGCCCAGCTGATCGACGAGAGGAAGTTCGAGATAGCCGCCACCATCACCTACGAGGTCGGGAAGAACAGGCTCGAGTCGCTCGCCGAGGCATGGGAGGCGATGGACGCGATCAAGCTCTACACCAGGGTGATGACCGAGAACCACGGCTACGTCCTTGACACCGAGCAGGGGCCTGCAGGCGAGCACGGTAAGATAGTCTGCAAGCCACTCGGGGTCTGGCCTGTGATCTCCCCGTTCAACTTCCCGTTCATGCTGGCGAACGGGATGGCCACCGGCGCTCTCCTCACCGGGAACACCGTCGTCCTAAAGCCCACGAGCGAGGCTCCTCTCACCGGACTGATGCTCTACAGGGTCTACAGGGATGCCGGAGTCCCTCCGGGCGCGGTAAACCTCGTGACCGGCCCCGGCGCCAGCTTCACCGAGGAGTTCACCCAGAACAGGGACGTCGCCGGGATCACCTTCACGGGCTCCAGGGGCGTGGGCATGGGCCTCCATCACGCCTTCCTGAACCACCAACCCTACATCAAGCCGGTCCTGATGGAGCTCGGTAGCAAGAACCCCGCCATAATCACAGCCAAGGCAGACCTCGGCAAGGCTTTGGAGGGCGTGGTGAGGGCGGCCTACGGCTACAGCGGGCAAAAGTGCAGCGCGAACTCCAGGGTCTACGTCCAGGCCGCCGTGAAGGACAGGTTCCTCAAGATGCTCGCCGAGCGGCTGGCTTCGATCCAGGTGCAGGACCCGCGGGCCAAGGCCGCGTTCATGGGCCCGGTCATAAACGAGGCCGCGGTCGAGACGTTCACTTCGGCCGTCGAGGAGGCAAAGCAGGCGGGCGGCAGGATAGTCTTCGGCGGGCGGCGTCTCTCTGGCGGGGCGCTGAAGAACGGCTACTACGTCGAGCCGACCGTCGTCACAGGGCTACCTCTCGGCCACGACCTTTTCAAGAGGGAGCTCTTCGTCCCCTTGCTCGTCGTGGGCGAGTTCCACGACCTCGACGAGGCCATCAGCGAGGCGAACGGCACCGACTACGGGCTCACAGCGGGGATATTCAGCGAGGACAAGAAGGAGGTGGCCAAGTTCATGGACGCAATCCAGTTCGGGGTCGTGTACGCCAACAGGCGCGGCGGGGCGACGACCGGGGCATGGCCCGGCCCGCAGTCCTTCGTAGGCTGGAAGGCGAGCGGCTCGACCGGCAAGGGCATCGGGAGCCCGAACTACCTCCTCACCTTCGTGAGAGAGCAGTCACAGACCGTCGTGACGGGCTAGGACGAATCCTGCCGCCTCGCGTACGCCCAGTAGAAGAGGGCGGCTATCAGGAGACCTGCGAGTAGTGGGGACACCGTCGTGAGGACGGTCTCTCCGCTCTCCCCCGGGAGCGCCGCCAGCAGCGAGCCGGAGCTCAGGGCAGCCCCCGTCCCGGCAGTGGACGACTCCGATGCGGTCTCCGTGGCCGTGGTGGACTGGGCCTGCGCCGGGGGTGGCGCGGCGCTCCTGCTCACGGCCGAGAGCCCTGCCGCCCCTTGGGGGCGAGCGGACGACGAGACTCCGGAGACCAGCGTGGTCGTGGACGCCCCGGTCGCGCCCGCGAGGCTGGAGGTCGACGAGGCCGCCCGCGGCAGCATCGAGCCTGACGAGACCAGGGCGAGGGCGAGCACGAGCCCCGCCCCGGCCCCCAAGAAGAACCCCCTCCCTCTGGGCGTCAACCTGGGATGTCACAGCCTCCCCGGGCTACTTAATCCCAACATCTAGAACGGCTTCCTCCTCCAGAGCCTCGCCGCCTCGAACCAGAACGCGGCCACCGCCCCTACCGTCCCGACCAGGGCGTAGAGGTCGAGGAACCGGTACTCCTCGACGATGTAGGCAACGGCAACCGTGCTGAAGAAGACGGCATAGAACCCCAGCCTAGGGAGGCTGAACCTGCCCACGTTTACGAAGGCCTGGAGTATCCCGGGGTCGACCTTCCTGGTCAGGACGTAGTTGCCCATGGCGTCCTGCTCGACTATGCCGAGCCTGGTGAGCTTCTCGATGTGGTGGAACGCCACGCTCGGGCTGGAGAAGCCCAGCCCTCGCTGCACCTCCCTGACGCCGAAGGGCTTGCCCAGCTTGAGCACATAGAGGTAGACCTTCAGGGTCTTGCCGCGCAGCTCGTACTCTATCCTGTCCGCATCGTCCCCGGGCTGCGGCTCCCTCGCTCCCATCGCCTTTGTGCTATGCCCCGTCGGCATAAAGCATACACCTCTTATCACGGCGGCCCGGGCCTGCAGCATGACCCTTGCCGGGAGGAGGATCTGCGTGGCGCTGCCTGATACCGTCCTTGAGGAACAGGACTCGGTCAGGGAGAAGACAGCCAAGCTCGGGCAGATAGCCCGCTACTGCTCGATCTTCGGTGTCGACGTCCTCAGGGTGTTCCATGACGCGAGGGGGAGAGGCGAGTCCGGCTTCATGAAGAGGGTCCTGGAGTACCTCGAGACCCCGCAGTACCTGAGGAGGCGGCTCTTCCCCCTGAGCGACGAGCTCAGGTTCGCGGGGCTCCTGCCGCCTCTGAGGATTCCCTCCCACAAGCCCAAGGTCCCGATGGGCGCGCTCAGGCCGGGCGAGCACAGGGAGGGGGTTGTGCTCTCCGACGGGCTGTCCGTCGACGCAGGCCTCGACAGGCCAATCCTCCTCCCAGCGAGGGAGACCCCGCAGCGGCGGGTGACCGTGAGGGTCACGTCCTCCTCCCAGTCGCGCGTCGAGGGCGTGGCCGTGGACAGGAGCGAGGTCAAGGCGTACTGGGGGTATACCGTCGAGGTCTCCGGGCCGGGCGCCCTCCTCGCAGACGGCTCCTTCCCGCTCAAGGTCGCGACCTCTCGGCGCGGCGACCCGGTCGCCCGGGTGGCGCGGAGCCTCCGGATCGACCTCCAGGCGTCGTCGGCTGTGATGCTCCTGTTCGGCTCGCCGTCGAGGGGCCTCTTCGAGATGCTTGGCAAGGACCTAAGAGAACGGGTGGGCTACGTCGTCAACCTCTATCCGGAGCAGAACGTGGTGACCGCCCGCTCCGAGGAGGCGATGCTCTCGGCGCTGTACCTGGTGGGGCTCCTCTCCAGCCCCGAACTCCCGCCGTTCGTCTGACCGCTGGCGGGCCCCGCTCGCGACCCGGATTGAGATCGACGTGACAAATGTGGGTATTTTCGACAGCTTTAGGCAACGTTTTTATCGGGTCGGAGCCACTCGATTTTTCCTAAAGGCATCAGGTGGTAGGAGATCTCCAGTCTGACGCAGAGAAAGACGCTCGAACTCAAGAGCTACATACCGCTTCCGACCTCAAAGGCCAGGGAGTTCTGGACCAGGTGGAAGATCCTCCACATAAGGCAGCTCTCGGAGACAGGGCGCGCCACGGGCGAGCTCTGGCTCCCGGAGTCAGAGAGGACGGGAAGGGCACTCGACCAGCTCTACCTCAAGCAGGCCGCCCAGCCGAACCCCGACGTCAGGGCTGACACCTCGACCCGCTTCGCGGCGGGCCTCCCGCTGAGGCTCACCTCCCCGATGTACCTCGGAGACATGTCGTTCGGGGCGCTCTCCGGCGTGCCGAACGCTGCCATAGCCAGGGCCGCCGACCTCACCGGGATAATGGCGGGGACTGGGGAGGGAGGCCTCCTGAAGGAGGTCGCGGAGTGCAGCAGGATCACCGTCCAGTGGGCGTCCGCCCGGTTCGGGGTCGACGCCAACAGCCTCACAAAGGGCCAGGCGGTGGTGATCAAGATCGGCCAGGGGGCCAAGCCGGGGATCGGCGGGCACCTGCCAGGCGTGAAGGTCACCACCCCGATATCCGAGACCAGGCGCATCCCCGTGGGGACGGACGCGATCAGCCCCGCCCCGCACCACGACATATACTCGATAGAGGACCTCGGCCAGCGCATCCTGGCCTTGAAGGAGGCCACGAGGAAGCCAGTCTTCGTCAAGGTCGGGGCGACCAACTACATCCCGTACATCGCTTCGGGCGTGGCGAGGATGGGCGCCGCGGGCATAATCATCGACGGGGCGGGCGCTGGTACCGGGGCCGCGCCCTCGGTTGTGAAGAACAACGTCGGCGTCCCGATAGAGCTCGCGATAGCCTCCGTTGACTCGATCCTCAGGCGCGAGGGCCTCAGGGACGACTTCACGGTGATAGCTGCGGGGAGGGTCGGGTGCCCCGAGGACTCGGTCAAGCTCATCGCCCTCGGGGCCGACATGACCAGCCTCGGGACCGGGGCGCTCCTCGCGATAGGGTGCCTGATGGTACACAAGTGCCACCTCGGCTTCTGCCCCGCGATTCTCACGAACAGGATCTCGGACAACCCGGTCCGGACACTCTCGTTCGACCAGTCTGTCACGTGGCTCGCGAACATGGTCAGAGGCTGGACCGAAGAGATGAGGCTCATAATGGAGGCCATAGGTGTCTCAAGCATAGCCGACCTGAGGTCCAGGCGCGAGCTCCTCTTCCACAACGGCTCCATGAACCCCGAGACCCTCGGGATACTCGGGGTGGACTCGAAGCAGGAGCGTGGCTCGGGCGGCCAGGCCGCCACCTCGAGGGCTCCTCCTCTCGCCGCCAACCTGTGGGACCCGTCTAGGTCGACCACCCTGTGGGAGCTCGCGGGGACGACCGGCAAGTCGCCCGGTGAGGCCCAGATCTCGAGCATGGGCTCGATAGGGCCTCCCTTCATCGACACCCCGTCGAGGCTCTCGGACTGGGTGGTGGTCGACGGAGCCCAGGTCACGAGGCCCAGCATAGACCCCTATAGGGAGCAGATCGAGATAGTCAACTACCTGGCCCAGGGCAAGGTCAGGCTGGCCGCGCCCTTCTTCTTCACACACCTTCCCGAGGGGGTCCCGGACGAGGTGAGGTCTATCTTCGCGCGGACGGCCTCCGCGATGGGCCTCCTCTACGACGACTCCGCCGGGCGGCTGGGCGAGGGGCCGCATCCAGAGCGCCTGATCGCCCCGGAGGGTGCGCAGGGCAGGGGCCGCGCGATCTCCGTGGTCCGCATGAGCGCCCAGGCATCCGGGGCAGCCCCCGCGGAGGGCGCGGGGGGGCGCTGGCCGCTCTATCTCAGGATCCCCTCCTCGACGGCCGCGCTCGAGTGGGTCCGGTCGAACCTCAGGCTCCTGGACGCCTACCACGGCTTCATAGTAGACGAGGACGACGACGAGAGCGACCTACAGCTCGAGCTATCGGTTTCGAAGCTCGAGCGGGACCTCATAGAGAAGGACGCGCGGTGGCGGTACGACATCCTCGCCGAGGGGAACATGGTCAGGGGCTCCGAGGACATCGTGAAGCTCCTCGCGATGGGGGCGGACTGCGTCGGGTTCGGCAAGGCCGCCCTGGTGGCGGTCGGGTTCGAGGACGACCAGGAGGTGGTGCTCGACCTCGAGCGGCTCGCCGAGCATCTCGAGAACCTCGTCGTGGCGTTCGTCAAGGACATCAAGCTGCTGGCGGGGGCCGCGGGGATGAGCAGCGTGGCCTCATCGCTCGTCGGCAACAAGGAGATACTCAGGACCGTTTGCCTCGACCCTTCGATACGGAGGGAGCTGGGCATAAAGCCCGCGGGGGCGGCGTGATACGGGCATGGCAGAGTATCCGACCTACGACGCCACCTACGGCCAGCCTATCTACAAGGACGGGTGCGGCATCTTCGGCGTCATCAGGAAGTCCGGCGCCTCGAAGGTCTCCAACCTCGACACGCTGACGGGGATCTCGTGCATAAAGTACAGGGGCAGCGAGTTCGGCGCGGGGTTCGCCCTCTTCGACCCTTCCCTGAGCGGCGGGGGCAAGACCCACCGGATAAAGGCCTTCGTCAGGAACCAGGACATCGCGGGTAGCATCGGCGACCAGCTCTCGGCGAACGTCAGCTCGCCCAGGGACGTCCAACTCCAGATGCCCGCCCCCAGGAGCGGGTTCCAGAGGTTCGGGATCTGGCAGGCCGACGTCAGCGCGTCTGACAACGCGACCCTCGAGAGGACGATCGACGCCATCAACGGAGGTCTCCTTTCAGACGGGAAGATTGACGGCAGGGTCTTCTCCTACGGAAGGTACCTCGACGTCTTCAAGGAGGTGGGCTTCCCCCTCGAGGTCGCCAAGGAGTACCACCTTGACGCCGACAGCAGAAAGGCGGACGCGTGGATAGCCCACACCAGACAGCCCACCAACTCCCCTGGGAGGTATCCGATATGGTCGCACCCCTTCGCGTCCATGGACACCGCGATCGCCCACAACGGCGACATCAGCTCGTTCGGGGCGAACCTCGAGCAGCTCAACTCTTGGGGGCTCCGCAGCCACGTCGGGACCGACAGCGAGGTGATAGCTCGCCTGCTCGACCACCTGGTCAGGGTCGAAGGGCTCTCCCTCCTGGAGAGCGCGACCCTCCTCACGAACCCCTTCGAGAGGCAGTTCTCGCCGGAGGTCAGGCGGCTTCTAATAAGATACCGGGGCGCGCGGCTCGACGGGCCGTTCGCCGTCGTGGCGGGCTTCTGCGACGGCGAGGACACGTACCTGCTGGCCCTCACCGACAGGTCAAAGTTCAGGCCGCTCCTAGTCGGGGAGGACGAGGGCCGGTTCTACGTCGCGAGCGAGGAGAACCAGATCAGGAACCTCTCGAAGGACGCCGTCGTCTGGGCTCCCGAGCCTGGCTCCTTCTTCCTTGCCTCCGTCAAGAAGGGGATGCTCGAGCCAGGTACGAGGAGGAAGATCCAGCCGTTCCGCTCCGGCGGCGGACCTGGCGGCACCGTCCCACCGCGGGATGCCCAGGCCCCAAGCGCGGCTGCGGTCCTGGACGCCTCGGGCGTGGGCTTCAGCGAGGTCAACGAGTTCCTGCGCAGGTCGCACCGCGCGGGGGACGAGAGCGTGAGGATAGAGAACGTGAGCGGCCAGAGGTACATCGGGATAGGCTTCTCCACCAGGCAGAATGACGGGACGAGGAGGCGGTTCAGGGTGGTGCTCAGCGGCTACCCGGGCAACTGTCTGGCCAACCTCAACGACGGCGTCTCCTACGAAGTCTACGGCAACGTCGCGGACGACCTCGCCGACACGATGCACGCCGGCTCCGTGGTCGTCCACGGGAGCGCGAGGGACGTCGCGGGGCAGACCCTCCAGGGCGGGCACATCTTCGTCAGGGGCTCGGTAGGGAACCGCGTGGCGATCCAGATGCGCGAGTACAAGCAGGCCAAGCCGTTCTTCATAGTCGGAGAGACCGCAGACGACTATCTCGGAGAGTACATGGCCGGGGGGGTACTCGCAGTCCTCAACCTCTCGGGCTCCGACAGGCCGGTGGGCAAGTTCGCGGCGACCGGACTGGTCGGCGGGACCATCTACATCCGGGGAGAGGTGGACCCGGCGCAGCTGGGGCTCCCTCCGAGCCCGGAGGACGTGCTGGCGTACCTGAGGGCAGGCGTCACGGACGGCAAGCTCTCGAAGGATGCCTTCGAGGCGGTCTCCAAGCTCCGGTACCCTGGCGAGAGCGACCTAGCACCGCTCCTCCCGCCACCCCTCATGGCGCGGGTCCGCTTCCTCTTCTTCACGAGCAAGTACACAAAGCCCCTCCTCAGCGAGTACAGGCACCTCAACGCTGCCGACCTGGACGCCCTCGGCGGCGCCCTCGAGTCTTTCTTCCACGCTTTCAACCTGCCGCAGTCGCTCCTCGAGTCGGTCCTCGCCTCCAAGTTCACCGTCCTAAAGGCGGGGGAGCACAAGCACGCTACGCGCATCCCGCCGCAAGAAGTCCCGGTCGAAGAGTAGCACGGGTGCACCTTGAGGTCGATGAAGCTTGCCTAACAAGACCGAGGACCTCTGGTGGCTCTTCACCAGGCAGACCGTGCGGGTCACGCCGCGCCAGAGCGTGCTCACCGCTTCGCTGATAATGCACCGAAGGAACTTCCGCCACCTCCCCGTCGTCGACGAGAAGGGTCGCGTGATGGGCATGATATCTGCCCAGGACATCATCGACTCCCTGAACTTCGCGTTCTCAAAGCCCGACGTGATGACCAGAGACGTGATCGAGTCGCTCGAGATACCGGTGGAGCGGATCATGGTCCACAACACCATCAGCGTGGAGCCGGGAGACGGGCTGGCCGAGATAACCAAGAAGATGACGTTCCACAACCTCGGGGGGATGTGCGTGGTAGACGAGCAGGGGGTCGTCCGGGGGATAATCACCCTGAGGGACCTGGTCGGGCTCATGGGGACCAGCTCGGACGAGGTGGGGGTGTCCGTCTCCGAGATAATGAACCCCAACGTGATAACGATAGGGCAGGACCAGTTCCTCTCGACCGCAGTCCGCCTCATGTCGGAGCACCGCGTCAGGAGGCTCCCGGTCGTCCCAGACGGGGAGAGCGGGGACGCCCTACCGAAGGGCATACTGTCCAACAAGGACGCGCTGGGACACGTGGCCAAGTTCGCCTCCAAGGGGCCTTCGGGCCAGGAGACCTCGGGCACCTGGAGCGTCCCCGCCAGGTTCGACGTCCCGATCTCCGAGTTCATGACCAGGGACGTCATGACGGTGAGCAAGGACGACGACATCAGGGTCGCCGCGTCCAAGATGATGATATTCGGGATAGGGGGGCTGGTCGTCGACGACGCGCCGACCGGCAAGATCGCGCTGGTCACCGAGAGGGACCTCGTCAGGACGCTCTCGCGGAAGAAAGGCAACTCTGTCTTGATGACCGCCCTCCAGTACGAGCTGGAGGTCGAGAAGGCGAAGGCTCGCTCCGGTGCCGCAAACAGGCAGCGCTAAGGGTGTGTTAGGGCATACGGTGGGGGTGAGGAGCCCCCTCCTCGCGGACGGTTACGTTCCGCTCACGAAAGAGTCTGATATGCCCGGTCTTACAAGAAAAATGGATATACTCGCAAAACCGAGTCAAAGAGGACAATGGCAGGTCTGAAGGTTCAAGACTTGAACAAGTCCTTCGGGGATTTCCAGGCCGTCCATGGCGTCTCCTTTGAAATTGAAGATGGGACTCTAGTCAGCTTGCTTGGGCCGAGCGGGTGCGGAAAGACAACAACCATCCGATGCATTGCCGGCTTGGAACGACCCGACGCTGGCTCGATCACGGTAGGAGGAACGGTGGTGGCCTCAGACAGTACCTTCGTGCCTCCAGAAAGACGCAACATGGGAATGGTCTTCCAGTCATACGCCATCTGGCCGCACATGAGCATCTTTGACAACGTTGCGTATCCGCTGAAAATAAAGAAGAAGAACTCTGAGGAGATCAAGACCAGAGTGCGCGAGGCTCTGGAGCTGGTTAAGCTGGGTGGCACCGAAGACAGGTCGCCGACCCTGCTGAGTGGGGGAGAACAGCAAAGAGTCGCGCTAGCCAGAGCGCTAGTATCAGAACCAAACGTGCTCTTGTTAGACGAACCTATGAGTAACTTGGACGCCCGCCTCCGCGAGAGCATGAGGCATGAGCTCAAAGGCCTGCAGAGGAGGCTGAAGATCACCACTTTGTATGTGACACACGACCAGGTCGAAGCGCTTTTCCTGTCGGACAAGATCGGAGTCATGGAGCGGGGAAGACTAATCCAGATGGGCACTCCGAGGGAGATATACAACAATCCGGCTAACCAAACGGTTGCAAACTTCGTGGGCGCATCCAACCTCATCGAGGGCGTGGTGGAGAATCATTCTTCTGAGATCACGAGGGTCAACACCATGTTCGGAGTTCTCAAGGTACGCTCCAGCAAGCCCGTGAAAGAATCCACAAGGGTCGTCTTGTGCATCAGGCCGGAAAACGTGGTCCTGACTCCGACAAGGCCTGATGAGAATTGTTTTGTCGCGATGACTGCCACAGCGAACTACATGGGAGACTACACTGAGTGCGAAGTCATAGCGGCTGAAAAGAGAATCAGGGCCCGTGCGAGCGAGGGCGTCTCTCTGGAAAAGGAAAAAGAGGTATGGGTGCAATTCCCAAGCGACAAACTCATGATCGTCGAGACCGCGAACTGACGGCCCGCCACCATAAAGAGGTCAAGGCCGAGCAGAGTGGTCTCTGGTTCAGAGGGAGATCCATCCCGTCTGCGTGGTTAGTATTATTCTAACTAAGACACTATATAGTAATGCGGCGTCGCAAATTTCCCGTAATGAATTTCGGTCTGAGAAGATCCGGAGTGAGTACGTCCACCGCGGTCGTTGCGGTTGTGATTTCCTTTCTCGTAGGTGTCGGCGGAACATACGTAGTGACCTCTTCGCTTTCCTCAGGAAGAACGACCACCGTTGTCGGCACATCCACTGTAACTCAAACGGTCACCTCCAATAACAGCGAGCAGGCCTTGTATCAGCAAGCCCTGAAGGAAGGGGCGCTCACCATCTATGGAAGCATGGATGCAGACCAGTTCGCAGTCCTTCAGAACGCGTTTTCGTCGCAGTATCCAGGCATCACCGTAAACTACGTCTCTCTAAACCCACCACAGGCCTACACCAGGATCACTTCTGAACTGCAGGCACAGAACTATTCTGCAGACCTCATGCTGTCCAGCACGCCAACTTTGTACACCATGGAGCTCCAGGGGTACATCCAGAAGTACGTCTCCCCTGAAGCTAGCGCCTTCCCGAGCATAGCGCTGGACCCTCTTAACGGAACGACTCCCATGATGGAGCTCAGCATAGGCTGGTGGTATGATTCCAACCTCGTATCCAGCTCGCAGGTCCCGACCACGTTCGCTGGCCTGTCCGCTGCCCAGTACAAGGGACAAATCGAGTTGAACGACCCAACGACGGGTAGCACATACACGCAATATTGGGCTGCGCTAGCGGGAATACTCGGAAACTCGACCGTCCTGAATTTCCTTCAGACGCTCGAGACCAACACCAGCCCCACTGTGATATCCGCGTTTGCAAGTTGCGCGAACGACGTTGCAAGCGGCACCCACGCGTTCTGTCTGGGCGGATTCATGCAAGACGCTGCTCCGGATATCCAAGGCGGAGCGGCGTTGAAGTATCTACCAATGCCAAACTTGCCTATAATGGTAGAGACCTCCAATCTTGGTATCATCGCCCATGCAAAGGACCCTGCCGCTGCAAAACTGTTCGTAGATTTCGCCTCTTCTCCAATCGGCCAACTCACGATAGGTAACATCAATGTAAGGACCCCAGTCAGCAGGACGGTCAACGCCACATGGAGCGAGGTGAACGTGATCAATCATTTCGCTCCCGGAGCGACCCTGGCCTACTTCCCATCAGTGAGCATAGCTCAGAACTCGCAGGCATGGGGGGCTCTCTTCAAGAGCATGGGCTATTAGAGAAAACCACGTGATCTGGCAGTACAATGCGCAAGCTACCTCTGCCCAGCCTGCCAGCCCTGATTCTTGGGATCGGGGTTGGGGCCCTGGGAATATTCATAGTCTATCCCATCATCTTCACGCTCTTTGGTAGCTTCTGGAGCTCGAGACCTGGGTTCCCTGGTCATTTCACCTGGAACAATTACCTGTCTGCATTCGGGCAAGGCGGAGTGGCAGGTCTAGTCGTCAACACAATACTCTTCTCTCTCGGGTCATCCGTCATGGGCATCGCCGTTGGGCTGCTGCTGAGCATAGTCACTGTCAGAACAAACACCCCATTTCGAAGGTCTCTCTTCTACCTCCCATTCTTTCCGCTCGCGTTTCCGGTCTTCATCGCCAACCTGGCATGGGTTTACCTCTTCAGTCAGCGAGTGGGTCTCGTAAACATAGCTCTGGGCGATCTTGGTCTATCAACATCAACGTTCAACATCTACAGCTGGCCCGGGATGATCTGGGCAGGTGGCATGGCACTTGTGCCCATTTCATACATCACCATCGCAGCGGCATTGAGGAATATGGACTCCTCCTTAGAGGATGCGAGTAGGATGTCGGGTGCTGGAATTGGGTCCACACTCAGAAATGTGACGGTACCGCTGGCGATACCTGCCATTCTGTCCGCGTTCATCCTCGATTTCACCATCGCCGCCGGGGTCTTTGAGACTCCGACTATGATAGGGATACCTGCTAGGATATCCGTCTTCCTGTCCAGCATCTATTACAATGTTGATTCAATAGTCCCGCCAAACTACGCCATTGCAAGCGCCGATTCTTCGCTCATCCTCGTCATCGCTTTGATACTGGTCTTCGCGTATAACAGGTCTCTGCGTTCATCAAGAAGGTACGAGGTGGTTTCGGGGAAGGGGTATTCGTCAGGAGTCTTACCACTGGGTCGCTGGCGCTTCGTCTCCCTTGCTGGGATCTTGGCCTATCTCGTAGTTGGGCTGTTTCTTCCATTCGTGACCATGGTGATGCTCTCTCTGGTTCCAGTCTGGCTCCCCTACGATCTGTTCGGTCACATGGGGTTGGGCAATTTTCAGTACGTCTTCTCCAACACTTCGGGCATGGTGCCTACCATCGTGAACAGCGCGATCAGCTCAGTGTTCGCGGCGACGATAATCACGTTTGTCTCCTTGTCATTGGTCTTTGTCGCTAGGAGGACGAAGGTCCGCGGACGAGGGTTGCTGGAGGCACTTGGCATGCTCCCGATAGCGATACCTGCGCTCGTTATAGGGTTCGGACTGTTGTGGGCCTTCCTGACCATAGGAAGGGAGATCTACGGAACTCTGGCTGTGATGGTGATCGCCCTATCGCTCGCCTTCATACCGCAGGGGATGAGGTCCCTGAGTGGAGGGGTGATTCAGGTACAGATGGAGCTGCAGGAGGCCTCCAGCGTATTCGGTGCGGGCACGATGGCAACGATGAGGCGCATCTTCTTGCCAATCTTGAGACCGAGCCTTGTTGTGACCTGGTTGTATGTATTCATAGCCGCCTTCACTTCTGTAGCTCCGGTGGTCCTACTTTCGACAGCTCACACCGGGCTCTTCGCAGTATTTCTTTGGAGCCTATGGTCTTCGGGCGAAATACCTCAATTCGCCGCTGGTGGCATGGTACTCTTCGCCATAGTGTGGAGCTTGATTCTTGCGCTAGTCTTCGTGCAACGAAGACTCGAGAGGACACGCGTCTATCGTCCTGAAGTCCGTTCTTGAACGGTCGTAGCGCTATTGCCAGGGGCTGTTCCTGCTCGTGTCCACCAGAGCGAAAGCGGCGTTCCACTTCGAACCGACATACGCGCAGCTAGCCCCCGATGGATACCCCCCGGGGGCCTGCCGCCTGCTAGACCTGTTCTCATGAAGGCTTAAACGATAATCATGGGAGTGAACACTGACCTGCGCAGGATGACTTCGAGTACCGTTGAAGACATTCGCGATTTCTTCAACGCTCGATCTATCGCCCTGATTGGAGCGTCGCCGAACGACAGCAGGATCTATCCGAACATCAAGAAATTCTTCAAAGGCGTGGTCTATCCTGTAAACCCAAAGTATTCCGAGGTCTACGGGCTGAAATGCTATCCGGATGTCAAGAACCTCCCCCCTGGGGTGTCCTGCGCTGCCATCAACCTCTCAAGAGAGCATGTCACAGGGGTCCTCAGAAGCTGCGGCGAATGCGGGATCAGGTTCGCCGTCATCTTCGCAACGGGTTTCGGTGAGATAGACGACGCTGGAAGGGTGACCGAGTCTCAAATCAGAGAGATCGCCATAAAGTACGGAATGACGGTAGTCGGGCCGAATTCAGCGGGGTTCGTGAACACCGAAGGAGCCGCTCCGTGCTGGTTCCCGAGCGTTCCGGTGCCTCCTTCGACCAAAGGCATCGCGATAGTTTCCCAGAGTGGCGGGGTGATGAGTTATGTCTACAGGTACGGGATAAGGCGCAAGATGGGCTTTTCGTACATCGTATCGACGGGAAACGAGACGGTGACGAAACTGACCGACTTCCTGCGGTTCTTAATCGCAGATGAGCGCACGAGCATCATCGTGGTTGCTGTCGAAGGAATAGAAGATGGTCGCGAACTAAGAAGGCTGTTCCAGTCTGCCAGGGAAGCAGGCAAGTCGATAATCGTGTTGAAGATGGGGCAGTCCAGAAAGGGTAACGAGGCGGTCTCTCTTCATTCGGGAAGGCTGGCTACAGACGCTCGCATGTTCCGTGCGATGTGCGCGCAGGCCGGAGTCGTTTGGACGGAAGGCATCGAGCAGGTGTTGGACACCGCCGAGATACTCTTGAAGCTCAAGCCGGGAGCGAGAGGGTCTAGAGTTGGAGTTGCCATGTTCAGTGGAGGCTTGAGCGCCCTGGTCTCGGACTATGCTGAAAGACTTCAACTGGAACTCCCGACGCCCAATGCTGATACCCGCGAGAGGCTGGCCAAGCTCCTGAAGGTGCCCCGCTCCGGACTGACGAATCCCTTCGACCTTCAACCGCTCTTGCTCGTCTCCGAGTCCTCGACCGTGGTCAGAATCCTAGACGAAGATGGAAATTACGACTGGATACTGGTCAGGTATCCCCTGTTCGAACAGCAAGTGCCAGAGTTCTATGAGCAAATCAAGAAAGCTGCGCAGAAATCATCCATCCCGATCGTCTGCTACACTCCGATAAAATCCGAAAGTATTGTGCCTGATGACAAGGTCGCAGTCATTGGGGGGGCAGAAAACGCGCTCGCCGCGATCGGACTTGTGGTGAACAGCTTCTCAGGGTCGGCTCAGAGCTATGAAGCCACGAACGGTCGGCGAGCTCGTGTTGGTGGCATGATGGGCACGGGCCTACAAGAAGGTCTCCTGTCCTTTGACACGGCTTCGATGATACTGCGCGAGTACGGCATCGAGTCTGTGAAGTCTGAGACCGTGGAGAGCCAAAGAGGGGCGTCGGAAGCGGCGAACAGGATCGGGTACCCTGTTGTCTTGAAGGCCGAGGGCCTGTATCACCGAACGGAAGCCAGTATGGTAAAGACCGACATAAGGAATGAAGGTGAATTGTCCTCTGCGTTCAATGAGCTAGCTGCGAGACAGACCTCGGACAATCCCGCTCAAAGGAGGCTGTTAGTTCAGAAGCAAGAGGAAGGGGTCGAGGTCATCGTCGGGGCCAGGGTCGACCCCCGGATCGGCCCCTTCGTCATCTACGGGATCGGAGGTGTCCTTGCCGAAGCGCTGGGCGACCCCTCGATTAGGCTCGCCCCCGTCAACGTAGAAACCGCTAGGTCTATGATCAACGAAGTAAGAGGTTCAGTCATTCTCGACGCATTCAGGGGGAGATCAAAGGCAGACATCCAAGCCACCGCGGAGGCCATTTCGAATCTCTCCAAACTCGCTTCGGACTTTGAGGATGTGGTCTCCGAGCTAGACATCAATCCACTGTTCGTCTTCAAGGAAGGCCAAG
>JAJZNC010000017.1 GCA_021848045.1 archaeon
CATCGGGACCTTCCCGGCCTTGGAGGGGATGGAGAATCTGGTCCGCTCCGACGAGGAGATCGCGGCCTGGCGTACGCGGTACCCGGACCGCTACCGCAAGGCGCTGTTCGAAGAGGAGGGCATCGAGGGACTGAGGACGAGACCGAGGAGCGGGAGACCTCCTAAGGTCGAGCAACGCATGCTCGCCAGGATCGGGAGGGAGGTCGCGACGAACGAGAGCGGCTGGACGGTGAAGGAGGTCAGGCAGCTCGTGCAAGAAGAGGCCGGTGTGACGTACAGCGAGAGGCACGTCCTCAGGCTCATCCATCGGTGGGGGGCGAGGAGCGTCGTCCCGGAGAAGAGGCTGGCTCACAAGGCCTCTCTCGAAGAGAGGCTGGCTTTCAAAAAAGGACTGCCAGGCTCCTAGCAGACGTCCCTGAAGGGTTCACCGTGGCGACGGAGGACGAATCGATCTTCGTCCAGGACGTCAAGGTGAGGAGGGTGTGGGCGGGCGCCGGGATCCGACCCATCCGCGTCGTGTCAGGCTCTCACTTCAGGACCGCGGTCTTCGGAGCCATCAGCATCGACGGCAGGCAGATCTTCAGGCAGTACGACGTGTTCGACGGCCCGTCGTTCCTTGACTTCCTGAAGAAGCTGCACGGGAAGTTCGGCCCGATGTATCTCTTCCTCGACAAGGCGAGGCAGCACAGGAGGACGAAGATCGTGACGGAATACATGAGACAGCACAGGAGGATGCTCAGGGTGAGGTGGATCCCCACGGCGTCTCCGGAGTTCGACGCAATGGAGGAGTGCTGGAGACAGGGAGAGAAGGACCTCTCAGCGCTACCACGCTTCCCCACGACCCTCCAGGACCTGAAGACGTTCCTCGCCGGATACTACAGGACGAGGAGGTTCGATCTGGACATGCGAGGCTTCCTCCTGACCAGCAGATGCTTCCCGCTCACGAAATTACGTCGACCGGGTTATCTTGAAGGAAGATACACGCTCGACTCGAGCGTCCTGGTCGAGATGCTCGCCGGAACCCATACCGGCGGCCAGCTCTCTTCCCGGCTGGAGAAGAGAGTCCTCACGGGACACACCTGCATGGTCAACATCGCCGAGGCTGGGTACATCCTCTGCAGGAAGATCGGCCACGCAAAGGCCCTTACAGCCATAAGAGCGCTGCTGGACTCGAGGGTCCTCTACGTCGAAGAGGGGGAGGAGGTCCACGCCGCGGTCTCACGGATAAAGTGCGCACGTGCTATATCGCTCGGCGACTCTTACACCATCGCGGTCTCCGAGCTGACCAGCACCAGGCCTGTCTTCCTTTCCCGAGAGAACGACATGACCCTGGAGATGTCCAGGGAGCCCTTCAAGCTCGAGCCACTGTTCCTACGATGACCCGCCGCCCTTGGCTGGCGCCGTCCGGCCGTCTCCATGACGCCGACGTTGGGGCTTTCGGAGCGTCGGACACCATGGGGTCCATCCCTTAGAAGTTCCTTCCAGAGGGCCGCGTTTGAGCACGGTCCAGACGCGCGGAAACTAGAGCCCGCGGCGGCCGTCAGGCCGGCGAGCCGGCAGGAGGGTGTTCCCCTGCAGGGTCACCAGCGGCCCCTCGGCATCCCCTTGCCAAGGCAGGACCATGCTTTGGTCGCAGGGGTCGGTCTGTGACCCCCGGGAGTACACTAAACGTTTTGCGCCCTGGGCAGGGGCCTGGACCCCGGAGGGGAACTGGCCGCGGAGGGCCCCGGACCGCCTATCGACGGCCCGGAGGGCATCCCCCGCCTGCCACGCCAGCTCGTGCCTGCTACCTGGTGGTGACGTGCACCTGCTGCGCCCCCGGGGCGACAGAGTCGCGGATGCGGATCACCGCGTCCCTGGTCTGGGGGATCTTCCTGGCGTGGTCGAGGGTCGGGAAGAGCTTGACGTCGGGCGGGATGCTGGCCGGGTTGGCCATCCCCGTCCTCATGGGTATCTTCCCCCCGAAAGACTCTACCTTGGCCTCCCAGTCCTCCGATATCCCATAGTCGAACGCCCGCTCCGCCCACTTGGGGTCCTCTCCGTGCTTTAGGATGGCGATGGTCGGGGCGAAGGTCATCAGGTAGGGGACGTCCTTGGGCATCCTGTGCGCGACGTCCCTCTGCTGCATCTCCGTGTAGTAGGCGACGCACGACGAGGTCGCGGGGAAGCCCACGTCGCTGTTGCCCAGCGAGATGTTCAACGCCATCTCCGGCATGCAGTCGTAGGTGGCCGGCTTTGAGAGGAATATCGACCTCACAAAGTCGGTCCACCGCACCTCCCCCATTATCTCGCGGAGCACTGTGAGGTAAGTGAGGCCCATCTGCCCCTCCTTGTTGTCCACTATCTCGTGGACCGCCAGCCTGTTCTTCCACTTGCCCCCAACGAGGTCCCACAGCCCGTTGGGTATGTCCGCTCCCTTGACCCGCTGGGTGTTGTACGCCATCCCCACCGGTGAGAGCGCCATCCCGCACCAGCCCGCCTTGGCGTCGTAGTACTCCGGCCTGTATCCTGCCAGCTCGGGGCTCTCGTAGGACCGTAGGTACCCGCCCAGCTGCAGGTTCATCACCATCCAGTGGGGGGCGATGAGTACGTCAGCGGAGTGCCCCTCCTCGGCCACCTCGCGCCTTATCCTCTCGAAGACCATCTTCGGGTGGTCCCTGAATGTGATGAGGTGGAGGTGGTCGTCTGGGTACTTGGACCTCAGCGAGACGTCGAACGTGTCCAGGAGGAACGAGAACGATGTGTAGACCCTGATCTTCGCCAACTCGACCCCCTCCTAGTACTCCGGCTCCATGGCACGCATGTGGGCCACGAGCTCCTTCTCCGCCTTCGAGACCTTCCCCAGCATGAGCAGCATCATCGGCATGGAGCCCTTGAACTTCACCCTGCCCTTGACGACCTCACCCCGGAGCTCGCTGCCGTCTCTCACGACGCTGACCCACTCGGCGTAGGGCGCGCTGAAGCGGAAGTCCGTCGCTTCGCCCTGCTCGGCGCGCCTCACGGTGATGGCGCCGTCGACGATGTTAATCATGAAAGAGCCGCCCTGGTCGGTCGACTCTGCGACGATCCGCGTCTTCATCCCCTTGAAGATGGGTGCGAAGACGGGACTCTTGTTCAGAGAGTCCGCGACCTGCTCGAAGAACGACTCTGACCAGAACTTGGGTCTGGCCCCCTTCGGCCCGCTGGTAACCTCTAGCATCACAGGACTGTCGCTTGTAGGCATGCGGTGTTTCACGGTTGTCGAAGATATACGCCTTCCGTAAGCGTGATTCTAACAGGGAGAATTCGGCACTAGACGACAAACGTCGGATTTCTCGGGCCGGCGAGAAGATTTTGAGCGATGGCTCAAGGCAATTCACCTTCCGTGAAGAATAGACCCTGCAGGGGAACTCGCCCCGATACCCCCGGTGTCCACCCAGAAGTCGATCAAGCTGTACTGGAACGACAGGACGGTCGCGAACGGCGACGTCCTCGCGGTCCTCTTCGGGGACAGGAAGGAGACCCTCTCCGTCGCCAGGATCCTCGTCGAGAAGATGAGGTCGGACCAGCACCTCGCCATGACCAAGAGGCAGCTGAGGTTCTTCGCAAAGGACCTCGAGGAGGGGAGGCTCGGCGTGAAGTACAGCTACCACAACTTCTACGTCAAGCTCCTCAGGAAGCTCCTCGACCTAGGGTTCATAGAGAAGGACGTGCTCATCTGGGACGAGAAGAGGAAGAAGACCGAGGCGGTGTACCAGCTCAAGCTCCAGCCCATCCCGGAGAGGGGCCCCCAGGGCGGGTTCGTCAAGCAGGCGTGGCAGCTGGCGAAGGGCTGGAACGACCTGGTAAGGATACAGTGAGGCTCGTCAGCTTTCGGGGCGGGGTGACGCCCACCTCTCCTCCGCAAAAGGGCAGATATCGAGCACGATATCGACGTCGATTATTCCTCGTAGGGCCTCGCTTCCCCGTATCGCGGCCCCGGCCTCAGAGCCCGAGCGCCGTGTAAAGGATGCCGCCGACCACGGCTATCGCACCCAGGCCCGCGGTCAAGTAGACGATGCCGGACCTGGAGGCTACCTTGATGAGGGCGTCGATGAGGACGAGGCTCACGAGGGTCGCCGTGAGGATGGCCAGCCCCAACCCCGCCAGCCCGATACCCGCTACGGCGTCGCCGACGTTCGCCCCGCTCACTATGGTCGTGAGGAAGAAGGCCGCCAGCGATGCGAAGATGCCCACCACGAAGGAGAGCTTGAACGCCTCGTCGGCCTCAAAATCCAGCAGGAGCATCGAGCTGACAGTGATGCCCGACCTGCTCACCCCGGGGAGGGCGGCGATGCCCTGCATCGCCCCGATTATGATGTAGTCCCTCGTCTTCATGTCCTTGAAGGTCCGCCTGACGGCGCCAGCTCTCCTCCTGGAATACCTGATGAAGAGGGCGTCGCCGATGAGCACGGCGCCGATGACCAGCATGGGGACGCCTATCGAGACCCCCTTCACAGAGTCCGCGATCAGGTACAGGGGCGCCCCGATCACCCCAGTCACGAGGGTCACGACCAGTACGTAGACGAAGAGCTTCCTCTTCATTGGGTCCTTCGAACCCGCGAGGACCCTCAGGAGGTCGAGGATGTACCCCCTGAAGTAGATGACTGCGGCGAGCACCGTGCCGATCTCCATGAAGAGCCCGAACGTGTACGCCTGCTGGTAGTCTAGGTTGAGCAGGTACGACGAAGCGAGGAGGACCTGCGTCTTGCTGCTCACGGGGAGCCATTCGGCGATCCCCTGCACGATGCCGAGCAGCATCGCGTGGAAGAGCTGCAAGAGGTCGGCCATCGTGGATACCGGAAGGGCTCCGCCTTGAGCGGGTGATTAATAGGCTTGCACAGTCTACGAACGCCTCGACCAGGCGGAGGCGCGGGGGGTGGCTCTCGAGAAGGTCCCGTTTCTCGCCCCGTGCGTCGCGCTCCGATGCTCGTCACCCACCCTGGCGAAGGGCAAGGTATGCAAATATTTCAAATATAGGTCCAGCGTCCGCAGCAAAGGCCAAAGGCTCAATGAGAGGGGATGTGTCTTACTTGTAAGATACATGTGATATTACACATATTCTCATTTCCTGGTTGTGTTTATGCGATATTATCGAGCCGCCGTCCCCGGTCGTACTGGATGCCGCCAGTCGGCGTCCCGCCCTGCAACCGGGCCTCGAATTCAGAGCGCCGCGGGCCTGGAAACGTGCCTGGACCTCGGCCGTCTCCCGTGCCGGCGGGCGGCCCGTGCCCGACCTGTCGCCTGCGCCACTCGCGTGCGCATCCCTAAAAGGTTCTTTAAATCCCCATCCACGAGGGGTCTGCGATGATTAGGGTAGGGGTAAACGGTTACGGTACTATAGGCGGCAGGGTCGCCGACGCGGTGACCAAGCAGAAGGACATGGAGCTCGTCGGAGTCACAAAGTTCACTCCGGACTACCGCGCGAGGCTCGCCGTTGACCGCGGCATACCGATCTACCACCTCGACGCAGACGGCAAGGCCAAGTTCGAAAAGGCGAAGGTCCCTACCAGCGGGAGCCTCCAGGACCTCCTGAAGAAGGTCGACGTGATGATAGAGGCCACGGGCGAAGAGATAGCATCGGGTAACAAGGCCATGTACGAGAAGGCAGGCGTCCGCGCGATCTTCGAGGGAGGAGAGGAGCACGAGCTCACGGGCTTCTCGTTCAACTCGAACTGCAACTACGACGGTGCCAAGGGCAGGAAGTTCGTCAGGGTCGTCAGCTGCAACACGACCGGGCTCTGCAGGACCCTCCACGCGCTGAAGACCAACTTCGGGGTGAAAAAGGCAAGGGGGGTCCTGGCCAGAAGGGCCGCCGACCCGCAGGAGGTGGGCAAGGGCCCGATCGACGCCGTGGTCCCCGACCCGGTGACGCTGCCATCCCACCACGGCCCCGACGTGATGACGGTCCTCCCCGACGTGAACATCACGACCATGGCGATCAAGATCCCCACCACGCACATGCACCTGCACTCCCTTATCGTGACCCTCGGGAAGAAGGTGACCGCGGAGGAGGTGGTCGCGGCGTTCCAGAGGGAGCAGAGGGTGATGGTCGTCGAGGGCAAATCCGGCTTCAAATCGACCTCGCACATCATCGACTGGGCAAGGTGGAAGGGCAGGCCCAGGAACGACGTCTACGAGGCGTGCATTTGGAAGGAGTCGGTGACCGTCGTCGACGACAACGAGCTCTACCTCTTCCTGGGGGTCCAGCAAGAGTCGATCGTGACCCCGGAGAACATCGACGCCATCCGGGCGATGATGGGCACGACATCCCAGGCCGAGTCGGTAAGGATGACCAACAGCAGCCTTGGGATAGCGGAGCCGGCAAAGTAAGCGGGGGACGGGCGGCCTCACTCGCCGCCCGAGTCTGCCACGGCCTTCAGCACATAGCGCGGCGTCTTGAAGTCCTTGACGAGCGTCTTCACCTTCTTCTTGGTGAAGTCGGCGGGCTTCTTGCCCAGGATCGCGTACGACATCAGCTCGGCGACCTGGTCCATCTCAGCGGGGCCCATCCCCATCCTGGTGGCCTCCGCCGTACCGACCCTCCCCCCGTTGTCGATGATTATGTTCGAGTCCTCGAGCCTCTTGCCGTATAGCTCTCCCCGCGACTTGTCGCACTCGAGGAGCACCTGGTGGGACTTTGAGTAGCCCTGGACCGCCCCCCTGACCGCGACCCCCCTGGAGGCGAGCCCCTTGGCGAGCGCCTGGGAGTTCCTGACAACCGCCTGGGCGTAGGTCTTGCCGAACTGCATCATCTCCAGGAGGCTGACCGCCAGGGCGGCGACCCTGTTCCAGTGGACGTTGTCTATGATCCCGGGGTGGATCTGCGAGCTCACCTGCCTGAACGTCTCCTCGTTGTTCCCCAGGATGAGGCCCCCCTGCGGGCCTGGGAGGCTCTTGTGGGTGGACCCAAATAGCAGGGAGCAACCCTCCCTGAGCGGGTCCTGGAACTCGCCCCCCGCCAGGATGCCCATCACGTGCGAGCCGTCGTAGACGCAGGTGGCCTCGCCGTCAAGCACGGAGGAGACCTCCCTCACCGGCTGCGGGAACGGGATGAAGCTCGAGCCGAAGATGATCAGCCTGGGCCGCTCGAGCTCGAGCATCCTCGTCGTCGAGGCCACGTCGATGTTGACGGCCTCGTCGTCGAAGGCGAAGTACGTGTTCTTGAGCCCGAGGAGCTTTCCCAGCCCCAGGTGCGAGATCCCCGGATAGCCGCCGTGCTCGACCCCGACCGAGACCACCTTGTCCCCCCTCTCGAGGAGGGAGAGCATGATGGCGAGGTCGGCCGCGTGGCCGGAGGTCGCCCTGACGTCGGCGTACTTTGCGTTGTAGACCTTCCTCGCGACCTCCTCGGCCAGGGCCTGGACCTCGTCCATGAACCTTGTCCCCCTGTAGAACTTGTCGGGCGCCGTGTACCTGTTGGCAAAATCCGTGACCAGCATCCCCCGGGTCTGCGGGCTGCTGAAGTTCTCGGAGGCGATGAGGTTCAGGCACTCGCCCGTCCTCCAGCTGTCGTGCTGCTTCAGCGCGTTCTCCAGCCTGCTTAGGTATTGGTATGATGAGGTTGATGACATTTCTCTAACTGACGTCCTTCCGGATTGCGCTCACGCCTCCCTTTCATGGCGTATATAATCCGTTCAGCCTTCGCTGGCAGAAACCCCGGGCCCGGGTCGCCGCTAGCAGGTCGTCGTGAGGCTGAGCCCTGCTGGCGTTATCCACTCTGTGTTGTTCGTGGGCGCTGGGGCCCCGTTGATGGTCACGCTGCTGCCGGTCGACGAGAAGTAATAGTATTCTGTGGCGGCCCCGACCCCGATCGGCGCCAGGATGGTCTTCGGGGAGATTGTGAGGCACGAGGAAGAGAGGACCTTGCTCGGGAGCGCCGAGCCCTCGTTGCAGCTGATGTAGTACTGCGTCCCGACGTAGTGGATGAGGCCTGTGGTCGTGACCACGACCGTGCTCCCGTTGTGGGTTATGCTCATGCACGCGTACGTCGCCGGCCCGCCGGAGCCCTCGGCCACCGCGACCCCCGTCCCTATCGCCACTATCGCTATGAGGGCGAAGATGACCAGCTGTACCGGCCCGAGCTTCATCTTCCGGGCGGCACCTCCCTGAGGCTCAGTCTGTGCTGTCGACAGGATCATTGCACGCGTTCCTTGCACATGGCTCCCTTTGAGGCGTATAAAACTGTGGTCAATGACCGGAGCACGGGACAGAATTATTCGACCCTCGCGTACGTCCCCATCTCCGTCCGGGAGGGTGCGGGGTGAACGTGAGGAGCGTCACGTGGCATCCGCCCGCCCTGGGCTCCCCACAGGAGTGCCGGCCGTGTGAGCGCCGCCCCCGCGGGCACGATGCGCTGCCGGACGACCTGACAGCCTCGGCCCGCGCCTCCAGCTCCCCTGCCGTCGTAGCGCATGACGGAAGGACTAGCGAAGGACAGTTTTCATCGCTGGAGGGTGATGAGCCGAGCAAGATGATACGTTACCGGCTGACTTACCGAGAACCAGTCGATTCACCTCAACTGACAAGAACATCGCTACCGAAGAGCGGAGGAAGGCATCGGAAAAAACAGGGAAGAGGGGGGTCGACGACCCCCTCTGACAAGGTCAGGCGAAGCCCGAGGGGAACGGGGACTGCCCGAGGTAGGGTGTGCTTTGTATCAGCGACGTCAGGCCCGAAGGAGTTAGCTGCGTTCCCGACAGCGAGATTACGCTTGTCATGTCGAGATACAAGTGCATGCTCCGTACGTACACCGCGTTGGGGAGGAAGCTCTGGTAAGTGCCGTATGCTGCTGGGGTGACGTACGACCACTGGTCGATCGTTCCGCTGACGAATGTCGATGCAGACGGAGTTCCGCTGAATTGCAGTGTTCC